>NZ_JAYLVN010000016.1:0-163084 GCF_046156345.1 Variovorax sp. H27-G14
GGGGTGGGGGCAAGCGGCGTATCCACCGGGCGCTCTGCATGCCCCCCTCCCAGCCTCCCCCCGGAAGGGGGAGGAGCAAGACCGGCTCAGTCCACGCAGCGCTGGATCTCGACCGTCGAGTGCCGAATCTCTTCGTGCATCGAGAAGCACGCACGCACCTCGTCGGCCGTGAGCGTGAGCGAATGCGTCACCACGGTCAGTGCGCAGGCATAGGCATCGCGGCCCACGCGCCACACGTGCAGGTCGGCCACGCGGGTTTCCGACGCGGCCAGCGTGGTCTCGACGCCTTCGCGAATTTCTTCGGTGACGGGGTGGTCCATCTCGCGGTCGAGCAGCACCTTGCCGGTTTCCTTCAGCAGCCCCTTGGCCCACACCGCCACCAGCACCGCGCCGACGATGCCCATCGCCGGGTCGAGCCAGGCCCAGCCGTAGAACCAGCCGCCGAGCAGCGCGGCAATGGCCAGCACCGACGTGGCGGCGTCGGCCACCACGTGGATGTAGGCGGAGCGCAGGTTCAGGTCGTGGCCGTGTTCGGCCTGCGCATGGTCATGCCCATGATGGTCGTGGCCATGATGTTCATGCCCATGGTCGTGCCCATGATGGTGGTGCGCCCCGCCCAGCAGCCGCGCGCACACCAGGTTGACCACCAGTCCCAGCACCCCCACCGAAATGGCTTCGGGGTAGTGAATGGCCGAGGGCGACCACAGCCGCTCCAGCGAGCCCACCACCATCAGCGCCGCGATGCCCAGCAGCACCAGCGCGCTGGCAAAGCCGGCGAGCACCTCGATCTTCCAGGTGCCGAAGGCAAAGCGCGGGTCGCGTGCATAGCGCCGCGCGGCCGCATAGGCAAAGGCGCTCAGGCCGATGGCCAGCGCGTGCGAGCTCATGTGCCAGCCGTCGGCCAGCAGCGCCATGGAGTTGAACCACCAGCCGGCACCAATTTCCACCACCATCATCACGGCGGTGATCCACATCACCAGGCGCGTGCTGCGCTCGGCCGACGCGGTGTCGGTGCCGAAGTGGTGGTCGTGCTTCCAGGCGCTCAGGTCATGGGTGTGCATGGCAATTCAGGCTCAAAAAAGGTCGGGGCCTTCGACGCGGCCCGAAGGCGGCAGCACGCCCAGATGGCGGTAGGCGGCCAGCGTGGCGATGCGCCCGCGCGGGGTGCGCTGCAGGTAGCCCTGCTGGATGAGGTAGGGCTCGATCACGTCCTCGATGGTGTCGCGCTCTTCGCCGATGCTGGCGGCCACGTTGTCCAGCCCCACGGGGCCGCCGTCGAAGCGGTGGATCACGGCCTCCAGCAGCTTGCGGTCCATCAGGTCGAGGCCCTGCGGATCGACGTCGAGCATGGCCAGCGCCTTATGCGCGATGTCTTCGGTGATGCGGCCGTTGCCCTTCACCTCGGCGTAGTCGCGCACGCGGCGCAGCAGGCGGTTGGCAATGCGGGGCGTGCCGCGCGAGCGGCGGGCAATTTCGAAGCCGCCGCTTTCGTCGGTTTCCACCTTGAGCAGCCGCGCGCTGCGGGTGACGATGAGCGCGAGCTCTTCGGGCGTGTAGAACTCCAGCCGCGCCACGATGCCGAAGCGGTCGCGCAGCGGGTTGGTCAGCATGCCGGCACGGGTGGTGGCGCCCACCAGCGTGAAGGGCTGCAGGTCGAGCTTGATGCTGCGCGCCGCGGGGCCCTCGCCGATCATGATGTCGATCTGGTAGTCCTCCAGCGCGGGGTACAGAATTTCTTCGACGACCGGGCTGAGCCGGTGGATCTCGTCGATGAACAGCACGTCGTTGGGCTCGAGGTTGGTCAGCAGCGCGGCCAGGTCCTTGGGCTTTTCGAGCACCGGGCCGGAGGTCTGGCGCAGGTTGACGCCCAGTTCGGCCGCAATGATGTGCGACAGCGTGGTCTTGCCCAGGCCGGGCGGTCCGAACAACAGCACGTGGTCGAGGGCTTCCTTGCGCTTGCGCGCGGCGCCGATGAAGATCTCCAGCTGCTCGCGCACCTTGGCCTGGCCGACGTACTCGTCGAGCAGCTTGGGGCGCAAGGCCCGCTCGATCGCCTCTTCGTTGGGCGAGGCGGGCGCTGCGGACACCACGCGTGACGCCACACGTTGAGGAGCGGGGGCGAAATCGTCTGTCTGGATGGTCATGAGAGGGGTTCTTCGACTACGAGTTTAGTGCCTGCCACACTGGCAGAATGCTTCGGCCGTGTATCCAGCTACCGTGTATCCAGCCACCATATATACGGCCAAATAACAAACGAGGGGAAGCCAGCACGTGTCCATCTACGAACTGAAGCCGCGTTTCCAGGCGCTGCTGCGCCCGCTGGTGGTTCGCCTCCATGCGATGGGTGTCACCGCCAACCAGGTGACGCTGGCGGCCTGTGCCGTGTCGGTCGCGCTCGGCCTCTGGCTCTTCTTTGCGGCGCCCTCCGTTTGCGCCTTCGCATTCATTCCGCTGTGGATGTTCCTGCGCATGGCCTTCAACGCCATCGACGGCATGCTGGCGCGCGAGCACCACCAGCAAAGCAAGCTGGGCGCCTTTCTCAACGAACTGACCGACGTGGTCTCCGACGCGGCGCTGTACCTGCCTTTTGCGCTGGTGGCGCCGTTCAGCGGCTTCTGGGTCGGCACGGTGATCGTGCTGGCCGGCCTGAGCGAATTTGCCGGCGCGCTGGGCCCCACGGTGGGCGCCTCGCGCCGCTACGACGGCCCGCTGGGCAAGAGCGACCGGGCCTTCGTGTTCGGCGCGCTCGGCCTGTACGTGGCGCTGGGCTGGCCGCTGCCGGGCTGGGTCGGCTGGCTGATGCCGCTGCTGGCGGTGCTGGTGGCCTGGACCACGGTCAACCGCATCCGCCGGGCGCTGGCGGAAGCCGAGGCCGCACCGCGCTGAGCGCCGTGCCGCTGAAAAGATCAACCAATAAAAAACTCACAGGGATTCAATGACAGACACCAACTCAGGCGTCGCACCGAACGCCGCGCAGAACGCCACCCCCCGTGTTCCCGAAGAACTTCATTTCCAGACGCACGACGGCGAATCGCTGTTCTACCGCCGCTGGCCCGCCACGGGCGCCGTGCGGCGCGGCGCCGTCGTGCTGTTCCACCGCGGCCACGAGCACGGCGCCCGCATGGCGCACCTGGTCGACGAGCTGAACCTGCCCGACTTCGACTTCTACGCCTGGGACGCCCGCGGCCATGGCCGCTCGCCCGGCCAGCGCGGCTACAGCCCGAGCTTTGGCACCTCGGTGCGCGACGTGCAGACCTTCGTGCAGCACATCGGCACCGCGCACGGCGTGCCCGAGCACGACATCCACGTGGTGGCGCAGAGCGTGGGCGCGGTGCTGATCGCCACCTGGGCGCACGACTACGCGCCCAAGGTGCGCGGCCTCACGCTGGCCTCGCCAGCCTTCAAGGTGAAGCTGTACGTGCCGTTCGCGCGCGCCGGGCTGGGGCTGATGCACAAGCTGCGCGGCCTGTTCTTCGTCAACAGCTACGTGAAAGCGAAGTTCCTCACGCACGACCCCGCGCGCATTGCCAGCTACGAGAGCGACCCGCTCATCTCGCGCCCCATTGCGGTCAACATTCTGTTGGGCCTGTACGAGGCCGCCGACCGCGTGGTGGCAGACGCCAACGCGATCACGCTGCCGGTGCAGTTGCTGATTTCAGGCGCCGACTGGGTGGTGCACCACAAGCCGCAGCACCAGTTCTTCGAGCGGCTGGGCAGCGCGGTGAAAACCAAGACCGAGCTGCCGGGCTTCTTTCACGACACGCTGGGCGAGAAAGACCGGGCGCCGGCCGTGGCGCAGATTCGCGCGTTCATCCTGCAGCGTTTCGACGAGCCCGCCGTGCCGGTCGACCGGCGCGAGGCGCACCTGAGCGGCGACACGGCCGACGAGTCGCGCGCGCTGGCCGAGCCGCTGTCGCCGCTGTCGCCGCGCGGCGCGTACTGGGCCATCACGCGGGCCAGCCTGAAGCTGGGCGGCACGATGTCGGACGGCATCAAGCTGGGGCACGACACGGGCTTTGATTCCGGCAGCACGCTCGACTACGTGTACCGCAACCAGCCCAAGGGCAGCTCGGCCCTGGGCCGCTCGGTGGACAACACCTACCTGAACTCCATTGGCTGGCGCGGTATTCGCCAGCGCAAGATCCACGTCGAAGAGCTGCTGCGCATCGCCATGGAGCGCCTGGCAGAAATGCACCGCGAGGTGCGCGTGATGGACATTGCCGCCGGCCACGGCCGCTACGTGCTCGACGCGGTGCAGGCCAGCCCGGTGAAGGCCAGCTCGATTCTGCTGCGCGACTACAGCGACATCAACGTGCGCGACGGTCGCGCGCTCATTGCCGAGAAGGGCCTGGAAGACATTGCGCAGTTCGTGCAGGCCGACGCCTTCGACCGCATGAGCCTGGCCACCGTCACGCCGCGGCCCACGCTGGCGGTGGTGTCGGGCCTGTACGAGCTGTTCCCCGACAACGAAATGGTGCGCCGCTCGCTCGCGGGCGTGGGCGATGCGGTGGAAGACCGGGGCTACCTGGTCTACACCGGCCAGCCGTGGCATCCGCAGCTGGAGATGATTGCGCGCGCCCTCACCAGCCACCGCCAGGGCGAAGCCTGGGTGATGCGCCGCCGCACCCAGTACGAGATGGACCAGCTGGTGGAAGAAGCGGGCTTTCGCAAGATCGACCAGCGGGTCGACGAGTGGGGCATCTTCACGGTGTCGCTGGCGGTACGCGTCACCCAATGACCGCCTGGCTGGCACGGCGGCCCTGGAAGCGCGCCGCTCTTTGGCTGGTGTTGCTGGGGCCGCTGTTCTATGCGACCTACGGCTTCGCCAACTGGTGGGCCACCACGCGCGCCCACGTGCCGTCGATGGCCTTCGAGTGGGAGCGGCAGGTGCCGTTCTGGCCGTGGACGATTTTTCCGTACTGGACCATCAACGTCTTCTACGCGCTGTCGCTGTTCCTGGCGCGCAGCAAGCACACGCTCGACAGGCATGCGCTGCGGCTGGTCACGGCCACGCTCGTTGCGTGCAGCTGCTTCATTGCGTGGCCGCTGCACTTCAGCTTCGGGCAGCCGCCGGTGGAGGGGGCGCCGGCCTTCTTGTTCAACGCGCTGCGCGGCTTCGACCAGCCGTTCAACCAGGCGCCTTCGCTGCACATTGCGCTGGCGGTGATCCTGTGGGACTGGTACCGGCAGTTCTTGCGCGCGCTGTGGGCGCGGCTGGTGCTGCATGTGTGGGCCTTTGCCATCTGCGCGTCGGTGCTGACGACGTGGCAGCACCACTTCATCGACATTCCGACCGGTGCGCTGCTGGGGCTGTTCTGCGTGTGGCTGTGGCCGCTGGAGCGCGTGGTGTCGATGCCGCGCGCCTGGCGGCTCACGCACGACGCGCAACGGTGGAAGCTGGCCGGCTTCTATGCAGCGGGCGCGGTGCTGTGCCTGGCCGCGGCGCTGTACGGCGGGGGCGTTGCGCTGTGGCTGGCATGGCCGGCCGCGTCGCTGGCGCTGGTGGCGCTGAACTACGCCGGCTTTGGCGCGCGGGGCTTCCAGATGAACGGCCATGGCCGCATGGGCTGGGCGGCGCGCTGGATGCTTGCGCCCTACCGGCTGAGCGCGGCCGTAAACGCGTGGCTGTGGACGCGCAGGCTGCCGGCCTCTGTCGAGGTGGTGCCCGGCCTGCGGCTGGGCCGCCGGCCGACGCACGCCGAATGGCTGGCCGCCGGCAGGCCACGGGTGGTGAGCCTGTGCGCCGAGCTGCAGCTGCCGGCCGGCATTGCGCACGCGCGCTGCGTGCCGCTGCTCGACCTGAGCGTGCCGCCCACGGTGCGGCTGCGGCGAGCGGCGGAGGTCATCGAAGGCCAGCGACGCAGTGCGCAAGGCGCTGCGCCTGGTGCGGAAAACGCTACGCACCATGCCGAAGGCGCTACCGTGTGGGTCTGCTGCGCACTCGGCTTCTCGCGCAGCGCGGCCGCGTCCATCGCCTGGCTGGGCTGCCATGGCACCGCCGGTGGTGTGGCGCAGGCCGAGGCCGTCGTGCGCCGTGCCCGTCCGCAGACCGTGCTGGGCGGCGACTGGCGCGCGGCGCTGCAACTGCTGAAGCCTGCAACCGCTGAAGCAGCCATCGACGCTGCCGGAGGTATCCCGCCATGACTGACAACGAACGCACCACCTGCACCGCGCTGGCCGGCCTGCTGCGCGCCGCCGCGCTGCTGGCCCTGTGGGGCTTTGCGCTCACCTGCATCGCCGCGCTGGTGCTCGCGCTGACGCTGCGCTCGCTCTCGAACACGTCCGCCATGGCCTTTGGCGCGGTCGTGATCCTGGGCGCGCTGGAGCGCTACTTCGCGTTTCGCCTGCGCTTCGACGAGGCGCTGTTCGACGGCCTCGCGCGCGGCACCGTCGCCTCGCTGGGCGCGCTCGACAAGGCGCTGTCGTCCCTCGGGCTGCGCGAAGCGCCGCAACAGCAACAACAACAAGCACCGCGCGCGCTCGACGACCGCGTGCAGGGCACCCGCCAGCTCATGCAGCGCCACGCCATCGTGGTCGCCTGCCAGAGCGCCATGTTTCTCCTTGCCTTGATGACACAGGATCTCTCTTGACCGCCGAAGACAACAAGAACAACGACAACCCCGAGAGCACCGTGCTGCGGCGCGGGCTGGCCATCGTGGCGGGCAAGCTGATCATCGGCGTGGCCAGCCTGCTGACCGGCGTGCGTGCCATCTGGTCGGGCACGAGCCCCAAGGCCGACCAGACGCTTTACTTCGCCAACCACACCAGCCACGGCGACTTCGTGCTGCTGTGGGCCACGCTGCCGCCCGACCTGCGCGCGCTCACGCGGCCCGTGGCGGGGCAGGACTACTGGGAGGCCTCCAAGCTGCGCAACTTCATCGGCCGCGACGTGTTCAACGCGCTGATGATCCGGCGCGACGGCTCCGGCCAGGGCGGCAACCCGGTCGACCAGATGAAGGAGGCGCTGGAAGGCGGCGACTCGCTCATCATGTTTCCCGAGGGCACCCGCAACACGGGCGAAGACATCCTGCTGCCGCTGAAGAGCGGCCTGTTCCACCTGGCGCGTGCCTGCCCGCATGTGCGGCTGGTGCCGGTGTGGATAGAGAACCTCAAGCGCGTGCTGCCCAAGGGCGTGCTGGTGCCGATTCCGCTGGCCTGCACGGTGCGCTTCGGCACGCCGCTGGTGCTGGCGGAGGGGGAAGACAAGGTGTCGTTCCTGGCGCGCGCGCGCACGGCCATGCTGGACATGCGGCCTGAATACGACCGCACCGACGGCAACGGCAACGGCAACAACGGCGGAACCAGCGGCCAGAACGGCGGGAGCGCCGCATGATCGAACTCTCCCCCTTCGCCTGGACCACCCTGAAGCTCTTCGGCGGCGTCTTCGGCGTGCTGGTGCTGGCCTCGGCCATCGGCGCGCTGCTGAAGTGGCGCGTGGCGCACGGCCAGCCGCATTCGGTGATCGACAACCTCAACTCGCGCGTGAATGCGTGGTGGGTGATGGTGGCGGTCATCGGCATTGCCTTTGCCTTTGGCAAGGGCGGCGTGATCGTGCTGTTCTACCTGATCTCGTTCTACGCGCTGCGCGAGTTCATCAGCCTGGCCTACACGCGGCGCGGCGACCACGGGGCCATTGCGCTGGCGTTCTTCATCGCGCTGCCGGGGCAGTACTTCTTGATCTGGATCGACTGGTACGGGCTGTACTCCATCTACATCCCGGTCTACGCCTTTCTGCTGCTGCCCATTCTGGCGGCCCTGAACGGCGACACGCAGCGCTTTCTGGAGCGCACCTCCAAGATCCAGTGGGGGCTGATGGTGTGCGTGTTCTGCATCAGCCACGTGCCCGCGCTGCTCACGCTGCAGATTCCGGGCTTCGAGGGCCGCAACTTGCTGCTGATCGCGTTCCTGGTGATCGTGGTGCAGGGCAGCGACGTGCTGCAGTACGTGTGGGGCAAGCTGTTCGGCAAGCGCAAGGTGGCGCCCGAGCTGTCGCCCTCCAAGACCTGGGAAGGCCTCATTGGCGGCGTGGCCAGCGCCACCGCGCTGGGCGCCGCGCTGTACTGGGCCACGCCGTTCAACCCGTGGCAGGCCGCGCTGATGGCGCTCACCATCTGCCTGATGGGCTTCTTCGGCGGGCTCGTGATGTCGGCCATCAAGCGCGACCGCGGCGTGAAGGACTGGGGTTCGATGATCGAAGGCCACGGCGGCATGCTCGACCGGCTGGACTCGGTGATCTTCGCGGCGCCCATCTACTTTCACGCTCTGCGCTATTGGTGGGTGCCATGACCAAGGCCGCCGGGCGCGTTCAGCACGACGCGCCGCTCGAATGCGCCGACGCGGCGGCCTGGACGCGCTGGCTGCTGCACCACCATGCCAGCGCCGCGGGCATCTGGCTGCGCATCGCCAAGAAGGACAGCGGCATCGCATCGGTCGGCTACGCCGCGGCGGTGGAAGAGGCGCTGTGCCACGGCTGGATCGACGGCCAGCGCAAGAGCCACGACGCGCAGTATTTTCAGCAGCGCTTCACGCCGCGCACCGTGCGCAGCATGTGGTCGAAGATCAACCGGGACAAGGCCTGCCAGCTCATCGAGGCCGGCCGCATGCAGCCCGCCGGTCTGGCCGAGGTGGAACGCGCAAAGGCCGATGGCCGCTGGGACGCGGCCTACGAAGGCGCCCGCGTGGCCACCGTGCCACCCGACCTGCAGGCCGCGCTGGAGGCCAACCCGCAGGCCGCGGCGTTCTTCGCCACGTTGAACGCGCAGAACCGCTATGCGGTGCTGTTCCGCACGCAGGGCGCGAAGAAGCCGGAGACCCGGGAGCGGCGCATCGAGAAGTTCGTCGACATGCTGGCCAAGGGCGAAAAGATCTACCCCTGAGCGCGGGGCTCAGCCGTTCTCGTCCATCTCCTTCGACCGCCCGAGCACGAAGCCGACGATCAGCCCCACCGTGCCGAAACCGATCGCGCCCCAGAGGCTCAGAAAGGTGAAGGCGTTGTAGCGGCCGGGGTTCTGCGCCAGCGCCGCCACCAGTTCGGGTTCGTCGAAACCGCCCAGCTGCCGCGCGGCGGCAAAGTCGAAGCCCGCCGAGCCCAGAAAGTTGAGCGTGAGCAGCATCGGCACCACGAACAGCAACGCAAACCACGCGCCCCGCACCTTGCGCCATTGCAGCAGCAGTGCGAGCACGTACAGGCCCACGCCCACGCCGATCAGCCCCAGCACGAAGCGGTTGCGCGCCAGGGGCAGCAGCCAGGGCCAGACCCATTGCAGCGGATACAGCGGCCACTCCGCCTGGGGCGCAAAGCCGCCCGGCCGCGCAAAGGCCTGCCAGCCGAACGCCAGCGTGGCCCGCCCGACTAGCGCGGACGCGCACGCCACTGCGGCGGTGCTCAGGCAAGCGATGCGCAGCCAGGACGAGCGGGGCGACGACAGCATGTAGGGCGGCAGCGTCGGCTGCCGCGCCATGCCGTGCTGCCAGCGCTTGACGCTCACGGTGACCGAGGGCGCGGGCGGCACCGTCAGCTCACCGCGCACCAGCCAGTCGACGACGAAGATGGCGATGGCCAACGCCATGGTGGCCGTGAGCCAGGCGCAGGCGCCCGGCATGTCGACGAAGCCGCCGGGCGTGAACATCGGCAGGTTGCCGTACACCAGGCCGGCCGTGGCGTAGGCCAGCAGAATGGGCACGCAGCCCACCAGCGCCGCGCGAACCAGCCATTCGTCGCTGCCCGCGGACGGATGGCGCAGCGCCTCGATGCGCGACCACGTGCCGCGCAGGCTCATCTGGCCAGAGACTTCAGCGCCAGCTTGATGCCGTCGCTCACGCTCGCGTCCTTGGGCAGCGCCTTCAGCGCCAGCGCGGCCTCCTTGTCGCTGTAGCCCAGCGCAATCAGCGCCTGCAGGATGTCGGCCTGCGCGTCGGAGGCGGCATGCGCGGGCAGGCCGAGGTCGGCGCCCAGCTTGCCCTTGAGCTCCAGCAGCAGCCGCTCGGCGGTCTTCTTGCCGATGCCTGGAATCTTGACGAGCCGGCCCAGCTCCTGCGTGGTGATGGCCTGCGACAGCTCGGCCACGCTCATGCCCGACAGCAGGCCCAGCGCGGTGCGCGGGCCCACGCCGGTGATCTTGATGAGCTGGCGGAAAGCCCCGCGCTCTTCCGAGGTGCCGAAGCCGTAGAGAATCTGCGCGTCCTCACGCACCACGAAGTGCGTGAGCAGCGACACGCGCTCGCCGGTGGCCGGGAGGTTGTAGAACGTGCTCATGGGCACGTCGACCTCGTAGCCGACCCCGTTGCAGTCCACAACCACCTGGGGTGGATTGCGCTCGGCCAGCGTGCCGGTCAGTTTGCCTATCATGGGTGCCCTTTTCCTTGAAATGTCCGGCGTGATTCTGCGACACACCTTTACCCCCCTGAACAACTCGCGCCTGGGCCACCTGTGCGGCCCCGTGGACGCGCACCTGCGCCGCATCGAGGAAGCCCTGGGCGTGAAGATCGCCCACCGCCACGAGCAGTTCAAGGTGGACGGCCCCAAGGCCACCGCGCAACGCGCCATGGACGTGCTGCAGGCGCTCTACGAGATCGCGCAGCGGGCCATCGACCCGGCCGTGGTGCAGCTCACGCTGGCCGGCGACGGCTCGATGACCGAGGGCGACGACGACGCGGCCATGCTGGTCACCCGCCGCCCCGACCTGCGCGCGCGCACGCCCACGCAGGCGGCGTACCTGGACAACATTGCCAAGCACGACATCACGTTCGGCATCGGCCCGGCGGGCACGGGCAAGACCTACCTCGCGGTGGCCTGTGCGGTCGATGCGCTGGAGCGCGCGGCGGTGCAGCGCATCGTGCTGACGCGCCCGGCGGTGGAAGCGGGCGAGCGGCTGGGCTTTTTGCCGGGCGACCTGACGCAAAAGGTCGACCCGTACCTGCGCCCGCTGTATGACGCGCTGTACGACCTGATGGGTTACGAGAAGGTGCAGAAGGCGTTCGAGCGCAACGCGCTGGAGATTGCGCCGCTGGCGTTCATGCGCGGGCGCACGTTGAACAACGCATTCGTGATCCTGGACGAAGCACAGAACACGACGCCGGAGCAGATGAAGATGTTCCTCACGCGCATCGGCTTCGGTGCGCGCGCGGTGGTGACGGGCGACGTGAGCCAGATCGACCTGCCCAAGCAGCAGCTCAGCGGGCTGATCGACGCGGAGCGGGTGCTCAAGCGGGTGAGCGGCATTGCCATGACGCACTTCACCAGCGCGGACGTGGTGCGTCACCCGCTGGTGGCGAAGATCGTCGATGCGTATGACGGGCAGCGCAAGCGGGCTACGGGGCACTAGGGTGCAATTCGGGTTTCGTTCAGGGCGCGCCCACGCCGACGGGGTACCTTGCTCCGCGAATGTCCCCCGGGGCTTCGCCCCTCCTCCTTTATTTCGCTGCGCAAGGCACCCCATCGGCGTGTGCGTCATGCGGAGCGGTCGTTGATCGTGCGATCACCCAGAGCGTGCCCAGGTGCACAGGGCGTCGGGTGCTCCCCGCAGCGAAATAAAGGAGGAGGGCGAAGCCCGGGGGACATTCGCGGAGGGGAGTACCCGGCGGCCTGTGCACACGCCCTGAACGACCCGAACGACCCAACCTCAAAACCAGACAACACACGACGGAGCCAATGACATGGCCATGCCTGCACTTTCCCTCTCCCTGCAGTTCGGCCGCTTCAAGGGCGTGGAACGCCACCGCGCCGCCCTGCCCCGCCACAGCGTCACGCGCTGGATTCGGCATGCGCTGGACATCGACGGTGAAATTACCGTGCGCATCGTCGACGCCGAAGAAGGCCAACGCCTGAACCGCGAGTTTCGTGGCAAGGACTACGCCACCAACGTGCTCACCTTCGACTATGCGCAAAGCCCGCTCGTGATGGCCGACCTGGTGCTGTGCGCGCCCGTGGTGGCGCGCGAAGCGAAGGAAAACCGCAAGACCCTGGCCAACCACTACGCCCATCTGCTGGTGCACGGCACTCTGCACGCTCAGGGCTGGGACCACGAAACCAGCGAAGCCGACGCCGACGAAATGGAAGCGTATGAAGTCGAGATCCTGGCGGAAATGGGCATCCGCAGCCCCTATTGATCTGCCCGGCTGCTGCGCTGCGCTGGCTACGCCGTCATCTGCAGCGGAATGGTGACAGGGCCGTCGTTCAGCAGGTGCACCTGCATGTCGGCGCCGAACTCGCCGGTGGCCACCACCGGGTGCGCGGCGCGCGCCTGGGCCACGAAGTAGTCATAGAGGCGGCGGCCCTCGTCGGGCGGCGCGGCCTGGGTGAAGCTGGGGCGGTTGCCGCCGCTCACGTCGGCCGCCAGAGTGAACTGGCTCACCACCAGCAGGCCACCGCCGATGTCCTGCACGCTGCGGTTCATCTTGCCGGCGTCGTCCGAGAAGATGCGCAGCTTCAGGATCTTGGCGAGCATGCGGTCGGCCAGCGCATCGACGTCGCCACGCTCGGCGCACAACAGCACGAGCAGGCCGGCGTCGATGGCGCCCACGGTGCGCCCGGCAATGTCGACACGTGCATGGGCAACGCGCTGAAGAACGGCTTTCATAGGGGGTGGGGCTCGCCGCTTTGGTTGGCGCGCGCTTCCATGGTCAGGGGCAAAAGCTGAATGGTGACGCGCAGGCCGGGCACGGCGTTCATCAGGGCCTGTTCGAGCTGGTCGCGCATGTCGGCGGCGTGCTGCAGGGTCCACTCGCCGGGCACGTGCATGTGCAGGTCGGCAAAGCGGCGCTGGCCGGCGCTGCGGGTCACCATGTCGTCGAAGCGCAGCCGCGCGCCTTCGGGCATGCGGGCGGCAAAGTCGTTGAGGGTCGCCCGCACGGTGGCCAGGGTCTCGGGGTCGAGGGCTTCGTCCATCAGGCCCTGCGAGGAGCGCCACACCAGCTTGACGCCCTCGCGCACGATGTTCAGCGCCACGCCAATGGCCAGCAGCGGGTCGAGCCAGAGCCAGCCGCTGAGCTGCACGCCCACGATGCCGATCACCACCGCGGCCGAGGTCCAGACGTCGGTCATGAGGTGGCGGCCGTCGGCCTCCAGCGCGATGGAGCGGTGCTCGCGGGCCGCGCGGAACAGCACGACGGCCAGCGCCGCGTTGAAGCCCGAGCTGACCACCGACAGCGCCAGGCCCCAGCCCAGTTGCTCCAGCGGTTGCGGCGCCATCAGCCGCTGCACCGAGACCCAGAGAATTGCGATGGCGGCGCCCACGATCAGGATGCCTTCGAAGCCGGAGGAGAAATACTCGGCCTTGTGGTGGCCGTAGGGATGCTCGTCGTCGGCGGGCCGCTCCGCAATGGTCACCATGGCCAGTGCGAACATGGCGCTGGCCAGGTTCACGAAGGACTCCATGGCGTCCGAAATGAGGCCCATGGAATTGGTGAGGTAGCCTGCGTAACCCTTGAGCAGAATGGTCAGCAGCGCGACCGCCACGGAAACGCGGAGCAGCGCCTTGGGGGTAAACGTCATGCAAATCCGTGGAAAATTAGGCAAATGGCCACATCAAAAGCGGTAATAGACCGCATGAATCATTTGAATTATCGGCGCCGTGACCATGTGTAACGCCTTCGCATTAACATTTCTGACCATTGCGAAACAATCCTTCGCAGAAAACCAGACCCAGCTCCAGATGATGAACAAATTCGTGATCGCCTTGTGTGGCCTTGCCATTGTGGGCTCGGCCGGACTGGCCCAGGCACAGACACCGCCGTCGACGCCGCCCGCTCCCCCTGTTTCAGCAGCACCTGCCGTGGCCGCCAAGGCCGACCTGCAGGCAGGTTTCGTGAAGTCCGTGCGCGGCAACGTGCAACTGCTCAATGGTTCCGGCGCCACGCGCGCCGCCACTCCGGGCGACGCCATTGGCGCGGTCGACCGCATCGTGACCGGCCCCGACTCATCCGCCGCCGTGGTGCTGCGCGACGACACCACGCTTATCGTCGGCCCCTCGTCGCAACTGGACCTGAAAGAGTTCCACTTCGACGGCACCACGCACGAAGGCGGCATGCTGGTGTCGCTGCTGCGCGGCTCGATGCGCATGATCACCGGCCTGATCGGCAAGACCAACCCCGACGCGGTGCGGGTCGAGACGCAGACGGCCACCATCGGCATTCGCGGCACCGACTTCATCGTGCAGGCGGACCGGCAGCCATGAAGATGACGTTTCGCCGCACCGGCCTGGTTGCGACCGCTCTGGTGGCCCTGCTCCTTGCGGCCTGTGCCGCGCCCGGCACGCGGGTGGTGCTGCTGCCCCAGGCCGACGGCAAGCCCTCCGCCGTGGTGGTGCGCTCCAAGGACGGGGAAGAACTGCTATCCATGCCCTACCAGCGCGCCACGGCCGCATTGGGCGCCAGCGGCGCCCCGGTGGTCGACCAGGCCGACGCGGCCAAGGTGCAGGCCGACAACAAGTCGCTGTTCGACATGCGCCCGCCCCTGCCGCAGCGCTACACGGTGTATTTCGAGCTGGGCGGCACCACGCTGACGGCCGCCTCGCAGCAGATCATGGCCGAGGCCACGGCCGCGGCGCTGGCGCGCAGCGGCAGCGACATCGTGGTCACGGGCCACACCGACACCAAGGGCAGCGGCGAGCAGAACGACCTGCTGTCGCGCCGCCGGGCGCAGGAAGTGGCCCAGCTCTTCATCGAGCGCCAGTTCCCGGCCAGCCGCATCGAGGCCGTGGGCCGTGGCGAGCGCGAACTGGCCGTGCCGACCGCCGACGAGGTGGACGAGCCGCGCAACCGGCGCGTGACCATCGAGGTGCGCTGACCGGCCTTCACGGCCCTCTCGGCCTTCACGGCCGGCAGGTTCAGCTCAGCGTCACGCGAGCGAACTTGCGCTTGCCGACCTGCACCACGTAGGTTCCGGCGGGCAGCTTCAGCGCCTTGTCGCTGATGACGCTCGAATCCACCCGCACGCCGCCGCCTTCGATCAGCCGGTTGCCGTCGCCCGCCGACGCGGCCAGGTTGGCCTGCTTCAGCAGCTGGGCAATGCCCAGCGGCGCGCCGGACAGCGACACCTCTGGAATTTCGTCCGGCACGCCGCCCTTGCTGCGGTTGATGAAGTCTTGCTCGGCCACGTCGGCCGCCGCCGCGCTGTGGAAGCGGGTGGTGATTTCCTTGGCCAGCGCCACCTTGGCGTCCTTCGGGTTGCGGCCACCGGCAATCTCGGCCTTCAGCGCGGCGATCTGCTCGAGCGACTGGAAGCTCAGCAGCGTGTACCAGCGCCACATCAGGTCGTCGGAGATCGACAGCACCTTGGCGAACATGGTGTTGGCCTCTTCGCTGATGCCGATGTAGTTGTTCTTGCTTTTGGACATCTTCTCGACGCCGTCGAGCCCCTCCAGCAGCGGCATGGTGAGGATGCACTGCGGCTCCTGGCCGTACTCCTGCTGCAGATGGCGCCCGACGAGCAGGTTGAACTTCTGGTCGGTGCCGCCCAGTTCCAGGTCGCTCTTGAGCGCCACCGAGTCGTAGCCCTGCATCAGCGGGTACAGGAATTCGTGCACCGAAATCGACTGGCCGGCCTTGAAGCGCTTGGTGAAGTCGTCGCGTTCCATCATGCGGGCCACCGTGTACTTGGCGGCCAGCTGGATCATGCCGCGGGCGCCCAGAGGGTCGCTCCACTCGGAGTTATAGCGAATCTCGGTCTTCTCGGGGTCCAACACCAGGCTGGCCTGCTTGTAGTAAGTCTGGGCATTGGCCTCGATCTGCTCGCGGGTGAGCGGCGGGCGGGTGTTATTACGCCCGGAGGGGTCGCCAATGGTGCTGGTGAAGTCGCCGATCAAAAAGATCACCCGGTGCCCCAGGTCCTGCAGCTGGCGCATCTTGTTCAGCACCACGGTGTGACCGATGTGAATGTCTGGCGCCGTCGGGTCCAGGCCCAGCTTGATGCGCAGCGGTGTCCCGGTGGCTTCGGAGCGCTGCAGCTTGCGCACCCACTCGTCCTTCGGCAGCAGCTCGTCAGCGCCTCGGAGGGATATTTCGAGCGCACGTCCTACACTATTCGAGAGGGCCGTGGATGTAACAGATTCGGCGTTCATGGGCTTTTTTGGCTGAGATTTTGGGTGCCGAAGCTATACTCAGCCCGACTTTTCAAGCGCCGAATTCTAAGCGGCGCTCTTCCGCACCGTCTCCTGCCGCCCCGAACGTACCGGGCCTTGCAGCACGGTTTTGCAGAACCTGAGCTGGAATTCAAAGTTTGATCAACGGCATTCTTGCCGCCGAGGAGCTCCTTGCTTCTCGCGTGGCCTATACATTCCGCACGTACCCCAAGCAGATCACCGCGCTCATCGCGGCGGCCCTGCTGAGCGCCGGAACCCTCGCGGTGGCATCGCTCGGTCCGGACGCGTCCGACCTCCCGGTCCACCAGATCCTCGAAGCCACCACGCCCGTGTCGTTTGCCGACCAGGGCGCCGCGCTGGAAAACTTCAGCTTCACGCTGTTTCGCACCGACGTCACCCGCTCCAGCGACACGGCCGAAGCCCTGCTGAAGCGCCTGGGCATCGCCGACCCCGCCGCCACCGCCTTCGTGCGCGGCAGCGCGGAAGCCCGCAACGCCCTGTTCTCGCGCGCCGGGCGCACCGTGACCGTCGAGGCCACCCAGGAAAACCAGCTCAACAAGCTCAGCGCCCGCTGGATTCCCGACGGCGACGGCGGCTTCAAGCGCTTCGTCATCGAGCGCACGCCCACCGGCTTTGCCGGCGTGACCGAGCGCGACGCGCTCACGCCGGGCACGCGCCTGGCCAGCGGCACCATTCGCACTTCGCTGTTCGCCGCCACCGACGACTCGCGCATTCCCGACGCGGTGGCCAGCCAGCTGGCGGACATCTTCGCGGGCGACGTCGACGTGCGCGCCCTGCGCAAAGGCGACCGCTTTGCCGTGGTCTACGAAACCCTGGAAGCCGACGGGCAGGCGCTGCGCAGCGGCCGCGTGCTGTCGGCCGAGTTCGAGAACAACGGCAAGATCCACCAGGCCGTGTGGTTCCAGCCCCCGGGCGCGAACCAAAAGGGCAGCTACTACCGCCCGAACGGCGACAGCCTGCGCAAGGCCTACCTGGCCACGCCGGTCGAGTTCTCGCGCGTGTCCAGCGGCTTCGCGATGCGCATGCACCCGATCTTGAACAGCTGGCGCCAGCACAACGGCATCGACTACGCGGCGCCCACGGGCACGTCGGTGCGCTCGGTCGGCGACGGCACGGTCGACTTTGCCGGCACGCAGAACGGCTACGGCAACATCATCATCATCAACCACCGCAACAACCAGCAGACGGCGTACGCGCACCTGAGCCGCGTCGACGTCAAGGCCGGCCAGAGCGTGAGCCAGGGCCAGGCCATCGGCGCGGTGGGCTCCACCGGGTGGGCCACCGGCCCGCACCTGCACTTCGAGTTCCGCGTGGGCGGCGTCTACCAAGACCCGGCTTCCATCGCGCAAGAAGGCGGCGCACCCATCACCGCGGCCCTGCGCCCGGCGTTCGAACGCATCGCCGTGGGCGCCCGCACCGAGCTGGCCGCCGCGTTCTCGGTCATCCAGGCCAGCGCCGACTGAGCGTTTAGCGCAGCCGTCGCCTCTCGACCTGATCCAGGGATGGCTGCCGACCTCCCCCAGCTGTTCATCGGCCTGATGTCGGGCACCTCGCTCGACGGCGTGGACGGCGTGCTCGCCGACTTTTCCGATGGCCGCATCGCGGTGAAGGCTTACGCCACGGCCGGGTTTCCCGTGTCCTTGCGCGCGGAACTGCTGGCCTTGAACACCCCGGGCGACAACGAACTGCACCGCGCCGCACTGGCCGGCAACGGGCTGGCCCGTGCCTACGCCGGCGTCGTTGCGCAGTTGCTGACCGACAGCGGCACCGACGCCAGCGCCGTCACCGCCATCGGCGCGCACGGCCAGACGGTGCGCCACCGGCCGCTCGAGTTCGACGAGGTCGGCTACACGCTGCAGCTCCACAACCCGTCCCTGCTGGCCGAGCTGACCGGCATCGACGTGGTCGGCGACTTCCGCAGCCGCGACCTTGCGGCCGGCGGCCAGGGCGCGCCGCTGGTGCCGGCCTTTCACCGCGCCCTGTTCGCACGGCCCGGCAAGAGCGTCGCCGTGTTGAACATCGGCGGCATTTCGAACCTGAGCCTGCTGCCGGCCACCGATGCGCCCGATGGCGCCATCGTGCTCGGCTTCGACTGCGGCCCCGGCAACGCGCTGATGGACCACTGGTGCCAGACCTACCAGGGCCAGCCTTTCGACCGCGGCGGCCAATTGGCCGCAAGCGGGCGCGTGCTGGCCGAGCTGCTGTCGCTGCTGCTGGCCGACGCCTACTTCACCAAGGCACCGCCCAAGAGCACCGGGCGCGACCTGTTCAATCCGACCTGGCTGGCCGCGCAGCTCGGCACCACGGCGATGGACCCGGCCGATGTGCAGGCCACGCTGACCGAATTGACCGCCCGCGCTTGTGCGGCGGACGTGTCCCGTTACGGAAAAGACAGCAAGCTGCTGATCGTCTGTGGCGGCGGTGCACTCAACGACCACCTGCTCGGCCGCCTGCGCGCACTGCTGCCCGGCGTGGACGTGGTGGCGTCGACCGACCATGGCCTGCCGCCGCAGCAGGTCGAGGCCGCGGCCTTCGCCTGGCTGGCCCGCGCCACGGTGCGGCGCGAGCCGGGCAACCTGGCCAGCGTGACCGGCGCGCGTGGCGCCAGGGTGCTGGGCGCGATCTACCCCGCCTGAGCCGGGCCGGGCTCAGCCCTGGCCGGAGACTTCCGGCTGCGCGGGGTGCGCCGCGCGCACTTCCGATGGCAAGTGCCAGAAGATCAGCGCCGAGGCCACCGTGATCAGCCCCATGCTGGCGAACGTCGCCTGGAACGCATCCAGCGTGTGCGCGGGAGAGTCGGTGCCGAAGATGCCGTTGTAGCCCGCCAGCGCGGCACCCGCGGCGGCCACACCCAGGCTCATGGCCAGCATCTGCACCATCGACAGCAGGCTGTTGCCGCTGCTGGCCATGCTGCCGTCCAGGTCCTTCAGCGTGATGGTATTCATGGCCGTGAACTGCAGCGAGTTGACCGCGCCGAAGGCCAGCAGCTGCAGCACGTGCAGCGCCATCGGCTGGCCCGGCGCCGTGAGGCCGAAGCTGGCCATGGTGCAGCCCACGAGCACGGTGTTGACCACCAGCACCCGGCGGTAGCCGTGGCGCGTGATCAGCGGCGTGGCAAAGCGCTTCATGGCCATGCCGGCCAGCGCGATCGGCAGCATCATCAACCCGGCACGCACCGGTGAATAGCCCATCGACACCTGCAGCAGCAGCGGCACCAGAAACGGCATGCAGCTGCTGCCCAGGCGCGAGAACAGGTTACCGATGAGGCCGATGCTCAGCGTCTGCACGCGAAAGAGCGACGGCGCGAACAGCGGCTCGGGCGTGCGCGAGGCGCGCAGCCAATAGGCCACGATGCTGGCAAAGCCGAAGATCAACATCACCATCACCCCGCCCTGGCGCAGGCCCACGCCGTCGAGCGACAGCGAAATGGCCACCATCCCGAACGCCAGCATGGCGTAGCCCACGCTGTCGAAGCGCTTGAGGACGGCGCCGCGCAGGTCGGGCATGTACTTGAGCGTGGCAATGCAGCCCAGCAGGCCGACCGGCACGTTGATCAGAAAGATCCAGTGCCACGAGGCGTATTGCACCAGCCAGCCGCCCAGCGTGGGCCCCAGCAGCGGGCCGATCAGGCCGGGGATGGCCACGAAGCTCATGGCCTGCAGGAACTCCCCGCGCGGCACCGTGCGCAGCAGCGCCAGGCGCCCCACGGGCAGCAGCAGCGCGCCGCCCAGGCCCTGCACCACCCGCGCGGCCACCAATTGCCCCAGGCCGTGCGACAGCGCGCACAGCACCGAGCCGGCGGCGAACAGCACGATGGCGCAAAAGAAGATGCGCCGCGTGCCGAAGCGGTCGGCGATCCAGCCCGAGGCCGGGATCAGCATCGCCATGGTGAGCGCATAGGCCACCACCACCGACTGCATGCGCAACGGGCTTTCGCCCAGGCTCGCGGCCATTGCCGGCAGCGCCGTGTTGATGATGGTGGCGTCGAGCGTCTGCATGAAGAAGCCGACGGCCACGAGCCACAGCAGGCTCTTGCGCACGGGGTCGACAGGCAGGGCGGGGGTTTCAGCCTCGGAGGTCATGGGCAAGCGAGCAAAAAGAAGCGGGAACGAAAAAGCCGCCCGGAGGCGGCTTTCTGGGGAGGCTGGGTCAGCAGCATCCGCGCATCAGGCCGAGAAGCTCGATCCGCAGCCGCAGGTGCTGGTGGCGTTCGGGTTCTTGATGACGAACTGGGCGCCCTGCAGGTCTTCCTTGTAGTCGATCTCTGCGCCCACCAGGTACTGGTAGCTCATGGCGTCGATCAGCAGCGAGACGCCGTTCTTGGTCATGGTGGTGTCGTCTTCGTTCGTGATTTCATCGAACGTGAAGCCGTACTGGAAGCCGGAGCAACCGCCACCCTGCACGAAAACGCGCAGCTTCAGGTCGGGATTGCCTTCTTCGGCGATCAGGTCGGCCACCTTGGCTGCCGCACTGTCGGTGAAGACAATGGGTTCTGGCATTTGGGTCTGGATGTTTTCGGCTACGGCGCTCATGGGGTAATCACTCCTTGGGGCCGAACAAGCGGCCAATGGAACCAATGCTACTGCAATGCCGCAATGTCGGCAGGTGGGGTGTGGCGTGCACCCCAATGCAAGTGGGGTCGGAGGCGGCCTCTGCAACGAAAACGCAGCTCGAAGGCGGCCCTTGCAACGAAAAAGCCGCCCGAAGGCGGCTTTGTGTTCGCAGTGAACAGATCAGCGCTTGCTGAACTGCTTGCGGCGACGGGCGGAGTGCAGACCGACCTTCTTACGTTCGACTTCACGCGCATCGCGCGTCACGAAGCCGGCTTGGCTCAGCACGGGCTTGAGCGTTGCGTCGTAGTCGATCAGTGCACGGGTGATGCCGTGGCGCGTGGCGCCGGCTTGACCCGATTCGCCGCCGCCGTTCACGTTGACCATCACGTCGAAAGCTTCGAGGTTGTTGGTCAGCGCGAGAGGCTGCTTGGCGATCATGATCGAGGTTTCACGGCCGAAGAACTCTTGAATGTCCTTGCCGTTGACCGTGATCTTGCCGGTGCCTTTTTTCAGAAACACACGGGCGACGCTGGATTTGCGACGGCCGGTGCCATTGTTCCATTCACCAATCATTCTCAAGGCTCCTTACAGTTCCAGCACTTTAGGCTGTTGGGCGGTATGCGGGTGCTCGGCACCACCGTACACCTTGAGTTTCTTGATCATCGCGTAGCCAAGGGGGCCCTTGGGCAGCATGCCCTTGACGGCCTTTTCCAGGGCACGGCCCGGGAACTTGGATTGCATGTCGCGGAAGTTGGTAGCACTGATGCCGCCCGGGTAGCCCGAGTGACGGTAGTACACCTTGTCGATGGACTTGGCGCCGGTGACGCGCAGTTGCGCGGCATTGATGATGACGATGAAGTCACCGGTATCGACGTGAGGCGTGTAAATGGCCTTGTGTTTGCCGCGCAAACGGAGAGCAACTTCGCTGGCTACTCGTCCGAGGACCTTGTCGGTCGCGTCAATCACAAACCACTCGTGCGTCACGTCAGCGGGCTTGGCGCTGAACGTTTTGGTCATGAGTTTTTCTCTTTGAAGAGGGTTTGGCGAGCCCTTTTCCACGGTCGGCGTTCCTCTGGTGGGAATCTCTTAGGTGGGTGAAAGTCTTCGCCGCGGGGCTACAAAACGCTGCGAAGCCCTCGATTATATGAAGAATCGGCCAATTGACCAATTTCCGCGGAAATCAGCGCTGAATGCGGACCAGCTCCAGGCTCTCGTTGCTCGAGGAAATGCCGCGCTGGAACGCGCCTTCGAAGCGCACGATGCGGCGCAACTCGGGGCTGTACCAGGCGGCGCCCTGAAAGCGTGACGTGGCGCTGGCCAGCGGGGCGCTCGCGCTGGAGGCGTAGATCCACCCCTCGTAACCGATGCGAAGCACCTGCAGTTCGGTCCCGTCCACGCGCATCGGCTCCGGCCGACCCACCGTGGCCGCCAGGTCATGCCGCTGCCGCTCGCCGGTCGCAGGCGTGTAGTCGACCTGCCAGCGCATGCCAGGCACGAGGTTCTGACGCGCCCAGCCGCCGGGCGGCGAGGACTGGTCGAACACGCCGCCGGCCGGAGAGGTGACCGACACCACCTGCCCGTCGGTGCGCTCGACCTTGCCGCCGCCGTTGAAAACGATTTCGTCGCCGGTGACCCGGTCCACCCGGTAGATCACCGTCGAGCGCGAACCGGTCAGCTTGTCGGTGCGCGCGTATTCGAGCGCATCACCGCGCCGCAGGGGCTCGGTCAAGGCCACGCCGCCTGCCCCTTCGGACCTGCCCGCGGTGGTGGAAGTGCTCGCAGGCGTGCCCGCAGTGCCGGCGGTGCCGGCGGTACTCGCGGGCTCGCTGGCCCGAGCTGCCAGGGCGGCCTTCGCCCGCGCCGGCAGTTCGTGCAGAAATTCGACCGGCATCGCGAAATTCAGGCTGCCGCCGTCGCGCGCGGCAAAGCTCGTGATGCCAAGCAGGCGCCCTTCGGCGTCGAAAAGGCCGCCCCCGCTCGAGCCGGCCGAGATGGCCGCGGTGGTCTGCAGCAGCCGCGCCTCCGTCTCGCCGCCGCGCAGGCCCGACAGAATGCCTTCGCTGAGCGTGTTTTCCAGGCCGCGCGGATTGCCGATGGCATACACCCGCTGCCCCACGCGCGCGCTGCCCGCGGGCGCCAGCGCCACCGGCGGCGCGGCAAAGTTGGCCACCTTGATCTGGCACAGGTCGCGCGCCGGGTCCGGAAACTCCGGCGTCGCGCCGTAGGTGACGTTGTCCTGCTTCACGACGAAGCTGGCCGCCTCGGCGAGCACGTGGCAGTTGGTCACCAGGCGGCCGGGGGCGATCACCACCGCGCTGCCGGCGCGCAACGGGCGCTCCTGGGCGTCGAAGGTGCGAACCGCCCAGACACTGGCGGAGACCTTGCTGAACAGCACGTCCGGCTCCAGCGCCATGGCCGCGCCTGCGGCCGATGCCGCTGCAAGGAACAGCGGCATTGCGCGCAACCACGTCGCCTTCATGCGCTTCCTCACGGCTTGGCCGGCAGCAAACCCCGCAGGTCGTCCATCGACACGCGCGCGTCCGACCGGGGTTGTGGCGCGGGCACGGGCACGGGCACGGTCGGGGCAACAAGCACAGGCGGGGGCACGGGCTCCGCCTTGACCACAGCTTCAGGCACGGGGGCCGCACGGGGCTGCTGCGGCGGCGTGGCTGCCACAACCTTGGGTGCCGGCGGCATGCCGGCGGCCACCTCCGTCGCGCCGAGCCGCATACCGTCCATTGCCTCGTCACCGGTCTGGGAGCTGCGGTCGAAATTGCGCACCTCGCCAAAGACCAGTCGCATCCAGCTCGGGTAGTTGAAGCCCGCGCCGGTGCCGGAGTCGATGGCCGCGCCAATCACGCCGCCGATCAGGATGTTCCCGACCATGCCCACGTTGGCCCGCGAAACGGCCTGTCCGGTGGCGGGCGCCTGCCCCGGCTGGCTGCATTCGATGACAAGGTTGGTGCCGGAGCGACGAACCGAGACACTGTCGCCCGAGCGCATCGCGGTGTCGTTACGATCGTTGGTCACCAGGCACTTGGCGCCGTTGACCACCTCGCCGGTGGCCGTGAGGGTCTCGATCTTCACGGTTTGCGTGGTGCCGTGCGTCACAGACGCGCAGCCCGTCAAAATAGACAAAACGCCCGCGCCGACGCACAGGCCCCAAAATCGCCATCCAGCTCCTCGCATCTGCACCCTCTTTTTTTGTAAATTGATGTTTCGGCGCGTGAGTCTAGCGCCCTCCATCCCACTCTTCAGGTCCATTCCTCATGTTCAGTTACCGCCACGCCTTCCATGCCGGCAACCACGCCGACGTGCTCAAGCACACGGTGCTGATTGCCACCCTCGAGCACATGCTTGAAAAAGACGCCGCCCTGACCGTCGTCGACACCCACGCCGGCGCCGGCCTGTACCGCCTTGACGGCGACTACGCGGGCACCAGCGGCGAAGCGGCCGAAGGCATCCTTCGCCTTCTCGCAAGCAAGAAGGCGCCCGCCGCCCCCACCGCCCCCACCACCTCTGCCGCGCCCGCCCCCGCTGCAAAGTCCGCCAGCAAAAAAGCCGCCCCCGAAGCCGAGGCGCCGCTCGCCGATGCCATCGCGCGCTACCTGGAAGTGATTCACGACTTCAACCCCAACGGCGGCGCCCGCGTCTACCCCGGCTCGCCGTTCATCGTGCAGCACCTGCTGCGCGACCACGACAAGCTCAAGCTGTTCGAGCTGCACCCCACCGACGGCCGCACGCTGAGCGCCAACATCGCCCAGCTCGAGGCCGGGCGGCAAATTTCCGTGCTGAATGAAGACGGTTTCGGCAGCGCCACCAAGTTCCTGCCGCCGCCTTCGCGCCGCGCGCTGGTGCTGATGGACCCGAGCTACGAGATGAAGACCGACTACGGCCGCGTGCTCGACTTTGCGGCCGAGGCGCTCAAGCGCTTTGCCACGGGCACTTATGCGGTGTGGTACCCGATCATTCCGCGCCCCGAGGCGCACGACCTGCCGCGCCGCCTCAAGACGATGGCGACCAAGTCCGGCAAGTCGTGGCTGCACGCCACGCTGACGGTCAAGTCGAGCAAGATCACGAAGGACGCCGCATCGGGCGAAACACAGCGCCCGGGTCTGCCGGCCAGCGGCATGTTCCTGATCAATCCGCCCTACACGCTCAAGCCGCTGCTGGCCGCGGCACTGCCGCAGCTGGCGGAGCGCCTGGGGCAGGACCGCAACGCCACCTTTTCGCTCGAGTCGGGCGGCTAGCCCGGCCCGGGAACAGCGCCGCCTAGCGCCGCCTCTAGTTGCGGCGGCGCTGCGGCACGATCACCTTGCGCCGCGCGGGCACCTGCACCCTGGCGCGCTGGGCCGGCTCTGCGGCAGCCTGCGGCGCCTGTGCGTCGCTCGCCTCCACCGGCAAGCCGCCGCAACGCATGCCGTCGTGGTCGACCACGGTCAGCGCCACCTGCTTGATGCCCAGGCCGATCAGGCCGATGCGGTCGGCCGCGGCGCGGCTCAGGTCGATGACCCGGCCCAGCGCATAGGGGCCGCGGTCGTTCACGCGCACCAGCACCTCGCTGCCGTTGACCAGGCTGCGCACGCACACGCGGGTGTTGAAGGGCAGTGTCTTGTGGGCCGCCGTCATGGCGGTCATGTCGAAGCGCTCGCCGCTGGCGGTCTTGCGCTGATGAAACTGAATGCCGTACCACGACGCGCCGCCGCGCTCGAAGATGTCGCGCGGCCCGTCGTCGCCGGGCACGCCGTCGTCCGGCGTGAGTTCGGCCGCGCCCGACACGGCCAGGTCATAGCGCACCGACGGCACGTTCGAGCGGGGCGCTGCGCCGGGCGGCACCGCAATGGCGCTCGGCAGCGGTTGCAGCTTGCCGCCTTCGACATCCGTGGCCGGTGGCATGGCACAGCCTGCGAGCGCGCAGCCCGCGGCAATGACGACGAGGCGCAACGCCCCGCGCAACGAATGCGCCGCGGCGGCCGTGCGCCCTCTCAATCCAGGCGCTCCAGCACAGCCAGCGTGGCCGCCGACTGGTTCATCGTGTAGAAGTGCAGCGCCGGGGCACCGCCGTCGCGCAGCCGCGCGCACAGCTCCGTCACCACGTCCAGGCCAAAGGCCTTGATCGACGCCGTGTCGTCACCGAAGCCCTGCAGCCGCAGGCGCACCCAGCGCGGAATCTCGGCACCGCAGGCGTCCGAGAAGCGCATCAGCTGCGTCGAGCTCGTGATGGGCATGATGCCTGGCACGATCGGCGTGTCGATGCCGAGCTTGCGCGCATCGTCCACGAAGCGAAAGTACGCCTCGGGGGTGAAGAAGTACTGCGTGATCGCCGAATCGGCGCCGGCCTTCACCTTGGCGGCAAAGGCCTGCAGGTCGGCTTCGGGCGAGCGGGCCTGCGGATGGATCTCGGGGTAGCAGGCCACCTCGATGTGAAAGTAATGCCCGGTCTCTTCGCGGATGAAGGCGACCAGGTCGCTCGCATACTGAAACTCGCCGCCAATGCCGTAGCCGCTGGGCAGGTCGCCGCGCAACGCCACCAGGCGCTTCACGCCGATGGCCTTGAGCTCCGCCAGCTGCTCGCGCACCGTGGCGCGGGTGGCGCCGATGCACGAGAAGTGGCTGGCCGCGTCCACGCCCTCCGACAGAATTTCCGTCACCGCGCCGAAGGTGCCGTGGTGCGTGGAGCCGCCCGCGCCGTAGGTGACCGAGCAGAACTGCGGCTTGCGCACATACAGCTGCTGGCGCACGGCGCGCAGCTTGACCGCGCCTTCAGGCGTCTTGGTCGGGAAGAATTCGAAACTCAACGGAAGGCGCACCTGCGTCTCCTCAGGAAGCGTCGTTCGCCCGGTCGGCACGAACGGCATGAATGAAAAACTCGCGGTTGCCGTCGCCACCTGCAATCGGGCTGTCGAACCAGCGCAGCACCTTCAGATCGAGCGCCGCGCAGGCGTCATGCAGGCGCTTTTCGACCACCGCATACATGGACTCGTCGCGCACGATGCCGTGCTTGCCGACCTGGCCCGGCTGCAGTTCGAACTGCGGCTTGACCAGCATCAGCAACTGGCCGTCGCCGGCCAGGAAAGCGACCACCGCCGGCAGCACCAGCGTGAGCGAAATGAACGACAGGTCGCCCACGATCAGGTCGAAGCGCGGGGCGGAAGCCTCCCCGGTGTCTTCCGACGGTGCGATGTCGCCGCCGTCTTCAGACCCGTCGGACTCATCGGGCTCTTCAACCAGGTCGGCGGCCGTCAGCGCCCGCGCATTCACGCCTTCGATGGCGACCACGCGTTCGTCCTCGCGCAGCCGCGCATGCAGCTGCCCGTGGCCGACATCGACGCCCACCACCTTGACGGCGCCGCGCTGCAGCAGACAGTCGGTGAAGCCGCCGGTCGACTGGCCCACGTCCAGGCACAGCTTGCCGGCCGGGTCGACGCCGCTCACCGTCAGCGCGCCTTCGAGCTTCAGACCGCCGCGCGACACATAGCGTGCCTCGGCGTCGTCGTCGAGTTCGAGCTCCGCGGCGTCGGGCACCTCGTCCTTGTTCTTGACGACCGAGCGCCAGGCATCGCTCGTGCCCGCATCGCGCCAGCGCATGCCGCCGGCAATGAGCCGCACGGCCTGCGAACGTGACGCGGCCAGGCCGCGTTCCACCAACAATTGATCAGCGCGCATGCGCTCTCAATACCGGTACGTGTCCGGCTTGTAAGGGCCGTTCTTGCTCACGCCGATGTAGGCGGCCTGGGAGTCGGTCAGCTCGGTGAGCATGGCGCCAACCTTCTTCAGGTGCAGGCGCGCGACCTTTTCGTCCAGGTGCTTGGGCAGCACGTAGACCTTGCCGGCCTGGTAGGCGTCGGGCTTGGTGAACAGCTCGATCTGGGCGATGGTCTGGTTGGCGAACGACGACGACATCACGAAGCTCGGGTGGCCCGTGCCGCAGCCCAGGTTCACCAGGCGGCCCTTGGCCAGCAGGATGATCTTCTTGCCGTCCGGGAAGGTGATGTGGTCGACCTGGGGCTTGATTTCTTCCCACTCGTACTTCTCGATCGACGCGACGTCGATCTCGTTGTCGAAGTGGCCGATGTTGCACACGATGGCCTGGTCCTTCATCTTGACCATGGTGTCGTGCGTGATGACGTCCTTGTTGCCGGTGGTGGTCACGAAGATGTCGGCCTTGTCGGCGGCGTATTCCATCGTCACGACCTTGTAGCCTTCCATGGCGGCCTGCAGGGCGTTGATCGGGTCGATTTCAGTCACCCACACCTGGGCGCTCAGTGCGCGCAGTGCCTGGGCCGAGCCCTTGCCCACGTCGCCGTAGCCGGCCACGCAAGCGACCTTGCCGGCGATCATCACGTCGGTGGCGCGCTTGATGCCGTCCACCAGCGACTCGCGGCAGCCGTACAGGTTGTCGAACTTGCTCTTGGTGACCGAGTCGTTCACGTTGATGGCGCGGAACTGCAGCGTGCCCTTGGCGGACATCTCGTTCAGGCGGTGCACGCCGGTGGTCGTTTCTTCGGTCACGCCAATGATTTCGGCGGCCTTGCGGGTGTACCAGGTGCTGTCGACGGCCAGCTTGGCCTTGATGGCGGCGTACAGAATGCGTTCTTCTTCGCTGGTCGGGTCGGCAAGCACGCCCAGGTCCTTTTCAGCGCGCTGGCCCAGGTGCATGAGCAGCGTGGCGTCGCCGCCGTCGTCCAGGATCATGTTGGGGCCTTCGCCCTTGGAGCCCTTGGGACCGAACTCGAAGATGGCGTGGGTGTAGTCCCAGTAGTCCTTCAGCGTCTCGCCCTTCACCGCGAACACCGGCGTGCCCTTTTCGGCAATGGCGGCGGCGGCATGGTCCTGCGTGGAGAAGATGTTGCACGACGCCCAGCGCACGGTGGCGCCCAGGGCCTGCAGCGTTTCGATCAGCACGGCCGTTTGAATGGTCATGTGGATCGAGCCCGTGATACGCGCGCCCTTGAGCGCCTGGCCCTTGGAGAACTCTTCGCGGATGGCCATCAGGCCGGGCATTTCGGTTTCCGCGATGCGGATTTCCTTGCGGCCCCAGGCGGCAAGGGACAGGTCGGCAATGGCCTGGTCGGCGGTGAAAACGGGGGCGGGCTTGAGAACTGCGCTCATGAGAACTCCAAAACTGGTTTGAAAGATGCCACTGCGTTCGGGGGGTCTGACGGAAAAAGGACTCACCGCGAGAACAGCGGATGAGCGTGGTTGCGATGTGGTCCGAGCCTCACGCCTGACGGCGCTGCAACGCTCCTCGGAACGGCGGATTGTAGACGGGGCCAAAGGTGGCGCCAAACGCTGGGGTATCCCACATCACGGAAAGCACGTTTGGCGGCCAGGGCGTAAAACGGGTCGCTCCCCCAACCTCACGAAAGCTCCCGTCTCATGTCCATCCGACTCTCTTCGGCGTTGCTCGCCACGGCCTCGCTGTTCATCGCCGGCGCCCCGCTGCTTGCCGCGGCCCAAAGCTCCGACCCCGTGCGCATCCGCGGCACCATCGTGCGCGTCGACGCCAAGACCCTCGTGGTGCAGGACCGCGGCGGCGAAGTCGTCAGCCTGGCGCGCCCGGCCGACATGCCGGTGTCGGAGGTCTACCGCATCAAGCTGTCCGACATCAAGCGCGGCAGCTACATCGGCACCGCCGCCCTGCCGCAGGCCGACGGCACGCAGAAAGCCATCGAGGTGGTGGTGTTCCCCGAGGCCGCGCGCGGCACGGGCGAAGGCCACCGCCCCTGGGACCTGCTGCCCGACAGCACCATGACCAACGCCACCGTCGCCGACCTGGCCGCGGCGCCGAAGTCGGTGCGCGGCGGCCAGCAGCTGCGCCTGACCTACAAGGGCGGCGAGAAGACCATCGTGGTGCCGCCCGACGCACCCGTGGTCACCTTCCGCCCCGGCACCGAGGCGCTGCTGGTGCCCGGCGCCAAGGTGATGATCAGCGCGCAGGACAAGAACGGCACGCCCACGGCGCTGCGCGTCACGGCCGGTCGCAACGGCTTTGCGCCGCCCATGTGATCCAAGGGAAATCCCGCAGGCATTTTTGTCTGGGCGGCAATGTCGCGCGCGCCCGTGCGGCGTATCGTGGCGAGGGACTTCGGCCGTCCGGCCGGTCCCTGCCATCCATCCGTTCACCCCGACACAGGAGATCCCGCACCATGGCCACTGCCAAGAAAGCCGCCGCCACGAAGACCCCCTCCAGCAGCGGCGGCACCGCCGGCGCGAAGCAGGCCATGCCCAACGCGGCGGACATGCTCAATCCGCTGAAGGGCATGGCCGACCGGCTGCAGAACCTCAACATGACCGGCGGCGCCGGCAAGCTGCTGGACAGCGGCCGCAAGGACCTGCAGGCGCTGATGGAGGCCAACGAGAAGTCTTACCAGGGCCTGCAGACCGTGGTGCAACGCCAGACCGAGATGATCAAGCACGCCATCACCGAATGGCAGGGCGCCGCCAAGGGCATGCCCGGCAAGGACCCGAAGGAAAACTTCGCCAAGCTCGACGAGCTGGGCCGCCAGTCGTTCCAGCGTGCCATCGACGACATCAAGGAGCTGGCCAACCTGGCCGCCAAGTCGCAGGCCGACGCGTTCGACGTGGTGCGCCAGCGCATCCAGTCCAACGTGGACGAAGTGACCAAGATGCTTCAACGCAAGTAGGCCGGCAGCGCACGCCCCGACCTTCCCCACGACCATGGCTGAAGCCCCGCCCCGCGCCGAACAGCGCACCCGCGTCAACGGCGTCGAGCTCGCCTGGGACAGCTTCGGCGACCCCGGCGCGCCGCCCCTGCTGCTGGTGATGGGCCTGGGCGCGCAAATGGTCGCGTGGGACGACGACTTCTGCGCCCGGCTGGCCGACACCGGCCGCCACCGCGTGATTCGCTTCGACAACCGCGACATCGGTCACTCGAGCTACCTGACCGACCTGGGCGTGCCCGACATCCAGCTGATGATCCAGCAGGCCATGGCGGGGCGCCTGCGCCATGCGCCCTACACCCTGCGCGACATGGCCGGCGACTGCGCCGGGCTGCTCGACGCGCTGGGCATTGCGCGGGCCCACGTGGTGGGCGCCTCGATGGGGGGCGCCATTGGGCAGGAGCTGTGCATTCACCATCCGCACCGCATGTGTCGTTCACCAGCATCATGTCGACCACCGGCAACCCGGCCCTGCCACCGCCCACGCCCGAGGCGATGGCCGTGTTGTTCTCGCCCTCGCCAACCACCTTCGAGGCCTACCTGCCGCATTACGCCAAGGTGTGGCGCGTGCTGCGCGGGCCGTCGGACTTTCCGCTCGACGAGGCGCGCGACACCGACAGGGCGCAACTGGTCTTCTTGCGCGGGCTCAACCCGCCCGGCGTGGCGCGCCAGCTGGCGGCCATTCTGGCGTCGGGCAACCGCAAGCCGGCGCTGGGGCACGTGCGCGTGCCCACGCTGGTGATTCACGGGGAGGCCGACCCGCTGGTGCCGGTGGCCTGCGGCGTCGACGTGGCCGAGGCGATTCCGGGCGCCAAGCTGCTGCGCATTGCGGGCATGGGGCATGCGCTGCCCATTTCGATGTGGCCGCAGATCATCGACGCCATTGCGGCGCACACGGCGCAATACAGGGACACCTGAGGCAGGGGGAACGCGCGCTCTTCTAAAATCGCGGCATTCCCCCGCAGATTGCCCACCTTGTCTTTTCTCGCCGAAACCCGCCGCCGTCGCACCTTTGCGATCATTTCCCACCCCTAGCGCACTCATCGCGTCAGGGCACGTCAGGCCAGGACAGCTTTTACGCCGCTCCTAGCCTTTTCATTGGGAAATGCTTTCCGGTTCCGCGACACCTCAAGTCACCCGCAGACAGGCCGTGACTCCGAAGACGTGTACATAGGCGTGTACATAATCTTCGCTTACGCGGACGCTGGAAAATATGTACACAGCGAGGTGGCTTCATGGCTCTTACGGACACATGGCTGCGGGCAAACAGCGGCAAGGCGCGCAGCAGCGTCGAAGAGGTTTCGGACCGCGACAGTCTCAGCGTGCGGGTCTCCCCCAAAGGCAAGATCGTCTTTCAGCTGCGCTACCGCTATGACGGGCAGTTGCAGAGGCTTGACCTTGGGTCATATCCGGCGCTCGGCTTGAAGGCTGCGCGCGCAGAAGCGCAGCGCCTCAAAGGCGAACTGGAGCAGGGACACGACCCCCGCGTCATTCGCGCGCTTGAGAAGCAGGCGATCATAAAAGCCGACTCCATCGAGTCGCTGTTTCGGCAGTGGTACGAGGCCTACTGCAAGAAAAACAAGAAGGGGCATCACGATGTGCTGCGCTCTTTCGAGCTTCACGTCTTTCCGCGCATCGGCGCGCTCCCTGCAGACCGGGTCACGCTGTATGAATGGCTTGACCTGCTGGAGAAAAACGCGCAGACGCGGCCTGGCATCGCAGACCGCATCCTCACCAACGCGAAGCAGATGCTGAAATGGGGCGTCAAGCGCCGCCTCATTCCGTCCAACCCGCTCGTTGAAATCAATGCGCGCGAGGATCTTCAGATCAAGAAGGTTGCGGGATCACGGTCCTTGTCTCAGGACGAGGTGATCCGTGTCTGGCGAGCGATTGCTCTGTCGCGCATCGCCACGAAGAACAAGCTCTTCCTGAAGCTGTGCCTGATCTACGGCTGCCGCAATGGCGAGCTGCGCGCCGCCGAGAAGGCGCATTTCGACTTCAAGAAGCGGCTCTGGACCATCCCTCCGCAAAATCACAAGCTCGGCAAGAGCACGGGGAAGCCATTGTTGCGTCCGATCACGGATCAGACAGAGCCGTTGATTGAGGAAGCGATGAAGCTCAGCAAGGACAGCGCCTTTTTGTTCACCAACAGCGGCAGCAAAGAAGCCATGGGCACGAGCGCGCCGCTGGCGCTGCCATACAACGTCATGCAGTGGCTGCGCCGGCATGAAAAGTACGAGATGGAGCACTGGTCGATCCATGACTTGCGCAAGACGGCGCGGACGAATTTCTCGACGCTGACGGAGCCACACGTTGCAGAAATCATGCTCGGGCATCGGCTGCCCGGCACATGGCGCGTGTATGACCACTATGACTATCTTGCCGAACAGGCGACAGCACTCGACGCTTGGGTCAAGCGGCTGCAGTCCTGGACCAGCGACCAACCCGTTGCGGCTGTCGCGTCGCAATCCGGACCGCCGATACTTCAGCCATGACGCTACCGAACGAAGTCTTGCTGGCCTTACGGCCGACGCACTCCCCGCCCGTGCGCGAGCTCATCGGTCAGACCGGTGTGGATGTGAGCGGCTGGGCTGTCGACAAGAACGGCGAAGATATCCTCAATCCGAACACGAATACCTACAAGAACTCTCAGTGGACGTTTGGCGGGAGCGGAGAGCCGATCGTCGTCTGCGTGTGGTGGAAGGATCTCGCCGTTAAAGGCGATCACCTGGTCCACGAAGGGAGCTCGAAGGGTTACTCCAAGGACCTTGGGAACGCCCTGGCTGCCCCTGATCGAACGTCGAGCGAGGCGCAGCGCCTCAGGGGCAAGATCGTTAAAGCGCACGCCTTTGATCGCGCTGTTTATGAGGCCAGCAGCAGGCAGTTGCCCTTGCGGATGGTTGTGCTGGATGGCGAGACGCCCGATGCGGAAGATTCGGCGCAGGTGTCCGCGCGCGCGTCGCGACGGCATCTCGACGAAACCGGCTGGTACGCCCACGCGTACGATCCCTTCAGTGGCAACTATGAACTGGTGCGCGGCGTTCCTCCTGTCCACGCTCCGCCCCCCGACCCGTTTGGCGGCGCTGAAGACCCTGCAGAAGATCCGGCGTTTCAGCAGTTTCTGGCCGACGCGCCGCTGAGCGAAACCGAGAAGGACGCCCTAATCAAGGCCCGTGTCGGGCAGGGGTGGTTCAGGGATGCGCTCGTGAAGCGGTGGCGCGGTTGTGCGGTGACGAACTGCACCGATTCCGCCTTGCTGATTGCGTCGCACATCTTGCCCTGGCGTCTTTGCACCACGCGCGTCGAAAGGCTTGGCGTCTCGAACGGTCTCCTGCTCGCGCCCCACATCGACAAGGCGTTCGACATCGGACTGATTTCATTTGACGATGCGTTCAGAATCCTGATCAGCGAAAAGTTGCGCAAGGCGGACGAGATCGCCCTCAACATCCATCCTGGCATGACGCTGAAATCACGCGATCACAGCGATATTCGTCCGTTCCTGAAACGGCATCGAGAGGAGATATTTCAGGCTCCGGCACGTGCAATGACGACGCGATAAGTGGAACTTGAGCAGCAGTGTTGTTCGACCTTGAAACCGAGATACTTCAGAATCGTTAAGGCAAGCAGGCCTCAGAGGAGTCGGTTTCGCGGCGCATGGGCTTGATCACCAGCCCGCTGGGACAGAGCAGGCGAAAGTCTTCCTCAACTTCTCTGTCATTAGTCGCAATGCCGCCGACCATTGAACCAGCCAATACGTACTCCAGATCATGCATCGCATGTTCGGCTCTGAGGCGGACTCCCGCAGTGACATTGATGAGGCCTTGATGCTTGCCGAAGAGGCGGAGCGCCGCAAGTAGGTGGCACTGAAGGAAGCGGTACGAAATCCAATCGGGGCCGACAATTTCAGTCGGCAGCATCGAGGTCGCGTCCTGAGTTAGCAGTTGCGCGTAGATCTGCATCACTCGGTCTGGGCTTGTCGCTACTGTCTGGCGCGCGGTTGCGATCGCAGCAGGAAAATTTCGAAACTCAATGCCGCTGAGTTCCGGAAAAAACTGATGCACCGATTGGGACATCTCCAGAAACGTTTGTGTCGAACCTACGACCTCAGCTTCCCATGCCTGGAGGTCTTCGAGAACCTGCGCATTCGGGACATAGTTTCCGTCGCGAAGCCCATCATTGAACTTGTGCACCCCTTCGATCGCACACCCTTCAAGCCCCCGCAAGGGCTCGCGTCTTTCAAACTCGTTGCGCAGCAAGGTTCCAATGTTGGGAATCAGACTGAATGCCCCGGGTTCTGGAGGAAATTTTGCAAACGCCTTGCGCTGCATATCCGGTTTCTCTGTCGTCATCAACTCATAGAAAAGCGGCTCAATGACAAGAGCGTGATACCGCGCGACAACGTCACGGACCTGCGTCGTTGAAGCGCCATCAAGGAAACTCTTGTCGATACCAAGTTTCTGAGTCATGCAATCAGTCAAACCGCCCTCATTCTTCAAGAACTTTCGCCAGCGCAGACCAGCCCGCACCGACGACTATAGGCGTCCGTTGTAGAGACCTAGCTCTCGCATAACGCGGACACAAGCATCTGTCATGGCCGCGCGCCTCTCACATGGATGCTGAATTTCAAGCGACGCGCGGAAGCACCGTACCGGATGCTTGCGGATCGAGCGCTTTTCGATCCAGTGGAGCACCTCGTCAAGCTCAGCGCTGCGCACGTCGTCGTCCTCGCAGCGCGCGATCGCGTTGCGCAGGATGCCCAGCGCTGCCTTCGCCATTTCGTGGTCACGGCATTCATCTGCCCACAGGCCGAAATGCGTCACCTTCTGCTTGTCGAGAGTTGAGAACATAACAAGAACATAGCAACCCCATACAGCTTGCGAAAGAGGAAACTTTGCGAGCGATTTCAGTGGGTTGCGGGTCGTTCATGTTTACGGAAAGCAGCGCTACCAGAAACCGCGTGCACCTTCGAGCGTCCAGCAATCGGGATCGTTGAAGAGGCCCGCCGGGTTCACGTCGCCGTGCGCCCAGGCCGGCGCTTCGGACGGTGCCTCGTAGAGACCGCTGCGCGCGTTCTGCACGAACGTACGGCACACCCACATCATTGATTGCACCTGCGGCAGCTCGCACGCTTCCATCAAAAAGCCGACTGCACCTTCAAAGGTGATGACGCGCTCGCCTTGAAACAGTTTAGGGAAGGCAGCGCGCTCCTCGTCGCGAAACTCCAAGAACTCGATGTCGGTGCAGTCCACCATGTCCTGATAGCGCACCCAGCCGATCACGAGCGCATTGAGCAACGATGGCTCGATGCCAAAAACCCAGGACTCCAGCGGCGACAGGTCGCACCACCACAGCTCGGCGTCGGTCAGATCAGTGTCCTTGCACAGCTGGATCGTGCGCTCGTTCGCTTCGGCGACCAGCTTGCGGTAATGCGCGTAAGCGCGCGGCGACTTGTTGCTCATGGTTGACCTCCAAGGGAAAGGTTTGCGGAGACCGAATTGATCGGGGCGCGGCTGCGCGAGCGCTCACGGGTTTCCCATGCGGCAACATCTTCTGCGTCCCACAGGTTGAAGCTGCCGGCATGAACGATCGCCGGAGCGGGGAAGGGATTGATCGTCCGCCGCATACGGCGGAACAGCGTGCGGCTGGAGCAGCGGAACCGCTCGCAAAGATCCTGCGTCGAGTGGTACGAACTTGGCATCTGGGCCTCCTGGGTGTTGGTCCGGTGCCTCAACTTTAGGAGCGCTATCGCGCCATCTTCCCCTCGCATTCCTCGCGGCGGGGGTTTCGTGCGGACCGTGACGGACACGGGCAGACGGCCACCGTGATTTTCTGTTGTGCCACGCAACCAGAAATATGTGAAATTAAGAAATTCTCAACCTTCAAAGATCAGACTCAAATTAGATCAATGGTTTGGGGTAGGAGCCTCGGATGCAGATCACGATACGCGGCGAACTCACCATGGCTCAACTCCGGCAGGCCATCTTCGAACAACTCATCGAGCTGGAACACGTTCACGCGCTGGCGTTTTCGCAAGGCGCGACTCTTTATGTGAATCCGAGCGACGGTCGCGGGTCGCCTGTCGAACTGAAGGGCAAGGACGGACGAAAGCTAAGCAAGGTGTTCGCCGATGGCCCTTACCGCAGCGCCGCTGAAGACTACAAGATCTGAGCCAGGGAGGACCAGATGAGCACACCAACGTATATAGGTATTGAAGGGGCGCGCATCGCGCTCGCTGAAATCGGGATCCACCTCACGCACCGGCAGATCAAGCGTGCCGCTGATCCGGACCCGAATGGCAAGCGCAAGTTGCCGTTCTTCGTCGATCCGATCGACAAGCGCCTCAAGATCGACAAGAACACGCTGCTAGACATCTACATCCGCATCCAGGTGAACGCGGAGAACAGCGCCAAGATAAATGTGGCCTCCTTGCGAAAAGGACTTGAACCGCGACTCTGAGGCAGGTATGCAGAATCATGTCCGACATCAGGAAGAAGACCGGCAAGAAAGGCGTCACGTACCAGGTCCGCTACGCAGATAGTGGCAGCATCACCGGCTATTCATACAAGACCTTCGAGACGCTCAAGGAAGCGCGCGCGTTTCGTGAGTCGCCGAAACAATCCTCGGCAAAGCCGCACTCCCTCACCATCCCGCAAGCTGTGCTGCTCTGGCTCGACGTGTGCGAGAAAGAAGGCCGCGACGGTCGCCCGCCTGTCACAAGAGCCACGCACAAGTACTACCGATACGTCGCGGAGATCATGAAAGCCTATGCCTGGCCCACTGATCTTCGTGGCCTGACCAAGCCGCACGTTGTTGCGTTCAGATCCTGGCTCATCAAGGAACATGGCCGCTATCTCGCGGCGAAGACGCTGACCTACTTTCATGGCGTTCTATCCGAAATGGCGACGCGCGGCGAAGTCGACATCAACGCGGCGAGTAATGTGAGTGTTCGCAAGGAGACGAGATACGACGAGCCGGTTGCTATCCCGACCGAGGCAGAGATCGCCGCACTGCTTCAGGCAGCAGACGATCTTGCCAACTCAACGAACCTACGCGTCGCGAAAACGTGGAAGCGATACCGGCCCATGCTGTATCTCGCTGTGGACTCGGGCATGAGACCGCAGGAATATGTAGCGGTCGCCGCGAGCAGCTTCTTCGACGGCGGCGTGACGATCGAACGCGCCGTCGATAAAAGCGGAGACCTCACAGTTCCCAAGACCCTCGCGGCACGGCGCTTCATCGAACTCAGCGACGTGACGATCGAAATGGTCCGTCAATACGTTGCCACCATAGATCAACCCAATATTCATAATCTGGCGTTCCCAACCGCCACTGGACATTGGCAGTCGCAGGACAACTGGCGCAAGCGATGCTTCGATGAAGTCTGCCGCAAAGCAGGCCTTGTGGAGGTCTCCGTTGAGGAGGGGAAGGAGGTCGTGCGGTCCAGATACGCGCCGTACGCCCTGCGGCACTACTTCGCGTCGGTTCTCATCGCACAGGGAACCGACCTCGCCAAGGTCAAGACGCTCATGGGACATACCGACATCAGCACGACGTTCGATGTCTATGCCCATCTCATCCGGCGCGCCGAGGACAAGAAGAGCCGCAGGCAGGGGATGATCTCCACAATGAAGCGCGCACCGTCCGAGTTGCTTGACTCTCTAGTTTAATTATATGTAGGCTAATTGAAGAGGCCTAATTCACGACCGGTATTGCCGGTTATGGCAAGGTCGCCCGTTTTCTTGTGGCGAATCTGTGGCAGCACCACCATAAAAGCCTGTAATTTCAATGACATATCCGGCTTCCCAAGCTGTAGGTCGCGAGTTCGAGACTCGTCGCCCGCTCCATTTTAAATCAATGACTTAGCGCTTGATTTCGGAAAGAAAATGGGGATTTAGCGCTTTTTGCCACAAAAATGAGTCCGTTTTAATCCGCAGAAGTCCGCCGTTTTCTGCGGTAACATTTTTGGGCTTGTGGCGAGTTTGTGGCGGATGTGACTTGCACGTCTTCGCCAGTACTGGCGTTCATATAGGGTCTCGATGCCCATCGGGCGACCTCAAAGTTCGAGTTGTTGTGGCGCATTCATCGCCACCAGGTAATCGACCGCCGTCCGGCGCGCGCGGTCGTATTCCCGAGGGCTGTCTCCGCAGAATCATGGCTTTTATGGTCATTCTAAAGATCGTGTTCAGTTCGCCAGTCGCCTTACCCCGCAGCGTTTCGATGTCCGAGATGCGCGTATTCATGCTTCTCCCTGTCTCGGAAGCTGAGCTGCGCGCCCTTGTGAGGCCGGTAGATCGCCCAGTTGGATGCCCAGCCACCCATGGGTCGAAACGTCTGAGGAAGCGCCAGGCGCTTGTGGCTCAAGGCAGGTTGGGCTCAGAAAAGGACAACAGGGCCTTCTGGCGGACCTGCGGGGAGAGGCGCGACATGCCACGCATCTAAACGAGTAGGTGGCGGGTTGAAGCGAATCAGCGGCTATCCTCGCCCCGCCAAGCGTGAAAGATTCGCCTAGCCTGGCTGTGAGCGCACAGCTATAAGAAAACCACACAAGAACACGAGGACGGAAGCCAACATGGCGCTGCACCCCAGCTTTCCCACATCACCTTACGAGGTCTTGACGCCTGCGCATCGCTGGTTTCCGGCTGCTGAAGAGCTTCGTAGCACCGCCTACGAAAAGCTGTTGCCGCCGCTTGTCGCGAAAGTACGCGAAGAGGTCAAGAGGTGGCGTGACGCCGACTATTCAGGGGCGTCGGCAACCTCGCGAGCCCTCCTGAAATGGTGGTTCGCAACGGACCACCTTATCGAGCAGGCTGACGGCACGCAGAGCGAGTTCCGCTACTACTTCGCACAGCGTGAAGCTGTCGAAACAGTCATCTGGCTGTATGACGTCCACGGTGCGCGCGACAAGTTCGACCTACTGCGCTTCGACGCCTCAGGTGCGGTTTCGACGAATATGTTCGACGAAGACTGGCCACGCTACGTCGTCAAGATGGCAACGGGCGCGGGAAAGACGAAGGTGCTATCGCTCCTGATGGCCTGGAGCTACTTTCACAAGCAGTACGAAACAGACTCGACGCTGTCACGCAACTTCCTACTAATTGCTCCAAACATTATTGTTCTTGACCGTCTACGGACTGACTTCGATGGACTACGCATCTTCTTCAATGACCCTGTCTTGCCCGACAACGGACACGCCGGTCAAAACTGGCGCGACGATTTTCAGGTAGCGCTGCACATTCAGGATGATGTGCGAATCGTACGTCCGACCGGCAACATCTTTTTGACGAACATCCACCGGGTCTATCTCGGGGAGATTCCAGAGCCATCGCTTGAAGACGATGACCTGCGCGACTACTTCCTTGCGCCGTTCGGGGCCAAGCCGGTCGGAAAGACGAACGACAGCAACACCGATCTGGGAGAGATCGTGCGTGAAATCGACGAACTCGCTGTGTTCAACGACGAGGCGCACCACATACACGATCCGCGCATGGCATGGTTTCAGTGCATCCAGGACATTCATCACCGGATGCTGCAGAAGGACCTACGGCTCACAATTCAGATCGACGTAACGGCTACACCGCGTCATGACAATGGCGCGATCTTTGTGCAAACCGTGAGCGACTATCCACTGGTCGAGGCAATTGCCCAGAATGTTGTGAAGCACCCTGTGCTTCCTGACGCAGTCAGCCGCGCCAAGCTAACTGAGCATAAGAGCCCGCTGATTTCCGAGAAATACGCCGACTATCTCCAGCTTGGCGTCGAGGAATGGCGCAAAAGCTATGCCGAACATGAAAAGCTCGGCAAGAAAGCCGTGCTTTTTGTAATGGTCGATGACACCAAGAACTGCGACGAAGTGGGGTCCTATCTTGAAAAGATATCTCCCGAGTTGCAAGGCGCGGTGTTGGTGATCCACACCAAGGCCAACGGCGAAATTTCCGAAGCAGCATCCAGCAAGAACAAGGAAGAGTTGGACATATTACGCAAGCAATCGAACGAAATTGATACCTGGAAGTCACCGTACAAGGCCATCGTCTCCGTCTTGATGCTCAAGGAAGGATGGGACGTGCGCAATGTCACGACCATCGTTGGCCTGCGAGCGTTTGCGGCGAAAAGCAACATTCTTCCCGAGCAGACGCTTGGACGTGGCCTGCGTCGCATGTACTTCGGCAGCGAGCAGAAAGAGACTGTTTCCGTTATGGGCACGCAGGCCTTCATGGAATTTGTCGAATCTATCCAGAATGAAGGCGTGACGTTCGACCGCGTGCCAATGGGGGGCGCAGGCGGACGAGAACGCCAAGATTCCTTAATCGTTGAGGTTGAGACCGATTCACCAAACAAGGATATCGATGCACTCGATATTGCCGTCCCGCGGCTCACACGCCGATTTAACCGCGAATTCAAGGATCTAACCGAACTAGAACCGGAGCATTTCGGCAACCAAAAATTGGCCGTCAAGCCCTTCACGCCGGAACAGACGCGAGAGATCGTGTTTAAGAAAATGCTTGACGCCGAAGTCGATCACACCATGCATCTCGATGGCACGGGCCCCGGCGACTTCCGCTCGGTCGTCGCATTCTTCACGCGTCAGCTACTTAAGGATCTTCGACTCGTCGGCGGCTATGACCAGCTCTATCCGAAGGTGAAGCAGTTTGTACGAGATCATCTATTTGAAGAGCCTGTTGATCTCGAAGACCCGGTCATCCTTCGCAACCTCTCCGAGCCAGAAGTGGGCAAAGTGCTCTTCGACCACTTCCGCGCGGCAATCAATAAACTGACCATCTACGAAGGCGGAAGCTCACGCATCGAGGGGCATATCCGCCTTCGCGACACACGCCCATTCCGAACTGAGCCGCGCGGCTACGTGCTGGCAAAGAAGTCCGTCTTTAATCGGATAGTCGGCGAAGTGAATGCCGAGGGCCTCGAACTTGACTTTGCCGCGTTCCTGGAATCGGCATCCGACGTGCAGGCCTTCGGCAAGAACTACATGGCGGTCGGCTTCAAGATCGAGTATGTCAAGGCTAACGGCGAGCTTTCAACATACACGCCGGACTTCCTCGCACGAACGACAGACGGGAAAGTCTGGGTCGTCGAAGCGAAAGGCCGTGAAGAGCTTGATCTGCCGCAGAAGATGGCCCGGCTTCGTCAGTGGTGCGAAGACGCGACTGAGGCGACCAAAGATGATGGCGGGCCGTCGTACAACTTTGTGTATGTAGACCAAAAGAGTTTTCAAAAGCACAAGCCTTCGACATTCGCAGGGCTGGCGAGCACATTCCGAGAATACCAAGAGGACTGACCAACCATGGCACCCAAAAAAAACTATGAGCTGAGCGAATCAGAGCAGCGAGATTTGGTCACGCTTATTCAGCAGGGTAGAGCTTTACCAGAAAAATATCGCTTTCTTCTTTTTGAAGATCGACAAGAAGTCGAGCTTGTCTGGAATGGTAAAACTCGCGACGTCTGCACTACAGTGCTGCCATTTCAAACCTTGGAACATATTGACGAGCCGCGATTTGAAACGAAAACACAAGAGGATTTGTTCGACAGTCGTGGCCGACAGCTTAAGGGTTGGACCAACAAGTTAATCTGGGGGGACAATAAACTAATTTTATCGTCCCTGAAATCAGGCGCCCTCCGCAAACAGATTGAAGACGCGGGAGGCTTAAAACTAGTCTATATCGATCCTCCATTCGATATCGGCGCAGACTTTAGCATGGACATTGAGATTGGCGGCGAAACGTTCCACAAAGAGGCTAATTTATTAGAACAAATAGCCTACAGAGATACATGGGGGCGCGGAGCGGACTCATTCATCTCAATGATATACGAACGCTTAATCTTGATTCGCGACCTCATGTCCGACGATGGCAGCATCTATGTCCATATTGGGCCACAAGTTAGCTCAATGTTGAAGCTCGTTCTAGATGAAGTTTTCGGCAAAGACAGATTTCAAAACAACATTCGCTGGAAAAGGATGTCTGTAAGCGGTTTCAAAGGAAAGCAGAAACTCCCGTTCAATCACGAATCGATTTATCTGTACACCCGCTCTGAGAAGTTTACCTATAATTCGCAGCACACAGAATACAGTGCCGAATACAAGGAACGGTTTAGGTATAAAGATGCAACGGGTCGACTTTACCGAGGTGATCAAAATCTTGGAACGGCCACCAGTCCCACGACCATTGAACAGATGCGTAAGGACGGTCTAATTCACGAAGGTGAAAATGGCAATCTATATCGGAAGCAATTTCTTGATGAACTGCCAGGGGTTTTACTTGACGACATATGGACCGACGTGCCTTGGGTCACTGCTGGCCATCAACGAATTGACTATCCCACTCAAAAACCTGAAGCCCTCCTGCACCGAATTATTTCACTCTCCACCAACGAGGGTGATCTAGTCGCGGATTTTTTCTGTGGTAGCGGAACTACGGCAGCTGTAGCTGAAAAGCTCGGTCGAAAATGGATAGCCAGCGATCTAGGGAAATTTGGGATTCACACGACACGGAAACGTTTGATCGGGGTTCAACGTGACATGAAGGCGGCTGAAAAAAGCTTTCGTGCTTTCGAAGTACTGAATCTTGGCCGTTACGAGCGTCAAGCCTACCTCAATGTTTCAGGCAGATTTTCAGATTCCCAAAAGGCGGACATTCTTGCGAAAAAAGAAGTCGAATTCCGGGAACTCATAATGAGAGCTTATAAGGCGACTGTATTCGGCGACAACGCAGCTGGCCAAGCCCAAGAAGGATTTTTCCATGGGGCACGCAACGGCAGACTTGTCGTAATTGGTCCAATCAATTTGCCAGTGGGTCGACTGTTTGTAGAAGAGGTTATTACCGAATGCCGAAAACGCGGTGCATCTAGGGTAGATATTCTAGCATTCGAATTTGAAATGGGCCTCTTTCCTGCCGTTCTAGAGGAAGCCAAAGGCAAAGGGATTGATCTTGCGCCAAAATATATTCCGGCAGAAGTATTTGACAAGCGAGCGGTAGATAGGGGAGAAGTTGTTTTTCACGACATTAGCTTTGTGGAGGCAACGCCTCGCTACGACAAGAAGAATAAGTTGGGAATTAGTATTCAACTAACCGATTTTTCGGTTTACTACACACAGGGTGCAGCCGAGGCTGCAATTTCTGCCATGAGAGAAGGCAAGAATGAAGTGATGTGTGAGCAGGGCCAACTCTACAAGGTCAGCAAAAGCAAGGAAGGTGTCGTCCACAAAGAACGGCTGACCAAATCATGGACTGACTGGGTGGACTATTGGGCTGTCGATTTCGATTATCTGCAGCGCAAGGAGATCATCAAAGTTCCAATCGGCACCGGCCTTGGGGGCGTCGCTACATTGCAAGGCTTTGAGCTTCCGCAAGGGGAGCTGACCTTGCCTGAGTTCGAGGAACGCTGGACCGGTGGCTACATTTTCGAAAACGAGTGGCAAAGCTTTCGGACACGGCAAAGTCGGGACTTAGATCTTACGACTGCCCTCCATACCTACGACCGGCCTGGCCGCTATACCGTTGCGGTAAAGGTCATCGACATCTTCGGCAACGACACAATGACGCTAGTACCCGTAAACGTCGGCTAATTTGAAGGACGAGAGTTTTATGACAGAGCCGACCATCAACTGCCCCAGCTGCAAAATTGAGATCCGCCTCACGGAGTCGCTTGCCGCCCCTCTACTTGCGGCAACGCGCCAGCAGTTTGAGGAGCAGCTGTCCAAAAAGGATGAGGACATTGCGAAGCGCGAACAAGGCGTTCGGGAGAAGGAAAAGCAAGTTGCCGAGGCCAAGCGCTCCCTTGACGAACAAGTTGCAGATCAGGTCGCCGCCACGCTAAAAACTGAACGCCAACGCGTCGCTGCGGAGGAATCAAAAAAAGCCAAGCTCGCCAGCGCCGCTGAACTCGATGCCAAGGCACGCGAGGTTTCCGACCTTCAAGCCGTTCTGCTGAGCAGGGAGGAAAAACTTGCGGAAGCACAGAACGCGCAAGCGGAACTGATCAAAAGGCAGCGCGCCCTCGATGATGAAAAGCGCGAGCTGGATCTCACTGTAGAGAAACGGGTGCAGGTTGGCTTGGACGAGGTGCGCGTACTTGCGCGTCGCGAGGCGGAAGACGGACTCAAGCTGAAGGTGATGGAAAAGGATCAGACCATCGCTTCAATGCAGCAGAAAATCGAGGAGTTGAAACAGAAAGCCGAGCAGGGGTCCCAGCAGCTTCAAGGTGAGGTCCAAGAGTTAGATCTGGAAAACTTGCTTCGGGCAAAGTTTCCATACGATTCCATCGAGCCTGTCGCGAAGGGAGAGTTTGGTGGTGACGCGCTGCACCGAGTAGTCACTCCGACCGGACAGCAATGTGGTTCGATTTTGTGGGAGTCGAAGCGCACCCGAAATTGGAGCGATGGGTGGCTTGTGAAACTGCGAGAGGATCAACGAAGCGCGAAGGCCGAGGTCTCTGTCTTAGTCAGTCAGGCGTTGCCGAAGGGCATTGAGGCATTCGATGTCATAGATGGCGTATGGGTCACAAGCCCGCGCGCCGCCTTGCCTGTGGCAACGATCCTGCGTCACTCCCTTATGCAAGTCACAATGGCGCGGCAGGTCACGGAGGGCCAGCAAACGAAGACTGAAATGGTCTACGAATACCTTACGGGGCCGCGATTTCGACACCGCGTTGAGGCGATTGTCGAGGCGTTTTCCGCAATGCAGACCGATCTCGACAAGGAGCGCAAGGCCATCATAAAGCAGTGGGCCAAACGCGAAGAGCAGATTGAGCGCGTGATGACGGCGACGGTAGGGATGTATGGTGACTTGCAAGGCATTGCAGGTCAGTCGCTTGAAGAAATAAAGGGACTTGAGTTTGAAGCCTTGGCGTTGGACGACAGTAGCTCCTCTGACTAAACATTAGCTATGCGCAATAGCTAAAACAAAAATATTGGAGAAGACAATGCTTGAGCGAATCTCTGAAATTCAGGGCATCGGCCTACTACACAATGCGAATGGGAAAACGCATACATGTCGCAAAGCGACGTTGATCTATGGCGACAATGGAAGAGGTAAATCAACCTTAGCCACAATCCTACGATCCCTCTCCACTGGCGATGCATCACTGATCGCCCATCGAAAGACACTCGATGGGACATTGCCGCCAAAAGTAGCGCTTCAGTTCGGTAGCGGTCATCAAGTCAACTTTGCGATGGGGGCCTGGTCGGAGCGACGTTCGGAGGTTCTCGTCTTCGACGCTGACTTCATCGAGCGAAATGTTCACTCAGGCGGAGCGGTCAACACCAACCACCGGAAAAACCTTCTTGAGTTTGCGCTCGGTGAGCCAGCTGTTGCTGCCCGCGCGGCGGTAGACAAGGCCACGACGGACGCAAAGAAGGCGTCAGAGGATGTTCAGGCTCTCACCCAGCAATTGTCGGGCTTTCACCAAGGCTTTACCTTGGCGCAGTTCGAAAAGCTGTCAGTGGTGGCAGATGCCGACAAGCAACTGGCCGCGCTCCAAGGGCAGATCACAGCTGCAGCGAACATCAACGCGATTACCGCGAAGCCCATCCCGGCAGTTGTCGCTGAGCCAGCGTTCAATCTTGCAAGCGTCTTTTCTGTTCTTGGGACCTCGCTCAAAGATGTGCATGAAGATGCAGAGCAGATAGTAAAGAAGCATCTTGAAAAGCTGAACAACAAGGCTGCGGAGGGATGGCTAAGCCAAGGTCTGCAATTTGGTGACGGCAAGACTTGTCCATATTGCGATCAAGCAACGACTGACAATGACTTGATCAAGGCCTATCAGACTCATTTCAACGCAGCATATGCGGACCTGAAAGTTAAAGTCACTTCTCTGCAGGCATTGATTGCTACGGGAACTGCAAAGTCGATTGTTGACTCGATGCAACAAGCAATCGCCACAGCTTCAGCTCAAGCAGTTGCTTGGGCCGAGCAAGTGCCGACAGAACCACTTGCTTTTGATTCACTTCTCTCCGCAAAGGCGCTGCAGGAACTTCGCGAGTTTTTGTTGGATCTTGCGCGGCAAAAGCAAGCGTCTCCGGCTGAGGCCATAGGGTCGCCTGCCGATCTCGCCAAAGCCGAACAGCTTTGGGTCGGTGTCCTCGCGCCACTCAAGGCATCAAACGTTGCGATCAAAGCAGCAGCGGATCTGATCAGCATCTACAAGGGCAAGCTCGCTACGGCGAACACCGCCGTGCTTCAGCAACAGGTCTTGAGTATCCAGGCCGCAAAGCGCCGTCATCAGCAGAACGTGATAGATATTCTGGCGAAGTTGGCCACTGCACATAACGCCGCAGAAGCTGCAGAGAAAGTCAAAAAAACTCAGCGTGAAACACTTGATACGCTGATGACTGCAACGCTCGGTAAGTATGAAAAGGCTATCAACGTCCTACTCAAAAAATTCGGTGCGTCTTTCAGCATCCAAGGCATGGGGGCAAACTTTCGGGGTGGCGCTCCGCGCAGTGAGTACGGCCTGCAGCTTCGCGGTAAGACCGTTGCATTGGAAGGCGGAAACCCGTCCTTCGCTACGGCGTTGAGCGAGGGCGATAAGCGCACCTTGGCATTCGCATTTTTCGTCGCGAGCACTTTGGCGGATGCAAAGCTGTCTACTAGAACTTTAGTGGTAGACGACCCCATGTGCAGTCTCGACGTTAATCGTCGACAACATACCAAAGCCGTCTTGAAAAGCCTCCACGCAGGCTCCGCACAGCTTGTTGTGCTTGCCCATGATCCGTACTTTCTCCGAGACTTCCGTGATGCACTATTGAAGGCCGATTCAGCTGCTTCGATAGTCTTTTTCAGCTTGGCCCAGCTGCCAATGACTACACAGGCTTCGGAGCGCTCGACATCGACAAAGAGTGTGAGTCTTCATATTTTCAGCATCACCGTTTGCTCAACGATTTTTGCGCAGGTGCAGCGGGAGATGCCCGTACGGTTGCAAAGGCGGTGAGGCCGATGCTGGAAGGCTACCTTCATCGAAGATTTCCCGGCCTTGTCCCGAAGACATTGCTGTTTGGTCAAGTCGTCATTCAGATCAGGGATGCAGCTTTGCCAAGCCCGCTTGTGTATGCCCAAGGCCTTGTCGCAGAGCTTAATGAAATCAACGACTATGCGGGCCAGTTTCATCACGACACGAACCCCGGAGGGGCTGATACTGTTCCTGTAGTTTCATCAGAATTGAAAACCTTCGTCACTCGTGCCCTGCACGTGGTTCATAAGGGCGAGGCGCACGCGTAACGGAGATTCTTCGTGTCACTCGCTGACAAGCGCATTCGCTCAACTTTTTTTGCATCTACAAGCACTCCTAAGCAATGACAACACTTTCTCTCGCCGACATCCAGGCACAGATCAAGGCGCACGAGGAACAGCTCGCGGAACTGAGGGTAGCTGCGGCAAAGCACCGCGCTGAGGAAGTCAGCGCGGTTGTCCAGGACGTGCGCGCCAAGATTGCCGAATATGGCATCACCGCGAAAGAGCTTGGCTTGAGCGGCAAGGCGGCGACGCGGCGGGCCACAGCCACCCGGACAGGGCCGCGCTATCGCGGGCCGGGGGGCGAGATCTGGGTTGGCGGTACGCGCGGGCGCAAGCCGCGCTGGCTGAGCGAGGGGCTCGCCGCAGGCAAGACCCTTGCCGACTTTGCAGCCTGACGCTGTGCCAGTCACCTGATCGGGAAGCGATGGGCCAGCGCATCAACTACGTGCTCATCGATTACGAGAGCGTTCAGCCCGAGGCGCTGTCTGTCCTGCATGAAGATCACTTTCGGCTGATCGTCTTTGTCGGGGCGACGCAGGCCAAGGTGGCGTTTGAGACCGCCGCCGCCCTGCAGCGCATGGGAGAGCGGGCGTCGTACATCAAGATCTCGGGGAGCGGACCGAACGCACTCGATTTTCATATCGCGTTCTATATCGGGCAGCTGTCGCTGCAGGACTCGAGTCCTTACTTTCACATCATCTCGAAGGACACCGGCTTCGATCCTCTGATCCAGCATCTGAAGGACAAGAAGATACTGGCGGCGCGCTGGCGTGATGTCAGCGAGATTCCGCTCCTGAAGGTTTTAAACGCTAAGCTCCCGGGCGAGAAGATTGCGGTGATCACCGCGCATTTGCACGCACGCGGATCGGCGCGGCCACGCAAGGTCAAGACCTTGTCGAACACCATCAACGCGCTGTTTCAGAATGCTGTTCCTGAGTCGGAGCTGGTCGCGCTGATCAACGAGCTGCAGGCGCAAGGGCTGATCACGATCAGCGATACAAACGTCAGCTACAGCCTGCCGGGCTAACCTTGTTTCTTGGCCCAGAAGGGCTCGGCGATCTGTCGCCATGTCTTGTAGGTGCCGGCTGCGCTGATCACACTGCCGCGCTGCTTCAGGAAACCCTGCGCGGTATAGATGTCGGCAAGCACTTCCGGGTTGCCGTAGTAGGGAGCCGGTCCCTTGGCGTCGCCGACAGAGATCACGCGGGCGCAAAGATCATTCCACGTCGTGCGGGTGATCCAGAGCGGGTCCGGCTGGACCGCGAACCACATCTCATAGACATTGGGTTGGGAGTCCTGCTTGAGGATATGAAACATCTTGATCCTGTGTCGCGCTGCCGCTCGATCTAGCGAGACTTGCGCTGCCTCCGCAGGGGCACCATCAGATCTTCTGAGAGACGCATTGCATCGAATCGCAAGGCTGCGCGCGGGCAGCTCACGGTGACGGGTGGCTTCTCTTCGTTCCCGCCGAAACCCATGCTTCCGGAGTTCGGCTGCGCGTCATCTTCAGCCTGCGTCCGCCAGCCAAGATGCTCGCTGGCGTTGATGCGCGCCGATAGCGCGACATGCGTCAGCTTCTGCGTGGCGTCGATACGCTCAAAAAGCCACGCGGCATAAGCAATGCCGGCGCTTAGCTGACGCACGACAGTTTCCTCGATGATCGCGAAGCTTCCGCCGAAGCCGTGCTGTCCGCGCGGTCTACGGTCTTCAAGGGGCAGACGCAACAGGATGCCGCCCTGTTCATCAAGCTGAATCCGGCTTCCGCCGTCCTGCTCAAGAACCAGCGCCGCTCCATCGATATCGCTTTCCACGCCCTTGCTGCGGTCAAAGAGGAGCGGCTCGGTGAAAAGCGCGCGCTGATGCAGGTCGCTGGCCAGTGCTGGCGCTTCGAGTTCGGCCGGGCGCAGGATGTTTTGCAAGGGGCCGCCAGCGATTGCAAGATACAGCACCGGCGACTGGATGGTGTTGCCGCGCCCCTCGCGCGGCAGGAGCGCGATCGATGATTGCTTCAGCGCTCCGGTGTCGAGCGGGGCCGTCGCGTGGGCCAGTTGATACTCATGGATAGCACCGGTCACGAGGTCTCGCAGCTGTTCTGGCGTGGTGAAGCCGCCCCGAAAATAGCCGTGCTGCCAGCCCTGGACTTCAGTCACAAACTTCGTTTGCTGGGCGTCGCGCGTAATGCCCTCCTGTACGAACACGAACACCGGCCTTGAATCTCTGGCTTCAAGAAATTCCTCATGCGTCGGGGAGACATTGGACGTGCCCTGGACTGAGCCATAGCGTTCGCCGAGGATCAGCACGACCAGATCGGCTGATCGCACGCCCTGCAGGCAGGCAATCTGCGGCGAGTTCGGCTGGGCCGGAAAATCCTCGGCCATGACTGCCTCATGTTTCAGCGCTGTCACGGCAGAGCGGGCAGCGGCGCGAAACGGCTCGAAGCCGCCGATCAGGGAACTGATAAATATTTTCATCTGTCTTCTGCCTTGTTCTATTGGTCAGGGGCATACCAGCATATCGCGCGGCAGGCGACAAGCTCCATGCTCAGCGCACTGCCCACAGGAGCAGCGCAACGCTCAGAACGAGCAACAGCAGGATCAGCGATCCGAACGGGTTTTTCTCCAGGACCTGGACGAAGGCGGCAAGATCGGTGAGCTTTGGAAGACGTGGCACAGGCACCCTTTCGATAAAAGTGCGCCGCATGGCGCAACGAACCGAAAGATAGGCCGGCCGGCTCACTCCGTCATCAGTTTTCGCCGTTTCGTCAAAAACCGCGACAGGGATATCTCCTTGCCCAGAAACTGTGACTGGTTGCGCTCGATCTTCAGGATCAACGCTTTAGCCTTTGTCTTGCCGACGCCATAGCCGGTCGCGGCAAGCACGCGCTCGACTGCCATATCGAAAGAAGTGATGGTCTCGTCCTTGTGCGCGAGCGACCACACCTCGTGATAAAGCCGTCCCCCGAGCTGCCAGTCAATTTTGACCTGGGCGGCTTTGTTCGCGGATGCGGTCGGAACCCCGCGGCTGGCAAACACCTGATCGAGTGAGTGCGTCCGGCCCGGTTGCAGAAACCGGTCCATCGCGCTTTGGAAGGCAATCGCCAGCCAGGTCGGAAGCGGAAGGTTCTCCTCCGCGCACATCCTCACAGCCTGCAACAGCGACAGCGTGTCGCCGTCCTCGAAGCGCGATTTGAAGACGCCAAGCTGTCGATGGATGTCGTCGAGCGACATGCACCTCGTCGAGGTGCGCGGATGACCAAAGCGGTGCCCTGTTCGAAAGAACGTCGCCGCCTTGCCCCATGCCGGCTCAAGCGCGGCAAGGTCGCGTTCTTCGTCGTTCGCGACATTCTCGAAGCCGGGCATCAGGCCCGGCCAGTCTTCGGGATCGCCGTAGTCGACAGTCCCGCTCATAGATCTTTTAGAAGTAGGCGCGCTTCAGGCGGTGGCCCATCGAAGCGACGCTGAAGCCGATAAGCATCATCAGGATCGCAGGGACACAGCCAATGATGGATTCCGGCACGAACCAGGTCGGAATAGACGGGTAGAGATCCGCCAGCGTTTGCGGGTTGACCGTTTGCTTTCCGAAGCTAAGTGCGACGGCGCTGACACCGGTCATCACATTGCCGATCGCGCCGAGCACAAGGAGGAACGCGCCCGTGCGGACGAGGTTGTTTCCGAGGTCGATGAGACGGCGGGGCTCGGTCAAAAAGTATTCGTAAATCCGTTCAAACATGGTCTGGTCCTTTCGGGTCTGGCATCACGCCGACGCCTTTTCAAACACTACCCCAGGGGGTCCGTAGCCTTTCGAGGCCAGATATAGCGTACTGCAGATTCCTCATTTGAGCGATCCGGGCTTTGCCCGACCGGGCTCTATGCGCTGGCGCGCACCGGGCCTGCAAGGTCCCGGCCTGACGGTGACGATCCCTATCGCGGAAAGAGGTACAGCCAGCCGCTGGAGCGGCATGTTCAGCCGGACGCCCTCAATAGCTTGCAGCCAGCGCAACCGCACAGATGCAATTGAGCGAACCCTGAAAAGAGCGACCGCAGTGCTGCGGTCGCTTTCGGTTCAGCGCCGAAGCTTGAGCGCGATGCTCACCTGCAGGCAGGTTTGACGCGCAGCGATCGCTTTCTCCGGTTGCTCATGCCGGGACGCTTCGCTTGCCAGTCTGAACAGCACATGCAGTTCAAGGGACGGCATGGCTTTCAAGGCATCGATGGTGTAGTTGAAGATCATCTTCTTCTCCTTCTGCTGAAGGCCGCCCATTGCGGCCTGACAGTCGGCGAAGGGACACAAGGCAGTTCTGGCTCTGGCATTCGCGCAGCGAACCGCAACGATCAGAGAAGGAGCGCCGTCTCGGCGCTTGCAGGGCTTCATGAACCCTTGTGGCAAAACGAGCTGCTCAGGCCCGCATCGGCGATCTCCACGCAGGGGGCACGAATCTCACATGCCATTGATCGGATGGAAGCCGGGCTTGCAGCCCACACCTGCTTCAGTCTGGCAATCGAGCGGGCGGGAACGTCGCAAGAATTTCTCAGCGCTCACGTGTTTTCTCGACCCGCTTGCGTCAAGGTCTTTGATCTCGTTTTCTTGATTGATCCGCTGCCAGTGATGAACACAATGCCTTCGGGCAGCCAGCCCTCCATGGGCGAGCGCGTGACCGCGTCGTCCTCGCTTCCGTGCGCGAGCGCGTGTGCAGCTGCGGGCGTCCCAGGAAGTCCGGCTTGGACACCCGTCAGGCCCTTTTGTTTCATCGCAACGATCAACAAAGGAGAAAACGCGATGACGACCAAACGCAAACCTGAACTCGTGGCCTACACCGTGACCGGAGAAGGTGAGAAAGCTTACTGGACCCGCATCGGCTCGGCCTGGGCCCATAAAGACGGCGAGGGGTTCAATCTCGACCTTGCCGCCCTGCCAGTCAACGGACGCATCGTCCTGATGCAGCCAAAGCCTGAAGGAGACGCCGCATGATCTCGCGCATCTTCGTCAAGCGCCTGCAATGGGCGTGTATCACCGTTGAAGTGAGCTACGAGCCGAACTGGCTCGGTCTATCGATCGGAGGTGAGCCCGTGGCTCACCTCCAGCTGCGGAGCGTTGGTCCAGAGCGCGGTGCGCTGCCTGTGTCAGAGACGGGATATTGCTCTCGCTTTGTCAGCGGCGACGAAGTCGATGCCTGCGGCGGCCCGCTGGCTTTTGCGCTCGCCTGGCTCGATGAAGCGGCGTCCCTGCCGGCATGGAAGGCAGAGCAGGAGGCGGCGCGGCAGTTCAGCTTCTTCTGATATTCGTTCAGTGAAAAAGTCGGCTCGCACGAGCCGGCTTTTTTTGTTCGGACCTTGATGGGACAAGACCGGGGGAGTGGATATCAGGCAGCAGAAGCGGAGACGGTCTCGATACAGCAAACAAAAAATAACTGCATGGGAGGGCGAGCCGGGCAGGCCCGGCCGGGCTCTATGCGCTGAATGCGCACCGGGCCTTGAAGTCCCGGCCAGACGGTAACGATCCCTCTCGCGGGAAACGATCAGCAGCGTTCGCTGCGTACGACTTTCGCGGGCGTTCCGCCCGGAAAACTTTGTCTTGAATCTCTAAGGGGCCAGCCCCTCGCGCTCTCCGTGGTGAAGGCTTCGCCCAGCCTTGGCCGGTATCCCCATGCTTCGCTAAAGCTGCAGCACGGCTTCGCCGCCCCTCTCGGGTGGGTGATCCCCCTCCGGCCAGTCTGCCACTCCGTTTGCGTCCCCGGTTTCGCCAACGGGCAGGGGTGATGCGCATTTGCATCGACCCCAAACCCGATCAGGAGTGAAGACCATGAAGACCGCCAAGACCTTGAAGACTGCAGCGCCGAAGCTGGACGTTTACACCCGTGTGACCGAGAAAATCATTGCATCGCTGGAGGCCGGGACGCGGCCATGGCAAAAGCCATGGAGTGCGCCAGAAAGTTCGGGGCGCGGCGTCATGCCGCTGCGCGCCAACGGTACGCCCTACCGCGGGATCAATGTCCTGCTGCTCTGGGGCGAGGCGATGGACAAGGGCTACAACCGCAATACATGGATGACCTACAAACAGGCGGAAGGCTTTGGCGCGCAGGTGCGCAAGGGCGAGAAGGGTTCGATGGTTGTCTATGCCGATCGCGCCACGACCACCGAGACCGACGACAAGGGCGAAAAGGTGGAACGCGCCTTTGCGTTCATGAAGGCTTACACGGTGTTTAACGTCGAGCAGATCGACGGCTTGCCGGAGCGGTTTTTGGTGACGCAGGCAGAGCCCGCACAGGACAAGCTGCAGATGTTTGCGGCGGCCGAAGCGTTTTTCGAGCGGACCGGCGCAAAGTTTCGGCATGGCGGCAATCGCGCGTTCTATACGACCGGCGGCGATTTCATTCAGCTGCCGCCGCTGCAGGCCTTTTGCGATGCCGAGAGCTACACCGCCACCAAGGCGCATGAATTGATCCACTGGACAGGTCACAGCGCGCGCATGGCGCGTGAGTTTGGGAAACGGTTCGGCGATCAAGCCTATGCCTTCGAAGAACTCGTGGCCGAGCTGGGTTCGGCGTTCTTGTGCGCGGGCCTCGGCATCACGCCAGATGTGCGCGAGGATCATGCGGCCTATCTTGCAAGCTGGCTGCGGGTCTTGAAGGAAGACAAGCGCGCGATCTTCTCGGCTGCCGCCCATGCGCAGCGTGCGGCGGATTTTCTGGAAGGGCTGCAGGAGCGAGGCGAGGTCAGCGCCGAACAGCTTGAGCCGGCGTGAGGCCGCCTTCTTCTGAAAAATCGCCGGGTTTTGTCCCGGCGATTTTTTTGATGCGCCCCTGGCCTGCCGGCCACCCGCGCCCCCCTCCCTTAAGAACGAAGCAGCTCAGGCCGTTGACAATGCAACCGGCAAGCGTTTTAGGTTTACAGAAGGCATCCAACCAAGCTAAAAGTCGGATAGTCACGCGCAACATTTGATGGCAAAAATAGAAATGAACTTGCTTCTAGGACGATCGATAAAGCTATATCTGGTGGACGGAACTCCGCACGGCGTCATGACTGCTGAGATCATGAACTGGACAGGTCATGTATTGATGGGGCCGAGAACCCAGCTGCTCGAACTGGTCCAACGTCCAGAGATGGTTCGCACGGGCATCTATTTTCTAACCGGGCCGGACCCAGAGGTCGCCGGAAAGACGCTGGTCTACATCGGAGAAAGCGACAACGTCGGCAAACGACTCATTCAGCACAACAAGGATGAGAGCAAAGATTTCTGGGAGCGTGCTTGCGTGATCACCAGCAAAGACCAGAACCTTACGAAGGCACATGCGCGCTACCTGGAGAGTCGAGTGATTGCAATCTCTCAAGGCGTCGGCCATGCGAGCGTCCACAATGCGACCTCACCGGAGTACGGTTACTTACCGGAAGCGGACATCGCCGACATGGAGTACTTTCTTTCAATGGTGAGGTTGATCTTGCCGGCCCTAGGGCATGAATTTCTTCGAGAAAAGCCTCAGGCTGCTCCTTCAGCGCCGGTCCTTGGGGGTCAGTCGAGTGACGGACCAGCGAGTGTTGCCTCCTCGCCGATCTTTGTGGCGCGGAGCATAAAACATGGGCTTCTTGCGCAGGCACAGGAGATCGGCGCGGACTTCGTTGTTCTAGCCGGATCTGAAGCACAACCAAAATGGATCGGTTTAGACGCTCACTCATACAAGACTCAGTTTGATCGCCTCATTGAAGAGGGCAAGCTCGTTGTGCAGCTTGACGGAACGAAAGCTCTTTTTAGTGAGGACGTAGCATTTAAGAGCCCTAGCGCCGCTTCTGCGATCGTGTTCGGCCGCGCCTCGAACGGACGTATGGAATGGAAGGTCAAAGATACCAATGAGACTTACGCTGATTGGCAGAACGACACCCTTGCCAGGGTCGAGCAGGCAAAACTTCTGTAGCCAGTACTTGCCTATCGCTCACGGCCGTCATGATGGTCCACTTCACCGCGATAGAAATCGCCGGATTCGATCTCGCTTGAACTCTCGTCGCTGTACCGGCCAAAGTCCGAATTTTGTTCACGGTCTTTTGGTGACTGCGCGTGCTGCGTGAAGGTTTGGGAGAGGTCAGCAGAATCTTCGGGAATGTGATCCGCCGCGCTGTCGCCGGCGCGTCCGCGCGTAAAGGTCTCCAGCTCCGCACTGCACCGGGCCTCGATGCCGAGAAGAGCCGCCTCATGACGGCGGTCGCAGTTGCTCTCTGCAAGGTTGCAGAGCTGCTCATACGACATCAGCTTGCGCTTTGAATCTGGCGGCGACAGCTCGGGACTGGATTGCCACAGCGCCAGACGCGCTGTTTCGGCGGCGACCTCCTGCGGCTTCTCTTTCTCGTAGCGCTCAACTTCGCGCTCTGCCTGTCGTTCGTAACGATCGATGACGGCTTGAGCGCTCTCTCTGTCTGCCTCGCTCAACTTTGCGAGGTGCTGCTCACGGTCGAACTTCGCCGCCTGGTCGAAGCTTTGCCGCGCGCCTTCATCTTTGTTGGTCATGACCGGCTTTCGAAAATGTCCTGGACGAGGAGTTGCTCGCATGCCAGGGTGCTTGCAGAAGAGGAAAACGCCATGATCGCCCCCGATGAAATTCCACTACGTTTGCTCAACTCTCGCGGTGTCTGCGAGTCGACGGATGCGCGCATTCGCGCGCTGCTCGTCGATCTCGAAAGGGAAGGCGTTACTCCAGAGATCATCGCCAGCAGTCAGGCCCGCGTGCTGCTCGGCTTTTGCGCTGAACACGCCCGCAACATCGAGAATTACGGGTGGATCGCCACCAAGCTGATGGCGCTCACCGAGATGTTGGAACTCCGGCACTCTGAAGCCTCATACAACAACTGGGTCGGCCGCTTCCTCGGCCGCCAGAAGCGCCTCTACAACGAGGCGCGGTTCCGGATGAAGGCGGACATGGAGCCGCCGCCGCCGCCGCCCTTCGCGCTCGTCATTGCCAAGACGCAGGGCCAAGCTTGAAGCAGGTGAGGGTTGAAGCAGCAGCTTCATGCCGCACCGTTTTCTTTCTTGAGGATCGCCATCGCCTCGTTGATCAGTTGCGCGAAGTAACGTTGCGGGAATTGCTTATCTGGATGGCAGATCAGCATCAGCTCGCGGTAGCGCACCTTGACCTTTTTCATGTCGCGCGCTTCGTCGGCGGTCAGGCCAAGGATTGACAGGGCGCGCTCGAAGGCGAGCATGTCCTCCGGCATTGCTGCGCTCTGCCCGTTACCCTTGAAGCTTTTGAGATCCTCATCCTCGGCACGCGCCGCTTCCTCGTCAGCGCGCCTGGCCGCCGTGAAGGCTGCAAAGCTGGCGTGAGTCCGGTAACCGTCGCGCGTGTAGAGGTAGCCGTCGCGCAGCCGCCGCCTCGACAAGACGACGCTGGCCACGAAAGCGCGGCACGGCCGCGCTGCGACGGAGAGCACCGCAACTGCGATGAGTTCGAAGGCGATGCGCGCACCGCCGAGCAGTGCCAGAGCTGATCTCGCCCCGGCGGATTCAGTAGCAGGGCCGAGGGCTTCCAGAAATTTGTTGAAGCGGGTCCAGAGTTCCTGCGCGGCCCCGCACAGGAAGCCGATGACGACTCCAAAGAGCAGCAGGATTCCGGCAAGGACCATGACCCATCCGGCAGGCTCCAGAGCGCGAATGCCTCCGGCGATGGTGTTGGCGATGATTTCGATCATTTTAGAAACCCCCCGCAGCCTGGTGATCACGGCCGGCGTCCCCGAAGCCGCCTGCGCCGCGATCCTCCCGGTCGCCCGCGCCATGGAAGGCGTTGCCCATGCCGGCAGCCTCGTTCAGCAGCGCATCGCAAAGCGCGAGACGCTGCAAGATCAGCTCTGCATCTTTCAAGGAGTAGACCTCGACGAGGTCACGGCGCGTGGTGCCGTGCATCAAGCAAACGTGGTAGCTGTCCGCGTAATACGGCTTCAGGCGAAGAACCTTGCCCTTGGCACCGGCCTGCGCAATCTTTTCCTCATGCGCCCGTTGTTCGTCTTGCGCCTTGTCGTGGACGTACAGCACGAAGCTATGGCTGTAGCGCCGGTCGTAGCGCTTCAGTCGCCAGCCGATGCGGACCAGCGCATCGACGCTCATCTCGATGTTGGTACGTTGGCGAAACAAAGCCGTCACTGTCCAGCCGGCCATGAAGTAGACGGCGCATGCAGGCACGGCCACGACACACCCTGCCATCCAGTTGAAGTCATTGGCGAACACGGTGAACACTACAAACAGCATCAGTGCGCCGCCGACGAACGACTTGATGCTGTCGACCGCCTTGGCCCGAAGCGGCGTCAGGACCGAGGTGCGGATTTTGAAGACGGGCAAGCCGTTCTTGTCGCGGCTCATACGCGTGGCCGGCTTGCCGGCTAGAGGCGAAAGGAAACGATGGGACTTAACTTGTTCGGCCATGTTGAACTCCAGAAGTGGTTCCAACAATGTCCAAGATCAGGAGTGCTCGTTTCCACCGCCACTCCTCGATCAAATAGTATGCGATCCATGCTCCCGAAAGCTAAGATCGTCCACGAATCTTCCGAGGAGCCCTTGCAATGGCAAATGGTGGGGCCGAGAAATGGCCGAAAGATTACCCCGACTGGCAGGCGGCGAAGATTCGCGCGCGCTTGCAAGAATATCGCGATGACAATGCTATAAAAGCGCGCACGCTTCCGATTTCACAACTTATATACAAAATACAAGAATGCCCTGCTTTACTCCCAGAAATGTTTATTGAAAACGGAGAAAAGCTTGAAATGGATGACGAATGGCTTCGTAGATTTACCAAGGGTCAGAGCGGCCTGGAGTTCTTACGGGTTGAAGCTTTAAAAATCTTTCTCGTACATGAAAACTATTTCGCTGCTGAAGAACTTGAGGACGACAGCGGCGATTTTGGTGAACTTTACAGCATGTTTGGTTTCATGGGGCGCGCCGATAGCGCAGCGCTGAACCGTGCAGCTTCCATGGCAGCGACCTATTTAAACGAAAGCGATCTCGCACGAGGCAAGCCCAGCGCAATTATCTTGCAACTGGAACCTCATCGCATAGATGGGCTTTTTTACGCAAAAGAAATTTTTTCAGACGTTGGTGAGCAAAAACTAATTGCCCTCAGGACACAGGCGTCACGAAACCGCTACTCCGCGGTGGGGCGGATACGAAAGGGCTTTGCCTTTTTTTCAACAAAAGCAAACGCACTACACGTATTCTTGCGAGGTGCCGTGCCGAGTGACAGAATTCACGTTATCGAAGCTGGAAAGTACGATAACAAAGCAATTATCGAGCTATATCGATTCGGAGGGGTACTAGAAGTGCCGCCAAGCGCGATAGAGCGCTTTCCGTCTGTTGGCCCTCTCAAATTTGTACCGACGGGAGAATCTTCTTCTAAAATTCCCCTTCACAAAGAAAATCCTTATGCGAAAGAAGCTGCTGAGAAAATGCAGCGGGCACGTTTAAACAAGCTTCATTAGGAGTGCGCCGTGTCAGAACTGTCTATTGAAGAACTGCGTTTGGCTATTGCGGATGGCGACTCTTCCCCCTTACTAGATGCCGTCCATCGAAACGATATCGAACGTCTCAATATGCTGATTAGTTTCGGTGCCGATGTAAATATTTTTGACGACGAGTATCGGATGACGCCACTTCACTATGCTGCGAGCAGTGGTAAGCGGGGATGTCTCAAGGCTCTCATTAATTCCGGACGGTGCGACTACACGTTGCTCGATAGATTTGGTCGAAGCGCCGCTACCGTTGCTATCGAGTGGGGCGAAGATTTTGCGGCAGGTCGGCTGCTCGCACGAAAGAAGCTCATACAGGAGGTTCAAAGGCGAGGATCACTTCTCGCCTAAGATCGATTATTAGAGTCCAGAAAGAGGTCCTGTCGGATCGTAATACTCCACCCGCTGCAAGAGTAGAGGATGGTAGCCAGCCCAGATCACTAGCTGCCGGCGCAAGCGATCGCCGCGCGAAAACAGCCGCATGACCTCGTCAGGCGTGACCAGGTCATGCAGTTCGTTCGTCTGAGTGCGCCCGGACAAGCCCTCGCGCGACTGGTCCGGAGAAACCTCGCCTCGGCGCATTGACTCAATCTGGGTTTTGCCAAGCCGACGCGAGATGTACTCAGCCGTCGTCAGGTCGTTATTGCCAAAGAACTGAAGAATGCCGGCGTTGCCAGCGAACGTCTCCCAGCGGTCGCCGTACAGGGCCTTGCCTTGGCTCCAGTCCTGGAGGATGAACCAGAGCTTGACCCCGAACGATGCGATCAATCCAGCCGCAGTCTCAAGCTGGCGCATGTAGCCGAGGACCGGAAACTCATCGAGGCAGGCGAGGACCGGAACCGGTGGCTTTGTCTTTTCCCGTTCCATTGCGTCAAGCAGCTGATTGACGAAAAGGCGCATCCAGCGTTTCGAAATCTCGGCGCGCGTTGCCGGAAAACACAGATAGATCGTTACCCCGGCCGGGTCTGATTTGAGCTCGCCGAGGTCGAAGCTGCTCTCCTTCAGCACATTCCGAAACGCCGGGTAGTCCAGAAATTTGGTCTGGCGGTTGACGGTTGAGAGCACACCCGCGATTTCAGTGTCGCCTTTGCCGTAGAAATCGAGCGTCGCCGCAGTCAAAGCGTGGGCGATCGCCTCGGTCGCCTCGTCCTTTTCAAGCTTGACCGCGGCGCGCAGCATGCCCTCGTAGAGGTCGGGCTTCGCGCCGCGCTTTTTTGGCGCGCCCTCTTGCGCCGGGTTATCCGGTACAAAGAGTGCGCGGGTCAGGCACTTCCTGACCGTGATCAGGTTGCGCTTGCCTTCAAACTTCGCATCGACTGCGACGTAAACGATGACGCCTTCAATGAAATTTCTGGCGCTCTCGTCCCAGTGCGGGTCCTTCGCATCAGGTGAGGAGACCACCAGTGCCTCGGCGATCTGCGCCGCGTCCTCCAAAAAAGTATCGCCATCGGGACGCAGCACGGACATCGGGTTATAGGACGCGCGAAAACCGGCGACGCTCGGGCTCGCCTTCTTGAATGGATCGAGCACATAAATTTTCTGTCCGAGCCTCGCGCGCCGCTGTGCTGTCAGCTCTGCCAGTTCGCCTTTGGGGTCGGTGGCGAGGACACTCCCTTTATAGAAAAGCAGGTTGCTGACCAGCCCGACCGACTTGCCGGCCCGCGACCCGGCAACGGTCATGATGTGGCGATCGTCCTCAATGCCAATCAGCGTCTGGTCCAGTCGCCCGATCAAAACTTTTGACTTGGGCGCGAGCGGGTCGTAGGCAATCGTCGCGTTGCCGAGGATCTCGCGAGGCTCCATCCAGCGTGCTTCAGGCGCGCGTTGCTGGCGTACATCTCTCGTCGTCACACCGCGTGGAACATCGCGCGTGAAGTCTTCGGCGTTGATGGAGGAAGTGCTTAGGTGCTTGGACATGGGCGGCTCCGTACTCTGGTTTAGGTAATGACGATATTCGGCACTTTTCCATGCCGTACTCCTCCGCTGCTCCACCCGAAAACAATGCAAGCCGGGATCGCTGCGAACCAGTAAAGACGCAGGCAGATCGAGGCTCCCTGAATCTTCGTCGTCTTAGGAAAGCTTTAAGAGCTATGCCGATAGCCTTGAAGAAGAGGAGGAAGAAATGCGAGCGAAGCGAGCCACAAGGTGTGCGTGGTGTCACCTATTCGGTGACCCCACGCGCACCTTGCTGAGGGGGCTTCCATCCCCCTGCAGACTCCCCCTGGTACCCCGTCCGTCGACCCGCTTTATTGCGGTTCTTTGGGACAGGGTTGCAACGTTTCGGCGTTCCTATCCCGACCAAAGGAGACTGCGCTCTCCTCTGGACACCATCGCGCAGGGGCACTTCGTAGCCCCATGCACCCTTGACCATGGGCTGTCGCGCCCCTGGACCCACGACCGGTGTTCGGCACCGGCTTCGACCAGCGGGAGACTTCCGCTCTCCCATTGGATGCCCATCGACCAGGGGCTCATCGCGCCCCGGGGACCTGGCGACCGGTGTTTCGCCGCCGGCTGCGATCAGGGGCGAGTTCGCACTCCCCTGAACCCCATCGACCAGCTTCCCGCAGCTGGACCCGCGAGGAACGCAAGGGGAAGCTTCTGCCTCCAGCTGCTTATGGTGACACCATGAGCCGCAAGCGCCGCGATCCCACCATCTCCTTGAGACTGCCGGAAGGCGGGCGGGCCGATCTGGATGCGCGGGCGCAGGCTGCCGGCAAGACACGCAACGCCTATATCGTCGAGGCGGCCCTCGGGGTCCGGACTTCCCGCAAACGCCCGGTCCCGTCTGCCGAGAAGACGATGTTCGGGCTCATCCTCGCGCATGCGGCCGGCGCGAAGATGATCGCTGCGCTGTTGCAATCGCAGCTTGACGATCGCGTGCGGCTTCAGCTGCGGGAGTATCTGCAGCATCTCGACGACATCAGGACCTGCGCCATGCTCGGGCTCGGCAAGGACCCATGATCCCGTTTGCGTCCCAGCGCGGCGGCGGGCAGGACCTCGCCACGCATCTCCAGAACGCCTACGACAACGAGATCGCAGAGGTGGTCGGAATCCGGGGTGCGGTGGCGAGCGACCTGCACGGCGCGTTCAAGGAATGGGAAGTCCAGGCTGAAACGCTCACGCGTTGCCAGAAATTCCTCTACAGCATGTCAATCAACCCGGACCCGGCGCAGGGTGAGCTGACGCGGGACCAGTATCTCGAATACATCGCTCGGGCCGAGAAGGCGCTCGGACTTGAAGATCAGCCGCGTGCCGTTGTCTTCCATACCAAGCATGGCCGAGAGCACTGTCATGTGGTCTGGTCGAGGATCGACGCTGAGCACCAAAAGGCCGTTCATATCGCCTTCGACCGCGAGAAGCTGATGCAGGTTACGAGAGAGTTCGCTCGCAGCAATTTCCTCGATCTCCCTGGCGGGTATGACAAGTCGCGACAGAAGGGTCAAGACAGCCTCTACGAACGGACGCAGCAGAACGAGACGGGTCTCACCAAGGCAGATCACAAGACTCGCGTGACGGAAGCCTGGCGTCATAGTGAGGACGCCCGGTCATTCGTGCAAGCCCTGGCGGAGCGGGGCTATATCCTCGCAACGGGCAAGCGTCCCTATGTGCTGGTAGACCAGTACGGCGGCATGCACGCTCTGGCAAAGCTCATCGACGACAAGACAGTCCGGACGAAAGATCTGCGGGCGTTCCTGTCGAAAGATTTCCCGGAAGATTCCCTGCCCAGCGTTAAAGAAGCTGAAGCGCTTGCGGCGAAGCACCGCATGCAATCCGAGCGGGCGGTAAGGGCTGAGCGTATTGCCGGGCGCTTGGCAGAACTGAAGCAGGCACAACAGATTCGCCGGCTGGCGCACACGCAAGAGCGTGTTGCGCTTAATCGTCACCATCAAAGCGAGCGGGAAAAACTGATCGAGAAGCACCGGAGCGAGCGTCATACGCAGCGACGGGATCACGTTGCGCGGATGGAATCAATCAGGGTCAAGCGCCAAGAATTGCGCGTCGGCGGACTTGCCGGATTCCTTGGAAAAGTAACGGGCGTGACCGCAATTCGCAGGGCCGTTCACCGCTATCAGGACGGCAAATATCTGGCAGTACAGCGGCAGCAGCGCACGGTTCTGGCGAAGGGACAAGCAGCAGAAAAGAAGGAAATGGCGGCGCGGCAAAACCGTCAGACTCTCGCGGCGGAGAAAAAATTTAAATCGCTGGAAAAGATCGAGCAGCGTGAGATTGCCGCATTGCAACGGGACGAGAACAGAAAAGAGCGTGTGACAAAAAGGGGTGCTGATAATGAGATGACCCCGGTGGTTGTTCATCTCGACAAGGCGGACGCTGCCAAATTAGAGATTAACAACGAATTTAAAAAAGCTGCGGAGCCCGAACACCGAGAGGTTCCGGATCTGCGCGGCGCATTCTGGCGCGCTTCTGATGAGCGACGAGAGGCAGATGATCGGGATGATGATCGCGGGCACGATTTAGAAAAAGACGGCCCGGAGCGCGGCCGCTAAGGCACCCTATGCCTGAAAACGCTCGTTGAGTTCGCTGTATTGAAGAGCAAATCCTTTCGGATTTTTTTGGCGAAGCTTTTCAAGGTTTAGCAGCTTCCACTTCAGCGCCGGGAGTTCGTTCAGCGACACAAACGGAAGCTGGCCCCAATCGGGTTCGAGTTTCACCAAAGACAGGAGGAAGTCTTTGTGCTTTCGCGTCAGGGCTTTGGGCAGATCAGCTTTCAATCGCGTTCTGGTATCAAGCAGGGTTTGAAGTTCAACCTCATCCATCGTCATTCCGCGAAAGTGGCTTTCGTAAATCTTTTCGAATGGTGCGTCGGTGCTGAACAGCACCTCATGCACCGGACGGCCGTGACCGGCGAGATAGGCGACGAAGCAATCGACAAAGCTGCTGTCCAGACCATACTTTTCGTACATCTTCAGAACGTCAAAGATATCGCGCGGATGCTGGCGATCCATCGCCGCCACCAGCTTGCTGCCATATAGCTCTGCGCGGTCCAGCATTGGCACAGTCAGATCCGACGTAAACATCTCCTGCGCTGCGGCCGCCAGCGGGACGGTCTGGACGGGGAGCAGCGTTCCCCGGAAGACGTGATTGACCTCAATCTTGACCTCAGCCTTGCCGTCACTGATGAATAGCTTTACGTCTTCGCCGCCAGGCTTTCTCGGCATCGTCACGGACAGGCCTTGTGCTTCGAGCGTCGCAGCGCTCGTCTTCAGATCCGCCTCGATTGCGGCAAGGGCTTCGTCGCGAGTCAGGGAGGGATCGGTGAAGACAACATCGATATCCACAGAGAGGCGCGGCATGTCCTGCACGAAGAGATTAAGTGCCGTGCCGCCTTTCATCGCGAAACGCGGTGATTGGAAAACCGCAGGGGCCGCTTCAATCAGCAACCGGACGGTATCGATGTATTCCTGCTTCATGCCTTGAGGTCCAGGCGTTCGCCACTTTTCGTGACTGCGATCCAGCGCGCGCCGCCGCCCTTTTTCTCGCTATAGGTTTTGGCAAGCGCTGCCCATGGCAGATCAAGCTCTTCTGCAAGCACCCGCGCGAGGCGAACGACCTTGGTGCGGGTCGTATGGGCTAGAAGCTCTTCCAGGACGGGCAGACGAAGGCTGCGCATGTTCTCTATGAGATCCCGCGTGTCTTGCAGCGTGTCGGTCTTGCCGACATCGCTGAGCGCCTCAAGCAGGGCACGCTCCGGCGCTGCGACCATGACGCCGGGGTTGCCGCCAGGCAAAGGTTGAAGCGCGAAGCGTTCGGGCAGGCCAGGCCCGAAAAGCTTCGTGGTCTGATAAGTGCACTCGAAACGCGTGGTGAACCATTCGGGCAGCCGCACCTGCTTTGCTCCCCAGAGCGTGATGACCTCACGAAAGCTCATGTTGTGACGGACGCCGCGCCAGCTGAGGGCCGTTTTTCCGCCGACATGCAGTCCTGCGTGACGGCGCATCAGATAAGCGAGACAGCCGTCGCGCGTCAACGTGTCGCCTGGCAGCATGTAAACGCCGCGCCCAAGATGGGTGAGCCAGCCCCCCTTTGCCAGATGCGAAGCGTGAAAGGCGCTCATGCCGTGATCGTTCAGGAACGCTGTATCAAGCGGGGCTCCACGGGGGAGAACCGTCAACAGTTTCTTGAATGAAAACGATGCGTCAGTTGACTTCATAGATCAACTATTGCATTTTTTCTATTCTTTTGCAAGAAGGGCGTTTGAACCATATGCGGCCGTTGCCCTCTCAATTCAACAATTGCATATAAATCAATCGATTGCCTGAGGGGGTGCCGCTTGCAGGCTGCGCGGTTTGGCCCCGTGTCAGGACCCGCGACAATAGAGGGGTCATCCGGGCAGCGGTCACGCGACCACTACCCCGCCATCTGTGTACATAAACGTGTACATACTCGCGAAAAACAAGATATGTCGAACCCTACATTCCTAGCAGAGACGCGGCGTAGACGCACTTTTGCTATCATCTCCCACCCTGACGCCGGCAAGACCACGCTGACCGAAAAGCTGCTGCTGTTCTCCGGCGCGATCCAGATCGCCGGCTCTGTGAAGGCGCGCAAGGCCTCGCGCCACGCCACCTCCGACTGGATGGAAATCGAAAAGCAGCGCGGCATCTCGGTGGCCTCTTCGGTCATGCAGATGCTGTACCGCGACCACGTCATCAACCTGCTCGACACGCCCGGCCACAAGGACTTCTCCGAAGACACCTACCGCGTGCTCACCGCCGTCGACTCGGCGCTGATGGTGATCGACGCGGCCAACGGCGTGGAAGCGCAGACGCGCCGCCTCATCGAGGTCTGCCGCCAGCGCGACACGCCCATCATCACCTTCGTCAACAAGATGGACCGGGAAGTGCGCGAGCCGCTGGACATCCTGGACGAGGTGGAGCGCGAGCTGGGCATGCCCTGCGTGCCCATGACCTGGCCCGTGGGCCAGGGCAAGAGCTTCCGAGGGATCATGAACCTGCGCACGCACACGATGACGGTGTTCGAGTCGGGTAGCGAGCGGCTGCCGCACGACTTCGAGACCATCTCGCTGAACGAACGCGAAACGCTCACCAAGCGCTTCGGTGCCGATTTCGCGTCCGCGATGGACAGCATGGAGCTGGCCACCGGCGCCTCGCCCACCTGGGACCGCGAGGCCTTTCTGGCCGGCAAGCAGACGCCCGTGTTCTTCGGCTCCGGCGTGAACAACTTCGGCGTGATGGAAGTGCTCGACGCCCTGGTCGACCTGGCGCCGCAGCCGCAGTCGCGCACCAGCACCACCATGGTCAACCGCCAGCCGGTGGTCAAGGAGATCCAGCCCGAGGACAAGGACTTCGCGGGCGTGGTGTTCAAGGTGCAGGCCAACATGGACGCCAACCACCGCGACCGCATCGCCTTCGTGCGCATGGCCTCGGGCAAGTACACGCCGGGCATGAAGCTCAAGGTGCAGCGCACCTCCAAGGAGCTGCGCCCCACCAGCGTGGTGACCTTCATGAGCCAGCGCCGCGAGGCGGTCGAAGAGGCTTACGCGGGCGACATCGTCGGCTTCACCACGCACGGCGGCGTGCAGTTGGGCGACACCATCACCGATGGCGCGAGCCTGCAGTTCACCGGGCTGCCGTTCTTCGCGCCCGAGCTGTTCATGACCGTCATCTTGAAGAACCCGCTGCGCACCAAGCAGCTGCAGCAGGGCCTGGCCCAGCTTGGCGAAGAAGGTGCCATTCAGGTGTTCCGCCCCGAAATCGGCGGGCCGATGCTGCTGGGTGCCGTCGGTCAGCTGCAGTTTGAAGTGGTGCAGCACCGCCTGAAGGCCGAGTACGACGCCGACGTGCGGCTCGAGGGTTGCCAGTACACCGGCGCGCGCTGGATCACCGCGGACACCCCGGCCGAGCTGCGCGAGTTTCTCAACGCCTACCCGGTGCGCATGGCCAAGGACGCGGCGGACACGCTGGCCTTTTTGTGCACCTCGCCGTACGACGTGCGGCTGGCGCAGGAGCGGTTCCCGAAGATCCACTTTCATCCGCTGCGCGAGCATGCGGGCTTGGCGCTGCAGAGCGCGGGCTGATGCAGTGAAGGCGGGTTAGCTTCCCGTCGAGGCGTAGTGGCGCAACCCGAAGCGCCAAGCCCCGAAGGCCGCCGCGAGGAACACGAACCCCGCGAGCGGCGACACCCAGCCCACCCACCCGGGCGCCCCCAGCGGATCGGCCTTGCCCAGAATTGCCAGCACCGGGTAATAGGCCACGCAGGCCAGCGGCACGATGAAGGTCAGCACGTGGCGAAACCACTGCGCGTACAGCGCCAGCGGAAACTGCGCCGCCTGCACGCCGCCGTAGGTGAGCACGTTGGCGATCTCCAGGCTTTCGACGGTCCAGAACGACAGGGTGCCTTGCAGCACGAGGATGCCGAGGAACAGGGCCACGCCACCCGCGAGCGCGAAGAGCGCGACGGCCACGGTGTCGGGGGTCCAGGCGAGGCCGGTCTGCGTTGTGCCGAAGGCCAGCACCAGCACGCCTTGCAGCAGTCGACCCAGGCGGCTGATGCGAAAGTCGTGTCCCATCAGTTGCAGTGCGAGTGGGCGCGGGCGCAGCAGCAGGCGGTCGAACGCGCCGGTGCGCAGAAATTCGGTGCCCAGCACGTCGAAGCCGCGGCCCAGTGCGTCGGCGATGGCAAACATGCAGTTCACCAGGCCGTAGAAAACAGCCACCTCGCCAAGGGTCCAACCTTGTACTTCGCCGAAGCGGTGGAAAAGGGCCCACACGGCGACGACCTCGATACCGGTCGCAAGGAACTGCCCGAGCGTTCGCATCAATGCCGATGCGGGGTGACGCGCCTGGCCGCTGAGCGACGCTGCTACCAGGCGGGTGAAGAGGGTCAGGGAATTCATGTCATTGCTTTTGTTGCTTGGGGCATGTGGTCGGAGTTGTTCAGGGCACGTGCACAGGCCGATGGGGTGCCTTGCGCAGCGAAATAAAGGAGGAGGGGCGCAGCCCCGGGGGACATTCGCGGAGCAAGGCACCCCGTCGGCGTGAGCGTCGCCCTGAACAGCGACTGCATCGCATCCAAAAACAGCACTTCACACTAGCCCCCCTGCACTTCCAGCCGACGCATCGTGCGCGCCATGGCGACACGGCCGACCGCGACGAGCACCAAGATCCAGAAGCACTGCAGGCCCAGCCCCATCAGCACCTGCGGCCCGCTCATCAACCCGAAATACAGCCTCGCCGGAATATCGACCACCCCCGCGAACGGCTGCAGCAACAGCGCCGTCTGCCATGCATCGGGCAGCAACGCCAACGGCAACAAATTGCCCGAGAACACGATGACGACCGGACCCGCCAATGCGTTGATGCCGCGCTCGGTCAGCGCCGCGGCCGTCGCGATATTGAGCAGCATCACCATCGAGGTCGACAGCAACAACGCCAGCACCGTCGACACCACAAACGCGACGCCCGCCGCAACGCTCACCGGCGGCTTCCAGGCCCAGTCGCCCAAGCCGGCCAGCGGCAACGCAACGGCCGCAAAGGCCGCCATCAACGCCACGCGCGGCAACACGCGCGCCGCGATCCAACCCGCGCTGCGCACGAACCACAACGCATACGCATCGACCGGGCGCAGCCGGTCGTAGGCCACCGAGCCGGTGCGCACGGCCTGCGCCACCTCCGGGTCGCCGAGCCACGGCAACAGCGCGAGCAGACCTTGCGCGAGCCAGCTGTAAGTGATGGCCTGCGCCAGCGACATCGGCGCACCCGCCATCGACGCGCCGCCATAGAACGCCGCCAGCACCATCACCTTGATGCCACCCCACCAGCACTGCGTGGCAAAGCCCGCGAGCGCGGCGGCGCGGTACTGCAGCATCTGCAGAAAACGCGATGCGAAGGCCGCGGTATAGGGGCGCGCCAGTTCGCGCAAGGCCCTCACGCTTCGCCCGCTCCATGCAGGGCATAGAAGCGCGCGATGACGGCCTCGATGGCCAGGCCTTCGAGGCGAATGTCTTGCACCACATGCTCGGCGGCCATGCGCGCGATCAGCGCGGGGGCCGTGGTGACGGTGGGGTCGAAGTCGAGCACCAGGGTCTGGCCGTCGCGCGAATGCACCCTGGCGCCGGCCACCTGCGCGGGCAGCTCGGCGCCCTGCGCAAAGTCGACCACCAGCCGCCGCTCGGCCATCACCTGCGCGCGCAACGCCTCGACCGGGCTGTCGGCCAGCACGCGGCCGTGGCCGATGATGATCACGCGCCGGGCCAGCGCCTCGATGTCGTGCATGTCGTGCGTGGTCAGCAGCACGGTGGTGCCGCGCTCCTGGTTGGCGCGGCGCACGAAGTCGCGCACGGCCAGCTTCGACGGGGCGTCCAGGCCGATGGTCGGCTCGTCCAGGAACAGGATGTCCGGCTCGTGCAGCAACGCCGCAGCAATTTCCGCGCGCATGCGCTGGCCCAGCGACAGCTGGCGCACCGGCTGGTCGAGCACGCGCTCCAGGTGCAGCAGCGCGACCAGCTCGTCGCGCGTGCGGCGGTAGCGCGCGGGGTCCACGCGGTAGATGTCGCGCAGCAGGTCGAAGCCGTCGCCCACCGGCAGGTCCCACCACAGCTGCGTGCGCTGGCCGAAGACCACGCCGATGCGCGCCACGTGGCGCTCGCGGTCGGCAAAGGGGTCGCGCCCGTCGACCGTCACGCGCCCGCCGTCGGGCCGCAGGATGCCGGCAAGAATCTTGATGGTGGTCGACTTGCCCGCGCCGTTCGGCCCGATGAAGCCGAGCAGCTCGCCACGCTCCAGCGCGAAGGACACGCCCGACAGCGCCTCCACCGTGCGATGGCGGCGTTGCACGAGCCCGCGCAGCGCGCCCAGCACGCCGGGGTCGCGCTCGGAGATGCGGTAGGTCTTGAGGAGTTGGTCGACGACGATGTGAGACATGGAAGAAAAAGCCGCGCCGCCCTCGAGGGTACGAGGCTGTGGCGGGGGGCGGGATGCTACCCGAAAGCGCCGTTAGGATCGCTGCTCCCCACAGATTCCCGGCCATGCTTTCGATGCCTTCGACGTCTTCCCTGCCCTCATTGCCCTCCTTGGCCCAGCACCTCCTGCCCCTGACCCAGTGGGACGCGGCCGCGCGCGGCGCGCTCGTCGGTGTGTTCACCGACATCGACGACACGCTCACCCACGAAGGCGCGATCACGCCCGATGCACTGCAGGCGCTCGCCGACCTGAAGGCCGCCGGCCTGTCCGTGGTGGCGATCACCGGGCGGCCGGTGGGCTGGAGCCTGCCGTTCGTGACCACCTGGCCGATCGATGCCATCGTGGCCGAGAACGGCGCGGTCGCGTTGCTGCCCCAGGCCAATGGCGGAATCGAGAAACGCTACCAGCAGAACGCGGCCACGCGCGCCACAAACTTCGAGCGCATGCAGGTCGTGCTGGCGCGCATCGAACGCGAGATTCCGGGCGCCGCCCGCGCCACCGACTCGCCGGGCCGCGAGACCGACATTGCCATCGACCACAGCGAGTTCGTGCAACTGAGCGACGCCACCATCGCGCAGGTGGTGGCGCTGATGCGCGACGAAGGCATGCACGCCACCGTGAGCAGCATCCACGTCAACGGCTGGTACGGGGACAACGACAAGCTCGAGGGCGCGCGCTGGATCACGCGCGAACTGTGGGGCCGCACGCTGGCCGACGAGATGGACCGCTGGGCCTACGTGGGCGACTCCACCAACGACCAGCTGATGTTTCGCAGCTTTGCGCACAGCATCGGCGTGGCGAATGTGGCGCGCTTCGTGCCGCAGCTGGCGCACCTGCCGCGCTATGTGACGCTGGGTGAGCGCGGCACCGGGTTTGCCGAAGCGGCGCGCGCGGTGCTCGCGGCCCGCGCCTGACGCATCAGCCGCCGACGGGCGGGTCGCGCCGGTCGGCGCGCGCACCCGCCCACTGGCGCCACGTGCCGAACACGGCAATCACCAGCAGCACCGCCGCATAGCCCTGCGCCGTGGTCAGCAGCCCCAGCGGCGCCACCAGAAAACCCGCGAGCATCGCGGGCAGGCTGAACGCCAGGTAGCTCACCACGAAGATTGCCGCGAACAGCTCACCGCGTTCGTGCGACTGTGCAAGCGGCGCCAGCGTTTGCACGAGCGCCGAGAACGCGCCGCCAAAGCCGATGCCCGCCACCGCCGTACCGACGAAGAACAGGGCGAGCGAGCGCGTCGCCAACGACACGAGCAGCAGCACCAGCCCGAGCACCATGCTCGCCATGCCGACGATGGCCGGACGCGGCGCGGCCAGGCGGCCCAGCAAGGTCGGCGCGATGGCGCCCATGCCTGACAGCACGGCCACCGTCAGCCCGTTGACCAGGCCGTTGTCGATGCCGAATACATGCAGCATCAGCGAGGGGGCCAGCGACAGGAACAGCCCGCCAAGCGCCCACACCACGACGAACACCGGCACCCCGCGCATGAACTCGGCCCGTGCCCTGGACGGGATCGACACGCGCGGCACCAGCGAGGCCAGCGCACCGGCGCGCGGCGTGACGGTTTCGGGCATCCACAGCACCACCACCGCGCCCACCGCGAACACCACGGCCAGGCCGCCGAACACCCACATCACCGGCTGCACCGAGAACTTCACCGCCATGCCCGTCAGCAGCGCGCCCACGGCCAGCCCGGCCAGCGGCGACACGCTGGTGATCAGCGCGCCCAGCCGTTTGCGCGAGGCCGGCGCGGCCTCGACCACCGCCGCGCTCAGGGCGCCGCTGGCAATGCCGGTGGCCACGCCCTGCACCACGCGGGCGAAGATCAACCCGCCGATGTCGTGCGCCAGCAGGAACAGCCCCATCCCCACCGCCTGCAGCACCAGCGCGCCCAGCACCACCGGCCGCCGGCCGATGTGGTCGGACAGCGAACCGGCCACCAGCAGGGAGACCAGCAGCGCAATCGCATAGATCGCGAAGGCCACCGTGAGCATCGACGACGAGAAATGCCAGGCGTGCTGAAACACCACGAACAACGGCGACGGCGCGCTGGCCGCGAAGAAGAACGCGAACAGCACCGCGGCCAGCAACACGAAGGTGACGCCGCCCGGCAGGCGCCAAGGCTTGGCCCGTGCAGCGAGCGCGGCGGTGCTGACGGCAAGGTCGGGGCAGGTGGAGGGCATGTCGGATCCTTAATGCAACTTTTTTCGCTTTTGTGATTCTAGACTTGGGAAGCATCTAAAGCAAATATCTTTGCGTTAAAGTCCGAAACATGAACGACGTCGCCCCTGCATCTCTTCCGAACCAGCAGACCAACAAGCGCCCCGGCGGGCGCAGCGCGCAGGTGCAGGCGCTGGTGCGCACCGCGCTGGAGGAACTGGTCGCCGAACAGGGGCGCGAGCGCGTCACCGTGCCGGCCGTGGCGGAACGCGCGGGCGTCAGCGCGTCCAGCATCTACCGGCGCTGGGGCGACCTGCAGGGCTTGCTGGCGGAAACGGCCACCCACAAGCTGGACCCGAACCGCCCCTTGCCGGACACCGGTTCGCTGCGGGCCGACCTGGAAGCCTGGGCGCGCGAACTCATCGTGCACCTGGCCCAGCCGTGCAACACCTCGTTGTTGAAAGCCGCCGCCGCGCTAGCCAACGGCGATTCGGACACCGACTGCCTGCGCAACCGCAGGAAGGAGGCGCTGACGCTGGTGGAACAGGCGCGTGCCCGCGGCGAGCATGCGCCGCAGGCACAGCAGGTGATCGATCACCTGATTGCGCCGATCGTGTTCAGGCTGGTTTTCGGGGGGGAGCCGGTGCAGGCGGAGTTGGCGGGGCGGCTGGTGGAGGAGTTGTTTGCGATCGGGGCGTCCGAGCGTTGATGGCACTCAGCGCGTCAGCAGCGCGATGTACGCCTGATAACTGAAGCTGCGGTTTGTCCGTTGCCCAGTCACCTCCGCCACGATGCCCAGCTCCTCCAGCAACTTCACGGCGGCATTGGCCGTGGGAAAACTCGTTTCGAGCTTGTGGCGCACGCGCTCCACGGTGAAGCGCGGCATGAGCGGCAAGAGCTCGAACAGCCGGTAGCTGATCGGTCCGGATTTGGGATGCTGCAGCAGGCGCCGGCGGTCCGCCGTGACCAGGCTGGCAACGGCGACCACGCCGCGCTCAGCGTCGTTAGCCGCCACGGCCACGCCCTCGAGAAAGAAGCTCACCCAGCCTTCCCAATCGCCGTCCGTGCGAATGCCGGACAAGCGCCGGTAGTACTCCGCCTGATGCTGCTTGAGATAGCCGCTGAGGTACATCAAAGGCTCGGGCAGCAGGGCCCAATGTTCCAGCAGCGCCGCAATCAACAGGCGGCCGATGCGGCCATTGCCGTCGAGGAAGGGATGAATGGTCTCGAACTGCGCATGCACCAGGGCAATCTTCACCAGAGGCGGCAGCGCCGAGGAAGGCTCCCCGTGAATGAAACGCTCCATGCCGGCGAGCAAGCTGGCGACGTGTTCCGCCGGCGGCGGCACGAACACTGCATTGCCAGGCCGCGTGCCACCGATCCAGTTCTGCGACCGGCGCAATGCGCCGGGTTGCTTGCCGGTGCCGCGCGCCCCGTAGAGCAGGAGCGCATGGGCGTCGGACAGCAATCGCACGCTGATAGGCAACCCGTTGGTACTGCGCAGGTTGTCTTGCACCAGACGAAAGGCGCGCAGGTAGTTGGTGACCTCCTCCACGTCGTCGGTGTTGCGAACGGCAATGCCGGCTTCGTCGTCGAAAAGGTCGATCAGCGTTGCCTGGGTGCCTTCGATCTGGGAGGTAAGCAGCGCCTCCTTGCGGATGGCGCTGTAGAGCAGCCAGTCGACCGATGGAACCAGCCCAGATACGCCAGACAACCGGGCCAGCGCCAACTCCGCGACACGGTTCAGTTCGGTGAACGACTCCGGCGCCAATGCCGGCTTGCGCGGCGGCAGCGGATGAGGCACGAACGCCTGTACTGCTTCACCCAGCGTGGTGGAAGTGGCGTACGTGCCTGTGCTGCGCATTGGATGAAAGCCTTCTTGAATGGACTGCCGGCATATTAAAGCAATCTTTAATTGCTGCCGTCTTCATGAAAGCACGCGATAACAGCCGTGCGTGCGAAATGCACGCCGGCTCACTTCTCCTTGGCCAACCCCAGCTTCTCGATCACCACCTTCTCCTTCACCACCGTGTCCTGCGCAAACTTGGTGTACGTCACCGAACTCATGTAGTTCGGCAGCATGTCGTAGCGCCCCAGCGAGGCCACGTAGCTCGGCTCTTCCATCGCCTGCTTGAACGCGTCGTGCAGCTTCTTCACCACCTCGGGCGGCGTGCCCTTGGGGGCGCCGATGCCGAAGGGCGAGTTCTGCACGATGTCGTAGCCCAGTTCCTTCAGCGTCGGCGCGTCGGGGAACTTGGCCAGGCGCTTGTCGCCCCAGGTGTTCAGCACGCGCAGCTTGCCGGCCTCGACCTGCGGCGCAAAGCCGGTGCTGTCGGCGGCGGCCATCAGCTGGCCGCTGACCACGGCCAGCATCAGGTCAGCGCTGCCCTTGTAGGGCACGTGCTGCAGCTCGATGCCGGCCTTCTGCGCAATGATTTCGGTCGTCAGGTGCGGGCTGGTCAGGTTGCCGGTGGAGCCGTAGGTCAGCTTGCCGGGGTTGGCCTTGGCGTAGGCGACGAAGTCGGCCCAGGTCTTGAACGGGCTGTTGGCGGGCACCACGATGCCGAAGGCATAGCCGGTGACGTTCAGCACGTACGTGATGTCCTTCAGCGGGTCCCAGTTGATCTTGGTGGTGTAGCCCAGCCGGAACACGCCCAGCGGGATCTGCGCGACGGTGTAGCCGTCGGGCTGCGAGGTCTGCAGCGCCTGCGCGGGCAGCGTGCCGCCGGCACCGGGCTTGTTGTCGATGATCACCGGCTGGCCGAGGATCTTGCTGGCGTTGTCGGCCAGCTGGCGCATGGTGATGTCGGTCGGGCCGCCGGCCGGGAAGGCAATGACCAGCTTGATGGGCTTGGCGGGAAAAGCTTGTGCGAAAGCCGCCAGCGGAGAAACGAGGCCGCACGCGGCAAGCGTGGCGGCACAGAGGAGAGATGAGCGGCGCAGCATGGCTGACTGGATCCTGACTTGAAGAAGCGCCGATTGGGCCTTGCCAGGTCGGCAAAGGCAATCGGGGCTCCCCTGATTGCCCGCCAAAAACAAGGCCATTTCCGCGTTCAGAGTCACCTGCGCGTCAGCGCACCACGGCGTGTCAGTCGCTACACCTGCGCGAAGCCTTCCAGCACGTTCACCGCGTTCACGCCCACCTCGGCCACCGCGTACCCGCCTTCGAACACGAACACCGTCGGCAGGCCCGCGCGCGCCAGGTCTTCGCCCAGGCGCAGGTAGTCGTCGCTGCGCAGCTTGAAGCCGGAGATGGGGTCGCCCTCGAAGGTGTCGACGCCCAGCGAGACCACGAGCGCGCCGGCTTTCACTTCGGCGATGCGCGCCAGCGCGGTCTGCAGCGCCGCGCGCCACGCCGCGAAGCCGGTGCCGCGCGGCAGCGGCAGGTTGTGGTTGAAGCCTTCGCCCTTGCCCGCGCCGCGCTCGTCGGCGTGGCCCAGGTAGTACGGGTAGTCGGTCAGCGGGTCGCCGTGCAGGCTGGCAAAGTGCACGTCGTCGCGGTCGTAGAAGATGGCCTGCGTGCCGTTGCCGTGGTGGTAGTCCACGTCGAGCACCGCAACGCGTTCCACACCCGCGTCGCGCAGCGCCTGCGCCGCGACGGCGGCGTTGTTGATGAAGCAGTAGCCGCCGAAAAAGTCGGCGCCCGCATGGTGGCCCGGTGGCCGTGTGAGCGCAAAGGCGGCGCGCTCACCGCCGATGACGCGCTGCGCCGCAGTCCATGCACAGGCCGCGCCGTGCCGCGACGCCGCCCAGCTGCCCGCGGTCAGCGGCGTGCCGGCGTCGAAAGAAAACAGCCCCATGCGCGCCGGAAAGCTCTTCGGCAACACGTCGGTGCGCATGCCGCGCGTGGGCCAGTAAGACGGCAGCACGTCGCGCGACACGTTGGACGGGTCCAGCGCCACCCACTCGCTCCAGGCATGCGCAATGAAGTCCAGGTAGCGCGGCGCATGCACCTTGGCCAGCAGCGCGTCATCGAAGGCGTCGGGCGCCTGCAGCAGGCCGAGCTTGCGGCGCTCCAGCTCATGCTTCACATGGTCGACGCGCGCGGGCACCTCGAAGCACGGCACCAGCTCGCCGCGGAACATCTCGACTTTGCCTTGGTGGAGAACGTGCTGGTCGTTGTAGATGGTGAGCATGAAAGGCAGGGCCGGCAGCGGCAGCGGTGGTGATGAGGCCGCCCATCATGCCGCACGCCGCAGCACCGCCCGGCGCCGGCCGGAGGCGGTGAGGCCGAACAGGTCCTTCGGGTCGTCGAGCTCGGGCACCAACGCAATCTGCTGCCCGATGCCGCGCTCGGTGGCCATGCGCTGGATGTAGCGCAGCGCCGTGTAGTCCTCCAGCGCAAAGCCGACCGAATCGAACAGCGTGACCTGGCGCGCGTCTTCGCGGCCCGGCACTTCGCCCAACAGCACGCGCCACAGCTCGTGCACCGGAAAGTCGGGCGCCACCTGCTGGATCTCGCCCTCCACGCGGGTCTGCGGCTCGTACTCGACGAACACGCGCGCCATGCCGATCACGCCCGGATGCAGCTCGGTCTTGCCGGGCGAGTCGCCGCCCACGGCGTTGATGTGCATGCCGGGCTCGATCATCTCGGGCGTGAGCACCGCGGCGTTGCCCTGGTACGCGGTGATGGTGGTGACGATGTCGGCGCCGCGCACCGCGTCGGCCACGCAGGCGGCGCGCACGATCTGCAGCGGCGTGCAGGCCGAAAGGTGGCGCACCAGCTTGTCGGTGGCATGTGGGTCGGTGTCGAACACGCGCACTTCCTCGATGCCCAGCAAGGCATGAAAGGCCAGTGCCTGGAACTCGCTTTGCGAGCCGTTGCCGATCAATGCCAGGCTGCGCGAATCGGGCCGTGCCAGTGCCTTGGCGGCCATGGCCGAGGTGGCGGCCGTGCGCAATGCGGTGGTGAGCGTGAGTTCGGACAGGAGCACGGGGTAGCCCGTGTCCACCTCGGCCAGCACGCCGAAGGCCATGACCGTGGGCAGCCCCACCTGCGTGTTGTGCGGATGGCCGTTGACGTACTTGAAGGCATAGGCGCCATCGTCGGCCACGGGCATGAGCTCGATCACACCCAGGTGCGAATGGCTGGCCACGCGCGCCTTCTTGTCGAACTCGCGCCATCGCAGAAAGTCGTCGCGCAGCGCGTCGGACAGCGCGGCAAGAAACTCGGGAACCCCGGTCTCGTCGACCAGGCGGACCAGGCTGTGAACATCGATGAAGCGGGTCATGACATGGCTCCTTGCGTAGCCCCGCCGCGGCGCTTCACCCTCTCGGAGGTTCACTCCACCATGGCTGATTCAGGATGCGCCTGGGCCAAGGGTCGAAGCCATTGTGCGCCGGTTCGCGCTGCTTCGGGCGAACGTGGACAGGCCTCCTAAAGGCCTATGCATTCGGTTGGAAAGGCGCGTGCGCTCACGCGCCGCACGCCCTCCCACCGAGTCAGCGCGCCAGCACCGGCGCCAATGCCACGCCCGTGTGCGTGCCCAGCCGCACCACCTCTTCCGGCGGTGCCGCGGCCACGATGCGCCCGCCCGCGTTGCCGCCTTCGGGCCCGAGGTCGAGCACCCAGTCGGCCTCGGCGATCACGTCGAGGTCATGCTCGATCACCACCACGCTGTGGCCGCCGTTCACCAGCCGGTGCAGCACGTGGATCAGCTTCTCGACGTCGGCCATGTGCAGGCCCACGGTCGGCTCGTCGAGCACGTACAGCGTGTGCGGCGCCTTCTGGCCGCGGCGGGTGATGTCGTCGCGCACCTTGCTGAGTTCAGTCACCAGCTTGATGCGCTGCGCCTCGCCGCCCGACAGCGTGGGCGAGGGCTGCCCCAGCGTGAGGTAGCCCAGCCCCACGTCTTTCAGCAACTGCAGCGGGTGGGCGATGTTGGGCATGCTCGCGAAGAACGCGACCGCCTCGTCGACCTCCATCTTCAGCACGTCGCCAATGCTCTTGCCGCGCCAGCTCACGGCCAGCGTCTCGGGGTTGAAGCGCGCACCGTGGCACACCTCGCAGGGCACCTTCACGTCGGGCAGGAAGCTCATCTCGATGGTGCGCACGCCGGCGCCTTCGCAGCCCGGGCAGCGGCCTTCGCCGGTGTTGAAGCTGAAGCGCGCTGGGCCGTAGCCGCGCGCCTTGGCTTCCAGCGTGTCGGCGAACAGTTTGCGGATGGTGTCCCAGAAGCCGATGTAGGTGGCCGGGCAGCTGCGCGGCGTCTTGCCGATGGGCGTCTGGTCGACCTCCAGCACGCGGTCGATGGTCTCGTAGCCGTCCACGCTGCTGCAGCCGGCCCAGGCCGGGCGCTTGCCCGCGGCGTCCGCGTCGCGGCCCGCCTTGGTCATGCGCTGCACCACGATGCCCTGCACGTTGGCCAGCAGCACGTCGCGCGCCAGCGTCGACTTGCCCGAGCCGCTCACGCCGGTGACCACCACAAGGCGGTGCAGCGGCAGCGTGGCGGTCACGTCCTGCAGGTTGTGCAGGTCGGCGCGGTGCACGGTGAGCCATGCGTTGACTCCCGCTCCTTGATTTGCTCCCTCTCCCTCTGGGAGAGGGTTGGGGTGAGGGCTCGCGGCGCTGGCCTTGGCCGCGGCCTTGTTCGATGCCGTCGTGCCCGCTCCCCGGCCCTCCCCCGGAAGGGGAGGGAGAGGGACAAGACGCCGCGCCTGCAAGGGATGCCGAATCGCGTCACGCAGATACCGCCCCGTCTGCGAATCGCCCGCCGCCTCGATGTCCGCCACCGAGCCCTCGGCCACCAGCCGCCCGCCGCGCTTGCCCGCGCTGGGACCGATGTCGATGATGTGGTCCGCCCGGCGAATGGTGTCTTCGTCGTGCTCCACCACCACCAGCGTGTTGCCCTTCTCGCCCAGCTTGTGCAGCGCGTTCAGCAGGATCTGGTTGTCGCGCGCATGCAGGCCGATGGTCGGCTCGTCGAGCACGTAGCACACGCCCTGCAGGTTGCTGCCGAGCTGCGCCGCCAGGCGAATGCGCTGGGCCTCGCCGCCACTCAGCGTGGGCGCGCCACGGTCGAGCGTGAGGTAGCCCAGGCCCACCTCTTCGAGGAACTCGAGCCGGCTCTTGATTTCCGGCACCAGGTCGCGCGCAATCTCGGCTTCGCGGCCCGAGAGCGAAAGCCCTTCAAACCACTGCCGCACCTCGATCACGCTCATGCGCGCCAGCGCGGTGATGCCGATGCCGCTCAGCCCGTCGGCCGGCGAGGCGCCGAAGCTCACGGCGCGTGCCGTGGCGTTCAGCCGCGTGCCCTGGCAGGTCGGGCAGGCGGTGTCGGCCAGGTCCTCGATCTCGGGTTCGCCGAAGGTCTGCTCGCGGCCCTTGTTGTCGTCGTCGCGCACGGAGTCGTCGAACACCTTGCGCTGGTCCTTGCTGAGCTTGACGCCCGTGCCCACGCAGTCGGGGCACCAGCCGTGCTTGCTGTTGTAGCTGAACAGGCGCGGGTCGAGCTCGGCGTAGCTGGTGCTGCAGATGGGGCAGGCGCGCAGCGTGGAGAACACGTCGACGCGGCCGATGCCCGCGGCGGACACGCCCGCCATCATGGCCGCGCGCAGGCCGTCGAGGTCGCTCATCACGTGCACCACGCCCTTGCCGTGCTCCAGCGCCTTGGTGAGCGCCTCGCGCAGCTCGGTCTCCTTCAAGGGCGACACGTCCAGGCTGGCCACCGGCAGCTCGATGCTGTGTTCCTTGAAGCGGTCGATGCGCGGAAAGCCGGTGGTCGGCAAGAAGTCGCCGTCCACGCGCAGGTGGGTGAAGCCACGCGGGCGCGCCCAGTCGGCCAGCTCGGTGTACACGCCCTTGCGGTTGATCACCAGCGGCGCGAGCAGGCCGATGTGCTGGCCCTTGAAGTTGCGCATCAGTTGCGCGGCAATGCTGTCGGGCGTTTGCGGCTGCACCGCGGCGCCGTCGTGAATGCAATGCTGAATGCCCAGCTTCACATACAGCAGGCGCAGGAAGTGCCACACCTCGGTGGTGGTGCCCACCGTGCTTTTGCGGCCACCGCGCGACAGCCGCTGCTCGATGGCCACGGTCGGCGGAATGCCGTACACCGCGTCCACCTCGGGCCGGCCGGCCGGCTGCACGATGCTGCGCGCATAGGCGTTGAGCGATTCCAGGTAGCGGCGCTGCCCTTCGTTGAACAGAATGTCGAAGGCCAGCGTCGACTTGCCCGAGCCGCTCACGCCGGTCACCACGCTGAACTTGCCGCGCGGAATGTTCACGCTAAGGTTCTTCAGGTTGTGCTCGCGCGCATTGACGATCTCGATGGCGTTGGCCCCCGGCGTCGTCTTGGCGTTGGCGACGTAGCGGCGCGCGGCGCGCTCCGCCACCTTGTAGGCGTCGGGGCCGATGGCCAGCTCGTAGTCGGCCAGCGCGGCGCCGGTGAGCGAGGCGCGGTTCTCGCGCATCTGCTCGGGCGTGCCCTCGGCCACCACCTGGCCGCCGCCCTCCCCGCCTTCGGGGCCCAGGTCGATGAGCCAGTCGCTGGCGCGAATCACGTCCAGGTTGTGCTCGATGACGATCAGCGAATGCCCGGCGTCCAGCAGCTTGCGCAGCGCGCGCATGAGCCGCGCAATGTCGTCGAAGTGCAGGCCGGTGGTCGGCTCGTCGAACAAGAACAGCGTGCCCTTGCGCGCCAGCAACTGCTTGCTCGACGTGGCGTTCTTGGCCGCCTCGGCCAGGAAGCCGGCCAGCTTCAGGCGCTGCGCCTCGCCGCCGGAGAGCGTGGGCACGGGCTGGCCGAGCTTCACGTAGTCCAGGCCCACGTCGGAGATGGGCTGCAGCACGCGCAGCACGTCGCGGTCGCTTTCGAACACCACGGCCGCCTCGGCCACGGTGAGGTCGAGCACGTCGGCCACGTTGTAGCTCTTGCCCTTGCGCTCCACGCGCACTTCGAGAATTTCAGGGCGGTAGCGCTTGCCGTCGCAGTCGGGGCAGCGCAGGTACACGTCGGACAGAAACTGCATTTCCACGTGCTCGAAGCCCGAGCCGCCGCAGGTCGGGCAGCGCCCGTCGCCGGAGTTGAAGCTGAACTTGCTCGCGGTGTAGCCGCGCTGGCGCGACAGCGCCGCCGTGGCAAAAATCTCGCGGATGGCGTCCCACGCGCCCACGTAGCTCGCGGGGTTGGAGCGCGCCGTTTTGCCGATGGGCGACTGGTCGACAAAGACCACGTCGCCCAGGTGATCGGCCCCCAGCAGGCGGTCGTGCGCGCCCGGGGTTTCGGTGGCCTTGCCAAAGTGGCGCATGAGCGCGGGCGCCAGCACGTCCTGAATCAGCGTGGACTTGCCCGAGCCGCTGACGCCGGTGACGCACACCAGCCGCGCCAACGGAAACTCGACCGTGATGTTCTGCAGGTTGTGCTCGCGCGCGCCTTCCAGAATGAGCCGGTGCGTGTTTTCGCTCACCACCCGCTTGAAGCCCATGCCGATCTTCTTGCGCCCGCCGAGGTAGTTGCCGGTGAGCGTGTCGGCGTCGCGCAGCTGGTCGGTGGTGCCGTCGAACACGATCTGCCCGCCGCGGATGCCGGGGCCCGGGCCCATGTCGATCACGCGGTCGGCCGCGAGCATCACGGCCGGGTCGTGCTCGACCACCACCAACGTGTTGCCCGCATCGCGCAGGCGCAGCATGGCCTCGGTGATGCGGTTCATGTCGCGCGGGTGCAGGCCGATGCTGGGCTCGTCGAGCACGAACAGCGTGTTGACCAGCGAGGTGCCCAGCGCGGTCGTGAGGTTGATGCGCTGCACCTCGCCGCCGGAAAGCGTGCGGCTCTGGCGGTCGAGCGTGAGGTAGCCGATGCCGACGTCGTGCAGGTAGCGCAGGCGGGTGGTGATTTCTTCGAAGAGGAGTTTGAGGGCTTGAGTTTCGCCCTCACCCCTGCCCTCTCCCGCAAGCGGGAGAGGGAGCAATTCGGAACCCTCGGCCGGCTGCTCTGCCTTGCCCCCTCTCCCGCTTGCGGGAGAGGGTTGGGGTGAGGGCAACTGCCTGTCGAAGAACCGTCGCAGCCTCTCGATCGGCAACAGCATCAGGTCATGCAGACACAACCCCGGCAGCGCCTCCAGCTGCGCCCGCGTCCACTTCGCGCCGGTCGGCATGAAGCGCTTCTCGGGCGGCAGCACCGAGTCGGCGTCTTCCTTGCTGCCGATGCGCCAGATCAGGCTGTCGAGCTTGAGCCGCGCGCCGCTGCAGGTCGGGCACTGCGTGTAGCTGCGGTACTTCGACAAGAGCACGCGAATGTGCATCTTGTAGGCCTTGCTCTCCAGGTAGCCGAAGAAGCGGCGCACGCCGTACCACTGCTTGTTCCAGTTGCCTTCCTTGTAGTTGGGCGTGCCCTCGATCACCCAGTGCTTCTGCTCGTCGGTGAGCTTGTTCCAGGGCGTGTCGCGCGGAATGCCCGCCGCCTCGGCGTGGCGCATGAGGTCGTCCTGCGCTTCTTTCCAGGCCGGTGTCTGAATGGTCTTGATGGCGCCCGCGCGCAACGTGAGCTTGTCGTTGGGAATCACCAGGCCCAGGTCGACGCCGATGACGCGGCCGAAACCCCGGCAGGTGTCGCAGGCGCCCACGGCCGAGTTGAACGAGAACATCGACGGAATGGGGTCGGTGTAGCGGATGTCGCTCTCGGGGCAATGCAGGCCGGTGGAGAACTTCCACACCTCGGCAGGCGCGTTTTCATCGGCGCCCGTGGCATGCACGGTGACGCGCCCGCTGCCGCGCTTGAGCGCCACCTCGATGGCCTCGACCACGCGCGCGCGCTCGGCGCTGGATGCGCGAAAGCGGTCGGCCACCACGTCGAGCACCTTGCGCGGGCCGGTGGGCGTGGCCACCTCGCGCTCGGCCTGCACGCGCGTGAAGCCGCTGGCAGACAGCCACTGCGTGACTTCGTCTGCCGTGGTGCTCGCGGGCAGCTCGACCGGAAAGGTGACGACCAGCCGCGGGTCGCCCGCCGCGGCCGCGCGCTCGACGATCTGCGCATAGATGCTGTCGGGCGAGTCGTGGCGCACCGGCAGCGCGGTGTCGCGGTCGAACAGGCTGGCCGCGCGTGCGAACAGCAGCTTCAGGTGGTCGTTCAGCTCGGTCATGGTGCCGACCGTGGAGCGCGAGGAGCGCACCGGGTTGGTCTGGTCGATGGCGATGGCGGGCGGCACGCCCTCCACCTTGTCGACGGCCGGCTTGTCCATGCGGTCCAGGAACTGGCGCGCATAGGCGGAGAAGGTCTCCACATAGCGCCGCTGGCCTTCTGCATAGAGGGTGTCGAACACGAGACTGGACTTGCCCGAGCCGCTGGGCCCGGTAACCACGGTCATCTCGCCGGTGCGGATGTCGAGGTCGAGGTTCTGAAGATTGTGCTGGCGTGCGCCGCGAATCCGGATGGAGCCCTGTGTCATGAATGCCTTGAGGGGTGGGGCAAACATTCTAGGAAGGGACTGGCAACACGTTTGTGCATTGCGTCACAAGGCAGGCCACTTCGCAGGGGTTTCTCCGAATAGTGTTTGGGACACTTTCAGAAACAAATACGACGTTTGTTTGCGACTATTTCGCAAGCGTTTCCCACACCCCCTGATTCCCTGTAATTCCCTCGAAAGGCCTCCATGACGACCACGCGCACGCTTTGCGCCGCAGCCCTGCTGGCGCTGACCGCCTGGGGCGCCTCGGCCCAGATCCTCATTGGCCAGACCGCCGGCATGACCGGCTCGGTGGCCGCGAGCGTGAACGAAACCATCGGCGGCGCGCAACTGGTGATCGACGCGGTCAATGCCCAAGGCGGCATCCATGGCGAGAAGATCGAGGTGATCCGCATGGACGACGCCTTCGACGTGAAGCGCGCCGGCGAGAACGCCCGCGTGCTGATCGAAGACAAGAAGGTGCTCGCGCTGTTCATGAGCCGCGGCACGCCGCATTCGCAAGCCATCATTCCGTGGCTGGAGAAGTACGACGTGGCGCTCATCGGCCCGTCGACCGGCGCCATGGTGCTGCACAAGCCGCTGCAAAAGCAGGTGTTCAACGTGCGCGCTACCTACCAGCGCGAGGCCGAGAAGGCGGTGCAGCACCTGCTGACCATCGGCCTTACGCGCATTGCGGTGGTGTACGTCACCGACTCCTTCGGCGCCGACGCGCTCGAAGGCGCCATGACCGGATTCACCAAGGGCAAGGCCAAGCCCAGCGTGACCATTCCGGCCGACCGCGAGAAGCCCGACTACAAGCTCATCGTGCCGGCCATCCAGCAGGCCAACGCGCAGGCCGTGGTGTGGATCGGCTCGGGCGTGGCGGTGGTCGACGGCATCAAGGCGCTGCGTGCGGCGGGCTCGGCGGCGCAGGTGGTCACGCTGTCGAACAACGCCTCTTCCGGCTTCATTCAGCAACTGGGCGACGCGAGCAAGGGCGTGATCGTGACGCAGGTGTTCCCCAACGAGCGCTCGCTCGGCCAGCCGATGGTGAAGGAGGCCATTGCGCTCGCGCAGGCCAAGGGCAAGGGAGAGCTGTCGCCGGCCGCGCTGGAAGGCTTTGCCGCGGCCAAGGTGATGGTGGAGGCATTGCGCCGCGCTGGCCCCAAACCCACGCGCTCCCGGCTGGTGGCCGCGCTCGAAAGCATCAAGGGCTACGACCTGGGCGGTGGGCTGGACGTGAGCTACTCGCCGCAGGACCACAGCGGCATCGACTTCGCGGACCTGTCGATCATCAGCGACGGGCGCTTCAAGCGCTGAGCCGCTTCTTTGGAGCTTGAACGCAACGGCCCGCCGGCCTGCCCGGCGGGCCGTTCGCGTTCCAGGGCCTGCAGGAGCGCTGGAAACCTTGGTTTGACAGGGTTTGCGCGCTCTGGCGCCGGTTCACGTTCGGCAACACATTACACATCTTCTGACAGAGACATCCGCTTCCTGGAAAGGCTTTGCTCTATGAAGAAGACGTTCACGCCCTGCGCTGTCGCGCTGCTCACCGCACTGACCCTGGCCCTGGGCGCGCCAGGCGCGTCGGCGCAGATACTCATCGGCCAGTCGGCCGACCTCTCGGGGCCGGTGGCGGCCAGCGTGAAGGAAACCATCACAGGCTCGCAGCTGGTGATCGACGCGGTGAACGCGCAGGGCGGCATCCTTGGCGAGCAAATCGAGGTGATTCGCATGGACGACGGCCTCGACGCCAAGCGCTCGCTGGAGAACACGCGGGTGCTCATCGAAGACCGCAAGGTGCTGGCGTTGCTGCTGAACCGCGGCACGCCCAACACGCTGGCGGTGATTCCGCTGCTCGACAAATACGGCGTGGCGCTGGTCGGCCCGTCCACCGGCGCCATGGCGCTCCACCAGCCGCTGCAGAAGAACATCTTCAACGTGCGCTCGACCTACCAGCGCGAGGCCGAAAAGGCAGTGCAGCACCTGCAGACCACCGGCATCCAGCGCATTGCGGTGGTGCAAGCGGACGACGCGTTCGGCAAGGACGCGATGGAAGGCGCGAACAAGGGCTTTGCCAAGGCCAACCTGAAGCCGGTGGTGGTGGTGCTGTCCGACCGCAACAAGCCCGACCACGCTGCCATCGTGCCGCGGCTCACGCAGGCGAACGCGCAGGCGGTGCTGTGGATCGGCTCGGGCACGGCGGTGGCCGACGGCATCAAGGCGCTGCGCGCCGCGGGCTCGGCGGCGCAGATCATCACGCTGTCGAACAACGCGGCTTCGGGCTTCATCAAGGAGCTGGGCTCGGCCAGCGCGGGCGTGATCATCACGCAGGTGCTGCCCTACGAACGCGCGGCGGCGCACCCGCTCATCAAGGAGGCGATGACGCTGGCCAAGGCCAAGGGCCAGGACCCGAATGCGCTGTCGCCCGCGCTGCTCGAAGGCTTCGTGGCCACCAAGGTGCTGGTCGAGGCGCTGCGCCGCACCGGGCCCAAGCCCACGCGCGCCAGGCTCATCGCCACGCTCAACAGCTTTCAGTACGACCTGGGCCCGGGGCTCGACATCGGCTACTCGCCGACCGACCACACGGGCATCGACTACGTCGACCTCTCCATCGTGAGCGACGGCCGGTTCAAGCGTTAGCCGCCCGGCGGCTCAGCTCACATCGGTTCACTTCGGCGCGGCGGCCGGCGCGGGCTCGTGCGTGGGGGCGTCGCCGCCATGCTTTTCGCCCGACATGTCGACCTTGTCACCGGCCCTGGAAATCATGAACAGTGCAATGGCGGCAAAGATGACGAAGCCGACGGCAATTTTCCACATGGGGGGTTGTCTCCTGATGGGTTGGCAAAGTGAAGCGCTCAAGAAAAAGGCCTCATGCAATTGGCATGAAGCCTTTTTGGGGAGCGGAGGGCGTTGCGCCCTCCCCTGTGTGTCGCCCGACGATCAGTCGTTGGCGTAGATGTCCACGTCCTTGGTCTCGCGGATGAACAGCGTGCCAATCACCAGCGTGATGCCCGCGATGATGATCGGGTACCACAGGCCGTTGTACATGTTGCCGGTCGACGCCACGATGGCAAAGGCCGTGGTCGGCAGCAGCCCGCCGAACCAGCCGTTGCCGATGTGGTACGGCAGGCTCATCGACGTGTAGCGGATGCGCGTGGGGAACATCTCCACCAGCATCGCGGCGATGGGGCCGTACACCATGGTCACCAGCAGCACCAGCCAGAACAGCAGCAGCACCGTGAGCACCTTGTTGATCTTGGCGGGGTCGGCCTTGCTCGGGTAGCCCGCCACCTTCAGGTCTTCGGCCACGCCCTTCTTGAAGGCGGCAATTTCCTTGGCGGAGGTTTCGTCGAACTTGAGGTTCACGACGTTGCCGACGGGTGCTTCCACCGTCTTGTCGCCAATCTTCACCACGGCCTTGGAACCCGGCGCGCCGGCCACGTTCTCATAGCTCACCGAGTTCTGCACCAGGTAGCGCTTGGCGATGTCGCACGAGCTCTTGAAGTCGATCTCGCGGGCCACCGGGTTGCCCTGGAACGAGCATGACGCCGGGTCGGCCGTTACCGTCACGCCGGCCGTGGCTTGCGCGCGGGCCAGGTCGGGGTTGGCGGCTTCGGTCAGCATCTTGAAGACCGGAAAGTACGTGACCACGGCCAGCAGGCAACCGGCCATGATGATCGGCTTGCGGCCGATCTTGTCCGACAGCGTGCCGAAGATCACGAAGAACGGCGTGCCCAGCAGCAGCGCCGCGGCAATCATCAGGTTGGCCGTGGTCGCGTCGACCTTCAACTGGGCCGTGAGAAAGAACAGCGCATAGAACTGGCCCGAGTACCACACCACCGCCTGGCCCGCCGTGAGACCGACCAGCGCGAGGATGACGATCTTCAGGTTCTTCCACTCACCGAACGATTCGGCCAGCGGCGCCTTGGAGGTCTTGCCCTCGGCCTTCATCTTCTGGAAGGCGGGCGACTCGCTCAGCGTCAGGCGGATCCACACAGAGACGCCCAGCAGCAGGATCGACACCAGGAACGGAATGCGCCAGCCCCAGTCGTTGAACACCGCTTCGCCCAGGCCTTCGCGCACGCCCAGAATCACCAGCAGGCTCAGGAACAGGCCGAGCGTGGCCGTCGTCTGAATCCACGAGGTGTACGCACCGCGCTTACCGTGCGGCGAATGCTCGGCCACATAGGTGGCGGCACCGCCGTACTCGCCGCCGAGCGCCAGGCCCTGCAGCATGCGCAGCGCAATCAGAATGACCGGCGCAGCGACGCCGATGGTCGCGTAGCTGGGCAGCAGGCCGACGATGAAGGTCGACAGGCCCATGATCAGAATGGTCACCAGGAAGGTGTACTTGCGACCGATCATGTCGCCCAGGCGGCCGAACACGATGGCGCCGAACGGACGCACCAGAAAGCCGGCGGCGAACGCGAGCAGCGCAAAGATGAAGGCCGCGCCCGCGTCCAGCCCGCTGAAGAACTGCTTGGCAATGATCGCGGCCAGCGAGCCGTAGAGGTAGAAGTCGTACCACTCGAACACGGTGCCGAGCGAGGAGGCGAAGATGACTTTCTTCTCCTCCGCGGACATGGGCCGGGGGGCCGGATGCGGTACTCCCCGTGAATCTAGTGTGGCTGCCATTGGTCGTCTCCTGTGTGTATGCGTTCATGCGACGCCCGATGTCCGGGGCGCCGTGAGGCATTCTTGGAGGCGCGACTGACCCGAGACTTGCGCCAAACTGAACCGACGCTTACGAATTAGGGTGAAACCCGTGGGGGGCGTTTCAGCTTGTAAGAAACCGAAGCCCTACGCGGGTTTGTCCTCAGGGCCTGGTGCGCAGCACAGAGGGGCGCTGGTCGGCGCCGTGCCATTGCGGGCCGTCGAACCACGCGTCGCCAGACAGGTAGGCGCGCAGCATCGCTAAGCCGTCGAAGCCCCAGAACAGGCGCCCGTCGACAACATAGGCCGGTGTGCCGAACACGCCCAGTTGCAGCGCCTCGTCGGTGTTGCGCTTGAGCAGGGCCTTGCTCTCGTCGCTGCCGGCTTCGCGCCGGGGCTGCAGCTGCGCGGTGAGCGCGGCAAGGCGCGCGGCATCGCCCGCTTCCAGGCCGCCGCGCCACACGTGGCGAAAAACCGTTTCGGCCACCAGGCGGCTCACCGTGCCGTCGTCGCTGGTCGACAGCGCCAGGCGCAGGTGTGCCAGCGGGTTGTAAGGATGCGAGGCCGGCATATCGATGGGAATGCCGTGCGTGTGGCCCAGCCACAGCACGTGCCGGTAGGTCCAGCTGCGCTTGGACGGAATCTCCGCCGGGCCAAGCTGGCCGTGCTGCTTGAGCAGCGCGCCCAGCAGCACCGGCTTGTAGGCCACGCTGTAGCTCAGGCCTTCGAGCGCCTCTGGCAGGTGCTCGAACGCAAGGTGCGCGTAGGGCGAGATGAAGTCGAGATAGAAGTCGATGTGCTTCATGCGGCGTTGTCTCCTGGCACGCGCCAGATGCCGGCCCGTGCGCGCAACTCTATCGCGCGCCACACGTGGCGCCGCGTCTCGTCTTCCATCTTGCTCCAGCCCGCAATCTCGGGAATGGTGCGCAGGCAGCCTTCGCAGAAGCCGCTCAGGCGGTCCATGCGGCACACCGAGGTGCAGGGCGAAGGCACGGCATCGGCCGCGCCCTGTACCGACACGGCGCGCTCGGCCAGCGTTTCAGCAGCGTCGAAATTCACACCACGTCCGCCACCGGCGCGCCGGTGAGTTTTTCGAGGTCTTGCGGGCGCAGCTGGAACACCGCATGCGGATGGCCCGCGGCGGCCCAGATCTCCTCGAAGCGAAACAGCTCGCGGTCGATCAGCACCACCGGCTTGGTGACGTGCCCCACGGGCGACACGCCGCCGATGGTGAAGCCGGTGCGCGCCTTCACGAAGTCGGCGTCGGCGCGGCCGGTCTTGCCGACCAGCGCATCGACCTTCTTCTCGTCCACGCGCTTGTCGCCCGAGGTAATGACCAGCACCGCCACCTCGTCGCTCTTGCGGCGAAAGATGATGCTCTTGGCGATTTGCCCGACGGAGATGCCGAGCGCGTCGGCCGCCTGCTGCGCGGTGCGGCAGGCGTCGTCGAGCATGCGCGGCGAATGGGGATGGCCGGCGTCCTGCAGCACGCGTGCAACGCGTTGGACACCTTCAGGGAGGGAATGAAGTTCGGAGCCGCACATGAGGGGTTCAGGGCTGGTTCAGCAGTTCGTAAGGGGTTCGTGGGGGTCCTGGGAGGCGGTGGCCCCGCGTCGCAGGCACCCCGAGCATACGGAAAAGCCCCGCGCACCAATGAGAGACCCGCGCCGCGCCAAGGCGCACGCCGCCCGTGCGCACGGCACCGGCGCTGGTTCGTTTTCGGTGCGCAACCGGGCGCCGCCCCTGTTTTCACGGGCCTTCCAACAGTTTTCCAACGGCACGGATATTGCTGAACACGAGCGTGACCCGCTGACCTGATGGCGGATTCACATTGCCTCCGCTAACGACGGCGGGGTTCGAGCGAGCCGATGGCCCCACAGCCGCCGGCTCGTGCGCTCCAACCCATTTCGCATCCGTTCCGTCGCGGGGGCTCCCCTGGCGCTGTCTGCCCCGACAGTGCCAGAGGGCTGCATCTTCGAAGGCCGGCCGCGTGCAGGACCCCACATGAAGATCGCAGTCATCGGCCACGGCATGGTCGGCCACAAATTCCTCGAGCAGCTCCACGAACTCGGCGTTGCCGATGCACAGGTCACCGTGCTGTGCGAAGAGCCCCGCCCGGCCTACGACCGGGTGCACCTGTCCGAATTCTTCGCCGGCAAGACGGCCGAAGACCTGTCGCTGGTCGAGCCCGGCTTCTTCGAGCGCAGCGGCTTCACGCTGCGCCTGGCGGCCCGCGCGGCGGCCATCGAGCGGCGCAACAACACCGTCACCACCGCCGACGGCGAAGTCATCGCGTACGACAAGCTGGTGCTCGCCACCGGCTCCTTCCCCTTCGTGCCCGCCGTGCCGGGCCGCGACCGGGCCGACTGCTTCGTCTACCGCACCATCGAGGACCTGGAGGCCATGAAGGCCTGCGGTGCCCGCTCGCGCACCGGCGTGGTGGTGGGCGGCGGCCTGCTGGGCCTGGAATGCGCCAAGGCGCTGCGCGACATGGGCCTGGAAACCCATGTGGTGGAGTTCGCGCCGCGCCTCATGGCCGTGCAGGTCGACGAAGGCGGTGGCCGCGCGCTGCGCAACAGCATCGAGGCCCTGGGCCTGCATGTGCACACGGGGCGCAACACGGTGGAGATCACCGACGGCGCCACGGCCCGCCACCGCATGGTGTTTGCGGACGGCACGCACCTGGAGACCGACATGATCGTGTTCTCCGCCGGCATTCGCCCGCGCGACGAACTGGCGCGCCAGAGCGTGCTGGCGGTGGGCCCGCGCGGCGGTGTGGCGGTGGACAGCCACTGCCGCACCAGCGACCGCAACATCTACGCCATTGGCGAATGCGCGTCGTGGAACGAGCAGACCTTCGGCCTGGTCGCGCCCGGCTACGACATGGCCCGCGTGGCCGCCAAACACATTGCCGGCCAGCAAGACGCCGCCTTCACCGGCGCCGACATGAGCACCAAGCTCAAGCTGATGGGCGTGGACGTGGCGAGCATCGGCGACGCGCACGGCAAGACGCCCAGGTCGCGCGCCTACCAGTACATCGACGAGCGCAAGCAGGTCTACAAGAAAATCGTCGTAAGCGAGGACGGCACGCAGTTGCTGGGCGCGGTGCTGGTCGGCGACGCCACCGAATACGGCACGCTGCTGCAGATGGCGCTCAACGGCATTGCGCTGCCGGCCGAGCCCGAGTTCCTGATCCTGCCGTCGAGCGACGGCAAGGCCAAGCCGGGCCTGGGCGTGGATGCGCTGCCCGACACCGCGCAGATCTGCTCCTGCAACAACGTCACCAAGGGCCAGATCTGCGAGGCCGTGGGCCAGGGCGTTTGCACCAGCGCCGAGATGAAGGCCTGCACCAAGGCTGGCGCCACCTGCGGCGGCTGCGTGCCGCTGGTCACGCAGGTGATGAAGATGGAAATGGCCAAGCGCGGCATGGCCGTGAACAACCACCTGTGCGAGCACTTCGCGTATTCGCGCCAGGAGCTCTACCACCTGGTGCGCGTGGGCGAGATCCGCAGCTTTGCCGACCTGCTGGCCAAACACGGCAAGGGCCTGGGCTGCGACATCTGCAAGCCGACCGCCGCAAGCATCTTCGCGTCGTGCTGGAACGAGTTCGTGCTGAAGAAAGACCTGGCCGGCCTGCAGGACAGCAACGACTACTTTCTGGGCAACATCCAGAAGGACGGCAGCTACTCGGTAGTGCCGCGCATGCCGGGCGGCGAGGTCACGCCCGACGGGCTGATCGCGGTGGGCCAGGTGGCCAAGAAGTACGGCCTGTACACCAAGATCACCGGCGGCGCGCGGGTAGACATGTTCGGCGCGCGCGTGGAGCAGTTGCCCGCCATCTGGGAAGAACTGATTGCGGCCGGCTTCGAGTCGGGCCATGCCTACGGCAAGTCGCTGCGCACGGTGAAGAGCTGCGTGGGCTCGACCTGGTGCCGCTACGGCGTGGCCGACAGCGTGGGCCTGGCCGTGGAACTGGAGAACCGCTACAAGGGCCTGCGCGCGCCGCACAAGATCAAGTTCGGCGTGTCCGGCTGCACCCGCGAATGCGCCGAGGCGCAGGGCAAGGACGTGGGCCTCATCGCCACCGACAAGGGCTGGAACCTCTACGTGTGCGGCAACGGCGGCATGAAGCCGCGCCATGCCGAACTGCTTGCGAGCGACCTCGGCAAGGCCGAGCTCATTCGCATGATCGACCGCTTCCTGATGTTCTACGTGCGCACCGCCGACCGCCTGCAGCGCACCAGCACCTGGCGCGACAACCTCGAAGGCGGCCTGGACTACCTGAAGGGCGTGCTGCTGCAGGACACGCTGGGCCTGGGCGACGAGCTGGAGGCGCAGATGCAGCGCGTGGTCGACACCTACCAGTGCGAATGGACCACCGCGGTGAACGACCCCGCCACGCGCCAGCGCTTTCGCTCCTTCGTCAACAGCGAGAAGCCCGACGAGCACATCGTGTTCGTGCAGGAGCGCGGGCAGATTCGCCCGGCGCGCATGGAAGAGCGCACAGAGCCCGCCGCCGATGTGTCGATGGCCTGAAAGAACACCCAAGGAAACGCCATGACTTCACAAGACCTTCAATGGACCCCGGTGTGCGCCGCCACCGACATCCTGCCCGACACCGGCGTGTGCGCCCTGGTGCACGGCGTGCACGTGGCGATCTTCAGGGTCGGCCAGGAGCAGGCGCTGTTCGCCATCGACAACATCGACCCGAAGGCCAAGGCCAGCGTGCTGTCGCGCGGGCTGGTCGGCAGCCTGGGCGAACGCATCGTGGTGGCTTCGCCGCTCTACAAGAACCACTTCGACCTGCGCAGCGGCGAATGCATCGAGGCGCCCGAGCACTCGGTGCGCGCGCATGCGGTGCGCGTGCACGAAGGCCGCGTGCTGGTCGCGCTGGCCTGACGCACCACCGCCGCCCCCTTTCATCCGTTTTGTCTTCACGCTTTTCCAAGGAAACCTCATGGCCTATCTAGCCCCCGCCGAGTTCGTCACCAAGATGGTGGACGCCGGTGAATCCAAGCTGCTCATGTCCACGCGCGACACGCTCATTCGCTCGTACATGGCCGGCGCCATCCTCGCGCTGGCGGCGGCCTTTGCGGTGAGCATCACCGTGAACACCGGCAACGCGCTGGTCGGCGCCATGCTGTTCCCGGTCGGTTTCATCATGCTGTACCTGCTGGGCTTCGACCTGCTGACCGGCGTGTTCACGCTGGCGCCGCTGGCCGTGCTCGACAAGCGCCCCGGCGCCACCTGGGCCGGCGTGCTCCGCAACTGGGGCCTGGTGTTCGTGGGCAACTTCGCGGGCGCGCTCACGGTGGCGGTGTTCATGGCCATCATCTTCACCTTCGGTTTCAGCGAAGCGCCCAACGCCATCGGCGAGCGGCTGGGCCACATCGGCGAAGGCCGCACGCTGGGCTATTCCGCGCACGGCGCGGCGGGCATGCTCACGCTGTTCATTCGCGGCGTGATGTGCAACTGGATGGTGTCCACCGGCGTGGTCGCGGCCATGATGTCGACCACCGTATCGGGCAAGGCCATCGGCATGTGGATGCCCGTGATGATCTTCTTCTACATGGGCTTCGAACACTCGATCGTCAACATGTTCCTGTTCCCCACCGGCCTGATGCTGGGCGGCAAGTTCACGCTGATGGACTACCTGATCTGGAACGAACTGCCTACGGTGTTCGGCAACCTGGTCGGCGGCCTGACCTTCGTGGGCTTGACGCTGTACGCCACGCACTACAAGACGGCGCCCAAGCGCGTCGCGGGCTGATCCACGCGCGCATGGCCGCCCTGCCCCGCAAGGCGCTGCGCGTCACGCTGGGCCAGCACTCGCTGGCGGGCGCCGGGCAGCGGGTCAACCAGGACTTTCATGGCGCGATGCTGCCCGAGGGGTCGCTGCGCGCCTCCAAAGGAATTGCCGTGGCGCTGGCCGACGGCATCGGCTCCAGCCGCGTGAGCCAGGTGGCGAGCGCGGCGGCGGTGCGCGGCTTTCTGGACGACTACTACGCCACCTCCGAGGCATGGTCGGTGCGCCGCAGCGCGCAGCGCGTGCTGAACGCCACCAACGCGTGGCTGCATGCGCAAACCATGCGCAGCGACGCGCGCTTCGACAAGGACAGCGGCTACGTCTGCACCTTCAGCGCGCTGATCCTGAAAGGCCGCAACGTGCACCTGCTGCACGTGGGCGATGCGCGCATCTACCGGCTGCACGCCAACGCGCTGGAGCAGCTCACCGAAGACCACCGCGTGCATGTGTCGTCCGTGGAGTCGTACCTCGGCCGCGCGCTGGGCGCGGGCGCCAACGTGGAGATCGACTACCGCTGCTGGGAGGCGGAGGTGGGCGAGGTCTACCTGCTGGCCACCGACGGCGCCCATGCGCACCTGGACATCGCCACGGTGAACGACGCGCTGGCCTGTGGCGCAGGCGACTTCGACCTGGCCGCCCGCCTGATCGCGCAGGCCGCCCACGCACGGGGCAGCGACGACGACAGCACGGTGCAGCTGCTGCGCATCGACGAGCTGCCCGTGGCCGACGCACCGCCGGCCCAGTTGCAGCGCGAAGGCCTGGCGATGCCGCCTGCGCTGGCACCGCGCGCGCGCTTCGAGGGCTTCACCCTGGTGCGCGACATTCACATGACCGCGCGCAGCCACGTCTACCTGGCCACCGACGACGCCACCGGCCAGGCCGTGGTGCTGAAGCTGCCTTCCGTGGACCTGCGCGACGACCCCGACTATCTCGACCGCTTCGTGCTGGAGGAATGGGTGGCGCGGCGCATCGACAGCCCGCACGTGCTCAAGGCCAGCACCATCACGCGCACGCGCAGCCACCTGTACGTGGCCATGGAGTACGTGCAAGGCCACACGCTGGCGCAATGGATGGTCGACAACCCGCGCCCCGCGCTGGACAGCGTGCGCGGCATCGTCGCGCAACTCGCGCGCGGCCTGCAGGCCCTGCACGGCAAGGAAATGCTGCACCAGGACCTTCGCCCCGAGAACGTGATGGTCGACCGCGCGGGCACCGTGAAGATCATCGACCTGGCCACCACCCACGTGGCGGGGCTGGCCGACGGCACGGGCGAGCGGCGGGCGCTGGCCATCGAAGGCACGCTGCAGTACACCGCGCCGGAGTACTTTGTCGGCCAGGGCGGCACGGCGCGTTCGGACCTGTTCTCGTTGGCCGTCATCACCTACCAGATGCTGGCCGGCCAGTTGCCTTACGGCCTGCAGGCGTCACGCATCCGCTCGACCGCCGATGTGGGGCGGCTGCGCTATGTGCCGGTGCGGCAATTTCGCCCCGACCTGCCCGCGTGGGTCGATGCCGTGCTGCAGAAGGCGCTGCATCCGCAGGCCATCAAACGGCAGGAGGCGGTGTCGGAGTTCGCGCAAAACCTGAAAGCGCCCGGGCCCGAATTTCTTCGCGCGCGGTCACCCGCGTTGATCGAACGGCGACCGGTGCTGTTCTGGCAATGCACGACCGTGCTGCTGGCCGCCGCGGTGGCCGTGCTGCTGGGGTTGCGCGCCTTCGGGCACTGAAGGCGCCGGCCGCCCTGCGTGCGGTTCAGCCCGCCCGCTTGGCGCGAATGGCCTTCGACGCGAGCGAGTTCGGTTCGCGGCCCAGCGCCTCGCTGATGTACACGCCCGCGTCGATCAGCTTGTCGAGGTCGATGCCGGTCTCGATGCCCATGCCGTGCAGCATGTAGACCACGTCTTCGGTCGCCACGTTGCCCGTCGCGCCCTTGGCGTAAGGGCAGCCGCCCAGACCGGCCGAAGAAGACTGGAAGTTCCACACGCCCATCTCCAGCGCCGCCAGCGTGTTGACCAGCGCCTGCCCGTAGGTGTCGTGGAAGTGTCCCGAAACGGCATCGACATCGAAGTGCGCCAGCGTGGCCTCCATCGCCGCTTGCACCTTGCGCGGCGTGCCCACGCCGATGGTGTCGGCCACGTCCACGCGCTGCACGCCGATGCCCTTCATCAGTTGCGCGAGGTAGGCGACCTTGGACGGGGCAATGTCGCCTTCATAGGGGCAACCGACGGTGCACGACATGGCGCCGCGCACGTAGATGCCCTTTTCGAGCGCGGCGGCCACCACGGGCGCGAAGCGCTCGATGCTCTCGGCAATGGAGCAGTTGATGTTCTTCTGGCTGAAGGCCTCGCTCGCGGCGCCGAACACCACGATTTCGTCGGGCCACTCTTCGCGCGGTGCGGCAATGGCGGCCTCGAAGCCCTTCATGTTGGGCGTGAGCACCGAGTAGCGCACGCCGGCCTTACGCTTGATGCCGTGCATCACCTCGGCGTTGTCGGCCATCTGCGGCACCCACTTGGGGCTCACGAAGCTGGTGACCTCGATCTCATTCAGGCCCGCGTCCTGCAGGCGGTGCACGAGGCCGATCTTCACTTCGGCGGAGACGGGCTGCTTTTCGTTCTGCAGGCCGTCGCGCGGGCCGACGTCGACGAGTTTGACTTGGCTGGGCAGTTTCATGGAATGTCTCTGGTGTCGCGGGCGGATGAAAAACCGCCTTCGATTGTCCGCCACATGCCATTGCCCTGCGTGGTACACAACTCGCGGAAGGTAGCAATGCGTGCCTGTCGGGTTGCAAATGGCGCCATCAATGCAACTCGGGTCAGTACGACTTGGGCAACCCCAGCGCCTTCTCGGCGATGAAGTTCAGGATCATCTGCGGGCTCACCGGCGCAATGCGCGGAATGTAGCTCTCGCGCAGCAGCCGCTCGACGTGGTATTCCTTGGCATAGCCCATGCCGCCCAGCGTGAGCACCGCGTTCTGGCAGGCGTCGTGCGCCGCTTCGGCTGCGAGGTACTTCGCCGCATTGGCCTCGATGCCGCAAGGCTCGCCCGCGTCGTACAGCGTGGCGGCCTTGAAGACCATCAGGTCGGCCGCTTCCAGGTTGGCCCAGGCGCGCGCCAGCGGATGCGCCACGCCCTGGTTCTGGCCGATGGGCCGGCCGAACACCACGCGCTCCTGCGCGTACTGCGAGGCTATGCGCAGCGCCGCGCGGCCGATGCCGACGGCCTCCGCCGCAATCAAGATGCGCTCGGGGTTCAGCCCGTGCAGGATGTACTCGAAGCCGCGCCCTTCCTCGCCGATGCGGTCTTCTTCAGGCACCTCGAGCCCGTCGATGAACAGCATGTTGGAGTCGACCGCCGCGCGGCCCAGCTTGTGGATCTCGCGCACCTCCACCTTGGCGCGGTCCAGCGGCGTGTAGAACAGCGTGAGGCCCTGCGTGGGCTTTTTCACCTGGTCGATGGGCGTGGTGCGCGTGAGGATCAGCATGCGATCGGCCACCTGCGCGGTCGATATCCAGATCTTGCGGCCGTGCAGCAGATAGCCGCCGTGCGGCTGGCGCACCGCCTGCGTCTTCAGCCGCGTGGTGTCGAGCCCCGCGTCGGGTTCGGTCACGGCGAAGCAGGCCTTCTCCGTGCCCGAGATCAGCGGCGGCAGAAAGCGCTGGCGCTGTTCTTCGGTGCCGAACACCACCACCGGGTTGAGCCCGAAGATGTTCATGTGCACCGCCGACGCGCCCGACATGCCCGCGCCCGACGCGCTGATGGCGCGCATCATCAGCGCCGCCTCGGTGATGCCGAGCCCCGCGCCGCCCTGGGCCTCGGGCATGGCGATGCCGAGCCAGCCGCTTTGCGCCACGGCGCGGTGGAACTCGTGCGGGAACACGGCGCGGTCGTCGAGGTCGCGCCAGTAGTCGGCGGGGAAGTCTTCGCACAGCCGTTCGATGGCCGCCACCAGCGAGCGCTGGTCTTCGTTCAGGGAGAAATTCATGGGGCGCTGTCTTTCGTGGGGTCGGGTTGCAGCGTGACGCCGCGCGCGAGCATCTGCGCGATGGCTTCGTCGTCGTAGCCTGCTTCGCGCAGCAGCTCCACGCTCTGTTCGCCGATGCGTGGCGTGGGCCGGCGAATGGCCGTGGGCGTGGCGCTGTAGCGCCCGACCGGTGCCAGGGTGCGGATGCGGCCCTCGCTCGGGTGGTCGAACTCGGGGTAGAAATCGACGGCGCGCAGGTGCGGGTCGCCGAGCAGGCTGTCGGTGCTGTGCAGGCGCGCAACCGGAATGTCGGCCGCGTCGAGCGCGGCAAACCAGGCGTCGCTGCTGCGCGTGGCCATCACCTCGGCGACGAAGGCGTACACGGCGCCGATGTTCGCGGCGCGTGCGGTGTGGGTGCCGAACATCGGCGAGCCGCGCAGGTCGGGCCGGCCGATCACGTCGAAGAAGGCCTGCCAGTGCTTGTCGTTGTAGATGAGCACGCTCAGGTGGCCGTCGGCCGTGGCGTAGGGCTTGCGGTGCGGCGCGAGCAGGCGCGCGTAGCCGGTGGGGCCGAGCGGTGGCTCGAAGCTGTGGCCGCCCAGGTGGTCGCCCATGACGAACTGCGCGAGCGCTTCGAACATCGGCACCTCCACGGCCTGGCCTTGGCCGGTGCGCTGCGCATGCAGCACGGCGGCCAGAAGCGCGATAGCCGCTTGCAGGCCGACGGCGCGGTCGGCCAGCGTGACGGGCGCATAGCGCGGCTCGCCGCCGCTTTGCTGCGCGAACAGCGAGGCCACGCCGGCCGCGCCCTGAATGAGGTCGTCGTAGGCGGGCTTGCCGGCGTAGGGGCCCTGCTCGCCGTAGCCGAACGCGCCGAGGTAGACGATCTTCGGGTTCACCGCGGCCACCGCGTCGTAGCCGAGGCCGAGCCGTGCCATCGCCTGCGGGCGCGTGTTGTAGATCAGCGCGTCGCAACCGGCCGCCAGCCGCAGGCAGGCTTCGAGGCCTTCGGGCTGCTTCAGGTCGAGCACGATGGAGCGCTTGTTGCGGTTCAGGTGCATCGCCATCGCGCCCATGCCGGCGTGGCGCATCGGGCCGACCGCGCGCAGGTTGTCGCCAGCGGGCGGCTCGACCTTGATGACGTCGGCGCCAAGGTCGCCCAGCGTCTGCGTGGCGTAGGGGCCCATCACCACGGCGGTGAGGTCGAGGATGCGAATGCCTTGAAGGGGTCCGGTGGTGTTCATGTCTTGCCCTTCGCTCCTTCCCCCTCCGGGGGAAGGCTGGGATGGGGGCGGGCAGAGCGCCCGGTGGATGCGCCGCTCGCCCCCACCCCTGCCCTCCCCCGGGAGGGGAGGGAGAAATACACCGGGCGCTTTCGTACGCGAAGTTCTTGCATCCGCATTGCTCCTTCCCCCTCTGGGGGAAGGCTGGGATGGGGGCGGGCAGAGCGCCCCGTGGATGCGCCGCTCGCCCCCACCCCAACCCTCCCCCGGTAGGGGAGGGAGAAATACAGCGCGCTCATTCGGGTTGAATCCCCGCGGCCTGAATCAGCTTCTTCCACTTCGCCAGCTCCGACACCGTGAACGCGCCAAGCTCTTCCGGCGTGCTGCCGAACGCATCGAAGCCCAGCCTGCTCACCCGCTCGCGGAACACCGTGCCATTGGCCATGTCCGACAGCGCCTTGTTGAGCTTGCGCACGATGTCCTTCGGCGTGCCCGCCGGCGCGAACACGCCGTTCCAAGAGGTGATGTCGAAGCCCTTCAGCTCCGGCGTGTCCGCCAGCGGCGGCAGCTCGGGGAAGAGCTTGGTGCGCTCCTGCGTGGTGACGGCAATCGCGCGCATCTTGCCGGCCTTCACCGTGGCCAGGCCCGCCGCAAGGTCGACCACCATCATCGACACCTGCCCGCCGATCAGGTCGGCAATGGCGGGCGGCGTGCTCTTGTAGGGCACGTGCAGCATCGGCACGCCGCTCATGCGCGCCAGCGTCGCGCCGCTCACGATGCCCGTGCTGTTGCCGCTCGCATAGGTCAGCTTGCCCGGGTGCGCGCGGCCCCAGGCCAGCAGCTCGGCCACGTTCTTCACCGGCAGATCGTTGTTCACCACCAGCATGAACGGCAGGTTGCCCATGCGGCTGACCGGCGCGAAGTCTTTCACCGGGTCGTAGGGCAGCGACTTCATCAGGCTCGGGTTGGCCGAATGGGTGGTGTTGGTCGTCATGAACAGCGTGTAGCCGTCGGGCGGTGCCTTGGCCACCAGCTCGGCGGCAATCACGCCGTTGGCGCCCGCGCGGTTGTCCACGATGACCGAGGCCTTCAGCGCCTCGCCCAGCATCTGCCCCGTGATGCGCGCCACCGCGTCGGTGCCGCTGCCGGCCGCGAAGGGCACGACGAGCTTGATCGGCAGCTTGGGGTAGCCCTCCTGCGCGAAGGCCCACGGCGCGGCGCCCGCGAGGCCCGCGGCCGCGCCGATGGAAATGAAACGGCGGCGGTTCGCCATCACGACGGGCTGGCCCGTCGCGTTCTTGGTCGTCTTCATGCTTGCTTGTCTCCGGGTGGTTGTAGCGTCAGGGCCGGATCACGCGTTCCGGCAGTTCCTCGTACGGCGGGCTGTAGATCACCAGCACGCGCACCGGCTCGTCGCTCACCACCGTGAAGGTGTGCATGGCGTCGGCCGGAAAAAAGCAGCTGTCGCCGGGGTGCAGCTCCTGGCGCTGGCCGTCGACCTCGGCAACCGCACGGCCTTCGAGCATGTAGCAGACCTGCTCGATGCCCGGGTGCGCATGCGGCAATGCGCCCTTGCCCTTCTGGATGTGGCCCACCAGCACTTCGAGTTGCTTCGCCCCCACCGTCTCAGGGCCGATCAGCCGCTTGTTCAGCGTGCCGGTGTGGTTGGCGGGGTGGTAGCCGGTGATCTCGTCCTCGCGGACGAAATAGCGAGGCGCGGTGGTGCCCGTGGTGGCATCAGTGGTGGCGGTTGCGCCGGCAGTGGTCGTGGTCATCGGGGGCTTTCTGTCTTGGGTTCGATTGCGAGGCAGGCCGAGCGCAGCATTGCGGCGATGTCCTCGATGCGCGGCTCCATGCGGTAGCGCGGGCCGGCGACGGAGATGGCGTAGGCCTCGCCGCCGATGCGCAGCGGCCAGGCCAGGCCGATCAGGTCGGGAATGCTTTCGCCCAGGTTGCCGTACCAGCCGCGCGCGGCGCCGCGCTGCAGCTCGGCCTCGATGGCCTCCACGGTAGTGAGCGTGGCGTCGGTCAACGGCGCGAGCGGCATGCCGTCGAGCAGCTTGCGGCGCGCCTCGGGCGCGAGCGTGGACAGCAAGGCGCGGCCCAGCGAGTTGGCATAGGCCGGGCGCGTTTCGCCCGATTCGGCGGAGTAGCGGATGGCCTGTGGCGCGCTCAGCACCTCCAGGTACACCACCTGGCCCGCGTCGCGGAACTTGCCGAAGACCACCGTCTCGCGCGCCGCGTCGCGCAGCTCTTCGAGCGTGGCCTTCACCCGGTCGAGCACCGGGTCGTGGGCGGCAATGACCTGCGCCATCGCCAGCAGCCGACCCGTCGGGTAGTAGCCCTGGCGGCGGCCGGTTTCGTACATGTAGCCCTGCTCTTCGAGCGTGCGAATCAGGCCCAGACAGCTCGACACCGGCATGTCGAGCAGGCGCGCCATTTCGGACAGCGCCAGCGGCTGTTTCTCGCGAGCGAAGAGCTCGACGATCTCGATCACGCGGAATGCAGTTTTCACAATCATGAAAAGATTTTCATACTTGTGAAAAAATAATGCCTCGGGGTTTCCCCTGCCTGCGCCGCAAACCGCATGCAGCGCGGGTCGCACGGCGGCTTGCGCCGCGTCACGTGTGTGGCGTCAGTAACCGCGCGCCGGGTCGACCACGCCGGCGACCGGCAGGCCCTGCTCCATCGCGCGGATCTTCGCGGCGATCTGGCTGATCGACTCCTCGCGCAGCGTGCGCGCGGACGCATGCGGCGTCACGGTGATCTTGGGGTGGCGCCAGAACGCATGGTCGGCCGCCAGCGGCTCCGCCTGGAACACGTCGAGCGTCGCGCCCGCGAGCTGGCCGGCGTCGAGCATCGGAATCAGGTCGGCCTCCACCAGATGGCCGCCGCGCGCAATGCTGATCAGGTAAGCCTCGGGCTTGAGCTTGGCCAGCGTGTCGCGGTTGAGGATGCCGCGCGTGGCCTCGGTCAGCGGCAGCAGGTTGACCAGCACGCGCGTGGACGACAGGAACTCGTCGAACTGCGCTTGCCCGCTGAACACCTGCACGCCGTCGATCTGCTTCGGCGAACGGCTCCAGCCCAGCACCGGAAACTCGAACTGCGCCACGGCCTTGGCCACGCGCTCGCCCAGCACGCCCAGGCCCATGATGCCGACCGGAAAGTCGCGCCGCAGCTTCGGCTTGCGGTAGCTCCACTTGCCTTGGGCGGCGTCGGCCTCGTACACGTCGAACTCGCGAAAGTGCCGAATGAGCGTGTGGCACACGTACTCGGCCATCTGCACCGACATGCCGGCGTCGTCGAGCCGCACGATGCGCGTGTGCGCGGGCACCTTGAGCTTGAGCAGCGCATCGACGCCCGCGCCAATGTTGAAGAGGCCGCGCAGCGCGGGCTGCTCGTCCAGAAACGCTTGCGGCGGTGCCCACACCACCGCATGGTCGGCCTGCGGCGCGCCGGGCTTCCAGGCTTCGATGATGGCGTCGGGGAGTTCGGCCTGAAGGCCTTGGATCCAGGGGTCTGGGCGGTTGTCGGTGAGGTAGAGGGTGATTCGCATGGGCAAGGATCTTAGGCGGCACCGGCGGCGCCCCGCGTCCCGGGCGCGTCGTCCGCGTTGCCAGCGTCGCCCGCGGCTTGTGCGGGCCCGGGCCATCTCCTATGCTCGGCCGCTCACCCCAGGAGACAAGTCCATGATCAAAGTCAGCGTGATGTACCCCCACACCCCCGGCGCGCGTTTCGACCACGCGTACTACCGCGACAAGCACATGCCCCTGCTGAAGGCCCGCATGGGCGATGCGTGCCTGTCGTACACCATCGACAAGGGGCTGGCCGGTGGCACGCCGGGCTCCGACCCCACCTATGTCGGCATGTGCCACGTGTTCAGCGAATCGGTCGAGGCGTTTCAGGCCGCGTTCGGGCCGCACATGAAGGAGATCATGGGCGACATCGGCAACTACACCGACATTGCGCCGGTGATGCAGATCAGCGAAGTGGTGGTGGGCTGACGCCCGCGCTCAAACGCCCTTCGCGCGGCGCCGGCGCCACAACACCCGCACCAGCCACCCCACGGGCAGCACCACCAGCAGCAGCCACGGCAACACCGCCGCCACGAAGGTGATGAGCGAGGCCACGCTGTGCGCCAGCACCGCGCCCGCATTGCGCAGCGCCTCCCCCATCGGGCTGTAGCTGTCGCCACCGCTCACCAGTACGCGCTGCGGCGTGAACTGGATCTGGATGTGCTGCTTGCTGGTCTGCTGCGCCAGCACCTTGCGCTGCGTGGCGCTGGCGTCCAGCTCGGCCTGGGTGTCCGACAGCGTGCGCTGAATGGCCAACAGGTCGGCCATGGTGCGCTTGGTGACGGTGTCGCGCAGCATCACGCGCAGGCTGTCGCGGAACTCGGTGCGGTTCTTGATGCGGGCCTCCACGTCGATCACCTCGGCGGTCTTGTCCTCGCTGGTGGTGGTGTGCGAAACCACCTTTGCCACACCGGCCAGGCCACCGAGCAGCTTGTCGACATCGGCCGGTTCCACGCGCACTTCGAGCATGGCGTTGCCCGGCTGCTGCGGCGTTTCGCGCAACAGCGAGGACGACAGCAGCTCGCACTTCAGCGTGCCGCACAGGTCGCGCACCTTGCCCCAGGCATCGGCCAGTTGCTCGGAAGGCACTTCCACGTTCAGCTCCTGCCGCACCGCAAGAAAGCGCTGCAGCGGAGTCTCTGGAGACTGATCGGATTCCGACGACTCGGAGGCGGCATCCGCCACGCGCGCGCGGCGTTGCTCCTTCATGGCCATGCCACCGGCGGCCTGCATGGGCGCGGGTGCCGAGGACGGTGACGGCGCGGAAAGCGTCTCACCCCCGCCGTTGTTGCGGTTGCAGCCCGCGAGCGACAAGGCGGCCGCCAGGGCCAGCAGGACGATGCCCGCGCGGTGGCGGGCAGAAAGGAAACGGGGCGAGCCGAACGGCGTGCGAGAGGTCATGGCAAATCCATTGAGTGATGACTACCGCAGCTGATACGGGCGGTCGCCCGGAACGGGGTCAATTGTTTTTTCAGGCTGCGGCGGCACTCATGCGCAACAGCTCCTCGCCCTCGGCCACCTGCTCGCCCGGCGCGAACATCAGCTCGTCCACCGTGCCGTCGGCCGGCGCGGCAATGGTGTGCTCCATCTTCATGGCCTCCATCACGGCCAGCGGCTGACCGCGGCTGACCTTGTCGCCGGCCTTGACGGCGAAGGACACGACCTTGCCCGGCATCGGCGCGGTGAGCCGGCCGCCTTCGGCCTGCGTGTCGCCGGCATGCGCGAGGCGGTCGATGACGGTGATCTTGCTCGCGCCCTTCGACGCGAAGATGTGCGCGGTGGCGCCGTCGACGTGCACGTCCAGCGTCTGGCGCGTGCCGGCAAACTCGACCTCGAATTCGCCGCCCGCAAACTGCCCCACCACCAGCGTGCCTTCGGTACCGCCGGCTTCAAGCCACAGGCTGCCGTCGCGCTTGTAGGTCAGCAGGGCGATCTGCTCGGCCCCACGAAATTCGAAGTCGAAGCGGCGCAGGTACTCGCCGTGCGAGCGCCAGCCATCGCGGCGCTCGAAGGGGTCGGGCGTGCCGGCCGGGCGCTCGGTGACGAGCGTGCGCGTGATCGCGGCGGCCGCGGCCAGCGGCAGGCCCAGCGGCTCGCGGTCGAACAGCACGGCGCGCTCGCGCTCGATCAGCGCGGTGTCCAGGTTGGCCTTGGCGAACGATTCGGTCGCCAGAATGCCGCGCAGAAACTGCACGTTGGTCTGCACGCCCACGATCTGCACCTGCGCCAGCGCGGCGTCCAGCCGGGCCAGCGCTTCTTCGCGCGTGCTGCCGTGCACGATGAGCTTGGCGATCATCGAGTCGTAGAACGGCGAAATCTCGCCGCCCTCGCGCACGCCGTCGTCAATGCGCACGCGGCTGCGCTGGAAGGCGGTGGCCTGCGGCTTGCGGTACACGCGCAAGGTGCCGGTGGCGGGCAGAAAGTTGTTGTCGGGGTTCTCGGCGCAGATGCGTGCCTCGATGGCATGGCCGTGGATCTGCAGGTCGGCCTGCTTCAGCGGCAGCGCTTCGCCCGAGGCCACGCGCAGTTGCCATTCGACGAGGTCGAGGCCGGTGATGGCTTCCGTCACGGGATGCTCCACCTGCAGGCGCGTGTTCATCTCCATGAAGAAGAAGTTCATCTCGCCGCCTTCGCGCTGCTCGACGATGAACTCCACCGTGCCCGCGCCCACGTAGTTCACGGCACGGGCAGCAGCCACGGCGGCGTCGCCCATCTGCTTGCGCATCGCCTCGGTCATGCCGGGCGCGGGTGCTTCTTCCAGCACCTTCTGGTGGCGGCGCTGCACGGAGCAGTCGCGCTCGAACAGGTAGACGTAGTTGCCCTGCGTGTCGCCGAACACCTGAATCTCGATGTGGCGCGGGCGTTGCACGTACTTCTCGATCAGCACCGCGTCGTCGCCGAAGCTGTTGATGGCCTCGCGCTGGCAAGAGGCCAGCGCGGCAGCGAAGTCTTCGGCCTTGTCGACCGCGCGCATGCCCTTGCCGCCGCCGCCCGCGCTGGCCTTGATGAGCACCGGGTAGCCGATGCGGTCGGCCTCGCGCTGCAGCAGCTGCGGGTTCTGGTCATGGCCGTGGTAGCCGGGCACCAGCGGCACGCCGGCTTTTTCCATCAGCTGCTTCGACTCGGCCTTCAGGCCCATCGCCTTGATGGCCGAAGGCGGCGGGCCGATGAAGACCAGGCCGGCGTTGGCGCAGGCGCGCGCAAACTCTTCGTTCTCGCTGAGGAAGCCGTAGCCGGGGTGCACGGCTTCGGCGCCCGTGGCCTTGGCCGCTTCGAGGATGCGCTCCCAGCGCAGGTAGCTTTCCTTGGGCGCGCTGCCGCCGATGTGCACCGACTCGTCGCAGGCGCGCACGTGGTTGGCATGCGCGTCGGCATCGGAGTAAACGGCGACGGTGCGAATGGCCATGCGACGGGCTGTAGCAGCCACTCGGCAGGCGATCTCGCCGCGGTTGGCGATCAGGATTTTCTTAAACATGAGGAGTGTCTCCCGGAGGATTCTTTTTCAGTTGAAACGCAGGCACGACGCCTGGATCGGGTCGGCCGCTGAAGATGCGGGCCACGCGGGCGAACAGCGCCCTGAGGAAGCGCCAGCTCTTGCGAATGAGCCACACGCTCAGCACAAGCACCAGCACGAACAGCACGAGAAAGACGAAGGGGTGCGCCACCGCCAGCCACAGCCCCGCGGGCACCATCGTGTCTTCGACCAGCGACGCGCCCACGTTGGAGAACGGCTCCGGCGATGTGTTGATGGCCGCGCGCGTGGTGGCCTTGGCCGCATGCGCGGTGGCCGCGAAGCCGCCGCCCACCAGCGCCGCCACGATGGCCATCACGCCATGGTCGGCGCCGAACACGCTGGCCGCGAGCGCGGCGCCAGCCGGGATGCGAATGGCGGTGTGCACCACGTCCCACAGCGAGTCGAGGCCGGGAATCTTGTCGGCGAAGAACTCGATGAACACCATGAAGCCGCTGGCCGCCATGACCACCGGATGCGCCAGCAACTGCAACCCGCTGGGCAGCGGCACCCAGCCGAAGTAGCCGACCAGGCCGGTCAGCAGCACGACCAGGTACAGCCGCACGCCGCTGGCCCAGCCGATGGCGGCGGACAGTGCGAGCAGCTGGGGCATGTCGAGTGGGGTGTCCATGGCGGTGCCTCGCTCAGTCAGTCGAATTCGATGGTGCCGGCTTCCATGGAAGCCACGAGTTCCGCAAGCCATGCATCGAACGACGCATGCTCCACGGGGCGGTCTTCGTCGCCCTTCCAGAAGGCGACCAGTTGGCCGGGCTGCCGGCCGCCTTGGCCATCGGCTTCGGCGTCGGTGTCCACGCACAGGTAGCTGCCGCCGCCATTCGACAGGAAAGGCACCCAGCCGCGCCGCCAGGTGGCGGGATCTTCGAAGTCGGTGCCGATCATGCCGTCGAGCATCTCCTTGGTGTCGGCAATGTCCTCCAGCGCGCTGAACATGCGGTTGCCTTGCAGGCTGTCGAAGCAGCTGTTCGGCTGGCCGTTGCGCCAGCGATAGAGCGCGCGCAAGCCCTCGGGCAGCTTCAGCGAGAACCTGGCTTCGAACGCGTCGAGTGCGGCGTCGCTCACGCCGGGCTGCAACGTGGCCCGGTAGTCCGCGCGGTGCGCGGCAAGCCATGCGTCCATGCGTTCGATGAGTGCAGCGTTCGACATGCCGCTCAGCCCTTGTTCGCGTCCAGCCACGACGGCTTGCGCTTCTGCAGGAAGGCCTGCACGCCTTCGCGGCCTTCGTCGCTGGCGCGGATGTCGGCAATGCCTTCGACCGTCTTCGCAATCAGCGCGTCGTCGATCTCCTGGCCGGCCACATCGGCAATCAGTTGCTTGCAGGCGCGCACGGCGGCCGGGCTGGCGCCGGTCAGGGCCTTCAGCAGTTCGTCGACCTTGGCGTCGAGCGCGTCGGCGGGCACCACCTCATGCACGAAGCCGACGCGGTGCGCCTCGGCGGCGGTGAAGCGCTCGGCTGTCAGAAAGTAGCGTTGCGACGCGCGCGTGCCCATGGCGCGCAGCACGTAGGGGCTGATGGTGGCGGGCACGAGGCCGATCTTTACTTCGCTCAGGCAGTACCAGGCGGTGTTTACGCTCACGGCCATGTCGCAGGCCGCCACCAGGCCCATGCCGCCCGCGTACACATCGCCCTGCACGCGCGCGATGGTGGGCTTGGGGCACTCGGCGATGGTGCGCAGCATGGTGGCCAGCTTGCCCGCGTCGGCGATGTTCTCGTCGCGGGTGTAGTCGGCCATGCGGCGCATCCAGTTGAGGTTGGCACCGGCGCAGAAGGCCGGGCCGTTCGCGCCTAGCACCACTGCTTTCACGTGCGGCGCGGTGCCGGCTTGAGTGAAGGCCTGCGTCAGTTCTGCGATGACGATGTCGTCGAAGGCGTTGCGTGCGTCGGGCTGGTCGAGCCAGACGCGGGCGATGGGGCCTTCGATTTCTAGTTTCAGTTTGGTGAAGGTCATGTCAGTGAATCTTGTCGGCTTGCTTTTTTGCAATGGATTCGGCGGGTACGTTCAGGGCGTGTGCACAGGCCGCCGGGTACTCCCCTCCGCGAATGTCCCCCGGGCTTCGCCCTCCTCCTTTATTTCGCTGCGGGGAGCACCCGACGCCCTGTGCACCAGGGCACGCTCTGAGTGCTCGTGCGATCAACGACTGCTCCGGATAACGCTCGTGAGGGTGGGGTGCCTTGCGCAGCGAAATAAAGGAGGAGGCCGCAGGCCGGGGGACATTCGCGGAGCAAGGTACCCCGCCCTCGCGAGCGCACCCCCGCAAGCCCCCATGACCAAATCGAAAGAAGCAAGCAGACAAAAACACGGCTACATCCGAAAGATGCCGAACTTGGGCTCAGGAATCGGCGCATTGCGCGCAGCCGCCAAGCCAAGGGAGAGCACGCGACGCGTGTCCGCCGGATCGATGATGCCGTCGTCCCAGATGCGCGCGGTGGCGTAGTAGGGGTGGCCCTGGTCTTCGTACTGCTGGCGAATCGGGGCCTTGAAGGCTTCCTCTTCTTCCTTGCTCCAGCTGCCACCCTTCAGCTCGATGCCGTCGCGCTTCACCGTGGCCAGCACGCTCGCGGCCTGCTCGCCGCCCATCACGCTGATGCGCGCGTTGGGCCACATCCAGAGAAAGCGCGGGCTGTATGCGCGGCCGCACATGCCGTAGTTGCCGGCGCCGAAACTGCCGCCGATGATGATCGTGAACTTGGGCACGTTGGCCGTGGCCACCGCAGTCACCATCTTGGCGCCGTGGCGCGCAATGCCCTCGTTCTCGTACTTGCGGCCCACCATGAAGCCGGTGATGTTCTGCAGGAACACCAACGGTATCTTGCGGTGGCAGCACAGCTCGATGAAGTGCGCGCCCTTCTGCGCCGACTCGCTGAACAAGATGCCGTTGTTCGCGATGATGCCCACGGGCATGCCCTCGATCTCGGCAAAGCCGCACACCAGCGTGGCGCCGAAGCGGGCCTTGAACTCATGGAACTCGCTGCCGTCGACGATGCGCGCAATGATCTCGCGCACGTCGAAGGGCTTGCGCGTGTCGGTGGGGATCACGCCGTACAGCTCTTCGCGCGGGAACTCGGGCGCGCGCACCGGCGTGTTGGCGGCCGGCTGCGCGCTGGCGTTCTTCGCATTGAGGTGAGCCACCGCCGAGCGCGCGAGCGACAGCGCATGCAGATCGTTCTGCGCCAGGTGGTCGACCACGCCCGACAGGCGCGTGTGCACATCGCCACCGCCCAGGTCTTCGGCCGTCACCACCTCGCCGGTGGCCGCCTTCACCAGCGGCGGGCCGCCCAGGAAGATGGTGCCCTGGTTCTTCACGATGATCGATTCGTCGCTCATCGCCGGCACGTACGCGCCGCCGGCCGTGCACGAGCCCATGACCACCGCGATCTGCGGGATGCCCTGGGCGCTCATGTTGGCCTGGTTGTAGAAGATGCGGCCGAAGTGGTCGCGGTCCGGGAACACCTCGTCCTGGTTCGGCAGGTTGGCGCCGCCCGAGTCGACCAGGTAGATGCAGGGCAGGCGGTTCTGCTCGGCGATCTCCTGCGCGCGCAGGTGCTTCTTGACGGTCAGCGGGTAGTAGGTGCCGCCCTTCACGGTCGCGTCGTTGCACACGACCATGCAGTCCACCCCGTTCACGCGGCCGATGCCGGCGATGAGGCCCGCGCCCGGCGCCGACTCCGCGCCCTTGGCGTCCAGGTACATGGCGTGCGCGGCCAGCGGCGCAATTTCCAGGAAGGGCGTGCCCGGGTCGAGCAGCTCGGCCACGCGGTCGCGCGGCAGCAGCTTGCCGCGCGCCGTGTGCTTGGCGCGCGCGGCCTCGCCGCCGCCCTGCTCCACTTTGGCGAACTGCTTGTGCAGGTCGTCGACCAGCGCGCGCATGGCGGCGGCATTGGCCTGGAAGTCGGCCGAACGGGCGTTCAGTTTGGTTTCTAGTTTGCTCATGCTGTCTTTTCCTGGCTGAGGCCGAGTTGCTCGGTCATCGCGTCGCGGATCTTGAATTTCTGAATCTTGCCGGTCACGGTCATCGGGAATTCGGTGACGAACTGGATGTACCTGGGCACCTTGTAGTGCGCGATCTGGCCCTTGCAGAAGCTGCGGATGTCTTCGTCGGTGGCGCTCTGGCCGGGCTTGACGATGATCCAGGCGCACAGCTCTTCGCCGTACTTTTTATCGGGCAGGCCGACCACCTGCACGTCCTGCACCTTGGGGTGGCGGTACAGAAATTCTTCGATCTCGCGCGGGTAGATGTTCTCGCCCCCGCGAATCACCAGGTCCTTGATGCGCCCGACGATGTTGACGTAGCCCTCGGCGTCCATGGTGGCCAGGTCGCCGGTGTGCATCCAGTGCTCTGCGTCGATGGCTTCGCGCGTGCGCGGCTCGTCTTCCCAGTAGCCGTGCATCACCGAATAGCCGCGCGTGCACAGCTCGCCCGACGTGCCCGTCGGCACCACGGCGCCGGTCTCGGGGTCGATGATCTTCACCTCCAGGTGCGGCTGCACCGTGCCCACGGTGGACACGCGCTTGTCCTGCGGCGTGTCGGTGCTGCTCTGGCAGCTCACCGGGCTGGTCTCGGTCATGCCGTAGGCGATGGTGATTTCGCTCAGGTGCATCTGGTCGACCACGCGCTTCATCACCTCGGTGGGACACGGCGAGCCGGCCATGATGCCGGTGCGCAGGGTCGACAGATCGAACTCCTTGAAGCGCGGATGGTCGAGCTCGGCGATGAACATCGTGGGCACGCCGTGCAGGCCGGTGCACTTCTCTGCCTGCACCGTCTCCAGCACGGTGAGCGGGTCGAACCCGTCGTTCGGGTACACGATGGCCGAGCCGTGCGTAAGACACGCCAGGTTGCCCAGCACCATGCCGAAGCAGTGGTACAGCGGCACCGGAATGCACAGCTTGTCGATGGGCGAGAGCTTCATGCACTCGCCGATGAAGAAGCCGTTGTTCAGAATGTTGCGGTGCGTGAGCGTCGCGCCTTTAGGGAAACCCGTGGTGCCGCTGGTGAACTGGATGTTGATGGGGTCGGTGGCCTTCAGCGTCTTCTGCGTCTGGGCAATGCGCGCATCGGCTGCGTCGCCGCTTGCGAGCAACTGCGAAAAGCGCTGCATGCCGGGCTGCTCGTCGCCCTGGCCGGGCTTGTCGATCCAGAAGGTGTGCAGCAGTTGCGGCAGGCGCGCCGGGCCCAGCTCGCGCAGCATGCCGAGGTAGTCGCTGGTCTTGAACTGCGCCATCGTCACCAGCGCCTTGCAGCCGACCTTGTTGAGCGCGTACTCCAGCTCCGAGGTGCGGTAGGCCGGGTTGATGTTGACGAGGATCAGGCCGACCTTGGCGGTGGCGATCTGCATCAGCACCCATGGCACGTTGTTGTGCGACCAGATGCCCACGCGGTCGCCCGGTTGCAGGCCAAGGTCGAGCAGCGCGCTGGCGAGCTTGTTCGATTCGGTCTGCAGCGCGCGGTAGGTGTAGCGCTGGCCCTCGTGGCGGCTGATGAGCGCCTCGCGCTCGGGCTGCTTCGCGACCATGTCGTCGAAGAAGTCGCCGATGGGTTGTTCGATGAGGGGGACGTCGGTGGCGCCTTGGGCCATGCTTTGCATCAGTGGCATCGTCTTGTCTCCTTGTCTTGCTCCCTCTCCCTTGGGGAGAGGGTTGGGGTGAGGGTGACCGGCCCTGGACGAGGCGCGGTTCTCGACTCGATCGCTGCTGCCCTCACCCCAGCCCTCTCCCAGAGGGAGAGGGGGCAAGAGGGGGCAGCTCGCTTCATCCTAGGCGGTCTCTGCGAACAGCTCGCGCCCAATCAGCATCCGCCGAATCTCGCTCGTACCCGCGCCAATCTCATACAGCTTGGCATCGCGCCACAGCCGCTCGACCGGAAAGTCCTTCGTGTACCCCACGCCGCCCAGCGCCTGAATGGCCTCGCCAGCCATCCACGTCGCCTTCTCGGCCGAATACAGAATGGCACCGGCCGCGTCCTTGCGGAAGGTGCGCGCATGGTCGTTGCGGTCGCAGGCCTTGCCCACGGCATACACATAGGCGCGCGTGGCCTGCCAGGTCGAATACATGTCGGCCAGCTTGCCCTGCATCAGCTGGAACTCGCCGATGCTCTGGCCGAACTGCTTGCGCTCATGCACGAAGGGCAGCACCGCGTCCATGCACGCCGCCATGATGCCCAGCGGGCCACCCGACAGCACCGCGCGTTCGTAGTCGAGCCCGCTCATGAGCACCTTCGCGCCCAGGCCTTCGCCGCCCAGCACGTTTTCTTCGGGCACTTCGCAGTTGTCGAAGAACAGCGGGTAGGTGTTGGAGCCGCGCATGCCGAGCTTGTCGAGCTTGGTGCCGGCCGAGAAGCCCTTGTAGTTCTTCTCGACGATGAAGGCCGTCATGCCGCGCGCGCCCATCTCGGGCTCGGTCTTGGCGTAGATGACCAGCGTGTCGGCGTCGCCGCCGTTGGTGATCCACATCTTGCCGCCGTTGAGCACGTAGTAGCCGTTCTTCTTCTCGGCCTTGAGCTTCATGCTGACCACGTCGGAGCCGGCGTTGGGCTCGCTCATGGCCAGCGCGCCCACGTGCTCGCCGCTCACCAGCTTGGGCAGGTATTTTTTCTTCTGCGCGTCGCTGCCGTTGCGGTGGATCTGGTTCACGCACAGGTTGGAGTGCGCGCCGTACGACAGGCCCACCGAGGCCGAGGCGCGCGAGACTTCTTCCATGGCCACGATGTGGGCCAGGTAGCCCAGCTCGGTGCCGCCGAACTCTTCCTTCACCGTCATGCCGTGCAGGCCGAGCTCGCCGAGCTTTTGCCACAGGTCATGTGGGAACAGGTTGTCGCGGTCGATGTCGGCGGCGCGCGGTGCGATTTCGTTCGCGGCAAAGTCCTGGATGGCGCTGCGCAGCGAGTCGATGTCCTCGCCCAGGTCGAAGTTCAGGCCGGGATCGTGCATGTGTGTTGTCTCCTCTGAGGGGGTCGGCGCGCAGTGCTACCCGCGCTGAATGGCGCTTGAAAGAAACACAGCTTACGCCCGGGCGCGCCGCAATTGGCGCCACAATGGTTGCAAATTGCGCCACGCCCTGCCTGCCCCAGCCATGTCGTCACCCTCGTTCCTTCGACCCGCCCGCGCCGTCACGCCCATGGCCTTCGTGAGAGCCATCGTGCAGGGTTACGAGCGCTACGGCAAAGACCCTGCCGAGGCGCTGAAAGCGGCACAGATCACGCCGCGCGAACTCGCCCGGCCGGGCGCGCGGGTGACGGCCGCGCAGTTCGAGGCGCTGTCGGACCACGCCATGCAGGAGCTGGACGACGAGGCGCTCGGCTGGTTCTCACGGCGCCTGCCCTGGGGCAGCTACGGCATGCTGTGCCGCGCGTCCCTCACCGCGCCCGACCTGGGCGTGGCCATCAAGCGCTGGTGCCGGCATCACCGGTTGCTGACCGAGGACATCGGCCTGGCGTTGGAGGTGGCGGGCGGCGTGGCCACCTTGCGCATCACCGAGCACCGCCCGCTCGGCGATGCGTTCCGGGAGTTCTGTCTGGTGACCAGTCTGCGCTTCATGCACGGCTACATGTGCTGGGCGATCGACTCGCGCATTTCGTTGCGTCATGCGAGCTTTCCGTTTGCCGCGCCGCCGCACGCCGATGCCTATGCCCCGATGTTCACGCCCGACGTGAGCTTTGGCGCGGCGCAGGCGAGCATCAGTTTCGACGAGCGCTATCTGGCGTTGCCGCTTCAGCGTGACGAGCGTGCGTTGCGCACGATGCTCAAGCGTGCGTTGCCGTTGACGATCCTGCAGTACCGGCGTGACCGGTTGTTGGGGCGGCGTGTGCGCGAGTTGCTGCGTTCACGCGCCAGCGAGGCGACCACGGCGGAGGCGCTGGCCACGCTGCTCAATGTGTCTAGCCGCACGCTGCATCGGCAATTGCATGAGGAGGGAACCTCGCTGCAGGTGCTGAAGAACGAGGTGCGTCACGAGATGGCGGTCGACCAACTGCGTCGGACCACGCGGCCGATCAAGCAGGTGGCGTTGGCGGTGGGGTTTCGCAACGAGAAGAGTTTTTCACGCGCGTTCCTGCAGTGGACGGGGCATGCGCCGCGTGACTTTCGTCTGCGGGGGTTGTAGCTTGGGCGCCTTTGTTATTGGTGCCGTTGTTCAGGGCGCGTGCACAGGCCGCCGGGTACTCCCCTCCGCGAATGTCCCCCGCTTCGCTCCTCCTTTATTTCGCTGCGGGGAGCACCCGACGCCCTGTGCACCAGGGCACGCTCTGGGTGATCGCACGATCAACCAGTGCTCTGAAAACGCTCACGTCGATGGGGTGCCTTGCGCAGCGAAATAAAGGAGGAGGGGCGCAGCCCCGGGGGACATTCGCGGAGCAAGGCACTCCGTCGGCGTGAGCGTCGCCCCGAACGAACAACGGCAAAAATTCAGACCGACGCGTCAATCAAAGCCAGCGCATCAGAAATCGACTGACTGTCTTCCGGCCGCACCAGCTTCGCCACTTCCTTGCCGTCCCGCATGAACACCAGCGTGGGCCACAGGCGCACATTGAACGAACGCCCCAGCGGCCGGCCGCTGCCGTCTTCCACCTTGATGCGGCGCACATTCGGGTACTTGGCAAAGGCCTCGGCAATGTTCGGCTGCGCGGCCTTGCAGATGCCGCACCAGTTGGTGCCGAACTCGACCACGGCCGGGCCCGTGAGCGCATCGATCTCGGTGCGATCGGGCTGCTCGGTTTTGTATTCGGAAGTCATGAGGGTGCTGTTCCTGTGTGCCGTTCTGGGATGGCCGTTATTCCATCAGAAACTCAGGCCGGCTGCAGCCCGTAACCCGACAGCAACCCCGGCAATTCGGCCATGTCGCTGAACACGCGCGTCACGCCCACGCTCAACAATGGGCCAGGGCCGCTGTGGCCCGACTCGCCCGTGCTGTAGCCGAACACCGTGGCACCCGCGGCCACGCCGGCCATGGCGCCGGTGACCGTGTCCTCGACGATCGCGCAACGCTTCGGGTCCACACCCAGCGCCTCGGCCGCGGCCAGGTATACGTCGGGGTGCGGCTTGGAACGGGGCATTTCATGGCCGCTGAAAATGCGGCCCTGAAAACAGTCGAGCAGCCCGACCTTGGCCAGCTGCAATTCGACCTTGTAGCGGTCCGCGCCAGAGGCACAGGCAATGCGGCCCTTCAGCCTTGCATGAATCTCGCGGATGGCGGCCGGCGCGTTCGGAATGGCGACCAGGTCGCGCTCCAGCGCCTCGTTGCGGCGCGCCCGAAAGGCCTTGAGCCACTCGTCGGTGATCTTCACGCCGGTCTTGGCCTCGATGAGCGGGGCCTCGTCCTTCACGGCCTTGCCGGTGAAGGTGTTCATCGACTCTTCGGTGCTCAGATGCCAACCGAGCTCGCCGAGCATTTCGGCGAGCACGCGGTTGGTGATGGGTTCGGAGTCGACGAGCACGCCGTCGCAATCGAAGAGAACGGCGGCAAAGGGAAAAGGGGTCATTGCGGAGCGAAGTTTCTGGGGGTTGGCCCCATGGTAGCAACGCCCCCTCGAACGCCGCCCTTTGTCGCACTCGGTAACTCAGGCTATGGAGCGGATCGGGATGTACATCTCTGCGCCACCCGCCATGAACTCCTTCGACTTCTCCTGCATGCCCTCGGCCACGGCTGCCGCCTCGGCCACGCCCTTCTTCGCGGCGTACTCGCGCACTTCCTGCGTGATCTTCATCGAGCAGAACTTGGGGCCGCACATCGAGCAGAAGTGCGCCACCTTGCTAGAGTCCTTGGGCAGCGTCTCGTCGTGAAATTCGCGCGCGGTGTCCGGGTCCAGGCCCAGGTTGAACTGGTCCTGCCAGCGGAACTCGAAGCGTGCCTTGCTCAGCGCATCGTCGCGCGAGCGGGCGCCCGGGTGCCCCTTGGCCACGTCCGCCGCGTGCGCGGCGATCTTGTAGGCAATGATTCCCTGCTTCACGTCGTCGCGGTCGGGCAGGCCCAGGTGCTCCTTGGGCGTCACGTAGCACAGCATCGCGGTGCCGGCCCAGCCGATCATGGCCGCGCCAATGGCGCTGGAGATGTGGTCGTAGCCCGGCGCAATGTCGATGGTCAGCGGGCCGAGCGTGTAGAACGGCGCCTCGTGGCAGTGCTTGATCTGCTCGTCCATGTTGGCCTGAATCATGTGCATGGGCACATGGCCCGGGCCTTCGATCATGGTCTGCACGTCGTGCTTCCACGCGACCTTGGTGAGCTCGCCCAGCGTGCGCAGTTCGGCAAACTGCGCCTCGTCGTTGGCGTCCGCGCCCGAGCCGGGGCGCAGGCCGTCGCCCAGCGAAAAGCTCACGTCGTACGCCTTCATGATGTCGCAGATGTCCTCGAAGCGCTCGTACAGAAAGCTCTCCTTGTGGTGCGCAATGCACCACTTGGCCATGATCGAGCCGCCGCGCGACACGATGCCCGTCATGCGGTCCGCCGTGAGGTGAATGAACGGCAGGCGCACGCCGGCGTGGATGGTGAAGTAGTCGATGCCCTGCTCGGCCTGCTCGATCAGCGTGTCGCGAAAGATCTCCCAGGTCAGGTCCTCGGCCACGCCGCCCACCTTCTCCAGCGCCTGGTAGATCGGCACGGTGCCAATGGGCACCGGGCTGTTGCGCACGATCCAGTCGCGCGTGGTGTGGATGTTCTTGCCGGTCGACAGGTCCATCACGTTGTCGGCGCCCCAGCGAATGGCCCACACCAGCTTTTCGACCTCTTCCTCGATGCTCGAGGTAACGGCCGAGTTGCCGATGTTGGCGTTGATCTTCACCTTGAAGTTGCGCCCGATGGCCATCGGCTCGACCTCGGGGTGGTTGATGTTGGCCGGAATGATGGCGCGGCCGCGGGCCACCTCGTCGCGCACGAATTCGGGCGTGATGATGCGCGGAATCTGCGCGCCCATCGGGTTGCCGGCCACGCGCCTGGCGCGCTCCTCGTTGGCCAGGTACTCGGCCATCCACTCGCGCTTGCCGTTCTCGCGCAGCGCCACGTACTCCATCTCGGGCGTGACGATGCCGCGGCGGGCGTAGTGCATCTGCGTGACATTGGCGCCCGACCTGGCGCGGCGCGGCGTGCGCTGCAATGCCGACGCGGCGGCGCGCAGTTCAGCCAGGCGCTGGGCATCCTGGTCGTGATCGTGGGCGTGCTTGAGCCCTTCGTCGAGCGCCTGGTGCGAGCGGCCTTCGTAACTTTCGGTGTCGTTGCGCTCGGCGATCCATTCGGCCCGCACGCTGGGCAGGCCGCGGCGCACGTCGATCTCGACCTTGGCGTCTGTGTACGGGCCCGAGGTGTCGTAGAGCGACACGGTCTCGCCGTTGGTCAGCAGCACGTCGCGCACCGGCACGTTGAGGTCGGGCCGGCTGCCCGGAATCAGGCACTTGTGGGACGCGGGAAACGGCTCGCGCGTGAGCGAAAGCAGCGTGGTGAACTTGTCGGGGGCATTCATCGGGAGGCACTCCTTGTTGAGGAAAGGGTGCTCCGCAATCGCTCGATGGACTTCGGCAAAAGCCCGTCACAAAAGGGGGAGTGACGGACCGAAGTCAGGGAGTGCAGCTCTTCTTACGCCGGTATGACCCGGATCAAGTTCGCGGGTCGGCAGCTTTGCCATCTCAGCACACCACGTGTGTGCACCCCGGAGCGGGGCCGATTGTGCGAGCCCCGGCGCCGTGCGTCAAGCCAGGGGCAGTTGCAGGTCGCCGTCGAGGTAGAACCAGCGCTCGCCGTTGCGCACGAAGCGGCTGCGCTCGTGCAGCCGGGTGGCCGCACCCGTGGCCGCGCTGCGCTGGCGGGCGACGAACTCGACCTCGGCATGGTCCGCGTCGAGCACGGAGCGCGAGCGAATGTCCAGCCCCAGCCATTTGACGCCCGGCTCGAACTCGATGGAGGCCGGCCGCTTCGCCGGGTCCCAGGTGGCGAGCAGGTATTCGGCGCGCTCCAGCACAAAGGCCGAGTAGCGCGAACGCATCAGCGATTCGGCGTCGGGCGCGGGGGTGTGGTCGAAATCGTCGAGGTAGCGGCCGCAGCACAGGGCATAGCCGATGGGCTTGTCGCGGCGGTCGGTACGCCCGCAGGGGCAAGGTCCGGTGGTGGAATCAGTGGCGCTCATGAAGGCCTCTATTGGAACACCTCGCGGGCGCAGCGCCGCTGGGGCAACCCCGGAGCAGGCCGCACGGGCGCTCCGAGCCACCCGGGCATGCACGCTTGGCGCGGCGCTTGCTAAACGCTAGCCTTGCTCCGGCACACAGGAAAAGCGAGGCGGCGATGTACCTGACAGGCTCCGAACAGCATGCGCTGCGCGACGTTTTCACACTGCTGGCGCAAGAGCGCGGCGAACACGACGTGCGCGAGCACCTGGGCCGGGCGCTGCTCGACCTGCTGCGGGCCGACCAGTTCGCCTCCTTCGTGTGGAACGAACGCAGCAGCCGCTTCGACGGCCGCGTGGCCATCAACATGGACCCGGCCAACCTCGACCGCTACGGTGAGTGGCACCAGCACCACGACCCCATCACCTTCGTGCTGCAGTCGCGCCGCCGCGCCACGCGCGTGACCGAGGTCATGCCGCAGCGCGCGCTGATGCGCACGCCGTTCTTCAACGACTTTCTCTCGCGCGACGGGCTGCACTGGGGCATGAACCTGCACGCCTTCGAAGGCGACCGTGCGCTGGGCGACCTGCGCATCTGGCGGTGCAAGGCGCGCGGCGATTTCGGCGATCACGAGAAGGCGCTGCTCGACCTGATCGAGCCTGCGTTCGTCGGGGCGCTGCAGCGGGCGCAGCGCACGGCGGCCGCGGTGGCCGTGCCGGTGCCAGTGCCTTGCAACGCCCCGTGGAGCGCCTTGAGCACGCGCGAGCAGGAGGTTGCGCGCGCCGTGGGCGAAGGCCTGACCGACAAGGAGATCGCGCGGCGCATGGCCGTGAGCGTGCCGACGGTGCGTACCTACCTGCGGCGCATCTTCGACAAGCTCGGCATCGAACGGCGCTCGGCGCTGGCCGGGCTGGCACCGCGCTGACCGGGCGGAAGCCGCCCTCCTTTGCGCCCTTCGCGCCCTTGGCTTACTTCGCCTTGGGTGCCGGCAAGCGGCCGAGCACGCCCTCCACCGCGAGCCCGACCGCCAGCAGCTGGCGGTCGCTGCCCGCCGGGCCATCCAGCTCCAGCCCCACCGGCAAGCCGCTCGTCGCGCCCAGGCCCGAGGGCAACTGCACACCCGGAATGCCGGCGTTGCTGCCGGGGTCGGTGTTCTGGATCAACGCGCCGAAGTTCTCCGGGCTGCTGGCCTCTGGCGCGGCTACCAGGGCCACGCGCGGCACCGTCGGGAACACCAGCGCGTCGAGCCGGTTCTTCGCGAAGGTGTCGCGGTAGAGCTTCTGCAAGGCCGGCCGCGCCACGCGCATGGCGTTGTCGTAGACCGGCTTGGCGTCGACCGTGCCGTTGGCCGCGGGCAGCTTGCGCGGAATCACGAAGGCGTCGAAGGTGCCCTTGACATCCGGGCTCGCGATGCCGGCCGCGAGCTGCGCGATGTCGATGCCGGTTCGGTACTTCGCAAGGTAGGCCACCATGTCGTCGTGCGCTTCGTAGAGCGCCAGCGGAAAGCCGATGGCCCCGTTGAGTTCCATGAGCTTCGGCATCTTCACGTCCACCAGCGTGACGCCGGCTGCGCGCAGCTTGGCGAGCGCGGCGTCTGTGACGGCGCGCGTGTCCGCGTCCAGGTTGGCATAGAAGGCCGGCACCAAGCCCAGGCGCACGCGTTTCAGGTCGACTGGCTTCAGGGCCGCGCCGCCGGCGATCACACGGTCGAGCAGCGCCACGTCGGCCATCGACTGCGCCATTGGCCCGGCGGTGTCGCGTGTGTGCGAGATCGGTGCAATGCCCTGCTGCGCGTAGCGGCCCATGCTCGGGCGCAGCGACGCGCAACCGTTGAACGCGCACGGAATGCGCACCGAGCCGCCCGTGTCCGTGCCCAGTGCCGCCGGCGCCATGCGCGCACCCAGCGCCGCGCCGTTGCCCGACGACGACCCGCCCGCGATGCGGCTTGCGTCGTAGGCGTTGCGCACACCGACCTCGGGCCCGGTCTGGAACGCGGGGTTGTAGCCGGTGGCCCCGAAGGCCAGCTCGTGCATGTTCGTCTTGCCCAGAATGACCGCGCCGGCCGCGCGCAGCTTGGCGACCACGGGTGCATCGGCGGCGGGCACGAAGCCCTTGAGCGCGGGCGTGCCGGCGCTGGCGGGCAGCCCCTTGACCTGGATGTTGTCCTTGATGACCACCGGCAGGCCCGCCAGCGGCTTGCAGGCGCCACCGCGCTTGCGGTTGGCGTCGGCCGCGCGCGCGGCTTTCAGCGCACCGGCCTCGTCGAGCGTGATGAAGGCGTTCAGGTTGGGCCTGGCCTTGGCCTGCGCGAGGTAGGCCGTGACCAGCTGTTCGCTGGTGACGGTGCCGGCGCACAGCTGCTGCACGGCATCGCTCGCGGTGAGCGTGGCGATGTCCGGCGCGGCGGCGGGCTGGGCCTGCGCGGCAAGGCCGATGGCACCCCACAGCAGGGTCAGCGAAAAGGGAACGGGCTTGAAGAAACTCGACATGGCAAAGACCTCCGACAAAGAGACCGCCATGCTGCGCCGCCGGCGCCAGCCTGTCTGTCATCGAAACCGATGACACGGCCGCACCGCGCCACTAGCGCGCCACTACCGAGGCGCTACGGGGGCGCTACGTGAACAGCGCTACTGGAACATCACCCACTCCGGCCGCATGTTGAAGCGCACCGGGAGAATGCTCACGCCCAGGCCGCTGGTCACGTACATGCGCTTGCCCTTGTGCGCGATCCAGCCATAGGCCCACTCGCGCGGTGCGGCGCCCGGCACCACCAGCGCGCCGTAGCCCGGCACGCGAATCTGACCGCCGTGCGTGTGTGCGGCGACCACCAGACCCTGCGTGCGCGGCATGGTCGCGAAGCTGAAGGGGTCATGCATCATGATCAGCGTGGCCGCGCCCTGCGGCACGCCGGCCAGCGCCTTGTCGGGCTGCGAATGGCCCGTGGAGTGGTCGCCGATGCCGACCACCCAGAGCGCGTGGCCGGGCAGCCGCACCGCGTCGTTCTCCAGCACATGAATGCCCTGCGCCAACAGCGCCTTGGCCGTGCGTGGGCCGTCATGCCACCAGTCGTGATTGCCCAGCACCGCATACACGCCCTGCGGCGCCTTCAGCCGACCGAGCACGGCGGCCATGTCCTCGATGGACAGCGCTTCGTCGTCGCCCGAGCCCGCCAGAAAGTCGCCCGGCAGCAGGATCACGTCGGGTTGCGCGGCATTGATGTCGTCGACGATGCGTGCGGCGCGGTCGGTGCTGGTCACGCGCCACAGCGAGCGCGTGCTCAGGTGCCAGTCCCCTGCCATCGCCACCTTGAGGCCGGGCGGCGCCTGCCACTGTGCATGGCTCAGCGGCTCGACGCGCGACGCCACCCAGCGCGGTTCTACAACGACCGTCCAGACGGCCAATGCCAGCAACAGAACCACCGCTGCCAGCCGTATCACCGGCACGCGGCGGCGCGCGCTCACGCCAGTGCGCGCTGGATCAACAGCTTCTGAATGTCCGACGTGCCTTCGTAGATCTGGCACACACGCACGTCGCGGTAAATGCGCTCCAGCGGAAAGTCGTTCACGTAGCCGTAGCCGCCCAGTGTCTGGATGGCCGCGCTGCACACGCGCTCGGCCATCTCGCTGGCGAACAGCTTGGCCATGGCGGCTTCCTTCAGGCACGGCCGGCCGGCGTCGCGCAGGCTCGCGGCATGCCAGATCAGCTGGCGCGCGGCCTCGAGTTGCGTCGCGCATTCGGCCAGGCGAAAGCCCACGGCCTGCTGCTCGAAGATGGCGCCGCCGAAAGCCTGGCGCTCCTTGGCATAGGCCAGCGCCACATCGAAGGCGCTGCGCGCCATGCCCACGCTCTGCGCGGCGATGCCGATGCGCCCGCCTTCGAGCGCGCCCAGGGCGATCTTGTAGCCCTCGCCTTCCGCGCCGATGAGGTTCTCGCGCGGAATGCGGCAGCCGTCGAAGTTGATCTGCGCGGTGTCGCTGCTGTGCTGGCCCAGCTTGTCTTCCAGCCGCGCCACGTTGTAGCCGGGCGCGTCGGTCGGCACGATGAACGCGCTCATGCCGCGCTTGCCCGCGCCCTTGTCGGTCACCGCGATGACGATGGCCACCTGGCCGTTCTTGCCGCTGGTGATGAACTGCTTCACGCCGTCGATCACATAGCCGTCGCCGTCCTTGCGCGCCATGGTGCGCAGGCTCGATGCGTCGCTGCCGGCCTGCGGCTCGGTGAGGCAGAAGGCGCCGAGCATCTGCCCCTGCGCCAGCGGCTCCAGCCATTGCTTCTTCTGCTGCGGGTTGCCGTAGCGCATGAGGATGGCGTTGACCGGGCAGTTGGTCACGCTGATGGCGGTGCTGGTGCCGCCGTCGCCGGCCGCAATTTCTTCCAGCACCAGCGCCAGCGTGAGGTAGTCGAGGCCGGCGCCGCCATGCTCTTCCGGCACGCAGATGCCATAGGCGCCCAGCGCCGCAAGGCCCCGGTGCACTTCCTTGGGAAAGCTGTGCTCGCGGTCCCACGCGGGGGCGTGGGGCCAGAGTTCGGCTTGTGCAAAGTCGCGCACCGCGTCGCGGATGGCTTCCTGGTCGGGGCTGAGCAGCATGGCGTTGTCTCCTGTCTTTTTTCTGAATCGCGGCGGGTTACTTGCCGGCGCCCAAATCCATGATCAAGCGCGCAGCCATGTACAGGCGGCGCGGAATGGCGCTGATGTCCACGTACTCGGCCTTGTCGCTGTGGTAGCCGAAGCCGGGCAGGCCCAGGCTTTCGATGACTGGCTTGCCCGACAGCGCCGCGTAGGCCGCGTCGGTGCCGCCGCCGGTGCGCTCTTCCACGCCCAGGGTGCCGCCGGCTTCCTTGTAGAAGCCCACGGCCTTGTCGACCAGCTTCTTGCCGCCTTCACCCGCGTTGAAGGCCGGGCGGCCGCGCGTGACGAGCACCTTGACGTCGGCCTCGGGCAGCTTCTTTTGCTGCGCGCGTTCTTCCAGCGTCTTCATGGCGGCATCGAAGTCTTCGTTGCGCGCGTAGCGCACGTCGGCGTTCAGCGTGGCGCTGGCCGGGATGATGTTGGACACGTTGCCGGCCTTGGCAATGGTCCAGTTGAAGCGCAGGTTCTTCGCCTTGTCGTCGATGTTCATGGTGCGCAGCACCAGGTCGGAGGCCTCGACCAGCGCGTTCACGCCCAGCTCCGGCGCGGCGCCCGCATGCGAGGCCTTGCCGGTGATGTTGACCTGCACGTAGGCAATGCCCGAGGTGCCCAGCGAGAGCTTTTCGTCGCCGGCGCCGGTGGGCTCGAACGAGAGCACGTAGTCGGCCAGCTTGGCCTCTTCCTGGATCAGGTCGCGCGAGCCAAAGGAGCCTTTTTCTTCGTCGGTGTTGAACAGCACGGTGATGGTGCCGTAGTCGCGCACGCCGTAGTCCTTCAGCAGCTTGAGCGTGTGCAGGACGACGGCGTTGCCGCCCTTGTCGTCGGCGATGCCGGGGCCGTAGGCCTTGTCGCCCTCGACCTTGAACGGCGCCTTGGCGAGCGTGCCCTTCAGGTACACGGTGTCCATGTGCGAGAGCAGCAGCAGGTTCTTGCCGCCGCGGCCCTTGAGCTTGCCCACGATGTTGTCGCCCACCACGATGCCGGCCGACTTGCTGCGCGTGACGGTGAAGCCCAGGCTCTTGAGCTCGCCTTCGAGGTAGGTGCCGGCGGCGGCAATGCCTTCGGCGTCACCGGTGCCGGTCTCGATGTTGACGAGCTTCTCCAGCGTCTTGATCACCGCGGGCTGCTCGTCGGTGGCGGCCTGGAACAGCACGTTGTCGCGCTTTTGGGCCCAGGCGGCGGGTGCCAGAAAAGCCAGGGCGATCAGTGCGGCGAGGGTGTTGCGGGGAATGGCCGAATGCATGAAAGAGGTCTCCAGGAAGGGGGCGAAACTCCCATTCTAGGCATCGACCCTTCCTGCGCCGAAGCGCTCAGCGCGTGCTCAGATCCACACACGCCTGCAGCGTGAAGCGCGTGCGTTCGAGCCGGTCTGCAAGGCCTGCCAGCGCCACGGAAGCGGTGCGTTGCGCATCGCTGCGCAGCAGCACAAGCATGCGCTGCGGCCCGTCGGCCATGCGCGACTGCGCATCGATCGACTGCCAGCAATAGATGCGTGCAAGGTCGGCGGGGTCGCTCGACCATCGGCTCTGGAAATACGTCGTCAACCCGTCCACGTCGTGGGCGTATCCCGCGCGGCGGGCCGCCAGCTCCAGCGCCAGGCCGCGCTGCGTGTCCTTGGGCCAGCCCTCACGGCCCAGCAGCAGCCGGCGCCCCAGTTGCAACTGGCACTCCGCATGGCCGCGCTCGGCGCCGCGCTGCAGCCATTGCCTGGCCAGTTCGACATGCGCAGGCGCCAGGCGTGCGCGCCGGGCTTGGGCGACCAGTCCGCTCATGAGGCACATGGCGCCGGCATCGCCTTGCTCGGCGAGCACCTGCAGCCGGCGCATCGGGGCGTCCAGCGGATAGACGAAGCCGCCGTCGGGCTGGAGTACCTGCAAGGCGATGTGCGCCAGCTCGAAGCCGTCGTGCGACATCTGGCGCCATCGTCTTTCACGCCGGCCGACGCCTGCAGCGCTCGGATAGCGGCGGCTGGGGCGGCTCCATTGCGACAGCTCGCTGAAAAGCTCCTGCTCGTAGGCGGCCCGCCGCTCGGCGCTCAATGCGCCGGCGTGCTGCACGTCGAAATGGCCCATTCCGCGGCGCGGCAGGTATTCGCGCGCCGACTCGTACAACAGCAAGACGCAAGCGGTGAAAAGAATGGCCCCGGCGCACAGCGCGGGCCAGGGGAACGGGCCGCGCCAAGGCATTGCCATTCAACGGACCGCCGTAACGATGTCCACGGCCGCAGGGCACGCCCCGGCGGGCTCCCGCCATCCGAGGACGGTGCGTTGCGTGGCGTCGTGCGCCAGCTCGTACCCATGGTCGTAGAACCCGGGCTCGCCCACCATGCGCATGCGGGGCTGCACCCGCCGGCCGATCAGCCGCTGCGTGCGCGCGGAATCGCTGCCGCAAAACTGCCCGCCGGCCACCCGCAACTGGAGCTTGCAGACGGTGAGTTCGCTCGACTGGAATTTTGAATAATTCCCGGAAAGCAATTGATTTGGCGAATTTCCAATGGAAGAAAAATTCCCATTGAATTCGCGATTGCGTGAATTTCCGTCAATTTGAACGGAAAGCTCATTTTCTATGTGTGCGGGGTTGCACAATGCAACGGCACCCTTGCGGCTCAATGCCGTCAATTTCAACAGCAGATCGTCGCCCTTTGCTTCCGGCAAATCTGCAAATACAAATGCAATTACCAGAAAAGCCGCCGCCACCGGAAATTTGAAGGCGTCGAACCACCTTTTGAGATATTTTCCTGCCGCCTGCCGAGGCGCACCGGTGGCCACGCGGGCCGCATTTGTTTGCTCACTCATTCCATTCCTCTGAATTCCAATTCGCGTCCGCCGGCGTTTGACTTTAACGGCGGCGGGCGCGGAATGGTATCAGCAGGGTTGGAGTGGGGAAATCAATCTACACAATAAAGACAATTCAAAACATTAATTGATGAATTAAAGGTTAATTAATGTTGATTCAAATCAATTCAAGTGCCACCGCGGTGCCTTCGCCCCCGCCGATGCACAGCGTGGCCACGCCGCGCTTCTTGCCGCGCGCCTTCAGCGCATGGATCAGCGTGACCATGATGCGTGCGCCGCTCGCGCCGATCGGGTGGCCCAGCGCGCAGGCGCCGCCGTGCACGTTGACGATCTCATGCGACACGTCCAGCTCGTGCATCAGCGCCATCGGCACCACGGCAAAGGCTTCGTTCACCTCCCACAGGTCGACGTCCTTCACCGTCCAGCCGGTCTTCTTGAACAGCTTGGCGACGGCGCCCACGGGCGCGGTGGAAAACCACTCGGGCTGCTGCGCGTGCGTGGCGTGGCCGACGATGCGGGCGATGGGCCTGGCGCCGATCTTCTTCGCGTGCGACTCGGTCATCATGACCAGCGCGGCGGCGCCGTCGTTGATCGACGAGCTCGACGCGGCGGTGATGGTGCCGTTCTCTTTCTTGAACGCGGGCCTGAGCGTGGGGATCTTGTCGAGCTTGACCTTGCCCGGGCCTTCGTCGATGGAGATCACCGTGTCGCCGCCGCGGCCCTTCACCGTGACGGGCACGATCTCGTCCTTGAACAGGCCCGTGTCGGTCGCCTTCTTGGCGCGTTCCACGCTGGCGATGGCAAACGCGTCCTGCTGCTCGCGCGTGAACTTGTACTTGGCCGCGCAGTCTTCGCCGAAGGTGCCCATCGAGCGGCCCGGCTGGTAGGCGTCTTCCAGGCCGTCGAGCATCATGTGGTCGAAGATGCGGTCGTGGCCCATGCGGTAGCCGCCACGCCCCTTGAGCATGAGGTAGGGCGCGTTGGTCATGCTTTCCATGCCGCCGGCCACCATCACGTCGTGCGTGCCGGCCAGCAGCATGTCGTAAGACAGCATCGCGGCCTTCATGGCCGAGCCGCACATCTTGCTGAGCGTGACCGCCCCCGCGCTGTCGGGCAGGCCGCCCTTGTAGGCCGCCTGGCGCGCCGGCGCTTGGCCCTGGCCGGCCATCAGGCAGTTGCCGAACAGCACTTCGCCCACGCTGTCGGGCGCAATGCCCGCGCGCTCCATGGCGGCCTTGATGGCGGCGCCGCCCAGGTCGTGCGCGCTGAGCGAAGAAAAGTCGCCCTGGAAGCTGCCCATGGGGGTGCGGGCCAGGCCGACGATGACGATGGATTCGGACATGTGGAGGTCTCCTTCAGTAATGTGGAAGCGAAGCGAAAACAGACAAACAAAAAAACAAACGCTCAGAAGTGCGGTGCGTGCCCCTGGGGCCCGGCATTCGCCTCGTGCCCCTCGTGGGCAAAGCGCTGCGACTCTTCGTACGGAAACACATCGAGCATCTGCCCGGCCTGGATGCGTTCCTTGTGGTGCTGCCAGAAGGCCGCGTCGAGCAGGTCGGCGTGGTGCGCCATGAAGGCGGCGCGCACATCGGGGTTGCCCAGCAGAAAGGGCTCGAAGGTCTCGGGGAACACGTCTTTCGGGCCCACCGCGTACCAGATTTCGCCGCTCATTTCTTCTTCTTCGTTGCGCGGCGTGGGCACCTTGCGAAACTTGCAGTCGGTGACGTATTCGATCTCGTCGTAGTCGTAGAACACCACCTTGCCGCCGCGCGTGACGCCAAAGTTCTTCCACAGCATGTCGCCCGGAAAGATGTTGGCCGCCACCATGTCCTTGATGGCGTTGCCGTACTCGACCACCGCATGCTCCAGCTGGTCTTTCGCGCGTTGGGCATGCGCCGGGCTCTCGGGGTGCGCCAGCGTGTCGAAGGCCTCCTGCAGGTAGATGTTCAGCGGGATCATGCGGCGCTCGATGTAGACGTGCTTGAGCACCACCTCCATCTCCCCGTTGCCGTCGCGGTCGCCAATTTCGAGCTGGCTGGGCGCAAACTTCTGAATCTCTTCGATCAACCCCGGCTCGAAGCGGTCGAGCGGAAAACCCACGTCGCTGTACTCCAGCGTGTCGGCCATGCGGCCCACGCGGTCGTGCTGCTTCACGAGCATGTACTTGCCCTTGATCTGCTCGCGCGTGGTGTCCTTCTGCGGCGGATAGAAGTCCTTGATGAGCTTGAACACGAACGGAAACGACGGCAGGTCGAACACCAGCATCACCATGCCCTTGATGCCGGGCGCAATGCGAAAGCGGTCGCTCGAATAGTTCAGGTGCGACAGAAAGTCGCGGTAGAAAAGCGTCTTGCCCTGCTTGGCCAGGCCCAGCGCGTTGTAGATCTCGGCGCGCGGCTTGCGCGGCATGAGCGAGCGCAAAAATTGCACCCACGCCGAGGGCACTTCCATGTCGACCATGAAGTAGGCGCGCGCAAAGCTGAACAGCATCTGCAGGTCGTCTTCGCCGAACAGCGCCGCGTCAACGTAGAACCTGCCGTGGCTGTCGTGCAGGATCGGCAGCGAGAACGGAATTTCGACGAAGCCGTTCATGATCTTGCCGACCACGTAGGCGCCCTTGTTGCGAAAGAACAGCCCTGAGAGCACCTGCAGCTGAAAGTTGGCGCGCAGCTTGACCTGGTGGAATCGGCTCAGAATGACCTGCGCCACGCGCTGCGCGTCGCGCTGCTTGTCGGCAAAGCCGCCCAGCAGCGCGAAGTCGTCGAGCATCTGCTCCACGGTGCCGGCCAGCGTTGCAGCCGCGGGGTAGTAGGCACGGTAGGTGGGCGCGCCGCGCGGCTCGATGTACTCGGTGCTGATGGCCGGGCGCACGAAGATGAAGTCGTTCTGAAAGTACGCGCGGTGCAGGATCTTGGTGGTCACCGAGTTGAAGAAGCTCTCGGCCAGCTCGGGCTGGTGGTGGTCCACCAGCAGGCCGATGTAGTGCAGCTTGACCTGGTGCCACACATCCATGGGCTGCTCGCCGGCCTTGAACTCTTTCTCGAGCCGGGCCACGGCCTCGCTCACGCGCAGGTCGTAGAACTCGATGCGCTCGCGCTGGGCGCGCCGCTGGCCGTGCCAGTCAGCGGTTTCGAAGCGGTGCTTGGCCCGCGCCGACTCCGCGCGAAACAACCGGTAGTGGCGGTTGAAGCCGTCCATCATCGCCTTCGCGATGTCATAGGCCAGCGGCGAGTCGAGGCGCTGCGGGAACATGAAGGAACGGGCTGCGAAAGACCGTGTGCAGCGCCGGCCGCTCAGGCCGCGGCAGGACCGGCGGCGTCGGAGGCATCGGCCTCGGGCTGCGGCGACATGGCCTGCGCCTCCTGCACGGCCTGGTTCACCTGCGCGCCCTGCGTGGTCAGCGACTGCATCACTTCGCCGGGCTTGCTCCACTTGTAGCGGATGCGCTGCACGGCGGCCTTGTAGACCGCGTCCAGCGGCTTGGCACCGTCGACGCTCAGGCCCAGGTCCTGCAGCAGGCCGTCGTGCACGCCGAAGGTCCAGCCATGGATCTTGACCTTCTGGCCGCGCGCCCAGGCGTCGACCATCACCGTGCTGACGGCCACGTTGACCACCTGCTCGGCCACGTTGAGTTCGCACAGGGCGTCGACACGGGCTTCTTCGGGCAGGCTTTCGAGCATGACGTGGTGGCGGTCGCGCACGTCCTGAATGTGGCGGATCCAGTTGTCGGCCAGGCCGATGCGCTTGCCGCTGAGCGCGGCCTTGACGCCGGCGCAGCCGTAGTGGCCCACCACCATGATGTGCTCTACCTTCAGGTGCTCCACCGCGAACTGGATCGCCGAGAGCGCGTTCAGGTCGGAGTGCACCACGATGTTGGCCACGTTGCGGTGCACGAACACCTCGCCGGGCTCGAGGCCGGTGATCTGGTTGGCGGGCACGCGGCTGTCGGAGCAGCCGATCCACATGTAGCGCGGCGTTTGCTGCTTGACCAGGCTGGTGAAGAAACCAGGCCGGTCTCGTTCCATTTGTGCGGACCAGGCACGGTTGTGGGCAAAGAGGTCTTCGAGGTTGTCGGACATAGTGGCTCTATTGTCGATGAGGCGGGTGTTTCAGGCCTTGGCTTCGGCAGACTTCGGGCCGTTGGCCGGTTTCGCAGGCTTGGCAGCCTTGGTCACCTTGCTTGCCTTGCTCAGGTTTTGCGCCTTGACCAGCGTGGCGCGCCCTTTTTTCTCGTGGGCGCGCACTTCCGCGAGGTTGGCCTGCAGCTCGGTCAGTTGCGCCTCCAGCTGCGCCCGGTGGGTGCCCAGCACGCCAAGAAATTTTTCCAGCTGCGGCACCGTGTCGCGCGGGCTGTCGTACATGTCCAGGATGTCCTTGGCCTCCGTCAGGCTCAGGCCCAGGCGCTTGGCGCGCAGGGTGAGCGTGAGCCGCGCCCGGTCGCGCGCGCTGTACACGCGCTGCAGGCCGACGCGCTCGGGCGTGAGCAGGCCCATGTCCTCGTAGAAGCGGATGGCCCGCGTCGTGAGGTCGAACTCCTTGGCGAGCTGGCTGATGGTGAAGGTGGCGGCGGGCATGAACGAAGGGGACGTCGGTGACTGCGGCAAAAAAGGCGGCAAAGCAGCGGCAAAACGGCAGCGAGAGGGGCGTTGCGCGGGCGACAGCAGCTTTGCGCCGCGGTCCCTACAATGGTGCCATCAACCCATGACGTTTACGTAAACGTCAATCTTACATGAACCTCCTCGAACGCGAACTCCACTACCCCCTGGGCGACACGCTGCCCCAGCCCGGCGAAGCGATGGAAGTGGCGCCCGGTGTGCGCTGGATCCGCATGCGGCTGCCCTTTGCGCTGGACCACATCAACCTCTGGCTGCTGCGCGACACCATTGACGGCGTGGCGGGCTGGACGGTGGTCGACTGCTGCATCGCGCACGACGAGTCGCGTGCGCAGTGGGAGCAGATCTTCGAGACGCAGCTGCAGGGCCTGCCCATCCTGCGCGTCATCGTCACCCACATGCACCCCGACCACATCGGCCTGGCCCACTGGCTGTGCCAGCGCTGGAAGGTGCCGATGTGGATCAGCTCCACCGACTACCACGTGGCCCGCGTGCTCACCACCGGCAGCGACACGCTCGCGGGCGGCGAGCAGGCCGCCAATTTCTTCGCCTCGCACGGCCTGACCAACCCCGAGGCCATTGCCAAGATCCGCGCGCGCACCAACTACTACGCGGACATGGTGCCCTCGGTGCCCGACAGCTTCGTGCGAATGCTGGACGGCGACACCGTCACCATCGACGGCCACGCCTGGCGCTGCATCAGCGGCTACGGCCACGCGCCCGAGCACATTGCGCTGTACTGCGACGAACAAAAGCTGCTGCTGGGCGGCGACATGATGCTGCCGCGCATTTCCACCAACGTGAGCGTGCACGCGGGCGAGCCCGAGGCGAACTCGCTGCGCCTGTTTCTGGACAGCATCGACAAGTTCAAGGCGCTGCCGGCCGACACGCTGGGCCTGCCGTCGCACGGCAAGCCCTTCACCGGCATCCACCGCCGCGTCGAGCAGTTGCAGGAGCACCACCGCGACCGCCTGGCCGAGTTGCTCGAAGCCTGCCTGACCAACCCCATGACCGCGGCCGAAGGCCTGCCCATTCTGTTCAAGCGCGAGCTCGACCTGCACCAGATGACCTTTGCAATGGGCGAGTCCGTGGCCCACCTGCACCTGCTGTGGTTCGCGGGCCAGGTGAAGCGCGAGCTGGGGAAAGACGGCGTCTATCGCTTCGGTGCCAAGTAAGGCGCCAAGCAAGGCGCAGCTCGAGGACATTCGGGGCCCTTTAGACTCGCCGCATGAACACGCTGGCTGAGCTGCGCGCGGGCCGGCTGGCAGGCGCCAAACGAATCGATCTCTCGTGCGGACTCACCGAGTTTCCGCGTGAGGTGTTCGAGCTTGCAGATTCGCTCGAAACGCTGAACCTGTCGGGCAATGCGCTGCACACGCTGCCCGACGATCTGCACCGGCTGCACCGTTTGCGCGTGCTGTTCTGCTCCGACAACCGCTTCACCACGCTGCCCGAATCCATCGGCCGGTGCAGCCAGCTCGACATCGTCGGCTTCAAGGCCAACCAGATCCACACCGTGCCGGCCGCCGCGCTGCCACCGTCGCTGCGCTGGCTGATCCTCACCGACAACCAGATCGAAGAGTTGCCCGACACGCTCGGCCACTGCACCCGCATGCAGAAGCTGATGCTCGCGGGCAATCGGCTGCGTGCGCTGCCGGCCTCGATGGCCGCGCTCCAAGGCCTCGAGCTGCTGCGCATTTCGGCCAACCGCTTCCACACGCTGCCAGCGTGGCTGCTTTCGCTGCCGCGCCTTTCGTGGCTTGCCTGCGCGGGCAACCCGTTCGACACGCAGGCCGAAGACGCGGCCATGGCCGCGCGGTCGGTGCCGCACACCGACTGGCGCGAACTCACGCTGGGCAAGAAGCTCGGCGAAGGCGCATCGGGCGTGATCCACCAGGCCACGCTGGGCACGTCGCGGCAGGTGGCGGTCAAGCTCTTCAAGGGCGCCGTCACCAGCGACGGCTGGCCGCACAGCGAAATGGCCGCGTGCATTGCGGCGGGCACGCACCCCACGCTCATCACCGCGCAGAGCCGCATCGACGGCCACCCTGACGGCGTGCAAGGCCTGGTGATGGGCCTGGTCGACCCGGCGTTCGTCACGCTTGCGGGGCCACCAAGCCTGGCCTCGTGCACGCGCGACGTGTATGCGGAAGACGCGCGCTGGACGTGCAGCGTGGCCCTGCGCATCGCGCGCGACATCGCCTCGGCCATGCAGCACCTGCATGCGCGCGGCATGCTCCACGGCGACCTTTATGCGCACAACATCCTGTGGCACGCGCAACGCGGTGGCCGGCTCGGCGACTTCGGCGCGGCATGGATGACCGGCGCGCTCGACGCGGCGCAGGCACACGCCTTCGAGCGGCTGGAGATGCGCGCCTTCGGCTGCCTGCTGCAAGAGCTGCTCGAACGCTGCACCGACGCGGCGCCCGCCTCGGTGGCAACGCTGAAAGACCGCTGCCTGCAGCCCGACGTGGCCGCACGGCCTTCGTTCGCCGAAGCGCTGCAGATGTTGCAGCAGGCCTCTTCGTCCTCATCGTCTTTTTCGTCTTCTTCGTCCTCGTCATCGGTCTCGCCATGACGCGACGCAAGCCGCCGCAGTTGCCCCTGCCCACGCGCGACGGCGTCGGCCCGAGCTGCGTCGGCCTCTCGGCCGGCCCCTGGCCCACCATCGCCGAATTTTTGATCGAGCGCTTTCCCGCCATCACGCGCGCGGCCTGGACCGCGCGCATCGAGGCGAACGACGTCATCGACGAGCACGGCGTGCCCGTGACCCTGGCGCGCCGCTACCAGTCGCCGCTGCGCGTGTACTACTACCGCACGCTCGAGGCCGAGGCGCACATTCCTTTCGAAGAGCAGATCCTGTTCCAGGACGACGAACTGCTGGTGGTCGACAAGCCCCCCTTCGTGCCCGTGACGCCCACCGGCAAATACCTGCAGCAGAGCCTGCTGGTGCGCCTGAAACGCAAGCTGGGGCTGGACGACCTGGTGCCGATGCACCGCATCGACCGCAGCACCTCGGGGCTGGTGCTGTTCTCGGTGCGGGCCGCCACGCGCGGCGCCTACCAGGCGATGTTTCCGGAGCGGCGCATCGACAAGCACTACGAGGCGGTCGTGCCCTGGCAGGAGGGCGTGTCGTCGGTGCCCGAAACCTACCGCAGCCGCCTGGTCGACGACGACCACTTCATGCGGGTGCGCGAAGTACCGGGCGAGCCCAACTCCGAGACCCACATTGCCGTGCAGGAAGTGCGCGACGGCCATGCCCTGCTGAAGCTCTCGCCCGTTACCGGGCGCAAGCACCAGCTGCGCGTGCATTGCCAGGCGCTGGGCATGCCGATAGTGAACGACCCGATCTACCCCGTGCTGCTGCCCGAGGGCGCGGACGACTTCGACAAGCCGCTGCAGCTGCTGGCCAAGTCGCTGTCGTTCATCGATCCGCTCACGGGCGAGCGGCGCAGCTTCACCAGCCCCCGGCAACTGCTGCTGACACCGAGGTGACGCGTGCGCGGCGGTGCCCGCACTAAGCTCGTTTGCTGAAAACATTCATTCAGGAGACACCGGCACCATGGACACCACCCAACTCTTTTCGCTGAAGGGCCGCACCGCCTTGATCACCGGCGGCTCGCGCGGCATCGGCCGCATGATTGCCGAGGGCTACCTGGCCCAGGGCGCGCGCGTGTACATCTCGGCGCGCAAGGCCGCGGCCTGCGACCAGACGGCGAAGGAGCTGTCAGCCCTGGGGCACTGCGTGTCGCTGCCGGCGGACGTGTCGACGCTGGAAGGCGCGCAGGCGCTGGTTGCGGCCTATGCAAAGCATGAAGACTCGCTCGGCATTCTGGTGAACAACGCCGGCGCGGCCTGGGGCGCGCCGTATGAAGAGTTTCCGGAAAGCGGCTGGGACAAGGTGGTCGACCTGAACCTGAAGACACCGTTCTTCCTCACGCAGGCGCTCACGCCGATGCTGAAGAAGGCCGCCACGGACCATCTGTCGAAGGTGATCAACATCGCGTCGATCGACGGCATTTCGGTGAACCCGCAAGAGACCTACTCGTACGCGGCAAGCAAGGCGGGCCTGATTCAGCTGACGCGCCGCATGGCGCTGCGCCTGGCGCAGGACCGCATCGTGGTGAGCGCCATTGCCCCTGGTGCATTCGCCTCGGACATGAACAAGGACGCGCGCGACCACGGTGACGTGGTGAAAGACCGCATTCCGGCCGGGCGCATCGGCACGCCGGAAGACATGGCGGGCGCGGCCATCTTCCTGGCCTCGCGCGCGGGCGACTATGTGATGGGGTCCACGCTGGTGGTGGACGGCGGCGTGACGCACGCGCGCTGATTTGGCTTGACCGCGGAGCGCGCGCTGTGCGCCCCGGCGGTCACGCCCAACGCCCTGCAGTCACGCCCAGCGAGGAACCGCCTCGTCCTTGAGCTGCTGGCGCAGCACGCCGTAGTCGGGCACCACACTTTCCACCGTTTCCCAGAACCGGTGGGAGTGGTCCATCACGCGCAGGTGCGACAGCTCGTGCGCGACCACGTAGTCGATCACCGGCAGGCGGAAGTGAATCAGCCGCCAGTTCAGGCGGATCGACCCGTCGGCGCTGGCGCTGCCCCAGCGCGTGGCCGCGTTGGACAGGCTCAGCTTGGCCCAGCGCACACCCAGCAGCGGCGCAAAGTGGTCAAGCCGCTCGATGAACAGCTTGCGCGCCTGGCGCATCAGCCAGGCCTGCGCCGCATCGCGGATCTGCGAGGGCGCCGCGTTCTGCGCCACGGCCAGCCGCAGCGCCCGGGGCGCGTCGCCTTCGGCCGCGTCGAGCGTGCCGCCCACGCTGGCAAAACCGTGCTTCGGGTCGAGCCGAATCACCACCATCTCGCCCATGAATGGAAACAGCGACCCGTCGCGCCACTCGATGCGCGTGGCCTCGACGCGCGCGTGGCGCTGCTGCGTTTCGGTGAGCTTGCGCAGGATCCAGTCCGACTTTTCGCGGATGGCCGCATCGACGTCGCGCAACGTGACCCAGCGCGGCGCCCGCACCGACAGGCCCTCGGCGCCCACCAGAAAGCCGATGGTCTTGCGCTGGCCGCGCTTGAACTCGTAGGCCACGCGCGCGGCGCCCAGCACCAGCTCGCGCGAGGCCTGGGGGTGGACGAAGCTGGCCAGGGTCAGCGTGTCGGCCAGGGGCACTGCAGGCGGTGCATGCGGGTCAAGGGGAGCGGGCGGAGCAGACGGAACAGGCGTCGTGGGTGGCGGTGCTGCCCGCTGCGGCTTCTTCAGCCGGGGCGGCCGCGCGGGCGCGGGGGGCACAGGCGCCGAGGGTGCGAACTCGCTGCCCAGCCCCTCGAAAAGGTCCATCGTGAACTGAAGCAGTTCCCCCATGTCGGGCTTTCCGTGGCCTTCAGCGCACCGCTTCTGGCGTGGCCGGCAGCGGGCTGTCGGCGTAGGCCTCGGGGTCGAGGCGGCGCATCTCGGCCTCGATCCAGGCCTCGACTTCGCGCATCAGTTCGTCGGGCTTGCGGCCCACGCTCGAAATGGCCGGGCCGATGGACACATCGACCACGCCCGGGCGCTTGATGAAAGCCTTGCGCGGCCACACCCTGGCCGAGGTGACGGCAATGGGAATCACCGGCACGCCGGTCTCGCAGGCCAGCCGCGTGCCGCCGCTCTTGTAGGTGCCCTTCTGGCCGCGCGGAATGCGCGTGCCTTCGGGGAACATGATGATCCAGATGCCTTGCGCCAGCAGCTTGCGGCCCTGGTTCACCACCTTGTTGAAGGCCTGCGCGCGCTGCGTGCGGTCGATGTGAATCATGTCCAGCCGCGCCATCGCCCAGCCAAAGAAGGGCACGTAGATCAGCTCCTTCTTGAACACGTAGGCCAGCGGATGCGGCATCAGCGTGGGCATGAGGAAGGTCTCCAGCGTGGACTGGTGCTTCACCAGCAGCACGGCACCGGCGAGCGCATCGGTCGGCAGGTTTTCCATGCCGGTGACGCGGGTCTTGATGCCCAGCAGAACGCGCGCGCCGCCAATGGCCCAGCTGAGCCAGCGCTCGGCCATCCAGTAGAGCGGAATGCCGCGCTTCCAGATGGAGCTGACGCACATGATGATGCCCCAGGGCACCACGGTGACCAGCATCCAGAGGGCATGGAGAAAGGAACGGATAAACGCCATCAGACAGTCACCTGCAGTGCGGCCCGCGCTTCGCGCGCGAGCAAAAATTCGACAAAGGCGGGGAGGTCGTTGTGGACCACCGTGTTCGCCGGGTATTCGGAAGGCAGCGGGTCCACGCCGATGCAGGCCGCGCCCATGCCGGTGAGCAACAGGTGCGGCTCGCAGCCGGCTGCCGCGCCGGCCTGCATGTCGCGCAGGCTGTCGCCGCAGGTCGGGATGCCCTTCAGGTCGATGCCGTAGCGGTCGCCAATCTGCAGGAACAGGCCCGGCTTGGGCTTGCGGCAATCGCAGTCCTCGTCGGGGCTGTGCGGGCAGTAGAAAACCGCGTCGACCTTGCCGCCCACGGCCGCGAGCATCTTGTGCATCTTGGCGTGCATGGCATTGAGCGAGGCCATGTCGAACAGCCCGCGGCCCAGGCCCGACTGGTTCGACGCCACCACCACATGCCAGCCCGCATGGTTCAGCCGCGCCACGGCCTCCAGCGCACCGGGCAGCGGCGTCCACTCGATGTCGCTTTTGACGAAATCTTCGCGGTGCACGTTGAGGGTGCCGTTGCGGTCGAGGATGACGAGTTTCATGGCAGTGCCGCCCGTGGTGGAGTCGTCAGGAAAGAATCAGACCGCCAGCCGCTCGAGCTGCGCCACGCGGTTCATCGCCGCATGCAGCGACATCAGCAACCCGAGGCGGTTCAGCCGCAGGTCGGCCTGTTCGGCGTTGACCATCACGCCGTCGAAGAAGGCGTCGACCGGCTCGCGCAGCGCGGCCAGCGTCTGCAGCGAGGCGGTGTAGTCGCCGGCGTCGAACTGCGCGTTGGCGGCTGGCACCACTTGCGCCATGGCCGCGTGCAGCGCCTTCTCGGCGGGCTCCTGCAGCAGCAGCTCGCTCACATGCGCGTCGGCCTCGGGGGCCTTCTTCAGGATGTTGCCGATGCGCTTGTTCGCGGCGGCCAGGGCGGCGGCGGCGGGCAAGGCGGCAAAGGCGCGCACCGCGGCCAGCAGCTTGGGCACTTCGCCCAGGCGCTGCGGGCGCGGGGCCAGCACGGCATCGACCTCTTGCGCACTGGCGCCCTGCTCGCGCAGGCTGCCGGCAAGGCGATCAAGAATGAAGTCCTGCAGCTCGACGGTGGCCTTGCCGCTGTCGAAACCGGCAATGTCCTTGAACTGCGCGGCGGCGTCATGCAGCAGCGCGTTCAGGTCCAGTGCGAGGTCTTTTTCGATCAGCATGCGCAGCACGCCCAGCGCATGGCGGCGCAGCGCGAACGGGTCGCGGTCGCCCGTGGGCAGGTTGCCGATGCCGAACATGCCGACCAGCGTTTCGAGCTTGTCGGCCAGCGCGACCGCCAGGCCGACATCGCCGCGCGGCAGCGTGTCGCCGGCAAAGCGTGGCTTGTAGTGGTCTTCGATGGCGTCGGCCACTTCGGCGGCCAGGCCGTCGTGCAGCGCGTAGTAGCGGCCCATGGTGCCCTGCAGCTCGGGGAACTCGCCGACCATGTCGGTCACCAGGTCGGCCTTGGCCAGTTGGGCGGCCTGCGTGGCGTGCGCGGCCAGCGTGGCGTTGCCGATCTTCTCGGCAATGGCGCGCGCGATGTGCATCACGCGCTGCACGCGTTCGCCCTGCGTGCCCAGCTTGTTGTGATAGACCACCTTGCCCAGCGACTCGACGCGCGAGGCCAGCGACTTCTTGCGGTCCTGGTCGAAGAAGAACTTGGCGTCGGCCAGGCGCGGGCGCACCACGCGCTCGTTGCCCTGGACCACCGCGCTCGCGTCCTCGGGGCTGATGTTGCTGACCACCAGAAACTGGTTGGTGAGCTTGTTCGATGCGTCGAGCAGCGGAAAGTATTTCTGGTTGGCCTTCATCGTGAGGATCAGGCATTCCTGCGGAACTTCGAGAAACTCGCGCTCGAAGCTGCAGACCAGCACGTTGGGGCGCTCGACCAGCGCGGTCACTTCGTCGAGCAGCGCGTCGTCGTCGATGGGCACGGCACCCCCGCCGACCTGCACGGCCGCGGCGGCCAGTTGGCGCGCGATGTCGGCGCGGCGGGCTTCGAAGCTGGCGATGACGGCGCCGTCTTCCTGCAGTTGCAGCGCGTAGCTGTCGGCGTTGCGCAGCACGACCGGGTCGATGGCCGCCTCGAAGCGGTGGCCGTGCGTGTCGCGCCCGGCCTTCAGGCCCAGCGCCTCGATGGGCACCACGGTGTCGCCGTGCAGCGCCACCAGGCCGTGCGCGGGACGCACGAAGCTCACGCTGGTCCAGCCGGGCATGTCGCTGCCTTCTTCGAGCTGGTAGGTCATGAGCTTGGGGATCGGCAGCTTGGCAATGGCTTCGGCCAGCGCCTTCTGCAGGGCTTCGGCCAGCGTGGCGCCCTTGGCGGTGCTTTCGTAGAACAGGGCTTCGGCCTTGCCGTCCATGGCGCGCTTCAGGCCGGGCACGGCCGAGGCGTCTGCCCCCAGCGCACCCAGGCGCTTGAGCAGCGCGGGCGTGGGCTGGCCGGCGGCATCGAGGCCCACGGCCACGGGCATGAGCTTTTGCGACACGGCCTTGTCGGCGGCGCGCTCGGCCACCTGCGTGAGGTGCGCGGCCAGGCGGCGCGGTGAGGCGTAGGCGGTGAGCACGGCGCTGGCACCGGCCAGGCCTTGCGCCACCAGCTGATCGCGCAGCACGCCGGCAAAGGCGTCACCTAGCTTCTTCAGCGCCTTGGGTGGCAATTCCTCGACAAACAGTTCGACAAGAAGGCTGGCAGACGACATGGCTCAGAGGGATAGGACGAAAACTGCGCCGCGAGCGGCGCCGGTCACGGGCGCGCAGCGATGCGGCACCGTGGAAGGGAAGAAGCTGAAGGGGCTCATGCGGCGACGGCCCCGTTGTGGTTGCGCCGGTCCGCGGCACGGCGCGCCACGAGCGCGAGCACCGACACGGCCAAAAGCGGCGCCCACACGGTCGCCATCTCGTTGAGCAGCACCGCCGCGCCGCGCGGCGAGACGAAGCGTTTCAGCGCAATGGGCGACACCTCGATGGGCCGCCACGGGCTGAAATAGCGCACGTCGTCGAGCGGCCAGAAAAAGGCGATGCCGATGCCGCCGTTGGTCAGCATGTCCAGCAGCGGATGGGACACGGTGCACAGCGCGATCCATGCCCAGCCGACCGCCCGGCGCATGCCCCAGTACGGCGCGAGCCACCAGCCGGCAAAGCCGAACAGCAACGCAAAAAGCAGGGTGTGCGTGAAGCCGCGGTGCCCCGTCATGCCGCCGTAGGCGATGCCCAGCTTGAAGGCCAGGCCGTCGAAGTCCGGCACGATGGCAGCGAGCATGCCCACCAGCAACGCCGACACCGGCACGCGCCGCGTGCCCAGCGCAATGGCTGCGCAGACGGGAACGGCGACGTGGGTGAAGACGGTGGGCATGGCGGCTGTGCGTGCGGGAGATCAGGCGGCTTTTTTGGGCGGCATCTGCGCGACCCATTCGCGCGGTGCCATCGGGAAGCCCAACCGTTCGCGGCTTTCGTAATAGCTCTGCGCCACGCTGCGCGCGAGGTTGCGGATGCGCCCGATGTAGGCAGCGCGCTCGGTCACGCTGATGGCGCCGCGCGCGTCCAGCAGGTTGAAGCTGTGCGCGGCCTTGAGCACCTGCTCGTAGGCCGGCAGCGCGAGCTGCTCGGTCATGAGGTGCTTGGCCTGCTTTTCGTGCGCGTTGAAGGCGGTGAACAGGAACTCGGCGTCGCTGTGCTCGAAGTTGTAGGTCGACTGCTCGACCTCGTTCTGCTTGTACACGTCGCCGTAGCTCAGGCCGTCGGTCCAAGTGAGGTTGTAGACGTTGTCCACGCCCTGCAGGTACATGGCCAGACGCTCCAGCCCGTAGGTGATTTCGCCAGTGATCGGCTTGCAGTCGATGCCGCCGACCTGCTGGAAGTAGGTGAACTGCGTCACTTCCATGCCGTTGAGCCACACCTCCCAGCCCAGGCCCCAGGCACCGAGCGTGGGGTTCTCCCAGTCGTCTTCCACGAAGCGGATGTCGTTCTTCTTCAGGTCGAAGCCCAGGGCTTCGAGGCTGCCGAGGTAGAGCTCCAGAATGTTCGAAGGCGCGGGCTTGAGCACGACCTGGTACTGGTAGTAGTGCTGCAGGCGGTTGGGGTTCTCGCCGTAGCGGCCGTCCTTGGGGCGGCGGCTGGGCTGCACGTAGGCGGCTTTCCAGGGTTCGGGGCCGAGCGCGCGAAGGAAGGTGGCGGTGTGCGAGGTGCCCGCGCCCACTTCCATGTCGTACGGTTGCAGCAGCGCACAGCCCTTGTCGGCCCAGTACGACTGCAGTTTGAGAATGATTTGCTGGAAGGTCAACATGAAGCTGGCCGGCGCGGGCCGGACATTGGACGGGGTAGCGCGGCGGAGCACCGCGAAAGCGGGCGATTTTACGTTCGGAGGGCAACTCTCCCACAGCGGCGCGGGAAGTCGCCTGCTGGCGGGGCCGCGCGAAGGGTGGGACAACACCCAACCTGCTGCCCGCGAAGGGCATGCCGCCCGGCTCTTTGCGCTTTTTGCAGCACTTTCCCCGCCCTGTCCTCGTTCCTCCCGCTCCTCCCCTTCCCCCTCTTCCAGAAAACATGCAAGCGCCCGAGACCGCCCCCGACGCCCCCCTGTTCATCGTGCTCAACGCCGGCTCCGGCAGCGAAGACGCGTCCGAGGCGCGCCGGGTGATCGAGGAAGGCTGCGCCGCCGCCGGGCGCAAGCACCGCATCTTTCTGATCGACGGGCCCGGCAAGGTGCAGGTGCTGGCGCGCGAGGCCGTGGAGCGGGCCCGCGCCGTGGGCGGCGTGGTGGTGGCCGCGGGCGGCGACGGCACCATCAACGCCGTGGCCCAGGCCACGCTGGGCAGCGGTTGCGCCTTCGGCGTGCTGCCGCAGGGCACCTTCAACTACTTCAGCCGCACCCACGGCATTCCACGCGACACGGCGCAGGCGCTGCACATCCTGCTGACCGAGCAGCCCCGGCCGGTGCAGGTGGGCCTGGTGAACGACCGGGTGTTTCTGGTCAACGCCAGCATGGGCCTGTACGCCGAGCTGCTGGAAGAGCGCGAAACCTACAAGGCCCGCTACGGCCGCAGCCGCTGGATTGCGCTGGGCGCGGGCCTGCTGACGGTGCTGCGCGGCCACCGGCACTGGAACCTGCGCATGGCCTGGCGCGGCAAGGAGCGCGACATTCGCACGCCCACGCTGTTCGTCGGCAACAACCCGCTGCAGTTGCATCAGGTCGGCATTCCCGAGGCCGACGTGCCCGAACAGGGCCAGCTGGCGGCCGTCGCGCTCAAGCCGGTGGGGCCGCTGTCGATGCCCGGTCTGCTGGTGCGCGGCGCGCTCGGTCGGCTGGGCGATGCCGACGAGGTGCTGAGCTTTCCGTTCGAGTCGCTCACGGTGAAGGCCAGCCGCCCGGCGGCCGCGCTGGGCGCCCGGCGCGTGAAGGTGGCGACCGACGGCGAGATCGGCTGGGTCGACATGCCGCTGCTGTTTCGCGTGTCGCCCGAGCGGCTGTGGCTGGTGCGACCGGCGGAGACGGCGCCCGAGCTGCGGGCGGCGCGGGAATGAACCGCTCATGAGTTGCCTGCTGCAGATCTCCGACCCCCACTTCGGCACCGAGCAGCCCGACGTGCTGCGCGCGCTCGAGCGGCTTTGCGGCGCGCTGGCACCGGGGCTGGTGGTGCTGTCGGGCGACATCACGCAGCGCGCCACCGTGGCGCAGTTCGCGGCCGCGCGGGCCTTTGCCGACCGGCTGGGCCCGCCGGTGCTGGCGATTCCGGGCAACCACGACATTCCGCTGTACCAGCTAGCCGCGCGCCTGTTCACGCCCTATGCGCGCTACCGGCAGGCCTTCGGCGACGACCTGGAGCCGGTGTTCGAATCGCCCGAGTGGCTGGTGGTCACGGTCAACACCACGCGCTGGTACCGCCACGAAGACGGCGCGGTTTCCGCGGCGCAGGTCGAGCGGGTGGCCCAGCGGCTGGCGACGGCCTTGCCCTCGCAGGTGCGCGTGGTGGTGACGCACCAGCCGGTGATGGTCACGCGCACGCAGGACCTGGGCAACCGCCTGCACGGGCGCGAGCGGGCGGTGGCGCGATGGAGCGCGGCCGGTGCGGACCTGATTCTGGGCGGCCACATCCATCTGCCGTTCGTGCGGCCGTTGCACGACGCGTTTGCGGGCTGCGCGCGCACGGCATGGGCGGTGCAGGCCGGCACGGCCACGTCGTCACGGGTGCGCGCCGGCCATCCCAATTCGGTGAACGTGGTACGCACGGACATGGCCGAAATTGCCGACGGCCGTCGCGCATGCCGCGTCGAACGCTGGGACTACATGGCGCGCGACAAGGCCTTCGGCTGCGCTGAAGTATTCGGGCTTTCCCTTGCCAGTGAAGTGGCGCGGCCTTAGGGTGCGCCGCATGTTGACCGAAGCTCCTCTTGTTCTTGCTGCCCAGCAGCTCGGCGCGCACGCGCTGGCCTGGTTCGTTTCTCTTCTCGCGGTGTCGGTGCTCGGTGCCGGCGCGGTCTGCCATGTGCTGCAAAAGCGCCACTTCAAGACGCAAGACACCGACGAGCCCAGCGAGCCCCGCATCGCGGTCGGGCTCGCGTCAGGCTTTGTGCTGATCCTGTTGGCGTCGAGCCTGTTCGCCTGGATTGCCTCGAACATTTCCGATGGCCGCGTGCTCGGCCAGGCCGACCATGCGCTGACCGACACCATTGCCACACACCTGCCATGGGCGGCACTGGTCGCGTTCAGCTGGGTCACGCACCTGGGCGACGCGCAGTTTCTGGCGCCGGTGTGCCTGGTGGTGGCGGCCGTGTTGTGGTGGCGCAGGCACCGTGCACTGGCGCTGGGCTGGGTGCTGGCCCTGGGCGGCATCGTGGTGCTGAACCCGGCGCTCAAGCACATCTTTGCGCGGGCCCGCCCGCTGCACGACCACGGGCTGGCGATGGAAACGAGCTACAGCTTTCCCAGCGGCCACAGCGCGGGCGCGATCGTGAGCTACGGAATGCTGCTGTACCTGGTGCTGCGCACGCTGCCTGCGCGTTGGCATGTGCCGTGTGCCATGGCCGCTGCGGGGGCCATCGTCACCATCGCGTGCAGCCGCATTTTCTTGCAGGTGCACTTTGCGAGCGATGTGGCGGCCGGCCTGCTGACCGGCCTGGCCTGGCTGCTCGTGTGCGTGAGCAGCCTGGAGTACGCGCGGCACCGCAGTCGCCGCACCGCGCGCTGAGCCCGCGGGCTCAGTACTCCCAGAAGATGCGCTGCAGTTCCTTGGTGTCGCTGGTCTTGGTCAGGGCGACCATGGCAAGAATGCGGGCCTTCTGCGGGCGCAGGTCGTGCGCCACCACCCAGTCGTACTTGTCGTCGGGCTGCTCGGCGTTGCGAATGACAAAGCCGTCGGGCACGCGCGAGCTGCGAATGACGATCACGCCGTCGGCGCGCGCCTTCTGCAGGTTAGGCACGATGCGGTCGGCCACCGAGCCGTTGCCCGTGCCGCCATGGATCAGCGCCTTCACGCCGCTCTTGGCAATGGCGTCGATGGCAACCGAAGACACGCCTTCGTAGCCCATCGCAATTTCCACCGGCGGCAGCGCGCTGATGCTGTCGATGTCGAACTCCGAGTTCATGGTGTGGCGCTTCACCGGTGCGCGGAACCAGTAGTTGCGCCCCTCGACGATCATGCCCAGCGGGCCCCACTGGCTGGAGAACGCGTTGGTCTTGATGTTGACGTTCTTGCTCACGTCGCGGCCGCTGTCGATGTTGTCGTTCATCGTCACCAGCACGCCCTTGCCCATGGCGTCCTTGCTGCCCGCCACGTTGACCGCGTCGTACAGGTTGAGCGCGCCGTCGGCCGACAGCGCGGTGCCCGGACGCATCGAGCCGACCACCACGATCGGCTTGGCGGTGTGCACCGTGAGCGTGAGGAAGTAGGCGGTTTCTTCGAGCGTGTCGGTGCCGTGCGTGATGACGATGCCGTCCACGTCGGGCTGCTTGGACAGCGCCGAGACGCGCTTGGCCAGCGTCAGCAGGTTGTCGTTGGTGAGGCTTTCCGATGCCACCTGAAACACCTGCTCGCCGCGCACGTTGGCCACCTTGGCAAGTTCGGGCAGGCCGGCGATGAGCTTCTCCACACCGACCTTGGCCGCCGCGTAGGTGGCGCTGTTGACGGCGGAGGCGCCCGCGCCCGCGATGGTGCCGCCGGTGGCGAGGATCACCACGTTGGGCAATGCCTGCTGCGCCTGCGCGAGCGCGCTGGCCGCCAGCAGTGCGGTGCCGGCCGCAAGGGCCCTGAAACGGGGAGAAAGGTACATGGAGAGCTCCTGTGTTGAAGTGGAATCTTTGAGGGCGGCGAGGAAGATACATGAACCATGCCCGCATGCTTCGTGCCGCCATGCGTGCATGGCATGCAGTCATGCGCGAAGGATTACCATCGGCCGCGAACCCTGCCGTCCCCCCGCCCGGCCCCCGCCTGCACCCCCGCTTCCGCTTGCCATGACCGCCGATTCCGCCGCCCTGCCCGCCCCCCTTCCTGCCTCCATCGCCCAGGAAATGCCCGCCCCCGACGGCCCGCTGTCGCGCGCGCGCCCTGGGCGCGAGCGCATCATGGCGGCGATCCGCACGGCAGCCGTCACCGAATTCAGCCTGCACGGGCTGAAGGGCACCTCGACCCAGGCCATTGCCGCGCGGGCCGGCCTCACCAAGCCCCAGCTGCACTACTACATCGTGGGCAAGGAAGAGCTCTACGAAGAGCTGCTGCTGCAGGTGCTGCATGCGTGGAAGGTGGTGTTCTCGTTCGAGGACGCGAGCGACCCTGCCACGGTGCTGGGCAACTACATCCGCAAGAAGATCGACCACGCCATCGACAGCCCCGAGATGTCGCGCATCTTCACGCGCGAGATTCTGGACGGCGGGCGCAACCTGGACCGCTACTGGCCCAACGCGCGCAGCTGGACGCAGAAGAAGGTCGACATCATCAACGGCTGGATCGCGCGCGGGCAGATGCGCCCGCTGGACGCGCGCATTCTGCTGATGCACATCTGGGCCATGACCCAGAGCTATGCCGACTACGCCATTCAAACGCGCGTGATGCTCGGCCTGCCACCCGACGCGCCCATCGACCGCGAGCCCATTGCGCGCGAGCTGGTGGCCTTTGTGCTGAACGGCTGCGGCATCAAGGCCTGAAGCGGCCCGGCAGTTCGAAGGTAGTTTGAAACCGGCACGGTCTAGAGGCCGTGCACGATCCAGGTGTCGCCCGGGCCGGTGGGCACGCGCACGGTGTTCTCGCCGATGCGATCGAAGCGGTACTCGCGCCCGCCGATGACGATCGATTTCATGTTGGTCCACACCCGGTAGTCGTAGCCGCCCGCCGCCGGCGTGACCTGCAGCACGCGGAACACCGGCGGCACGACCACGCTGAGGTGGAGCTGCGCCGAGGCGCTGCCAGCGCCCTCGATACCGTTGGCACGGCCGTCCGGCTGCGCCAGGCATAGCGCCGGAACCAGCGACAACAACAGCAGCAGCAACCGCGACAGCGGTGGCACCCCCACTGCCGCGCCGCCCGCGCGGCGCCCCCATTCAAGCCAACGTTCCCGCATACACCCGATCCGACAAGACAAAAGTTCGGGCGCTGCAAGAGCGCCCGGCTTTCGGATATCGGCAGCCTGGGGCGGAACTGAAGGGCGGCTTGTTCGCCTTGCCCCCGCCCCAGGCCGGTGCATGCACCTTGGCACGTGGCTTGCATAACCTGACCACTTGCTCTGATTAAGCGGTCAAACACACCATGCGCGTGCTCGTCGTCTATTGCCCCGGTCGAAACCAGCTTCCATGCCGCCCTGCACCAGGAGGTGCTGAAGAACCTGCGCGCCGCCGGGCACGAGGTGGACGACTGCGACCTGTATGCCGAAGGCTTCAACCCGGTGCTGTCGCGCGAAGAGCGCCTGGGCTACCACGAGGTGCCGGCCAACCAGCTGCCGCTGGCGCCTTATGTGGCGCGGCTGCAGTGGGCCGAAGCCATCGTGTTCTGCTTTCCGACCTGGTGCTTCGGCCTGCCGGCCATGCTGAAGGGCTACTTCGACCGGCTCTTCATGCCGGGCGTGGCCTTCGACATCAGCGACCCGGCCAACGTGAAGCCGATGCTCACGCACATCAAGCGCATCAGCGCCGTGGTCACTTACGGCCGGCCGCGCTGGGTGGCCATGTACATGGGCGACCCGCCGCGCAAGATCGTCACGCGGTACTTGAAGCGGCTCACCGGCCAGGGCGCCAAGGTGGACTACCACGCCCACTACCACATGAACGTGGCGACCGAGCCCCAGCTGAAGCGCTTCATGGCGCGCGTGGGCCAGGCCATGGCGCGCTTCGCATGAACACGCCCGCCCTGCTGAACAACGTGCGGCTGCCGCGCTGGCTGCTGCCGACCGACTGGCCGCAGCACGAGGGCGTGCCGGTGCTGGCGCGCATTGCCATCGAGGCCGGCCGCGTGCAGTCGGTGCGGCCCGCGACCGACGATGCGGCATCCGCCACTGCCTGGGACCTTGCCGGCACGCTGGCCCTGCCCGGCTTCGTCGATGCCCACACGCACCTGGACAAGGCCTTCACCCTGCCGCGCATGAAGCAGGTGCAGCCCGGCCTGCTGGGCGCCATCGACGCGATGCTCAGCGACCGCGTGCACTGGACCCCCGCCGACGTGCGCGAGCGCGCCACGCGCGGTCTGCAGTGGGCCTGGGAATGCGGCACCACCCACGTGCGCACCCACGTCGACTGGTGGGAGCCCGAGTCGCTGCCGATGGCTTGGCCCGTGATGGCCGAGCTGGCGCAGGAATGGGCCGGCAAGGTGCGCCTGGAGCAGGTGAGCCTCATCAAGCTGCCGCTGTTCGAGGACGCGGCGCAGGCCATGCGCCTTGCGAAACAGGTGAAGGCCACCGGCCCGCACGCGCTGCTCGGCGGCTTCGTGCACTCCACCAACTGGAGCGAGAACGCGCTGCGCAACCTGCTGGTGTCGGCGCAGGCCTGCGACCTGGACATCGACCTGCATGTCGACGAAGAACTCAACGCGGCGGCGGTCGGCCTGCAGACCACCGCGCGCATCCTGCGCGAGATCGGCTACGAAGGCCGCGTGGTCTGCGGCCACATCTGCGCGCTTGCGGCCCAGCCCGAGGCGCAGGCCTTTGCCACGCTCGACGCGGTGGCGCGCGCGCCAATCACGGTGGTGTCGCTGCCCGCCACCAACCTGCTGCTGCAGGACGCCGTCACCGGCCGCACGCCGCGCCTGCGCGGCATCACGCTGGTGAAAGAAGCGCGCGAGCGCGGCATTCCGCTGCTGTTTGCCAGCGACAACGTGCAAGACCCGTTCTGCCGGCTCGGCAGCTTCGACCCTGTGGAGGCGCTGGGCACGGCCGCACTGGTGGCGCAGCTCGACGAGCCCTTCGACACCTGGTCGCAGGCGCTGTGCCGCGGCGACTGGCTGCGGCGCACGCCTGCTTCCACCTCCGCTTTCGCGCAGCCCACGCTGGTCGGCGAGCGCGCCGACCTGGTGCTCTTCAACGACGCCGACCGCCACGGCTGGCCCTCGCGCACCGCCAACCGCGTGGTGCTGCGCGACGGCCGCGTGACGCGCGGCAATGCCACCCCCTTCCTCCCCCGATAACGAACCGCAAGGCTTCCCATGCTCCACGGCTACATTCCGCCCCACCGCTTCCTGCCCTACCTGAGCTGGACCGAAATTGCCGCGCTGCCCGACCGCGAGAACACGGTCATCGTGCTGCCCTGCGGTGCCATCGAGCAGCACGGCCCGCACCTGCCGTGCTCGGTCGACAGCGTGATCTCCTCGGGCGTGATGGGCAAGGCACTGGAAAAGCTGCCGGCCGACGTGCGCGCCTTTGCGCTGCCCACCATCACCTACGGCAAGTCTGAAGAGCATCTGCACTTTCCGGGCACCATGACGCTCACGGGCACCACGCTGCTTGCAACGGTGATCGAAATCGGCGAGTCGGTGTACCGCTCGGGCTTTCGCAAGCTGCTGTTCGCCAACGGCCACGGCGGCCAGCCGCAGGTGCTGGAGATGGCGGCGCGCGAACTGCGCCTGCGCCACGGCGACTTCGTGATCGTGCCGCACGGCGTGTCTCGCCTGCCCAGCGCGGCCAGCCAGCAGGTGAGCGAGCAGGAGAAAAAGCTCGCCATGCACGCGGGCCATTCCGAGACCGCGCTCATGCTCGCGCTGGCGCCCGAGACGGTGCACATGGAACGCGCGGTCGCCAACTTTCCGCCGCCCTTTCCCATCAAGCTGCTGTCGGCCGACGGACGCCCGGCCTGCGCATGGACCGCGCGCGACTTTGGCCCGAGCGGCGTCATCGGCGACCCGACCACCGCCACGCGCGAACAGGGCCACGCCATTCTGGACACGCTCTCCGACAGCTGGGTGCAGGCACTGACCGAGCTGTACGCGCTGCGCTGGGTCGTGCGCGAAGAGGCCACCTGGGAGCGCGGCAACCAGCAGGGTTTCATTCAGCAGAGCTTCACGCCGGCCTGAGCCTGCTTCTTGCATCGACCGCATTCATCGCGTTCTTTTTTTCTTCATCCAGCCCTTCGAGAGGTCCCACCCCATGCGCTCCTTCGCACTGTCCCTGGCCGGCGCCGCCGCCATCGCCTTCCTTGCTGCCGCGCCCGCGCGGGCCGAGGACAAGTTCACCTACATGACCAACTGGTACGCGCAGGCCGAGCACGGCGGCTTCTACCAGGCACTGGCCCTGGGCCTCTACAAGAAAGCCGGCCTGGACGTGACCATCAAGATGGGCGGCCCGCAGGTCAACATCACGCAGATGATGGCCGCCGGCCAGGCCGACTGCATCATGGGTTCGAGCGACATTCAGATGATGCAGGTGCGCGAAGGCGGCGTGCCGGTGGTCAACGTGGCGGCCTTCTTCCAGAAAGACCCGCAGGTGCTCATCGCGCACGACGACGTGAAGAAGTTCGAAGACCTGAAGGGCAAGACGCTGCTCATCGGCGCGCAGGCGCAACGCGGCTACTGGCCGTGGCTGAAGGCCAAGTTCGGCTTCACCGACGAGCAGACGCGGCCCTACACCTTCAACATTCAGCCCTTCGTGGCCGACAAGAACGCCGCGCAGCAGGGCTACCTCACCTCCGAGCCCTACGCCATCCAGAAGGCCGGCGTGAAGAGCACCGTGCTGATGTTCAGCGACCACGGCTTCCCGGCGTACGCCACCACGGTGTCGTGCATGGAGAAGACGCTGAAGGACCGCAACAAGCAGGTCGCCGCGTTCGTGAAGGCCTCGGCCGAAGGCTGGAAGAGCTACCTGGCCGACCCGGCGCCCGCCAACGCGCTGATCAAGAAAGACAACCCCAACATGACCGACGACCAACTGGCCTACAGCGTGGCCAAGCTCAAGGAGATGGGAATGATCACCGGCGGCGACGCGGCCAAGCTCGGCATTGGCGTGATGACCGACGCGCGCGCCAAGGCGAGCTACGACTTCCTGGTGAGCGCCAAGCTGCTCGACCCGGCGAAGGTGGAGCTTGCAAAGACCTACTCCACCGAGTTCATCAAAGACGCCAAGGTTCTGCCCTGACGCGCCTTTGCCCTGAAACCAGGCGGCCGCGCACAGCGGCCGTTCTCGAAAGGCCTCACGCATGAACCGCATCGAACCCCACACCCTGGCGCCCCCGCCCGACCGCACACCGCTGGTGCCCGCCGTCGAGGTGCTGTCGGCCGAGAAGACTTACCCCAACGGCACGCAGGCGCTGCTGCCGGTGGACCTGTCGATCGCCGAAGGCGAATTCGTCACGCTGCTCGGCCCCTCGGGCTGCGGCAAGAGCACGCTGCTGAAGATGGTGGCGGGCATGCTCGAACCCAGCGACGGCCGCCTGCTGGTGTGGCGCAAGCCGGTGAGCCAGCTGCACGACAGCGCACGCAAGATGTCCTTCGTGTTCCAGTCGCCCACGCTCATGCCGTGGGCCAGCGTGCAGACCAACGTGCGACTGCCGCTGGACCTGGCCGGCGTGCCGCGCAAGGAAGCCGATGCGCGGGTTGCGGAATCGCTTGCGCTGGTGGGGCTGGAAAAGTTTGCCGGCGCGCTGCCACGGGCGCTGTCTGGCGGCATGCAGATGCGCGTGTCGATTGCGCGCGGCCTGGTCACGCAACCCGACCTGCTGCTGATGGACGAGCCCTTTGGCGCGCTCGACGAAATCACGCGCCACAAGCTCGACGCCGACCTGCTGGAGCTGTGGCGCAAGAAGAAGCTCACGGTGATCTTCGTGACGCACTCCATTCACGAGGCGGTGTTCCTGTCGACCCGCGTGGTGATGATGGCCGCGCGGCCGGGCCGCGTGGTGGAGCAGTTCGCCATCGACGAGCCCTACCCGCGCAGCGCCGACTTCATGGTGACGCCGGCATTCGCACGCCAGGCCAAGCAGCTGCAGGACAGCCTGCTGCGCGCCAGCAGCCACGACGAGGAGGCCGCGCGATGACCGCCGCCGCAACCAAGCAACGCGTTCCCCTGCTGAACCAGCCGCGCGTGCAGCGTGTGCTCTACCCGCTGCTGATTGGCGTGGTGCTGGTCGCGCTGTGGCAATGGATGGTGGTGGCCATGGAGCTGCCGGCCTACCTGGTGCCCTCGCCCTATCTGATGATGCAGACGCTGGTGACCGACTGGGCGCCGCTGGGCAGCGCGCTGCTGGTCACGCTGAAGATCACGGTGCTGTCGTTCCTGCTGGCCACGGTGGCGGGCGTGGTCATCTCGTTTCTGTTCGTGCAGAGCAAGCGCATCGAGACCGCGCTGTTCCCGTATGCCGTGCTGCTACAGGTGACGCCCATCGTGGCGGTAGCGCCGCTGATCATCATCTGGGTGAAGAACCCGGTGGCGGCCATGACGGTGTGCGCGGCGCTGGTGGCGCTGTTTCCCATCATCAGCAACACCACGCTGGGGCTGCGCAGCATCGACCCCGACCTGCAGAGCTACTTCAAGCTGAACCGCGCCACGCGCTGGCAGCAACTGGTGCGCCTGCGCATTCCCAGCGCGCTGCCGTACTTCTTCGGCGGGCTGCGCATCTCCAGCGGCCTGGCGCTGATCGGCGCGGTGGTGGCGGAGTTTGTAGCCGGCACGGGCGGCTCGGGCGCAGGGCTGGCGTACCAGATCTTGCAGGCGGGCTTCCAGCTGAACATTCCGCGCATGTTCGCGGCGCTGCTGCTCATTTCCCTCACCGGTGTCGCGCTCTTCGTGCTGATGGCCTGGCTCACCAAGCTGGCGCTGGGCTCGTGGCACGCGAGCGAACTTTCCCAGGATTGAACTTGACCATGAACGCTCCCGCCTCCGTCATCGAGCAACTGCTGCTCGAGCTCCCCGACCTCGACTGGATCACCGACGAAGGCCGCGTCACGCGGCTCTCGCAAGACTTCTCCTGGTTCAGCCCGGTGCTCACGCGCCAGCTGAAGGACAAGCGCGCCGACGTGGTCGTGCGGCCGCGCACCGAAGAAGAAATTCGCGCCGTGGTGGGTGCCTGCGCGCGCCGCGGCGTGCCCATCACCATTCGCGGCAGCGGCACCGGCAACTACGGCCAGACCACGCCCTTGGACGGCGGCGTGGTGCTCGACATGACGGGCTACAACGCCTGCCTGTGGGTGCGCCCCGGCGTGGCGCGCGCGCAGGCGGGCATCCGCCTGGGCGAACTGGAGAAGCAGACCAGGCCCACCGGGCAGGAGATGCGCTGCGTGCCTTCCACCTACCGCAGCGCCACGCTGGGCGGGCTGTTCGGCGGCGGCTTCGGCGGCGTGGGCTCCATCAATTACGGGCCGTTGAGCGCGCCGGGCAACGTGATCGGCATTCGCGCGATGACCATCGAGGCACAGCCGCAGATGGTCGAGCTGCGCGGCCCCGACGCCATGCGTATGCACCACCTGTGGGGCACCAACGGCCTGGTGCTGGAGCTGGAGATTGCGCTGGCACCGGCGCACCCGTGGCTCGAAACGCTGGTGACCTTCGACAACTTCGAGAACGCGCTGAACTTTGCCGACAAGCTCGCGAACGCGCCGGGCATCGTGAAGCGCGGCGTGTCGTTCTTTGCGGCGCCCATCTCCGACCACCTTGCGCAAATGGCCGCGCACCTGCCCAAGGGCTGCCACACGGTGCTGTCGCTGGTGGCCGAGTCGAACGAGCCCGCAATGCTGCTGCTGGTGGACGCGCACGGCGGCACCGTGAGCTACCGCAAGACGGCGGCCGAGGTGCAAAAGAGCAACCGCACGCTGATGGAGTTCACCTGGAACCACACCACGCTGCATGCGCTGAAGATCGACCCGACGCTGACCTATCTGCAGAGCGGCTTCATTCCCGGCAAGCATGTCGAGCAGATCATCGAGATGGAAAAGCTGCTGGGCGGCGAGGTGATGATGCACACCGAGTTCATCCGCAACGTGGCGGGACTCATGACCTGCAGCGGGCTGCAGCTGGTGCGCTTCAGCACCGAAGAGCGGCTGAACGAGATCATGGACATCCACCGCGCGCACAACGTGCACATCAACAACCCGCACGTGAACATCGTGGAAGACGGCAAGGCGGGCGGGCCGCTGCCGCCGGAAGTGATCGAGGTGAAGAAGCGCTTCGACCCGCTGGGCTTGCTGAACCCGGGCAAGCTGCGCGACTGGCCGGTGAAGGCGCATCCCGCCGCTTCGCGGACCTGAGCTTGCGCGGCCTGAACTTCAGCGCTGGCGACGGCGCAGCAGGAAGGCCGCGGCCACGGTGCCCATCGCCAGCAGCCACAGCGGCCACAGCCCGAAGGGCGCCACCCAGCGCGCATACGGCGTGAGGCCGCGGCGGCCTTCCACGCTGGCTTCGAGCACGCCGCGCGTGAGGCGCGGGAGCGCGTGCGTCACGCGGCCCGTGGCGTCGATGACGACCGTGGCGCCGGTGTTGGTGGCGCGCACCATCGGCCGCGCGAACTCCAGCGCGCGCATGCGCGAAATGGACAGGTGCTCGTCGATGGCCACCGAGTCGCCGAACCATGCGATGTTGCTCACGTTGAGCAGGATGGTGGGGGCGGTGGCCTCGTCCTTGAAGTTGGCACCGATCTCGTCGCCGAACAAGTCTTCGTAGCAGATGTTGGGCGCGATGCGCTGGCCCTGCCAGAGGAACGGCGCCTGCGCGAGACCGCCGCGCTCGAAGTCACCCAGCGGAATGTTCATCAGCTGAATGAACCAGCGAAAGCCCGTGGGAATGAATTCACCGAACGGCACGAGGTGGTGCTTGCTGTACGTGTACACGCGTGCGGCACCGGGCTGGAAGCCGAGCACCGAGTTGCTGTAGGTGTCCTGCCCGCCAAGCCCCGTCATGGGCAGGCCGACGATGGCCGCTTGCGTGCCCTGGCTGTAGCGCGCCTGAACGGCTTCAAGGTAGCCGGCGGGCAGCTGTTGCGGGAGCAGCGGCAGCGCGGTTTCGGGTGTGACAACGAGCGAGGCCTTGGCGTCGCGCAGTTGCTCGCCGTACCAGCGCAGTGCGGTTTCGATGCCGCCACCGGGAACGAATTTTTCGTCCTGCGGGATGTTGCCCTGCAGCAGCGCGACCTGCAGGTTGCCGGTGGCGCCCTTGTCGCCCTGCACGTCACTGCGCAGCGGTGCCGCCAGTTGCGGCGCGACGAACACGAGGGCCAGCAAGGCCACGCCCAGCGCGGTCTCGGGCGCGCGCAAGGGCCGGTGCAGGGCAACCAGCGCCACGGCCAGCGCAGCCGCCGCGCCAATGCCGTACACGCCCACCCAGGGCGCAAGCGCGGCCAGAGGGCCTTCGACATGCGCATAGCCGCCAGCGCCCCACGGGAACCCCGTGAACCAGCTGCCGCGCACCAGCTCCGCAATCGTCCAGAGCGCAGCGAAGACGAACGCGCCGGTCACGCGCCCCTTCGGCCCCCGCGCCACGAACCAGGCAGCCGCTGCGGCGTAGTAAAGCCCCAGTGCTGCCGCCAGCGCCAGCACGGCGATGGCCGCCAACGGCGCTGGGAGCCCGCCGTAGGTGTGCATCGAGATGTAGAGCCACCAGAAGCTGCCGGTGAGCCATGCGGTAGAGAACAGCCAGCCGTGCAGGCCGGCCCGGCGCCAGCCCGCGCCCTGGTCGCGCAAGCCGTCGAGCAGCCACACGAAGGCGCCGAGCGACAACAGTTGCAGCCACCACAGCGGCTTGCCGCCCGCGGGCGATGCCATCGACAGCGCCTGTGCCAGCCCCGCGGCAGCGAAGCCGAGCAGACGAAACAGGTTGGCGGAAGAAGAAGCCGGCGCGCCGCGCATCAGTCGGCCGCGTCGCCGCCGCGGGCCGGGGACACCTTGAACCAGCGCACCGCGCCGCCCTTGGTGTGCAGCACCACGAAGTCGAAGCCGCCAATGGCGTGATGCTCGCCGCGCTTGGGCACGTGGCCCATCTCGTGCGCGACCAGCCCGCCGATGGTGTCGAAGTCTTCGGTGAGCTGCTCTTCGTCGAACACGATGCCGAAGGCCTCGGCCACGCGCTCGATGGGCGTGTCGCCCGACACCCGGTAGGTGTGGTCGGCCAGGCCGAAGATGTCGCCTTCGTCCTCGGCAATGTCGAACTCGTCCTCGATCTCGCCGACGATCTGCTCGAGCACGTCCTCGATGGTGATGAGGCCGGCCACGCGGCCGAACTCGTCGATGACGATGGCCAGGTGGTTGCGGTTGCCGCGGAACTCGCGCAGCAGGTCGTTCAGGCCCTTGCTCTCGGGCACGAAGGTGGCCGGGCGCAGCAGTGCGCGAATGTTCAGGCCCGGCGCGCGCTGCAGCTTGAGCAGGTCCTTCGCGAGCAGGATGCCGATGATGTTTTCTTTTTCGCCCTCGTACACCGGAAAGCGCGAGTGCGCGGTGTCGATCACCAGGTGCAGCAACGCGTCGTAGGGCGCGTCGATGTTCACGGTGTCCATGCGCGGCGCGGCGACCATGACGTCGCCTGCGGTCATGTCGGCCATGCGCAGCACGCCTTCGAGCATCACGCGCGACTCGGCGCCGATCACCTCGTTGTCCTCGGCGTCCGCCAGGGTTTCGATCAGCTCGTCGCGCGAGTCGGGACCGGGGTGGATGAATTCGGCAAGCTTCTGGAGGAAGCCGCGCTTGTCTTCCCGTTCAACGGGAGCGCGTTCAGGGTGAGGTTCGGCCACTGCGGGAGGGCGTAGTTGAAGAGCCGCAAGGATACCGGATTGCACATGACAGGCGCCACCGCACGGGCGTTATGGGCCGTGCCGTGCCTTTGCACAGGCTCTGGCAGGCTCAGGAACCGGATTTGCGCCGCGCCGCGCGCATGCCGCTGCGCACTTCCTGCAGGCTGGCCAGGAAGGACCAGAACTGCTTGGCGCGGCTCTTGAGCGCGAAGTCGACCGCGGCGTAGTGCGCCAGCGCAATCTCGCTCATGCGGCTGTCGAAGGTGGCGCTGGGCAGTTGCAGGTGGGCTTCGGCCTCGGAGCCGCTGCGCACCACGGTGGCGCCGGCGTTGCGGGCGATCTTCAGCATGGCGGCGTTTTCGCTCAGCGCATGAATGAAGAGCATGCCCACGCCTTCGTTGCGGGCCACGACCACGGCGCGCTCGAACAGGCGGGCGCCGTAACCGCGGCCGCGCGCGTGCGCCGAGACCGATACGCCGAATTCAGCGCAGTCGCTGTGCTGGTCGCCGGGCGCGAAGGCCAGGTGGGCCATGGCGATCAGGTCGAGGCGGCGGTTGTAGATGCCGAAGAGCTCGTCGCGCTCGAAGTCCAGGCTGTCGACGTAGCGCTGCACCTGTTCGTCGGCCGCCGCGTAGCCGAAACGCAGGTAGCGGTCGTGCGGGGTGAGGTCGAGCAGGTGGCGCGCAATGCGCTCGCGTTCGCGTGGACCGATCGAGCGGATCGGCACCATCACCGGTTGAGGGTTGCTGGTGGCGCGTGGTTGCGCCTCAACCATCGGCGCTTTCAGGAAAGAGCCAAGGCCGAGAGACGCTTTGAGAAGGGTCTTGGCGGTGAGCATGCGTCGAATGTAAGGGTTTTCCCTTAATCAACAAGGCCACAGGGGCAATCTCAAGACACATTCGTGAACCAATGCCGCTGCGCGGGCCCTTCACACCCCCCGGTGTGGCTAAACCGGCACAGCCGTGGTGGCCTTGACCCGGTCGAGCACGAAGCTGGTCTTGCAGTCTTGCACGCTGGGGTGCTTGAGCAGGGTGTCCATGATGAAGCGGCTGTAATGCGCCATGTCGGCCACCACCACGCGCAGCAGGTAGTCCATGTCGCCCGTGAGGGCCGCGCACTCGACCACCTCGGGCCAGGTCTGCACGCTGGCGCGGAACAGGTCCATCGGGTTTCGCTTATGGCTTTCGGTGTGCTTTTCGAGCCGCACGTTGAGGTAGGCGGTGAGCCCCAGGCCGACGGCTTCGGGCTGCACCAGCGCCACGTAGCGGTCGATGACCTTGTGTTCCTCCAGCCGCTTGACCCGCCGCAGCACCGCGCTGGGCGACAGGCTCACCTGCTCGGCAATCTGGTCGTAGGTGGCGCGCCCATCTGCTTGCAGCGTGCGCAAAATGAGCCGATCAATCTTGTCCAGTGCTTCCATTCTTCTATTTTTGCAGTTTTACTGCGCCAAAGCCAGTCTGAGCGCCCGCAAACGCAGAAAACCTGAGAGCCATCCGCCCTACATTGCATGACCGGCCGATTTCGCGCCTGTTCAATCCAAATATCCCCACCCTTTCCGGAGACCGCACATGAGCCAAGCCGACGCACCCGCCTTCACGCCCTGGGACAACCCGATGGGCACCGACGGCTTCGAATTCATCGAATACGCGGCACCCGATCCGGTGGCCATGGGCAAGGTCTTCGAGCGCATGGGCTTCACGGCCGTGGCCAAGCACCGCCACAAGAACGTGCTGCTGTACCGCCAGGGCACCATCAACTTCATCCTGAATGCCGAGCCCGATTCCTTCGCGCAGAAGTTCGCGCGCGAGCACGGCCCCAGCGTGTGCGCCATTGCCTTTCGCGTGCAGGACGCCAAGCAGGCCTACGAGCGCGCCACGTCGCTCGGCGCCTGGGGCTTTGCCGACAAGGCCGGCCCGGGCGAGCTGAACATTCCCGCCATCAAGGGCATCGGCGACAGCCTGATCTACCTGGTGGACCGCTGGCCCGGCAAGAACGGCGCCAAGCCCGGCGACATCGGCAACATCGGCTTCTACGACGTCGACTTCGAGGCGCTGCCGGGCATTGCGCCGGAGCAGGCGCTGTCGCCGTTCGGCAATGGCCTGACCTACATCGACCACCTGACGCACAACGTCTACCGCGGCCGCATGAACGTCTGGGCCGGCTTCTACGAAAAACTCTTCAACTTCCGCGAGATCAAGTACTTCGACATCGAAGGCCAGGTCACGGGCGTGAAGAGCAAGGCCATGACCAGCCCCTGCGGCAAGATCCGCATCCCGATCAACGAAGAGGGCAAGGAGCAAGCCGGCCAGATCCAGGAGTATCTGGACATGTACAAGGGCGAAGGCATCCAGCACATCGCCATGGGCTCGGACGACCTGTACGCCTCGGTGGATGCGATGCGCGCCAAGGGCGTGGTTCTGCTCGACACCATCGACACGTACTACGAACTTGTCGACAAGCGCATTCCCGAGCATGGCGAAAGCGTTGCCGAACTGAAGAAGCGCCAGATCCTGATCGACGGCAAGAAAGACGCCCTGCTGCTGCAGATCTTCAGCGAGAACCAGCTCGGCCCGATCTTCTTCGAGTTCATTCAGCGCAAGGGCGACGACGGCTTTGGCAACGGCAACTTCAAGGCGCTGTTCGAGAGCATCGAGCTCGACCAGATGCGCCGTGGCGTGCTGAGCGCCGCAAAATAAGCGCGTCTTCCTTCCCTTAACGTCATTGCTTCAGGAGCCCGCATGCGCAGTTGCACCTCGTTGATCGGTCTGACCTTCATCGCGGCGGCTGCCGCCGTTCTTTCGGGTTGCGCCATGCAGCCGTCGACGCCCCCCGCGGCGCCGATGGCCGCCTCGCACCTGGACGCAGTGCAAAAGGCCGCGGTGCTTCGCATCTGCACGCCGGGCGACTACAAGCCCTTCAGCTTCCAGAAGACGGACGGTGCCTTCGAGGGCATAGACGTCGACCTGATGACCGGCTTCAGCGCCAGCCTGGGCGCCAAGCCCGAATGGATCAAGACCACCTGGGCCAACCTGCTGCCCGACCTGGCCGCGGGCAAGTGCGACATGGCCGTGGGCGGCGTGTCGGTCACCACCGAGCGGCAGAAGCGCGCCTTCTTCAGCGCGCCCTACATGGTCAACGGCAAGACGCCCATTGCGCGCTGCGCCGACGTGGCCAAGTACCAGAGCGTGGCCGCCATCGACAAGCCGTCGGTGCGCGTCATCTTCAACCCGGGCGGCAGCAACGAACGCTTCGCCCGCGCCAATTTCAAGCAGGCCAAGCTCACGCTGCACGGCGAGAACGTGACGATCTTCGACGAGATCCTTGCCAACCGCGTCGACGTGTTCGTCACCGAAGCAGCGGAGGCCATCACGCAGCAAAAGCTCAAGCCGGGCCTGTGCGCCGTGAACCCCGACAAGCCTTTGCAGTACGGCGAAATGGCCTGGATGCTGCCGCGCGACGACATGGCCTTCAAGTCTTATGTCGACCAGTGGCTGCACCTGCAGCAGGCCGGCGGCGACTTCCAGCGCACGATGGACCGCTGGCTCAAGTAACTCTCTTTCTGAAGATCGTTGTTCATGGACACCCCTGCCGCCGCCGTTGTCACCCCTGCCGTCTACGGCGCCTCCGACCGACCGCCCCGTGGCGACTACTCGCGCGGCGGCACCGTGCTGGCCGACTACACCTGCCCGCAGGACTGGGCCAGCTACACGCCCGCCGACCACGACACCTACAAGCGGCTCTATGAGCGCCAGGCCGCGCAGCTGCCGGGCCTGGCGTGCGACGCCTTCATCAAGGCGCTGCCATCGCTGGGCGTGAAGGACCGAATTCCGCGCTTCGACGAGCTCAACGAGCGGCTGCACCGCGCGACCGGCTGGGAGATCGTGGCGGTGCCGGGGCTGATTCCGGAGCTTCCCTTCTTCACGCTGCTGGCAAACCGCAAGTTCCCGGTGACCGACTGGATCCGCAAGCCCGAAGAGTTCGACTACATCGTCGAGCCCGACGTGTTCCACGACCTGTTCGGCCATGTGCCGATGCTGTTCGACCCGACATTCGCCGACTACGTGCAGCGCTACGGCGCGGGCGGCATCAAGGCGCACGAGTTGGGCGCTGGCGAGAAGCTCGCGCGGCTCTATTGGTACACGGTGGAGTTCGGCCTGATCCGCCAGCCCGACGGCCTGCGCGCATACGGTGCCGGCATCCTGAGCTCGGTGGGCGAGCTGAAGCACGCGGTGCTGAGCGACGAGCCGCGCCGGCTGCCGCTGGACCTGCTGCGCGCCATGCGCACGCGCTACAAGATCGACACCTACCAGGCCAACTACTTCGTGATCGACAGCTTCGCGCAGCTGTTCGGCCTGACGGCGCCCGACTTCACGCCGCTGTACGAGTCGCTGCAGGTGGCGAGCGACATCGAAGCCGGCGTGCTGCTGCCGGGCGAATCGGGCAAGGCCTGATTTTCTGAAGGGTCGAGAACCGCCGCGCGGCTATCGCGCGCGCGACATCCCTTGACCGCGCCCTAGGACAAGCCCGCTGGCGGGGAAGGCACAGTGCCTTCCACAATCCGCGCCAAAGGAGCTTGCATGCAGACTTCCGCGCAACAAAACTATCCCGCTGGCGTACCGCTCGAAATCGACCCCGAGCAATACCGTTCATTGCCTCACATGTTCGACGAGGCCTTCGCACGCTATGCCGAGCGGCCGTTCTCGGTGTGCATGGAGCGCTGGATGTCGTACGGCGAACTCGACACGCTCTCCAAGGCGCTGGGCGCCTGGCTGCAGTCGCGCGGGCTCGAGCCGGGGGCGCGGGTGGCGATCATGCTGCCCAACATTCCGCAGTTTGCGGTCACCATGTGCGGCGTGCTGCGCGCGGGCTACACCTGCGTGAACGTCAATCCGCTGTACACAGCGCGCGAGCTGGAGCACCAGCTGAAGGACTCCGGCGCCACAGCGATCGTCATCCTCGAGAACTTTGCGTCGACGCTGGAAAAGGTGATCGAGCGCACGCCCGTCAAGCACGTGGTCATGACATCGATGGGCGACCTGCTGGGCGGGTTGTATGGCGCGTGGATCACGGTGGCGGTGCGGCACCTGGCAAAGATGGTGCCGGCTTACAAGCTGCCGCTCGACGACGAACACACGGTGACGCCGTTCACGCAGGCGATCACGGAGGGCCGCGGCCGCACGCTGGGGCCCGACCGCAGCACGCTCGATTCAACGGCGTTCCTTCAATACACGGGCGGCACGACCGGGCTGTCGAAGGGCGCGGTGCTGACGCATCGCAACATCGTCGCTGCCACGCTGCAGGCCGAGGCCTGGTTCACGCCGGCGCTGGCGCGGGCGGGGGACCTGTCGAAGGTCAACAGCATTGCGGCGCTGCCGCTGTATCACATCTTTGCGCTGACGCTGAGCCTGCTGGCCATCCGCCAGGGCTCGCACCTGACGCTGATTCCGAACCCGCGTGACTTCAGCAAGTTCATCGCGGTGTTGAAGAAGCGGCCGTTCCACATGCTGCCGGCCGTGAACACGCTGTTCAATGCGCTGCTGATGCACCCGGAGTTCAAGACCATCGATTTCTCGACGCTGTTCGTGTCGCAGGCAGGCGGCATGGCAGCCTCCGAAGGCACAGCGCGCAAGTGGCTCGAGGCAACCGGCTGCCCGATGATCGAAGGCTGGGGCATGAGCGAGACCTGCGCCATCGGCACCAACAACCCGGTGTCGAACAAGAGCTTTACAGGGAACATCGGGCTGCCGTTGCCGAGCATTGAGATCGCGATAAAGGACGATGACGGTAATTCGCTGCCGGTGGGACAGTCGGGCGAGCTCTGCATCAAAGGGCCGAACGTGATGACCGGCTATTACAACCAGCCCGCGGAGACCGCAGCCGCGTTCACCGCAGATGGGTTCATGCGGACGGGCGATATCGCCGTGATGCAGGAAGATGGCTACAGCCGCATCGTCGACCGCAAGAAAGACATGATTCTGGTGAGCGGTTTCAACGTGTTCCCGAACGAGCTGGAGAACGTGATTTCGCTGTGCCCCGGCGTGGTCGAATGCGCAGCTGTCGGCGTGCCGGACGAGAAGCAAGGCGAGGCAATCAAGGTGTTCGTGGTTCGCCGCGACCCTGCATTGACCGAGGAGGCAGTGCTGCAGTATTGCCACTCGCAGCTCACCGGCTACAAGCGGCCTAAGCACATCGAGTTCAGGGACTCGCTGCCGAAGACCAACGTCGGGAAGATCCTTCGGCGCGAGCTTCGCACCACTGCGAGCGCCTGAATGAGCGAGCGCTCATCGGCGAGCGCCGGGTTGCCGGCCAATGTGGTGGTGTTCGAGCGCGGATGGCTGTCGTCGAACAACGTGCTCTTCCTGGGGCGCGACGAAACTGCGCTGGTTGACACGGGCTATTCGACGCACGCAGAGCAAACGCTGGCGCTGGTCGAGTCGGCTCTGGCCGATCGGCCGCTGGATCTCATCCTCAATACGCACCTTCACAGCGACCACTGCGGAGGGAATGCTGCATTGCAGGCGCGTTACCCCAAGGCCCGCACCGAGGTCCCGCCGGGAGAGGCTGGTTTTGTCAGACGGTGGGACGAGCGGGGCCTCAGCTTTGCGGCCACCGGGCAGACATGTCCACGGTTTCAGCTGACCGGACTGCTGCAGCCGGGGACGGAGCGGCTGCTTGGGGATCTTGCTTGGCAGGTGCACGCGGCGCCCGGGCACGATCCTCATTCGGTCATTCTGTTCGAGCCGGTCTCACGGACCTTGATATCAGCGGATGCACTTTGGGAGAACGGCTTTGGCGTCGCGTTCCCGGAGTTGTCGGGAGAGCCGTCATTCGGGGAGATGGCCGCGACACTCGATTTGATCGCGACATTGGCGCCGCGCCAGGTCATTCCCGGGCATGGCTCGGTCTTCGGTGATGTCGACAAATCGCTGTCAATTGCGCGCCGCCGGCTCGACGGCTTGCGCCGCGACCCTGTAAAACACGCGCGTCACGCCATCAAGGTTTTGATGAAATTCAAGCTGCTTGAAATGCAGTCGGTTGGCATCGAGCAATGGGAAGGTTGGCTGCGCGGCACGCCGTATTTGTCGACCATTCACGCCCGCTTCTTTGGTGATGTGGCGTTGAATCAATTGACCGGCGATATCTTTGGCGAATTGGTTGCAGCGGGCGCGGCCTCTGTCGATCATTCATTCGTTCGCAACGTCTGAATTGTTCTTCGGCCTTTAATTCCCATTTATGCAAAGCAAAAAACCCCAGTCATTGCTGACTGGGGTTTTCTGGGCTGTAAGAGCCTGACGATGACCTACTTTCACACGGGAACCCGCACTATCATCGGCGCTGAGTCGTTTCACTGTCCTGTTCGG
>NZ_JAYLVN010000017.1:0-148062 GCF_046156345.1 Variovorax sp. H27-G14
GGCGATGCTGCTGCCGGCGTTTCCGTTGCTGCTGGCGCTGCTGGCGTTGCCGCAGGTGCTGCGGCTGGCGTTGCTACTGCTGGCGCTGGCGTTGCTTCTGCTGCTGGTGTTGCTGCTGCGGCTGGCGCTGGTGTTGCTGCTGGCGTTGCCGCCGGTGCTGCCGGCACTGGCGATGCTGCTGCCGGCGTTTCCGTTGCTGCTGGCGCTGCTGGCGTTGCCGCAGGTGCTGCGGCTGGCGTTGCTACTGCTGGCGCTGGCGTTGCTTCTGCTGCTGGTGTTGCTGCTGCGGCTGGCGTTGGTGTTGCTGCTGGCGTTGCCGCCGGCACTGGCGATGCTGCTGCCGGCGTTTCCGTTGCTGCTGGCGCTGTCGTTGCCGCCGGCGTTGCTGCTGCGGCTGGCGCTGCCGGTGCTGCCGCTGGCGTCTCCGTTGCTGCTGCTACAGGTGTTGCTGCTGCGGCTGGCGCTGCTGCCGGCGTTGCCGATGCTGCCGCTGGTGTTGCTGCTGCCGGCGCTGCCGCAACAGGCCTCACCTCCATCGTCGAACGCAAATACCAGTTCTCTCCCTCGCCCGCAGCGTCGGCCGCATACAGGCGGTATTCATAGGCACCGGCGTCCACATGGCCGCCGGTCAGCGCGAAAGCGTCCCTCGTGGTCTGCGCGGTAGTGGTGGCGCCATTCACGGCACTGATCAACTCGATGCCGTTGCCCGTCGTCAATGCACCCAGGCCGCCGACATTGACGACCTGCACCTGGGTGCGGCCAGTGGCCGTGGCCAGCGGCCCGCTCAGGATGAGGCGGTCGCTCATGCTCGTGCTGTCTCCCAGCGTCGTGCCCAGCCTCAACACGCCGTTGTTGCCCACGTACGGGCCGAACACGGTCAGGGTGGTGCCCGCGCGCGCGCCCACGGTCGACACCTCGCCGCCATTGGTCAGGCTCGTGACTTCTGAATTGCCGGTGACCGACCAGGACGTTCCGTCGCGCAGCGTGAGGTTGGTGACCGAGTGCGAGGCCGCGTCGGTCAGCGCCGCACCCGTGAGGGTCGATGAATCGGCGGTGAGGTTGAGCACGCCGCCGTTGACGGTCTGCAGGAGCGCTGCGCCGCCGCTGAGCCACGAGTGGGTGAACAGCGCGTTCAACGTGGTGGCGTCGGTCCTGATGCCGGCGCCTTGTACCGACCTCAGCGTGCTGTTGATGACGGTGGCCGTGCCGGGGTTGGCATCTGCCGGGATCAGAACCGCTGCACGCAGTGCCGCCGCCCCCGCACCGGTGGTGACGATGGTGCTCCCTTGGGCAAGGGTCACACGCGTACTGCCATAGATGTCCGCGCCGTGCGCCTCTGAACCGGCGGTTCTGATCGTAACGCCGTTGGCGATGATCGAAGCACCCGGGCCGTACGTCACCAAGCCTTGAACCAAATCGCCCGTGGTGGTCACCGAGCCGTGGTTCATCGTGACCGTGGAACCGAATGCCGCACCCACACCGGTGTAGCCGTTGTTCTGCACCCTGACCGTGACGCCGGTGGCCGTCAGCGTGGTGCCGCGACCGAAGCCGAGCAGACCATAGGCCGCCTCGCCGTGGGTGGTGACCGAGCCGCCGTCGAGCGTCAGGGAAGCGCCGCCTTCTGCGTGCGCCCCGTTTCCGTTGACGCCGCGGGTGGTGATGACCACGTTTGTCAGCGCGATCGACCCGTCCTGGGCATACGCGCCCTTCGCGGAAAATCCCGACGTTTGCACGTCCGTCCCGTTGGCTCTCAATGTCGCGCCCACTCCGTTCGTGTAGAGGCCGTACCCTGTGCTCCCGGTGGTGCTGACCGAGCCGCCGGTCAGTTCGACGATGCCGCGCGTGCCGACCTCGGCACCCGTGCCGTTGTCTCCGCTGCTGGAAATGGCAACGCCGGACGCACGGATGGCCGCGTTGCCGTCAATCGCAAGGAGATCCTTGCTCCCTTCAACCCCCACCACGGAGCCGCCGGTCAGATTGATCACGCCGCCGTCGTGCGCGAATACGACGGCGCGATGGATCGCCGCCGCGGAAATGGCCGTGTCGGTCGCGGTGATGGTGGAAGCGCTGCCATTGGCGCCCACGCCGTGGGCGAACGCACCATAAGCATTCGGCCCTGCCGCGGTCAACCTGGAACCCGGCGCGATGGTGATGCTGCCGCCGCTTTCCGCATGCGCCGCATCGGCCCCGTTGCCACCGGTCACCAGCGTGAGCGGACCCGCGCTGGTGATGATGCCGCCGTCATGCGCATACAACGCGTAGCCCGCGGCCGGGCCGGCGGTGCCGGTGTCGACGGTGCCGCTGGCGGCTTGCGTCGTGCCGTTGGCCTCCACCTGCTGCGCGCGGGCGGGCGTGGCGCTGGCGAGCAACGCGGCCGCACCGGCCACCACGGGCCAGCCGCGCGTCCATCGGCGCGAGAACGCGTCCGCTGCGGGGTGAACGGTGCGGGGGCTGCTGACGGTGCGGGCAGAAGGTTTTGCAGGTGCGGTCACTGGGCGATTACCTCGTTGGAAATTTGTCTGTCTTTGGCCTGCAATTCGGCCAGCGTGTTCAGGCAATTGATGGCAATACACAAAAGCGACCGAATTGAAAATGCGGACGTGACAATCCAGCGCTGCAAAAGCAACGAGTCATGGCTGAAGATATTTCTTCGGCCAATGTGCTTTATTTTGTGTTTTTAGTTCTTGGTGAGAACTTTTAAAGTCTAGCAGTTGTTTTTAACAAAATACAACTGAATTGACGCCTAATTCACACAGATAAGATGCCGCAATTAATTGCGAATTTCAATGAATATAATTGTTAATTAACAATTTATTCTTTTTGGCTTTGGAAATAAGCGCGCATCACATTGACTCCAGCATGGGAGCCAATACTTCTTCTATTGCGCAGTTCGACATGGGCTCGACAACGCCTGAGCGTGGTGCTCAAAAGGCAGTGGTTGCCCGCAGAGGAAGATGGGAAGGTCGCCAGTGAATGGCGGCGCATGTGACTCTGTCGCCTGTGTCAGGGAGAGCCGGCGCAATGGCCTGATCGGCCGAGCTTCGAACGCGCCCGGGTGCTTGAGCCCGGGGGCGCTGCGTTCAAGCCACGAAAATACAAGTAGAGCGCCGCCCGCCCTGGGCTTGCGCTCTGGATCCGCAGAGCCGCTTGCTTCGGCCCTGCTCCGACTTACTTGGGCGTGCCGCCCGGCACCGGCTTTGGCTTGCCGGGGCGGCGCTCGTCGCGCGTCTCGGCGCGGCGCTCGCCCGCAATGGCAGCGCGGTCGGTGCCGATACCGCCGCCTTCGGGCGTCTTGGCTTCGTCACCACCCGGAGCCTTCACCAGGCCGGGCGTGCGGCGGTCCTTGCGCGCCTCGCCTGCCATGTCCGACTTGCCCGTGGCCACGCCCGGGGTGTTGGGCGGCACGGCGGCGCCGGGCGGGTTCGACTGGGCATAGGCACCGGTGGCTGCCATGAGGCCGGCGATCATCAGCGCGGGAACAATCTTCTTCATCTGAATCTCCTGAAGGGGCTGGGTGGGGACGCGAGAACGAAACAATTTCGCTGCCCGCAGATTCCCTTCCCCCGCCCGGCCCGCGCGTAGGAGAGCCGCGCGTCCGCGTAGGAGCAAATCGCGCTGCGGCGTCTCCTCGGCCTGCCCTTCAAGCAGTCACAGGCTCGCTCACCACCCTGAACGCTGCCCAGGGCATGTGGCGCAGCGCGTCGGACAGTTGCAGCACGTCGCCGTCGACGGTGAGGCGCTCGCCGTTCAACACGTTCTCCAGCACCGCGCCCTGCAGGCCTGCCGGCAGGCGCACCGTGGTGCCGCGCCAGACGTCGCCTTGCGGCAAGGGCGGCGACAGCGTTGGGGTCGATGAAGGAGATGAGGTCGCAGCACCCGTCGATGCAGCCGAAGCAGGCGCGCCCCCCGGGCACAGCTCCACGAACAGCCGCGCCGTCACCACCACCAGCAGCTCGGCCTCGTGCCGTCGCGCAAAGGCCACCACATGCCGCGCCAGCGCGCCCTCTGCTTTCAGGCCTTCGTAGCTGCCTTCGCGGAACAGCGCCGGCTGCGCGCGCCGCAGCGCCAGCAGCCGCCAGATGAACCACAGCTTGATGCGCCCGTCGTGCGGCGCGGCGGCCAGTGCCTGCACCTGCGCGGCCAGCGCCTTGCCTTCGGACATGGCGCGCAACTCGTGCAGCTGGCCCTGGCGCAGCGCGTAGTCGACCGGGCGGCGGTTGTCGGGGTCGACCAGGCTCAGCTCGATCAGCTCGCTGCCCTGGTACAGGTCGGGCACGCCCGGCGATGCGTACTTCAGCAGCGTGAGCGTGAGCCCGTTCCATGCACCGAACCACGAGAGCCGGTCGGCCAGGCGCTGAATGTCCGGCAGGCAGCCGGCCTCTTGCGCGTTCTCCAGCACGCCGCGCACAAAGCCTTCGAGCGCGGCTTCGTAGTCGGCGTCGGGGTGGGTCCAGCGCGTGCGCAGCTTGGCCTCGCGCGCGGCCTTCTGCATGTACTGCCAGATGCGATCGGCAAAGGCCGGCATGCTGGCCGAGTCCAATGCGCCCTGCCCGCCCTTGCCGCTGAACGGCAGCGTGCCCAGCAGCGTCTGGTACAGCAGGTATTCGTCGGAGCGCGAAGGCGTGTCGTCGTTGCCCAGCTTGCGGCGCTGGTCGCGGCACAGGCCGTGCCAGCGCGTGAGCGCGAGCACCCATTCGTTGGGCATTTCGGAGAGCACGTCGATGCGGTTGCGCACGTCTTCGGAGCGCTTGTTGTCGTGCGTGGACGTGGCCAGCATGGTGTGCGGCCAGCGCAGCGCGCGGTCGGTGCTGAGCGAGTGAAACTCGTCCACCTCGATGCCGAAGCGGTCGGGCTCGCCGCCCACTTCGTTGAGCGAACTCAACGGAAAGTAGCGGTAGAACGCCGTGTCTTCCACGCCCTTGGCCGTGACCGGCGCGCTGAACTGCTGAAAGCGCACGGCAAAGCGGCGCACGCGTTCGGCCAGCGCGGGCGGTGCGCCTTCCACCGCCACCCCGCGCAGGGTGCGGCGCAGGAACTCGAACACCGAGCGGTCGGCGTCGCTGCTCTCGCGCTCGGCGCCGGCGATGGCCTCGTCGATGAAGCGCTCGTCCTGCGCGGAAGGTCCCTCGATGATGTACGTGCGGTACACCGGCATGCATGCGGCCACGTCGGCCAGCGCGCGGCGCAGCGCATTGAGCGTGTAGTCGCGCGTGGCGCGGTTGGCGCGGGCAATGCGCAGCAGCTCGCTCGACAGCATGTTGAGCTCCGACGACAACGCATTGCGCATCACCTCGCGCCGCCCGGTCTGCGAGAGCGCATGAAAGCTCTGCGTCTCGCCCGTGAAGCGGCGCCACGCATGCCCCACCGTTTCGGCCGCGGCGGTGTCGACCAGCACGCCGTTGGCCACGTTGGCAAAGCGGTAGCCGGTGGTGCCGTGGATGTGCCAGCCCTCGGGCACCTCCTCGTCGTTGGCGGCAATCTTTTCGGCCACCACGTAGAGCGGGCGCGCGGGCCGGCCTTGCGCATCGTGCGCGGGCAGCACCAGACCCGCGCGGCGCGCATAGCCTTGCTGCAGTTGCTCGAAGTAGCGTGCGGGGTCGTACAGGCCGTCGGGGTGATCGATGCGCAGGCCGTCCACCTTGCCGGAGGCCGCCAGGTCGAGCGCGAAGGACTGCGTGGCCTCGAACACGTCGTCGCGCTCCATGCGCACTGCGGCCAGTTCGTTGATGTCGAAGAAGCGCCGGTAATTGATTTCGTCCGTCGCCACGCGCCAGTAGGCCAGCCGGTAGGCCTGCGCCTCGATGAGCGCATGCAGCGCGTCGCGCGCTGCCGGCGTGGCCAGGTTCAGCTCGGCCACGGCCGCGGCCAGTGCTTGGGCCACCGCGGGGTAGCGCTGCGCGAGCCGCGCCAGTCGGGCCTTCAGCAGCTCCTTGTCGCGCGCACGCTCGGCGCGCTGCTCGAGCTCGGGCGCGTCGCGGCCGGGCAGGTGGCCGAAGGCGGTGGACACGCTGGCCAGGCTGGGCGTGCCGTCGGCAGATTCGTCCAGCTGCGCCAGCGCGCGCGCAAGCACTACCGGGTAGCGCTCGGGCGCCAGCGGAAAGCGGTGGTCGAAATACATCAGCGCAAAGCCGCCGGCCTCGGGCTCGAAGTGCAGCACCAGTTCTCCGCTGCCAAGCACCTCGCCGTAGTGGCCGCCCAGCACAGGCAGCAGCACCTTGCCGGTGAGCTCCACGTTCAGCGGCTGCCAATCGATGTCGAAGTGCTGCGCGTAGAGCGAGGCGGGTCCGTTTTCGAGCACGTCCATCCACCAGGCGTTGTCGGCGCCGAACACGCCCATGTGGTTGGGCACCATGTCCAGCAGCTGGCCCATGCCGTGCGCCTCCAGTGCGGCCACGAAGCGCTCGAAGCCTTCCTCGCCGCCCAGCTCGGGGTTGATCTCGTCGTGCGCGACCACGTCGTAGCCGTGCATGCTTCCCGCGCGGGCGCGCTGAATCGGCGAGCAGTACACGTGGCTCACGCCCAGTTCGGCCAGGTAGGGCAGCACGCGAATGGCGTCGTCGAAGCCGAAGTCTTTGTGGAACTGCAGCCGGTAGGTGGCGCGCGGCACGCGGGCCTGCAAATCTTGCGGCGCGGTGGGGCTGACACGCGAGCGCATGCCGGGGCGCGCGATGCGCAACTGCGCAGACAGGCCCTGCATGCGCTCGCTCTCGGCCAGCGCGCGCAGCGTCAGCGGCAGCTTGCGCCGCCAGTTGGGTTGCTCGTTCACCGTGCCGGGCATGTTGGCCTGCTCGACCACGCCCGCGGCGTCTTCGAGCTGAACCATCATCAAGGCCGAAGGCGCGGCTGCCAGGTAGGCATGCACCGCCTCCACGATGCGCGTGGACGGCAGGGCCTGGCCCGCGGCCTCGGCCATTTCCTCGCGGCTCAGCAGGCCGGCACCTTCGGCGGCCAGCATCAGTTGAATGCGCTCCTGCGCGCGGTCGAGCAGTTGCTTGTCGAACACGCGCTCGTCGGGGAACAGGCCCAGTTCCAGCCGCACGCGCAGGTCGTGGCCGGCCCACCAGCCAGCGAAGGTGGCCAGGTCGTGGGTGCTCACCGCCACCAGCGCGGCGGGCGGGTAGGCGGCGGGCTGCTTGAAGCCGCCGCCGTGGTGCTCATGGTGCTGGCCGTCGAGCTTCTCGAAGTACAGCAGCCGGTAAGACAGCACGTCGGCCTTGGCCAGCGCCTCGCGCACCGCGTCTTCCACCGTGCCCAGGTCTTCGCCCACCACCATGCAGCGGTGGCGGTGGCTTTCGATGGCCACGATGGCCAGCATCTCGTCCAGCGGGTAGTACACGTAGGCACCGTCGTGCGCGGTGCGGCCCGGCGGAATCCAGAACAGGCGCATGAGGCCCATCACATGGTCGATGCGCAAGGCACCCGCGCCGCGCATGCCGGCGCGCAGCGTTTGCGTGAAGAAGCGATAGCCGTCGGCGCGCAGGCTGTCGGGCCGCAGCGGGGGCAGGCCCCAGTTCTGCCCGGCGGGGTTGAACTCGTCGGGCGGCGCGCCAATGCTGGCACCGGCGGCCAGCACGGGCTGCGCGGTCCAGGCGTCGGAGCCGGCGCGGTCGACCGACACGGCCAGGTCCACATACAGGCCGATGCCCATGCCCACCGCCTCGCAGCGCGCAGCGGCCTGGGCGAGCTGACGCGCGGCCTGCCACTGCAGGTACTGATGAAACTGAAGGCGCTGCGCGTGCTGCACGGCAAAGGCCGTGACCTCGGCGGAATCGGGGTTGCGGTAGGCGGCGGGCCACACGGGCCAGCCCCACAGCTGGCTGTCGATGGCCAGAAAGTGCGCGTGCAGGGTTTCGAAAAGCGCGTGCTGGCGCAGGCCTTCGCCTCGCTCTTCCACGAAGGCCAGAAACGCCAGGCCGTCGGCGTCGGGCGAAGCCAGCTCGGGCAGGTGCTGCGCACGGAAGTGTTCGAACAGCAGCGCCAGCACTTCCAGCTTGGCCGCCGCCACGCCGGGCAGGTCGACCAGCGGTTCGGCGCGCAGGCCGGCCAGCCGGGCCTGGAAGGCCGGCGAGCGCACCAGATGGCGGGCCGGCGCGCAGTCGGCAAAACCGTCCACCGCCTCCACGTCGATGTAGAGCACGTTGAGCTGCTGGCGCGACGACGGGCTGTACGGGCTGGCATGCGCCGGGTTGGCCGCGAACAGCGCATGCAGCGGGTTCAGGCCGATGATGTCCGCGCCCTGCGCGGACATGCGCGTGACCAGTTCGTCCAGGTCGCCGAAGTCGCCGATGCCCCAGTTGCGCGGCGAGCGCAGGCTGTACAGCTGCACGGCCGGGCCCCACACGCGCCCGCCGTCGCGCACGGCCGGCGGGCGGTAGCAATGGCCCGGCGTGGCCAGCACCAGCGTTTCTCCGGGCAGGCCGTCGATGTGCAGGCGGTGGTAGCCGGCGGCCAGCGGCAAGGTCATGGGCAGGGTGCGTTCGCACAGACAAGCGCCTTCGCGCTCGGTGCGCGCGGTTTCGTGCAGGGTGTTGGCATCGGCCTCGCCTTGCTGCGTGAGGCCGGCCTGGTCGGTCAGTTGCCAGCGCAGCGTGCGCGTGGCCAGCGGCAGGCGCACCGGCACATGCCAGGCGGTGCTGCCCGCAGGCACCACGGCCACCGGCGGCAGCGCCTCGGCCCAGCGTGCGCGGTGCACGGCCTCCAGGGCGCGGTGCGCGTCGGCCGCGTTGTCGATGCGCACGCCAAACTCCGCCAGCAGCGCCAGCAGACTGCGCACCGACGCTTCGCGCCGCGTGCCGAAGGCGTCGTTGTAGGCGGGGGCAATGCCAAAGTGCGCGCACAGCGCGGCCAGTGCGCCGCCGGCTTCGCGGCGGAAGGCGCCGTTCGGGTTGTTCAGGTCGCTCGCGTCGTTCATGTCATTCACATCCATCACCTCATTGCCCTCATTGCCCTCATTGCCCTCATTCACCTTGTGCGTCCTCCAGCGTCACCCACACCGCACCGTGCGCCAGCCGCAGCGCACTGCCCTCTTGCGTCACACCGTGGCTGTACACCACGGCCCCGGGCGTGCGCTCCACCGGCCCCGTGGGCTGCTCGGCGAAATGCGCCAGCATGTGCAGCCGGCCCGTGCCCAGCTTCCAGTGCACGCGCAGCGTGTCGTTCTCGCACGCGTACACGCCCGCGCCGGCAGAGCCCGCCAGGCGCGGCACGATCAGCCGGTGCCGCAGCGCCAGCAGTTGCTGCACTTCGTTGAACTGCTCGAAGTGCTTTCTGGCACCGCGCTCGCGCCAGTTGAGCTTGGACGCCAGAAAGGTCGACTCCGCATTCGGGTCGGGAATGCGCGCCAGCGCGGCCTTGTCCGCGAACGCAGCAAAGCCGCCAAACTCCGAGCGCCGGCCGTTCGACACCGCCTCGGCCAACTCGGGCCCGAAGTCGCAGAAGTACAGAAAGGGCGTGGAGGCCGCGAACTCGTCGCCCATGAACAGCATGGGCACATGCGGCGACAGCAGCAGGCAGGCCATGGCCGCGCGCAGGCGCACCGGGTCGCCCAGCGCATGAATGCGCTCGCCGAAGGCGCGGTTGCCGACCTGGTCGTGCGTCTGCAAAAACGACACGAAGGCCTGCGACGGCAGCTGCGTGCTGGGCTCGCCGCGCAGCTCGCCATGGCGAAAGGCCGAGGCCTGGCCCTGGTAGATGAAGCCTTCGGCCAGCGCGCGGCCCAGGCTGCGCACCGGGTCGTCGGCGTAGTCGGCGTAGTAGCCGTCGCGCTCGCCGGTGGTCAGCACGTGCACCGCGTGGTGCAGGTCGTCGTTCCATTGCGCGGTGCCGGCCACGGGCAGGCCCTGCGCGTCGCGCGCCAGCATGGAGGCCTGGTTGGTGTCGTTCTCCAGCACCAGGTGCACCTGGCGCTCGCGGCCCGGCCCGGCCAGCACGGCATCGCGGATCTCCTGCACGATGTGCCGCTGCGAGCCGTCGCGAATCGCGTGAATGGCGTCCATGCGCAGGCCGTCGAAGCGGAACTCCTCGATCCAGTAGAGCGCGTTGTGCACGAAGAAGTCGCGCACGGTGCGCGACTGCTGCCCGTCGAAGTTGATGGCCGCGCCCCACGGCGTGCGGTAGGCGTCGTTGAAGAACTCGGGGCAGTAGCCGTGCAGGTAATTGCCTTCGGGGCCGAAGTGGTTGTAGACCACGTCCAGCAGCACCATCAGCCCCAGCCCGTGCGCGGCATCGACCAGCGCTTTCAGCTCCTCGGGCGTGCCGTAGGAGGCATCGGGCGCGAACTGCAGCACGCCGTCGTAGCCCCAGTTGCGCCGCCCCGGAAAGTCCGCCACCGGCATCACCTCGATGGCCGTCACGCCCAGTTCGGCCAGCTCGGCGAGCCGCTCGCGCGCGGCGGCGAAGGTGCCTTCGGCGGTGAAGGCGCCGATGTGCAGCTCGTAGACCACGGCCTCTTCCCACGGGCGGCCGCGCCAGGCGGCGTCGGTCCAGGCATGGCGGCGCGGGTCGACCACCACGCTGGCGCCGTGCACGTCGTCGGGGTTGAAGCGCGAGGCCGGGTCGGGCACAGAGGAGCCGTCGGGCAGCATGAAGCGGTAGCCGTCGCCGTGCGCGGCGCCGGGCAGGTCGAGCCGGTGCCAGCCTTCGGCGTCGCGTGTCATGGGGTGCAAGGCATGCGGGGCATCGTCACGGCCCGCGGGCCGGTGCTCCAACCGCAGGGCGTCTTGCGAAGGCGCCCACAGCGCGAAGGACACACCGGCATCGTGCGCGGTCGCGCCGAAGGGCATGCAGTGAGCATGGTGAATGGGTGTGGAAGTGATGGTCATGGCCTGACGTCCGGCCGGCTCAGCACAACGAGCGAGCGGCATTGCAAGGGATAGGTGGGCTCGGCCCACGCGGGCGCGAGGGCGGCGGTGTCTTGCGTGGTGGGCGGCGGCGAGGTGCTGGCCGTGTCCACCAGCAGCCGCCACGCGCCATAGGGCATCGGTGGCAGCGTGAAGGCAATTTCGTCGTGGTGCGCGTTGAACAGCAGCAAGAAGTCGTCGTCGTGCTGCGTTTCGCCGCGCGGCCCGCGGTCGGCAATGCCGCCGCCGGGGATGTACATGGCCATGCAGCGCGCGTTGGCGTCGCTCCAGTCTTCGTTGCGCATCTCCTGCCCGTCGGGCTTGAGCCAGTGCACGTCGGTCACGGTTTCTCCGGCGGCCGGTTTGCCCGCGAAGAAGGTGCGCCGGCGGAACGACGGGTGCGCGCGGCGCAGCGCGATCATGCGTTCGACAAAGGTGGTGAGCGCCAGCCGCTCCGGCGTGGCCGACCAGTCGAGCCAGCCCAGTGCGTTGTCCTGGCAGTAGACGTTGTTGTTGCCCTTTTGCGTGTGGCCGCGCTCGTCGCCGGCCAGCAGCATGGGCACGCCTTGTGACAGCAGCAGCGTGGCCAGCAGGTTGCGCTTCTGGCGCTCGCGCAGCACCACCACCTCGGGGTCGTCGGTGGGGCCTTCCACGCCGCAGTTCCACGACACGTTGTGGCTGTTGCCGTCGCGGTTGTCTTCGCCGTTTTCTTCGTTGTGCTTGTCGTTGTAAGACACCAGGTCGTGCAGCGTGAAGCCGTCGTGCGCGGTGACAAAGTTGATGCTGGCGCTGGGCTGCTTGCCCGACCAGCCGTACAGGTCTTCGGAGCCGGTGACGCGCTTGGCCATTTCGCCGATGAGCCCGCCGTCGCCCTTCCAGAAGCCGCGCATGCCGTCGCGGTACTGGTCGTTCCACTCGGCCCAGCCGAGCGGAAAGTTGCCCACCTGGTAGCCGCCATGGCCCAGGTCCCACGGCTCGGCGATGAGCTTCACGCGGTTCAGCGTGGGGTCTTGCCGAATGGCGTCGAAGAAGCCGCCCAGGTTTTCCACCTTGCCGGCCTCGCGCGCCAGGGCGGAGGCCAGGTCGAAGCGAAAGCCGTCGACGTGCATTTCCTCGGCCCAGTAGCGCAACGAATCCATGACGAGCTGCAGCGCATGCGGGTGCGCCAGGTTCACGGTGTTGCCGCAGCCGGTGAAGTCGTCGTAGTAGCGCGGGTTGTCCGCGTTGGCGATGTAGTAGGAGGCGTTGTCCAGGCCGCGCATCGACAGCGTGGGGCCGAGCTGGTTGCCTTCGCAGGTGTGGTTGTAGACCACGTCCAGAATCACCTCGATGCCCGCGGAGTGCAGCGTCTTCACCATGGTCTTGAACTCCTTCACCTTGCCCGAGGCGCTGTAGCGCATTTCGGGGGCGAAGTAGGCCAGCGTGTTGTAGCCCCAGTAGTTCTGCAGGCCCTTTTCGGCCAAGTGGCGGTCGTTAAGGAAGCTGTGCACCGGCAGCAGCTCCACCGTGGTCACGCCCAGGCGTTTGAGGTAGTCGACCACGGGCGCGCAGCCCAGCGCGGCGTAGGTGCCGCGCAGGTCGGGCGGCACGTCGGGGTGGTTCATGGTGAAGCCGCGCACATGCATTTCGTAGATGACCATGTCCTGCCATGGCACCGACGGGCGGCGGTCGTCGCCCCAGGTGAAGGCGGTTTCGAGCACGCGGCCCTTGGGCATCAACGGCGCGCTGTCGCGGCGGTCGAAGGACAGGTCTTCGCGCTTGCTGCCCACGGTGTAGCCGTACAGCGCGTCGCCCCAGCGCAGGTCACCCACCAGGTCCTTGGCATACGGGTCGACCAGCAGCTTGTGGGCGTTGAAGCGGTGGCCTTCCTCGGGCTTGTAGGGGCCGTGCACCCGGTAGCCGTAGGCCTGGCCGGGGCGCGCCTCGGGCAGGTAGCAGTGCCACACGCCGTCGGTGCGCTCGCGCAGCACGATGCGCTGCAGCTCATGCCGGCCGCGCTCGTCGAACAGGCACAGCTCCACCTTCTGGGCGTGCTGCGAGAACAGCGCAAAGTTGACGCCCTCCCCGTCCCAGGTGGCGCCGCGCGGATAAGGCTTGCCGGGCCAGACGGCCGTGATTGTGGGATTGGTTTTTCGTTTCATTCAAGAGCCGGTTGCAATCACGGGCTTGCAGGGCAAGCCGAAGGGGGCACGGTCAGCGCGGCGGTCGGTCGTCGTAGCGGGGCGGCGGGTTGACGGCACCCACCGGGGTGACCGAAGGCGGCGTGGCTTTGACGGTGTTGCCGTCCTTCACCACCAGTTGCCGCGGCCACCAACGCTCGATTTGCGCCTTCGCCCAGTCCTTGCCGGCCAGGCCGAATGCAAGAGCCAACGCAAAAACCACGCCCGCCAGAATGACGAGGAAGCTTTCGCGCACGATGTCGCCGCCCACCTTGATCTGGTCCAGCGCAATCAGGATCACGAAGGCCATCACCGCGTACTGCGCCATCTTGGCGAAGAGCATGGCGTCCTGCATCTTCACGCCCCTGAAGTAGCTGCCCACCGCGTCCCCCACGAACTTGGCGAAGTACGAGCCGAAGGCCAGCACCAGCAGGGCCACGGCCACATTCGGCACGAACCACACGATGCGGCCCAGCAGGTCTGCGATGTAGCTCAGCCCCATGCCGTTGAAGGCAATGAGCAGCGACGCCAGAATGACCAGCCAGTACGCCAGCACCCCGAACACGCTGCTGGTGTCCCCCTGCCAACCGCCCTGGCGCAGGAAGTTGTCGAGCCCCGCGCGCTCGGTCAGCACGTTGAAGTTGATGGCGCGCAGCGCCTTGGTGACCGCAAAGCGCACCGCCTTGGCGATGACCCAGCCCACGAAAACCACCACCAGCGCAACCAGCAGGCGCGGAATGAACGCCCCCACCTGGTAGAGGATGGCGCGCAGCGGCTCCAGATGAATGCCGAAGTTTTCCATGATGTGTGTCTCTTCCGGAATAAGTAAGTTCGGGCCGGGGGCTCAGGCCCGAGGGGCGCGGATGAGTGCCAGCACGCCGTGCAGCGGCACCTGCACCCAGTCGGTGCGGTTGTTCAGCTCGTAGCGCAGTTCGTACAGCGCCTTCTCCAGCTCGAACAGCGACAGCAGGTCGGCGTCCAGCGGCGCACCGCCAGGCGCCACCACAACTTCGGCGTAGCCGCTCAGGAAGGCCTCGCGCGTGGCCTGCTCCCAAGCGATGGCGGTCGCGGACAGCTTCTCGGCCTCTTCCGGGCTTTGCGCCACGCGGCGCAGGGCCGACCAGCGCGCGTAGTTGAACGAGCGCAGCATGCCCGCCACGTCGCGCAGCGGCGAGCTCTTGGCGCGCCGCTCCTCGAAGCTGCGCGCGGGCTCGCCCTCGAAGTCGATGATGATGAAGTCGTTGTCCTTCACCAGCACCTGGCCCAGGTGGTAGTCGCCGTGGTAGCGGGTCTTGATGGCGCCACTGCCACCGGCCTCGGCAGCGAAGCGCCGCTCGGTGATGTTGGCGTGCAGCGCGTCGGCCGCGGACAGCAGGGTGTTGGCATCCGCCTGCACGCCGGCCGGCAGGCCGTCGATGCGCTCGCGCAGCAGCGACAGCGTGGCGGTGGCGTCGGTGGTGGCATGCGTGCGGTAGCCCGCCACGTCGGTGGCCGCCAGCGGCTCGGGGTCGAAGGCCGCGGCGCCGGTGCGGGTGGCCAGTGCGCGATGCAGCTCGCCGGTGCGGCGGCCCAGCGTGGCAATGAGCGCCAGAAAGCCGCCGTGCGTGGCCGCCACGTCGGGCGCGGTGGTGGCGCCGTCGGTGGTGGCCGCGTCGCGCAGAAAGCGCTCCAGGTAGCCCAGCGTGTAGTCCCAGCCGTCGCCCTGGTTGGCCACGTAGCTCTGCACCATGGCCAGGGTCATGGTGCGGCCGTCCTTGCCGATGTACTCCAGCGCGCCCAGCACCGGCACGCAGTTGGGGTACGCCACCTCGGTGAGGAAGCGGCCCATCTCCAGCTCGGGGTTGATGCCCTGGCGCACGTGGCGGTAGCCCTTGAGGAACAGGGTTTCGTCGAGCGTCAGCGCCGTGTTGCTGCTCACACCGCTGGGGCGGCCAACCGCCAGCGCGTCGATGTCGATGTTCAGCGCGCCGAAGGCGGCGGTGGGCTTGAACACCAGCTTGCCTTCGCCGGTGGCCACCTCGGCCCCCTGCGAAATGGCGCGCACCAGCTCGCGGCAGAAGGCCTCGTCGTAGAAGGCGTCGCCCATCAGGCCGACCTGCGCCTGCTGGCGCACCTTGGCCAGGGCGGCCTGCGCCACGCCGGCCATGCGCTCTTCGTCGCGCTCTTCCCAGGCCAGCGCCAGCGGCATGAAGTAGGTGGCGCCGCCGGGCGGGCCGTCCAGGGCCAGCAGCGGCAGCATCCAGCTCTGGCCGTTGGCCTCCCACACCGCATGGTCGACCATGCGCGCGCGGGAAATCGGCGTGCCCTTGGAGGCATACCAGCGCTGAATTTCGATGTGGCGCGGCAGCGTGTCCAGCTCGAACTGGTTGCGCATGCGCTCGGCCATGCCGATGCGCCACGGCATCACGCGGTCGCGGAAAAAGCTGGTCCAGCCGTCGAACAGCACCAGCGTGGGCCACTCCTGCAGGGCCACGCCCTGGTCGTGCCAGCTGGGGGCGTCGGCCTCGGCCGTGAGCTTGAACCAGTAGAAGCCGTAAGAGGCCAGCGTGAGCAGGTAAGGCAGCTCGCCGATGGGCGGAAACGACGAGCGCCCCAGCATTTCCACCGGCACGCGGCCCTTGAACTCCGACAGGTCCAGCTCCACCGGCTGCGCGGCGCGCGAGAGGTTGAACACCGACAGAATGACGTCGCCTTCGTGCTCGCTCAGGTACGCCAATATCTTGCGGTTGCCCGGTTTCAGAAAGCGCCGTTTGCCGCGCCCGAAGGCATGGCTGGTCTTGCGCACGGCCAGCATGCGCTTGGTCCAGTTCAGCAGCGAGCTGGCGTCGCGCGCCTGCGTTTCCACGTTCAGCGCCTCGTAGCCGTACATCGGGTCCATGATGGGCTGCAGGTACAGGCGCTGAGGGTCGGCGCGCGAGAAGCCGGCGTTGCGGTCGGGGCTCCACTGCATGGGCGTGCGCACGCCGTTGCGGTCGCCCACGAACACGTTGTCGCCCATGCCGATCTCGTCGCCGTAATAAATGATGGGCGAGCCCGGCATCGACAGCAGCATGCCGTTCATGAGCTTCACGCGGTCGAGGTCGTTTTCCATCAGCGGCGCAAGCCGGCGGCGAATGCCCAGGTTGATGCGCGCACGCGTGTCGGCCGCGTACATGGTGTACATGTAGTCGCGCTCCTTGCTGGTCACCATTTCGAGCGTGAGCTCGTCGTGGTTGCGCAGGAAGATGGCCCACTGGCAGCCTTCGGGAATGTCGGGCGTCTGCGCCATGATTTCCACGATGGGGTGGCGGTCTTCCTGCGCAATGGCCATGTACATGCGCGGCATGAGCGGAAAGTGATACGCCATGTGGCACTCGTCGCCGTCGCCGAAGTACTCGCGCACGTCTTCCGGCCACATGTTGGCCTCGGCCAGCAGAAAGCGGTTCTTGTATTCCGCGTCGATGGCCGCGCGCAGTTGTTTGATGACCGCGTGCGTCTCGGGCAGGTTCTCGTTGCTGGTGCCGTCGCGCTCCACCAGGTAGGGAATGGCGTCGAGCCGGAAGCCGTCCACGCCCATGTCCAGCCAGAAGCGCATCGTCTTCAAGATGGCTTCCATCACCTTCGGGTTGTCGAAGTTCAGGTCGGGCTGGTGGCTGAAGAAGCGGTGCCAGTAGTACTGCTTGGCCACCGGGTCCCAGGTCCAGTTGGACTTTTCGGTGTCGGTGAAGATGATGCGCGTGCCCTGGTAGAGCTGGTCGGTGTCGCTCCACACGTAGAAGTCGCGCTCCGGCGAGCCGGGCGGCGCAAGCTGCGCGGCCTTGAACCACGGGTGCTCGCTGGAGGTGTGGTTGATGACCAGCTCGGTAATGACGCGCAGGCCGCGCTTGTGCGCCTGCGCCATCATTTCCTTGAAGTCGTCCAGCGTGCCGTACTGCGGGTGCACGTCGTCGTAGCCCGAAATGTCGTAGCCGTCGTCGCGCAATGGCGACGGGTAGAAGGGCATCAGCCAGATGGTGTTGACGCCCAGCTCCTTCACGTAGTCAAGCTTGGCGGTAACGCCCTGGAAGTCCCCCATGCCGTCGTTGTTGGAGTCGAAGAAGGCCTTGACGTTGAGCTGGTAGATCACCGCATCGCGGTACCAGAGCGGATCGTCGCGGTTGTCGATCTCCACGGTTTCAAGGGCGATGTGCGAAACGGGTGCATTCATGTGCGGGCGACCTCAAAGAAAGTAGTCGAAGTCGCGCTCGTCGCCATGGCGACGACGGACCACGAAGATGTGCGCGGGGGCGCTCTGCGGATCGAGCCGCACGTAATGCCAGTCGCCCTGCCAGATGAAGCGCTGGCCACTGAGCACGTCGTGCATCTGAAAGCTGCGCGACGGCGGGCTCACGCCCACGCTGCCCGGCTCCAGGCCGATCCAGCCCGACTGCGGCGTGTGCGGGTCGAGGTTGACCACCGTCACCACCACGTTGGCACCGTCCTCGGAGCTCTTGGCATAGGCCAGCAGCTGCGGGTTGTCCACGTGCAGAAAGCGCAGCGTGCGGTCCCAATGCAGCGCGGGGTTCTCGCGGCGGATGCGGTTCACCCGCGCGATGAAGGGCGCCAGGCTTTCGGGGTCGTCGTGGTTCCACTGGCGCAGCTGGTACTTTTCGGAGTTCAGGTACTCCTCGGTGCCGGGGTCGCGCGGCAGGTGGTCGCGCAGCTCGTAGGCCGGCCCGTAGATGCCGTAGCTGGCCGACAGCGTGGCCGCCAGCACCAGCCGCGACATGTACACGGAGGCCTCGCCGCCCTGCAGCTGCTCGTGCAGGATGTCGGGCGTGTTGGGCCACACGTTGGGGCGGAAGTAGTCGATGCCCGGGGCGGTCGAAAGCTCGGTGAAGTACTCGACCAGTTCTTCCTTGGTGTTGCGCCAGGTGAAGTAGGTGTAGCTCTGCGAAAAGCCCAGCTTGGCCAGCCGGTGCATCACCTTGGGCCGGGTGAAGGCCTCGGCCAGAAAGATCACGTCGGGGTGCTCGCGCTTGATCTCGCCGATGGCCCACTCCCAGAACGGAAAGGCCTTGGTGTGCGGGTTGTCCACGCGGAAGATGCGCACGCCCTCGCCCACCCAGTGGTCGAGCACGCTCTTCAGCTCGGCCCACAGGCCGCGCCAGTCTTCGCTCTCGAAGTTGAAGGGGTAGATGTCCTGGTACTTCTTGGGCGGGTTCTCGGCGTACTGCACGGTACCGTCGGGTCGCCATCGAAACCAGTCGGGGTGCGCCTTCACGTAGGGGTGGTCGGGCGCGCACTGAAAGGCGATGTCCAGCGCAATCTCCAGGCCGTGGTCCGCGGCGCGTGCCACCAGGTGGCGAAAGTCTTCGGCCGTGCCCAGCGCGGCCAATATGTCCTTGTGCCCGCCTTCGGCCGCGCCGATGGCCCAGGGGCTGCCCACGTCTTCGGGGCCGCTCACCAGCTTGTTGTTCGGGCCCTTGCGCTGCATGCGGCCGACCGGGTGAATCGGCGGAAAGTACAGCACGTCGAAGCCCATGTCCGCAATGGCGGGCAGGCGCGCTTCGACGTCCTTGAAGGTGCCGTGCACACCGGGCTCGGTGCCGGCGGAGCGCGGGAACAGCTCGTACCAGGTGCTGAAGCGCGCGCGCTCGCGGTCGGCCACCAGCGGGAACTCGACCGGGTAGCGCGCGGCATGGCGGCGGTCGGGATGGCGGCGCGCGGTGTCGGCCAGTTCGTCGTCGAGCGCCAGCGCCTTCAGCGAGAGCGCGTCGCTGCCGGGCGCGGCGGCCACGGCGTCGAGCTCGCTCGCCCAGCGTTGCAACGCGGTGCGGTCGGCGCCTTCGGCACGGCCAGCCGCGGCGGCAATTTCCAATGCACCGACCTGCGAGGCGATGCGCACGTCGTCGGGGTCGACGCGGCGCGTCATCTCGCTGCGCCACGACTCGAAGGGGTCGACCCACGCCTCGACCGTGTACACGTAGCGACCGAGCGCGGGGGGCGAGAAGGCGGCCTCCCACACGTCGTTGCCCAGCAGCTTCATGGGCACTTCGCGAAACTCGGTCTGGTCTTGTGCGCGCCAGCACAGCTGCACGCGCAGCACGTCGTGGCCGTCGGTGAAGCAGTGCGCGCGAACGCGCATGCGCTCGCCGGCCACGCACTTCACGGCGAAGCGGCCGTTGTCCACGGCGGGCAGCACCGCGTCGATCACCGCGCGCACATTGCCCAGCGGGTTGTCGATCAGGCTGTCGGAAGAAGATGCCAAGGCCGCGTCATTGGCGTGGCGGGATGCAAATATGTTTTTCATCATGTCGGGCGGTGCTCCAGGATCAGCGTGGAAAGCGGCGGCAGCGTGAGGCACACCGACTGCATGCGGCCGTGCGAGCGCACGGGGGCGGCTTCAACGCCGCCCAGGTTGCCCCAGCCGGCGCCACCGAACTCGGCCGCGTCGGTGTTGATGACTTCGCGCCAGAAGCCGCCACCGTTGCCCGCGCCCTTCGGCACGCCCAGCACGTAGTTGGTGCGCGGCACCGGCGTCATGTTGCAGACCACCAGCAGCGGCGGGCTGCCGTCGGCGGACTTGCGCAGAAAGGCGAACACGCTTTTTTCTTCGTCGTCCGCGGTGATCCATTCGAAGCCAGCGGCCGAAAAGTCGAGCTGGTGCAGCGCGGGCGCATCGCGGTACACGCGGTTGAGCTGCGCCACCAGCTTCTGCAGGCCGGCGTGGCTGGGCTGCTCGGTCACCCACCATTCGAGCTCGCCGTCGTGCGTCCACTCGCGGCGCTGGCCAAACTCGCCGCCCATGAACAGCAGCTTCTTGCCCGGGTGCGCCCACATGAAGCCGAACAGCGCACGCAGGTTGGCGAACTGCTGCCAGTCGTCGCCCGGCATCTTGTTGATGAGCGAGCCCTTGCCGTGCACCACCTCGTCATGCGAAAACGGCAGCACAAAGTTCTCGTGAAATGCATACACCAGCGAGAAGGTCAGCTTGTGGTGGTGGAACTTGCGATTGACCGGGTCTTCCTTCATGTAGGCCAGCGTGTCGTGCATCCAGCCCATGTTCCATTTCTCGCCGAAGCCCAGGCCGTCCATGTCGGTGGGGCGGGACACGCGCGGCCAGGCGGTCGACTCTTCGGCCACGGTGAGCGTGTCGGGGAACTCGCGGTACACGGCGCGGTTGAGCGTTTGCAGAAACTGAATGGCTTCCAGGTTCTCGCGCCCGCCGTGGCGGTTGGGAATCCACTCGCCGTGCTTGCGCGCGTAGTCCAGGTAGAGCATGGAAGCCACCGCGTCCACGCGCAGGCCGTCCAGGTGGTACATCTCGAGCCAGAAGAGGCCTGAGGACACCAGAAAGCTGCGCACCTCTGGCCGGCCGTAGTTGAAGATGGCCGAGCTCCACTCGGGGTGGAAGCCCTGGCGCGGGTCGGCATGCTCGTACAGGTGCGTGCCGTCGAAAAAGCCCAGCCCGTGCTCGTCGACCGGAAAGTGCGAAGGCACCCAGTCGAGCAGCACGCCGATGCCCTGCTGGTGCAGGTGATCGACCATGTACATGAAGTCTTGCGGTGAGCCGTAGCGCGCGGTGGGCGCGAAGTAGCCGGTGGTCTGGTAGCCCCATGAGCCGTAGAACGGATGCTCGGTCACGGGCATCAACTCCACGTGCGTGAAGCCCATCTTGTTCACGTAAGCGGCCAAGGCATGGGCCAGTTCGCGGTAGCCCAGAAACTCGCCATCGTGGCGGCGCCACGAGCCCAGGTGCACTTCGTACACCGACTGGGGCGCGTTCAGCGCGTTGTGCGCGCCGCGGCGGGCCATCCACTCGCTGTCGTTCCACTCGTAGGAGAGCTCGCAGATGCGCGAGCCGGTGGCCGGTGCCAGCTCGGCGCTGAAAGCCACCGGGTCGGCCTTGTCGACGGTGTAGCCGCCCTGCTGCGAGCGAATGCGGTACTTGTAGGTTTGGCCCAGCGCGGCGTGCGGCACATGGCCTTGCCAGATGCCGGTTTGGTCGGGGCTGGGAGAGAGCGGGTCGGCATCGCCGGACCAGTGGTTCCAGTCGCCCACCACCGACACCGATTCGGCATTGGGCGCCCACACCGCAAAGTTGGCGCCGCCCCCGGGTTGCACGTGGCAGCCGAGCAGGTCGTAAAGGCGGGAGTGGGTTCCTTCGTGGAACAGGTAGGCGTCTCGCTCGCCTGGGAGTGAATGGTTCAGAGGCACCGGCATTCCTTGATTGAAGGCCAGCGACACGGCTGCTCAAGGAACGGCTGCGCTATTCGTCTGGCTTCGAATCAATTTGCGACGCTTGCGCCGGCCGTGGTTACGGTCTGAACCGCCTCGCCTTGTCGGAGAGTTGCCCGTGTCAGTTGTGTGACCAGGCCCCACGGTGGGCCTGATGGGCTTGCCGAGTTTGAAAAGGTGCGAAAAAAGTTCAAAAACTCAGGCGTGCAGCGCGAAGTCTTCAAGCGTCAGCGTGAGGGGGCTGCGCTGCGCTGCGCGGTAGCTGGCAATGGCGGCGGGCTCGATCACCTGAAAGTGCTTGCGGCACACGTCGAGCAAACGTTCGCCCGTCTCACGCGTGCCAAAACCGTCGCGCAGGGTGTGCTCGGAGACCTGCGCAATGACGCGCGGGCCGCGCGGGCCTTCGGGGTAGACGGCAAAACGCACGCTCGCCGTGTCGAAGCAATAGATGCCTTCGAAATTCATCTTGTTTGTCTCCTTGTGGTTCGCGACAGATTGAGCGCGCACACAGCGACAGTGGCGCGTGGACTTTGGCGCATGCGGGTGCAGGCCTTCTCCTACATGCGACAGCGCCTGCGCTGGCATGGGCTAAGGGCATTCGCTTCGTTGGAGCGGTGCCATTGCGGCGAAGATCGACGTTCCCGTTTTTTCTCTCCGTTCTTTCCGGAGCTCCCGTCTCGATGACTGAACCCACCCCGCGCCCCGCACCGCACACGCTGCCTTGCCGGGCGGCCGCCCCCGGCCTCACAGCGGCCCGCACGCTCAGCCTGATCGGCGTGCTCTGCCTGCTTGGTGCGTGCACCACCGCCACCACCGAAGCCGAACGCCAGACCATCGCCAGCACCCCTCCGCCCACCGACTGCACGGCGTGGGTCGGCACCGACCGCAACGCCATGATGGGCGGCTACCTGCTGGGGCAAGGCCCGAAGGGCTCGGGCGCCAAGGAGTGCGTGCCGGTGCTGATGACAGCCAACCCGACGCCGCCCGGCTACCGCGGAGGCGACTACCACGTGAGCGAGTTCACCGACGACAAGCTCAAGGCCCGCTGGCGCGCCTGCAAGGAGGACGCGGCCTGCTTCAAGCGCATCGATGCGCAAATGCAGCGCTGGCTGCCGCCCAACAAGGAGCGCGCCACGCGCTCGACCGGCGCGGTCGACCCCTCGGGAAAGATCGACCCCGACGGTCAGGTCGACCTGAAGGCCATTCGCCGCCCCGCCTTCTTTGCCAAGGCGCCGTACCGCGAAGGCATTGCAGAGGCTGACGCGCGCACCACCATCGTGGAGTTCACCGTGCCGCGCGATGCCTTCGAGCGCATCGACTTGAAGAAAACCGGCGACATCAAGCTGCGCGGCTGGTACATCGAAGGCGCGGGCGTGACCGACGGCAAGGGCAAGAAGGTGCGTGCGCTGGCCATCATGGCGCCGGGCGGCGGCGGGCAGCTCACGGCCATTCAGCACCCCGACGAGGTGGCCTACCGCACCGACGCAAAAACCGGCAAGACCACGCCGGTGAGCTTTCCCAACGCGACCACCGAGACCATGGGCCAGCGCTGGTGGCGCGAGAACCTGTACGCGCTGAACCAGGCCGGCTACGACGTGCTGGCCTACGACCGGCGCGGCGAGGGCTTGTCGGGCGGCTTCAGCGACACCAACACGCTGGAGCAAGGCGAGGACGTGTTCCGCGCGCTCACCGCGCTGGACACCGGGCGCGGCCTGCGCCTGCTCACGCCCCAGGGCGAACTGCTGGCGGGCGACGCCACGCGCGGCCGGCTGATGGCGGGCATGTCGGCCAGCGACATTCCGCTGGTGCTGGGCGGCTATTCGCGCGGCTCCATGTCCACCGCGTGGGCCATGACGCGCAACTACGTGGCGCAGTGCAGCTTCGACATGCCGGAGCCCACCTGCACGCCGCCCAAGGGGCTGCGCAACATTCGCGGCGCCATATTGCTGTCGTCTTTTGCCAGCGGCGCGGGCTATGTGGGCGACGCGCCCGACCTGGCCGACCGCAACCTTTTTCTGGGCGGCATGGCGGCGGACCACCACATCGTGTTCTATCCCAACTCGTCCACGCTGGCGGGCATGGACCGCTGGCCCGCTGCGTTCTTCGGCAAGGGGCTGTGGGACCGGGCTGAATCGCTCGAAGGCACGGTGGCGGCCTACAACCGCATCCGAGGGCTGAAAGAGATCGTGCTGGCGCGCGGGCCGCATGCAATAGAGACCTGGCCCGCGTCCGACCGGGCCTATCTGCGCGAGCGCATGGTGGCGTATGCCAAGGCGCTGATCGTCGGCGGGCGCACCATTCCGGGCGCAAGGCCGTGGAAGGACTTCAAGTCGCTGGTGGCGACCACGCCGGATTCGTGGGAGGCGTCTTCCAGGCCGAAGGCGGCGGCCACCGCGCATTGATCGGCCACTGATCGCGCATTGATCGCGCGCTGATCGCGCCCTGCAGCCACCCGTCGTCGGTGGCTGCCTACATGACGACAGCGTGAAGGCGCTGGCGCCGCGCTTGCACCGCTGCCTACGATTTTTTGCAAGCGCAGCGCTTGTGCAGGCCGTCTTCCGGGCCGCGAGCCGCGCCCTCCCCCGGAGCCCACGATGAAATTCGAAAACCACCCTGAAGGCGTGGACGACGCCCGCGCACGCGTGACACGCCGCGCCGTGTTCCAGTCCGGCGTTGCGCTCGTCGGTGCCAATGCCACGCTGGGTGCCGCAGCGCAGGCAGCGCCTATCGCGCAGAACGCGCAGAACACCACGCCCGCTGAAACGGCCACCCCGGCACAGCCCGAACCAGCGCCGTACCGCATGCAGATCGAGCTGCAAATCAACGGCAAGCCCCAGCGCCTGGAAGTCGACACCCGCACCACCCTGCTGGACGCGCTGCGCGAAAACCTGCGCCTGACCGGCACCAAGAAAGGCTGCGACCACGGCCAGTGCGGCGCGTGCACCGTGCTCATCGAAGGCCGCCGCACCAATGCGTGCCTCACGCTGGCGGTGATGCACGACGGCCAGTCGGTCACCACCATCGAAGGCATGGCGCAAGGCGACACGCTGCACCCGCTGCAGCAGGCCTTTGTGACGCACGACGGTTTTCAGTGCGGCTACTGCACGCCGGGGCAGATCTGCTCGGCCGCCGGCATGCTGGCGGAGGCCCGCGCGGGCATGCCCAGCCACGTGACGCGCGACCTCACGGCCACCGTGTCGCTGAGCGACGAAGAAATACGCGAACGCATGAGCGGCAACCTCTGTCGATGCAGCGCGTACCCCAACATTGTGGCGGCCATCAAGGAAGTGTCGGAAGTGTCGGACGTGTCGGGGGTGCGCTCATGAAGGCCTTCAGCTATGAACGCGCGGCCTCGCCCGAAGCCGCCGCGGCGGCTGCGGCGCGCCCCGGCGCACGCCTGATCGCGGGCGGCACCAACCTGCTCGACCTGATGAAGCTGCAGGTCGAAACGCCGGTGCACCTGGTGGACATCAACCGCCTGGGCCTGGACACCATAGAGCCCACCGCGCAGGGCGGCCTGCGCATCGGAGCCATGGTGCGCAATGCCGACTTGGCGGCGGACCCGCGCGTGCGCAAAGACTACGCGGTGCTCAGCCGCGCACTGCTGGCCGGTGCCTCCGGCCAGTTGCGCAACAAGGCCACCACCGGCGGCAACCTGCTGCAGCGCACCCGCTGCTACTACTTCTACGACACCGCGCGCGCCTGCAACAAGCGCGCGCCCGGCACGGGCTGCTCCGCGCTGCAGGGCTACAACCGCATGCATGCGGTGGTGGGCACCAGCGACCAGTGCATCGCCACGCACCCGTCGGACATGGCGGTGGCCATGCGCGTGCTCGACGCCACGGTGGAAACCGTGTTGCCCAGCGGCATGCGCCGCGTGATTCCCATTGCCGACTTTCACCGCCTGCCGGGCCAGACGCCGCAGACCGACACCGACCTGCAGCCGGGCGAGCTCATCACATCGGTCACGCTGCCGGCGCCGGTGCCGGGCCAGCACGTGTACCGCAAGGTCCGCGACCGTGCGTCGTATGCGTTCGCGCTGGTGTCCGTCGCGGCCATCGTGGATGCGGTGGGCGGGCGCATTCGCACCGCGCGCATGGCCTTCGGCGGGCTGGCGCACAAGCCGTGGCGCGTGGAGGCGGCCGAAGCACGCCTGGCCGACACCGTGCTCGACGACGCGGCGATCGACGCTGCCGCCGACACCGTGCTGCAAGGCGCGCGCGGCCATGGCCACAACGACTTCAAGCTCCCGCTGGTGCGCCGCACCCTGCAGGCCACCATCACCGAAGCCGCGCGTGCAGTACGTGCAGTGCGCCCGGCCTGACCCCGGCCGAAAGGAAACGACACCATGGAAATGAACGCTCCCTCGGCCCGCAACCCGATCGACGAGAACCGCGGCGGCCTCATCGGCAAGCCCATCGACCGCGTGGACGGCCGCCTGAAGGTGACCGGCCAGGCGCCCTATGCCTACGAGGTGCAGGAGGCACCTGGCAAGCCGGCCTACGGCTTCATCGTGGAGGCCACCATCGCCCACGGGCGGGTGGCCGACATCGACGCCTCGGCGGCAGAGAAGACGCCCGGCGTGCTGCTGGTCATGACGCACCGCAACGCGCCCCGCCAAGGCACCTGGGGCCCGCTGGAGGCGAAGGACCGCTTTGCGCGCGCATCGCCTCAACTGGCGAACGACCGGGTGCGCTACTACGGAGAGGCCGTGGCCTTTGTGGTGGCCGAAAGCTTCGAAGTGGCACGCGCCGCCGCCAGGCTGGTGCGCGTGCGCTACGAGGCCGAGCCCGGTGAATTCGACATGGCCGCAGCGCAAGCCAAGGCCGAGACCCCGAAGGACGACGAGCAGCAAAAGGCCGACAGCCGCATCGGCGACTTCGACACCGCCTTTGCCAAGGCGCCGGTGCAGCTGGACGCCACCTACACCACGCCCACCCACATTCACGCGCAGATGGAGCCGCATGCCACGCTGGCCTGGTGGAGCGGCGACAAGCTCACGGTGCACTGTGCGGCCCAGTTGCTCGAAAGCGCGCAGAACGCGGTGGCCAACACGCTGCAGATTGCGCCGTCGAAGGTGCGCATCGTGAGCCGCTATATCGGCGGCGGCTTCGGCGGCAAACTGCCCATCTACGGCGACGTGATGCTGTCGGCCATGGCCGCACGGCAGTTGAAGCGGCCGGTGAAGACGGCGCTCACGCGCCAGCAGATGTTTCACTTCACCACGCACCGCAGCCAGACCGTGCAGCGCGTGCGGCTGGGTGCAACGGCCGACGGCAAGCTCACCGCCATAGGGCATGACGCGCTGTCGCACAGCGCGCGCTTCGACAACTTCTATGAAACCGCCAGCGCGCAAACGCGCACGCTGTATGCCGCGCCCAACCGCCTCACCACGCACCGGGTGGTGAAGCTCGACCTGCCGATTTCGGACTCGACCCGCGCGCCCGGCGAAGCAGTCGGCATGCTGGCGCTCGAGCAGGCGATGGACGAGCTGGCCGAAAAACTCAAGCTCGACCCCATAGAGCTGCGCCGGCGCAACGAGCCGGCCATGGACCCGGAGAAGAACATTCCGTTTTCCACCCGGCAGCTGCTGCGCTGCATGAACGAAGGTGCCGAGCGCTTCGGCTGGAACCGACGCAATGCGGCGCCCGGCTCGGTGCGCGAGGGGCGCTGGCAGATCGGCCTGGGCTTTGCGGCGGCCATTCGCAACAACCTGCTGATGGACGCCAAGTGCGCGGTGTCGCTCGACCGCCAGGGCGTGCTCACGGCGCGCATGTCGATGACCGACATCGGCACCGGCAGCTACACCGTGTTCACGCAGATTGCGGCGGAGACGATGGGTCTGCCCATCGAGCAGGTGCGCATCGAACTGGGCGACAGCGACTTTCCCGAAACGCCCGGCTCCGGCGGTTCATGGGGCGCTGCCAGCGCGGGCTCTGCATTGTTCGACGCCTGCACCAACCTGCGCGAGCAGGTGGCGCGGCGCCTGAACGCCAAGCCGACCGACGTGGTGTTTGCCGGCGGGCGCGCCACCGCGGGCAACCGGTCTGACACGCTGGGTGCGTTGGCCGGCACGCTGGGCCTTCGCGCGGAGGGGCAGATCAAGAAGGGCGACATGGCGAAGAAATTTTCGCAGCAGGGCTATGGCGCGCACTTTGCCGAAGTGGCGGTCGACACCGACACCGGTGAGATTCGCGTGCGCCGCATGCTGGGCGTGTTTGCCGCGGGCCGCATTCTGAACATGAAGACCGCCACCAGCCAGGCGACGGGCGCCATGATCTGGGGCGTGGGCTCAGCCCTGTTCGAAGACGCGGTGGTCGACACCCGCTTCGGCAGCTTCACCAACCACGACCTGGGCGAATACCACGTGCCCTCGCATGCCGACATTCCGGCAGTGGAGGCGGTGTTCATCGACGAAGTGGACGACAAGGCCAACCCGCTGAAGATCAAAGGCGTGGGCGAGCTGGGCATCTGCGGCGCGGGCGCGGCGGTGGCCAACGCGGTCTACAACGCGACGGGGGTGCGCATTCGCGATTACCCGCTCACGCTGGACAAGGTGCTGGGGCTGCAGGCCAGGCAGGGCTGAACATTTTTCGGAGGCAAAAAAGAACCCGGCGCCAAGCCGGGTTCAAGCCTCGTTGCAGTCATGCGCCGAGGCCCTCGCAAAAGGAAGAGGAACAGCTACGAGGAACGGGGGTCCGTCGTCATTCAAATTAGCGGGGCGTGAGGGCGCACCGGCAAGGGCAATGCCGACTCCGCCGGACAGACAAGACCTACGAAGGCTCGATGACGACTCTTTGAACACGCGCATGTCGGCGCCGGACGACACGCCCGCGGGTTGTGTGTCCTCAAGAGCAGGCCGTGCATGGCTTTACGGTGAAGTCTTCAACCGCAGATCAACACCAACCTCAACCCTCTGGAGCACACACACATGACGACCACCACCACCGACCAAGGCAAGCTCTGGGAGCTGATCAAGGACACCCGTTTCGGCATGCTCACCCATCGCCATGACGACGGCCAGCTGCACAGCCACCCGCTGACCACGCAGAACAAGGACGGTGACGACGTGGGCACGCTGTATTTCTTCGTTCCGAAGAACGGCGACATCGCACGCCATGTGGTGTCCGACCCCGTCGTGAACATCGCCTATGCCAATACCGATGCTGACAGCTACGTGTCGGTGTCGGGCCGCGCCGCGCTGCTCGAAGACCAGGCCAAGAAGGAAGCCCTGTTCACCAAGATGGCACAGGCCTGGTTCCCCAACGGCCCGACCGACCCCAACCTGGGCCTGCTGGCCGTGACCGTGCTCGGCGCCGAGTACTGGGACGTGGAAGACAGCAAGATGGTGCAGCTCTACAAGATGGCCAAGGCCGCCATCACCGGTGAGACGCCGAAGGACTTGGGTGAGCACAAGAAGGTCGCGATCTGAGTGCAGGGCCGTCGACGATGACGCAGGCGAACAACGCTGCACCCTCCCCCAAGGCCGCTGACAAAAGCAACTCCCCTACCCCCACCCGCCACCGCTGGCAGTTCGTGCGCGCGGGCGGCACCGACCAGGTGGTGTTTCGCTCCGGCGAAGACATCGCCCGCATCGGCGAGCTCGACCAGAAGCTGTGGGTGGCGCTCGCCTGTCCCACGCGCGGCATCGACTTCGATGCGCGCACTCTCGACCTGATCGACGCCGACCACGACGGGCGGGTGCGCCCCCCCGAAGTGGTGGCAGCTTGCGAGTGGGTGTGCGCGCGGCTGCGCAACCCCGACGTGCTGCTGCAGGGCAGCGACGTGCTCACGCTCGATGAGCTGGACGACAGCAACCCCGCAGGCGCACGCCTGCGCGAAGAGGCGCATCGCCTGCTGCAGATTCAGGGCAAGCCCGACGCCAGCACACTCACGCTGGCCGACATTGCAGACCGTGGAGAGCTGCTGGCCGCCATGCGCTTCAACGGCGACGGCGTCGTCACGCCCGAGACGGCGCAGGACGACGCTCTGCGCGCCACCATCGAAGAGGTGATCCGCACCCACGGCAGCGTGCCCGACCGGCACAAGGCCACGCCCGGTATAGACCGTGCGCGCGCCGAAGCCTTCTTTGCCGAAGTGCAGACCGCGCGCGACTGGCATGTGCAGGCCGACGCAGGCAACGCCGTGCTGATGCCGCTGGGCGACCCCACGCTGGCGGCGGCCGATGCGGCCAACAAGGTGCAGGGCAAGCTCGACGACTTCTTTGCGCGCTGCCGCGTGGCCGCCTTCGACGTGCAGGCCGTGGCGGCGCTCAACCCTTCGCCCAAGGCGTATGACGAACTGGGCGCCACACGGCTCGACCTGCAGGCCCAGCCCATTGCCGACCTGCCGCTGGCCCCGGTCACGCCCCGCTGCGTGCTGCCGCTGCAAGGCACCAGCCTGAACCCTGCATGGGCCGAGGCCATTGGCACTTTCACCGAGCGCACCGTGTCGCCGCTGCTGGGCGAGCGCGACGAACTGGCCGAGGCCGACTGGCTGGCCATCAAGGCCAAGCTCGTACCGCTGCAGGCGCTGATGGCCAAGCGCCCCGACAACTGGGCCGCCGCGTTGCCGCTGGACAGGCTGAGCGAGCTGCTGCAAACGCGCGAGCCGCTGCTGGCGCTCATCCAGGAAGACGAGGCGGCCGAAGAACACAACGCGCTGCTGGTCGACCTGGAAAAGCTCATTCGGCTGCAGCGCGACCTGGTGGTGCTGCTGAACAACTTCGTGTCGTTCAAGGCCTTCTACCGGCGCGAGGGCGCCATCTTTCAGGCCGGCACGCTGTACCTGGACGGGCGCAGCTGCGAGCTCACCGTGCAGGTGCAGGACACGGCCCGGCACGCGGTGCTGGCCGGCCTGGCCAAGACCTGCCTGGCCTACTGCGACTGCACGCGCCAGGGCGCGAAGATGAGCATCGTGGCGGCCTTTACCGCAGGCGACATCGACTTTCTGTTCGTCGGGCGCAACGGCGTGTTCTACGACCGCCAGGGCCGCGACTGGGACGCCACCATCACCAAGCTGATCGAGAACCCGACCAGCGTGGCGCAGGCCTTCTTTGCGCCGTACAAGAAGTTTGTGCGCGTCATCGAGGAGCAGGTGGCCAAGCGCGCCGCGGCGCAGGACGCGGTGGGCCAGGTCGGGCTGAGCAGCCTTGCGAGCCGGCTGACCACGGCGGACCAGGCCGGTGCCGGTGCAGCCTCTTCAGTTGCTGCCGCCAAGGTGCCCACCGCCGTGCCCCGCCCCGCGGGCCGGGTGGACGTGGGCACGGTGGCCGCCATTGGCGTGGCGCTGGGCAGCATCAGCGCGGTGCTGGTGGCCATCTTCGGCAAGTTCGTCGACCTGGGGCAGTGGATACCGGTGGCGTTGCTGGGCATCGTGCTGGCCATCTCGGGGCCGAGCATGCTGATTGCGTGGCTCAAGCTGCGCCAGCGCAGCCTGGGGCCGATATTGGACGCGAGCGGCTGGGCCATCAACGGGCGCATGAAGGTCAATGTGCGCCTGGGCGGCATGCTGTCGCAGACCGCGCATGTGCCGGTCGGCGCAAGGCGCATTGCGAGCGACCCGTACCGCGACCGGCACGGGGCCACGGGCATGGCGGCAGCAGCCGTGCTGGTGCTGGCCATGGCGGTGCTGGCCTGGCGCATGGACTGGCTCGACGAGCGGCTGCCCGTGGCGCTGCAGCATGGGCCGACGGCTGCAGCAGGAGTGGTGCAGTTGCGGCACGGGTGAAAGAGATGAGGAGCCGGGGTTCGAACAGCGGATCTCGGCATCTCTTCCGACAGAGGCGGCGCGCGTGGGCAACTATATTTTTCAGGGTCGGTTTCACACCTCCGTTCCTCCCCTGTCACTCGCCTGCTACCCCTGCGCATGAACTCCTTTCGCTCGGCATCCCTCCTGAGGCCCTTCGTTGCACGGTCGCACCGCACCCACCCGATGCCCCGCGCCGGAACACCGGCCGACGCCGTCGCCCATTCGGAACGCCATCACGGCGGCTGGGAAATTCATTACCGGCTGGAGCCTGCCCGCGAAAAGTTCGCGGGCAGCGCGCACATCCACTGCGATGGCGAGCCCCACTGCGAACTGTCGATCTTCGAGCCGCAGGCCAACGCGCTGGCCTCGATCGACCTGTTGCGCGAGCAGTGCCTGGCTTGGATAGAGCGCCGCGCTGAAGGCGCCGAGGCACGCTCGCTTTCGGCGGGCTGAGGTTGCTTGCAGAGGGCCGGTAAGGCTGTATCGAGGCCTGTTGAAAGCCCGCTGGAGGCCTGTTGAATGCCCGCCGGAAGCCATTCCCGCGTGTGAAGGCCAAACCCGGGGGACAATGCCAGATGACTTCTTCCTCCCCCGCCCCCCTTTCCCCGGACCAATTCGCCGTGCTGCGCGCGGTGGCCCGCATGGACCTGTCGCTCGGCATCGTCATTGGCCAGAGCCTCGGCCGGCCGGTTTCAGACGACCTGGCCGCACTGCGGCTCCAGGGCTACGTTCGCGAAGTTTCCAGCCCGCGGCACGACGGCACGCCCAGCCATCTGCACACGATCACGGCCAAGGGGCGCGAGGCGCTGCAAGGGCATGAAGAGCAGCCGGTGGTCCCCACCGCACCCACCCCCACGCTGGGCCCGCGCCCTCCGCTGCGCCGCGAAACCTACACCGGCAGCGAGATGCGCCCCAACACCGCACGCGCGGGCTCGATGGACGCGCTGAAGTACCCCAGCCGCGTCGGCAACGAGCTGCGCTACCGCGAAGACGGCGCGCCGCCCGCCGGCAAGGACGCGCCGCCGCGCCGCAAGAGCTGAGCCGGGGCCGGGGGCTGGGGCGGGGGCTGGGGTCTCTTCAAGCGGACGGACAATAGCGTCCAAACAGCCTGGAGAAAACCTTGCCCACCGTCACCGTCACCATCAGCCCCCAAGTTTCCGTCGGCAACGACAGCCCCTTCGTTCTCTTCGGCGGGGTCAACGTGCTGGAGTCCCGCGACCTGGCCCTGCGCAGTGCCGAAGAGTACGTGCGCGTTACGCAGAAGCTGGGCATTCCCTATGTGTTCAAGGGCAGCTTCGACAAGGCCAACCGCTCGTCCATTCACTCGTACCGCGGCCCCGGCCTGGACGAGGGCTTGAAGATCCTGCAGGCCGTGAAAGACACCTTCGGCGTGCCCGTGCTCACCGACGTGCACGAGATCGCCCAGGCAGCCCCCGTGGCCGAAGTGGTCGACGTGCTGCAGTTGCCCGCCTTCCTGGCGCGCCAGACCGACCTGGTGGTGGCGCTGGCCAAGACGGGCCGCGTCATCAACATCAAGAAGCCGCAGTTTCTGAGCCCCTCGCAGATGCTCAACATCGTCGAGAAGTTCAAGGAAGCGGGCAACGACAAGCTCATCCTCTGCGACCGCGGCACCTGCTTCGGCTACGACAACCTGGTGGTCGACATGCTGGGCTTCGGCGTGATGAAGAAGATCACGCAAGACCTGCCGGTCATCTTCGACGTGACGCATGCGCTGCAGCAGCGCGAGTCTGGCGCCGCCGCCTCGGGTGGCCGGCGCGAGCAGGTGGCCGACCTGGCACGCGCCGGCATGGCGGTGGGCCTGGCCGGCCTGTTTCTGGAGGCGCACCCCGACCCGGCGCAAGCCAAGTGCGACGGCCCCAGCGCCCTGCCGCTGGACAAGCTGGGGCCCTTCCTCACGCAGCTGAAGGCGCTGGACGACCTGGTCAAGGCGTTCCCCGCACTGAAGATCTGAGCGCGCCCCGGGCGCCGGCCCTTAAATAAATAAGGGCTTGGTACTAAACATCCGCCTGCACCTTCCGATAAACCATTCAGGCACCTGAACCGCACACCCGTTGGTCAATGCCCCAGGCCCGCCGTCATGGCGCGAATGATCAAAAAGAAAAGGTGCAGGACATGGACAGGCAAGCTTCACTGCTCGGACACGACTTCTCCCAGTGGTCGCAGCTGACCGAGCGCTACGCACAAGAGGTGGAAGGCCTGCGCCGCCACGAGCCCGGCGCGTCCATGCGGCTCATGCGCATCGCCCACGCCATGAAGCACCAGCACGACCCGCTGCGGGCAGGCATGCCCGACTCCGAACACATGGCGCTGCCGGCCCACCTGGTGCCCCCGCGGCCGCGCGGCCCCACTTGGCGCGGTCGGGTGCGCAAGACCTTGTTCAAGCTGCGGGCGCATTTCAGCGCCCGTGGCACGCAGGACGGCCACCGAGGGCCGGAAGGCGCCGCGCCGCCGATGGCTTGAAACAACGCAGGGCACGGCGCGCAGGCTGAGCGCCGGTCGCGAGCTGCGGGCGGAAGGCCGACTTTCCGGGGAACAGTCACGCAAACCGTGCATACTCGCGCGCCCCCAGAATTTCAAAATACGCCAAAGGACCTCATGTCAGGACACGGTTTTCACGTGCACGGCCCGCACGATCACGAGCTCGAACATGCCGCTTCCGGCGGGCACGACGGCCACGGCGCCCATGGCGCCGACGATGCAAACGGCGCCAAGGACGGCGGCATGAGCATGACCAGCAAGATTGCCGTGTGCACCGCCGTCATTGCCACGGTGGGCGCCATCTTTTCGTACATGGGCGGGGCCACGCAGGCCAACGCGGGGCTCTACAAGAACAACGCCGCCATCAAGAAGACCGAGGCGTCGAACCAGTGGAATTACTTTCAGTCGAAAAGCACCAAGCAGGCGCTGGCTGAATTTGCACGCGACACCGCTACCGACGACACCCGCCGCCAGGGCTGGCAGGTGAAGGTGGCGCGCTACGAGCAGGAAAAAACCGACATTCAAGCCGCCGCCAAGAAGCTGGAGGACGACTCCAACCGCTGGGACGCGCAGTCTGAAGAGCAAATGCACCAGCACCACCGCTGGGCACAGGCCACCACCGTGCTGCAGGTGTCGATTGCGCTGGCCGCCATGGCGCTGCTCACCAAGAAGAAGTGGCTGGAGCGCGGCATGTTCGGCGTTGCCGTGGCCGGGCTGGCCATCGGCGTGCTGGCGGCGTTCCACATCTAGCGCCTTCACTCAAGGTCACCCAAGGGCGCAAAGGGCGCCAAGCGCGCCAGGGGGCGCGGCGGCTGCTACTTCTTGGGCACCGAGTCCGCGTCTTCCGGCCACTGCTGCGGCACGCGGCGCAGGTTGTCGACCGAGTAGCCCAGCGTTTTCAGCTGCGTGACAGCGGCCTGGTAGAGCGGCTCGGAGATGGTCGGCGTGCGCGCCATGATCCAGGCGTAGTCGCGGTCGCTGCGCCCGACGATGGTGAGCTGGTAGTCGCGGTCGATGTCCACGATCACGTACTCCGCCTTGATTGGCCAGACAAACTGCATGCCCCACACCGCATTGCTGGTGCCCGGCACCACGGTGCCGGTGGGGTTCATCGTTTTCAGCGGGCCGTCGAAGCCGCCTTCGCGGTAGCGAAAGCGCGTGTCGATGCTGCCGTCGGGCTTCAGGCTGTACGACTCCACCGCGTTGAACGCATTGCGCTCGGGCCGCGTGGGAATGTTGCCGATGACATACCAGTCGCCCATGAAGCGCTGCAGGTCGACCTGCTTCACAGGCGGAATGGTCGGCGGCGACACCGCGCAGCCGGTCATCAGGAGTGCGGCGGCAACGCCCAGCGCCATGTGCAGCGGCGGGCTCGAGAGAAGGGTTCGCATGAGTCTGGGCATGGTGTGTGGGCTCCGATGTGTGACACCGCACCCTAGCGCGCGGCCCTGCCCTGCCGCGTCGGACGGCATGCCTTCCATCGGGCGCTGAAGGCTTCACAGCGAACTGCGGTGGGCAAACAGGGTGCCTCGGGCATTCGCCGCAGTGGTATTTCGCCGCAGTGGTATTTCGCCGCAAACGTACTACTGTGAAATGAGCCGTGGCAGGTCGCCGCGGCGCATGCGCGAAGGAGGTGTCGTCATGAGACAGTTTCTTGCCGGTTGCATCCTGGCCGGCCTTCAATGCCTGTCGCCGGCCACGGCGAGCGCGCAAACAGCGCTGACCATCACCACCTTGGCCGAGAAGAAAGTGGCCGACCTGCCGCCCGGCCCTCTGTTCTGGCGCATCGACAACTTTGCCGCGCGCGAACAGGCGCAGGCCGCCGCGGGCCCATGGGCGCTGGTCGCCGAGGCGGCGGGCAAGGTGTGGCTCTTCACGCTCGGGCCGGCGGGCGGTGCATCGGCCGGGGGCCGCAGGGTCGCAGAAGTAGGCCCCGTTCCACGGATCGACGCGCCCCAGTACCTGCTGCGCATCAACGAGGCCAGCGGGCCGCCCGGCAGCGCCACGCCCGTGCACATGCACCCCGGCTCGGAGGCGTTCTTCGTGCTGGCCGGCGAGCAGAGCATTCGCGGTGCGCACGGCATGATGCGGATCGGGCCCGGGCAGCCCGAAGCCGGTCATGGCGCCGGCATGGCCATGCAGGTGTCGAGCAGCGGCACGACCGAGCTGCATGCGCTGGTGATGTTCGTGGTGGACGCCACGCAGCCGTTTTCGTCGCCCGCGACGCTGCCGTAGGTCCAAGCCCTGTAGGACCGCAACGCCCGCAGGGGCACAATCGCGGCCTCTCTACAGCCGCACCAAGGTCCACCCATGCCCGCAAGCCAGCGCATCGTGCAAGTCAGCCTTTTTCTGGTGGCCGCCATCGCCTTGTTCGGCGGCACCGTGCAACTGCTGACGGGGCAGCCGGAGACCACGCCCCGGCTGGACAACGTGCACCGGTTCATGGGCGGCGTGTACCTGTCGCTGGGGGTCATCAGCCTGTGGGCGGGCGCCACCGTTCGGCAGCAGGGAACGCTGGTGTATCTGCTCGCCTTCGCGGTGCTGATGGCGGCTGTCGGGCGGCTCCTGTCGATGAGCAAGGTCGGGCTGCCAGAGCCGCACGGCGTGTGGCTGGCCTACCTGGCCTCGGAGCTGGTGTTTCCCGTCGTCATTGCTGCAGCGCACTGGGCCACGCAGCGGCACTTGCCCGGAAAAATCTATCGCGACGTCGCTGGCGCCGACGCGCCACTTGAATTCGCAGAAGACAAAGAAAGGCAACGCGCCCCATGAATGCCGCTTCAGCAACACCCGAACACTCGAACGACCCGCGCATCGGTGCATGCGTCTACCTGTTGCACGGATTGCTCCAACGCCTGGAGCTGCAACAGCCTGGCCTGCTTGCCGGCATGACCGAAGGGGCACTGCAAGACCGCGCGGGCATGAACCCGCAAAGCTCGCCGTCCGCGGCCCACGGCTGCGAGATTGCCGACGAGGCGGTGCGCATGCTGCGGCTCATGAGCGACCAGCTGAAGCTGGCCGAGCCCATTGCCACGGCCGGCTCTGAACGAGGTCGATGATGGAAACGCCGAACATCCGCGCTGCAATCGATCGGCATTGGGCTGCGTCCGCGGCGGGCGACCAGGTGACCGAGCACGAGATCTATCACGACGATGCCGTGTGCAGCTACCCGCAGTCGGGCGAAGTCATTCGTGGCCGGCACAACCTGCAAGCGCTGCGCAGCCACCACCCCGGCAAGCCTTCGGGGTTTGCGGTGCGGCGCATCGTTGGTGAGGGCGGTGTATGGGTCAGCGAATACGTGATCGACTACGCGGGCAAGAGCGCCTTCACCGTGAGCATCATGGAGTTCAGAGATGGCAAGGTCATGCGCGAGACGCAGTACTTTGCCGATTCATTCGAGGCGCCCGCGTGGCGCGGGCAGTGGGTTGAGCGGGAAGCGTGATCGGCCGCTGCGGAGTGAGCAGTTGAGGATAAAGAGGCCCGTAAAGCACGCACCACGTACGCATTGAAGCAGTGCCATCTGCGCCGGCGGCACCTCGTCAAACCGTGGCAAGAAATGACGAAGCCAGACATTGAAGATTGATCTACATGATTCCCAAAATGCAGCAGCTTGAACAACATTTGCTGGACGGCGATTTGGTCTCAATCTACCGCACAGGGATCGACGACCACCAAATTCAAGGCTTCGTTTTGGCTGCGTCGCCGGCCCTGGTTTTGCTCCAGTATGTGTACGACTTCCGACTGGACGGCTTGATGGCTCTCAGAATCGAAGACATCACGCAGATCGAGGTGACCGCCACAGATCGACTTCAGAAGCAGCTGATCACCGATGAAGGCTTGGCGCATCAAAGCCCTTTGACTGAGCAATTCAACGCGGTGAGTTGGCGAGAACTTATCAGTTCACTCAGTCCGGCGAATTCACTGATGATTCTCGAATGCGAAGCCGGCGAGTTCAACGATTTTGTCATCGGAAAAATTTGTCAGATCAATGGCGAATCGCTCCAGATTCGGACCTTCAGCGGCACCGGAGAATGGGCGGATGTCACCACCGAACTGCACTACGAAGACATCACCTGTTGTCAGGTGGGGACCAACTACGCGAACGTCTATCAACGCTACTTCGAGCGCCTCGCGAGCAACCAGAATTGATGGGTTGGCCTGGTGCACTGTGACCCTGAGTGCTTTTCGCACGACACGAGAGCGGCGCGTTCAGTGTTGCAGGACCAGAGCACGATGCTCGCGGGCCGCACGCCAAAGATCGCCATCGCGGTGATCGCATGCCGCAAGACCTGTGTGAGAAACCGATGTCTTTATTGTCTTCAATGAAATACCTCTCCGAACGCGGCATTACCGTGCGTGAGATGTCGCCGAGCCGATACTCGCTCCATGTTGAGGGCAAGCGCCATTCAATTTTGGAAGAGGGTCTCGAAGGCTTTTCCTTCAGATGCTGGGAATCCCCTCCCGGGCCGGGCAAGAGCGATTTCCACATCGCGTTCAGGGCGCTTGATGACGCGCTGCTGGCCGCGTGGTATTTCTACTTCGGACAACCTGTGGTGGTGGGTGAATGGCACGTATCCATGCACCAGCATCCGAACTGGTCCTTGGGCAAACTGGCATATTGCATCGCCAACGCTTCCCATGTCACCGACAGGCAGTTTGAGACAACGGCAGAATTGCGACGAGACAATTCAGCGCATGGTCGGCTACTTTCAGATGATCGATACGCGAGAGCATTGCGATCGCAATTCATCGCTTGCCCGTCAGCCTCGGCAAGCTTGCACACGCTGATGTTGCGACGCGACTTGGAAGAAGCTTACGTTGTGAATGACCAGCAATAGCGAGGTAGGCACATACCGCGCGGCGTAGGGCCAAGGAGGCCCACTCATGAATAGCAGGTCTCAGACCTGGAGTTCGACGCGGCGAAGCGAAGCAAGCGGCTCCGTTTCCAGCTGCCCGGCTGAACGACCGCTTTGAAGAATGCCGAATGGGCGCAATGAAGCGCTTGGCATCCTCTGCAAAAGGTCGAATGAAATGCAGAGATAGATGCAGGCCGGTGAGATCGAACTGCTGCCCATCGGGCCCATCGGGCCCATCGCGACCACTTGAAAGCCTCAAGCCCCTCGATGCAGCCCGCTGAAACAGCCCACTGATGCAGCAGCCCGATGCCTCAGCCGTTCATTGTTTCAAGACCTCTTGAAACAGCGTCTGCGTTTGCTTTAGCAGCGTGGCCGCCAGCCACATCACGTTGTTCAGGTGGTGGGGGTCTGCGCCTTGCAGCACGAGGCCTTCGTCGCCGTGGCAGCAACACAGCAGCGAGTGCAGTTGCTCCAGGTTGTTCTCGATGATGTCGGCCGCGCTCAGCTCGGGGTCTGCGGGGACCGCGGGGGCGGCCGGGGCGGCGGTGGGGGGAGGAACCGGCGGATTGGGCGGGCTCATAATTCGATCAGCCATTGGGGTGCTCCTTTTTGAGGTGTTGCACTTCACTTGGTCAGACGGTCGAGGTGTTCCACCACCTCGGCTGTCGCCTTTTTCGCCTCACGTTCGCGCCGATGCGCCATGCATCGAACAGCCCGCCGTGAGGCCATGCGGTGGGGTCTTCTTCTGGTGCTTCCTCCTTGACCGGTAGTCGGGTCTTTCAGTGACAGGGCATTCACTGTAGGCAAGACGGGCGCGGCGTGGAAATTAAATATGCCCAGAAATTCTCGAATTGCTCGGTTCATTTGAGGCGCGCGAGGCGGGGCAACAAAGCTCTGACTTTCGTTTCTTGAAACGTACTGTTTGCGCTTCGTCCAGCGGATACACAGGCATACGGAATGCGTGCTGCGGCGGGGTCATGCAAAGAAGAATCGGGCCACACGTTCACACCCGAGTGAACGAATGCCGCCCTCTTCTCGTGAAGGACCTCTCATGCGCTTTCGCTCCCCTGCCCTTGCCTTTGCCGCGACCATCGCGGCTTGCGCGACGGCTCTTACGTTGTCGTTCGCTGCCTCGCCTGGGGGTGGCGACATTCCGACGTCGGACGCACAGGCCGCACCGGAGTTTCAGAACATCGACACCTGGCTCAACTCGCCACCGTTGAAGCTCGATCAACTGCGCGGCAAGGTGGTGCTGGTCGACTTCTGGACCTACACCTGCATCAACTGCCTGAACCACTTGCCGTACGTGAAGGACTGGAACGAGAAGTACGGGGACAAGGGCCTGGTGGTGGTGGGTGTGCACACGCCGGAGTTCGCGTACGAGAAGTCGACCAAGAACGTGAAGGACGCCATCGAGCGCCTGCAGATCAAGCATGCGGTGGCGCAGGACAACAGCTACGGCACGTGGAAGGCGTTCAAGAACCAGTACTGGCCGGCCGTGTACCTGATCGACAAGCAGGGAAAGATCGTCTACTCGCACTTTGGCGAGGGCAGCTATGGCACTACCGAGAAGAAGATTCAGGCGCTGCTTGCGGAGCCTGCGCCTTCTTTGTCTGATGGGTCTTAGGTGGCGTTTGCTGTTCGGGGCGCTTGCTGTTCAGGGCGCTCGCTGTTCAGGGCGACGCCCACGCCGACGGGGTACCTTGCTCCGCGAATGTCCCCCGGCCTGCGGCCTCCTCCTTTATTTCGCTGCGCAAGGCACCCCATCGACGTGAGCGTTCTCAGAGCACTGGTTGATCGTGCGATCACTCAGAGCGTGCCCTGGTGCACAGGGCGTCGGGTGCTCCCCGCAGCGAAATAAAGGAGGAGGCGAAGCCGGGGGACATTCGCGGAGGGGAGCACCCGGCGGCCTGTGCACACGCCCTGAAAAGCACCCCACCGAAACAAGAGAACAAGGACACACACCATGAAGAACCTATGGCTAGCCCTGCTATTCCTGACAGGCGGATTCGCGCAAGAAATACGCAACCCGCTCAACTGCCAATGCATCACAAGCCGCGTCAATTCAAGACAGCGTCAATCCACGGCCTCGACAGACGAAGCAAACACATAGCCCTCACTGCGCACCGTCTTGATGTACCGCGGCTCGCGCGCATCGTCTCGCAGCCGCTGGCGCAAACGGCTCACCAGCAAATCGATAGAACGCTCGAACAACTCAGCCTCGCGCCCCTGCGTGAGACTGAGCAACTGGTCACGGCTCAACACCTTCTGCGGATGGTCGAGGAACACACGCAACAGCCGGTACTCCGCTCCACTCAGCGCCACCATCACACCACTGTCGTCCAACAAATGGCGCGCCTTGGTGTCCACCTGCCAATCACCGAAGGCCAACATGGTCGCCGACTCCGTCGAACGCATGTTCGGCGGCAACATGCGCGTGCGGCGCAACACCGCACGCATGCGCGCCAACAGCTCGCGGGCCGAAAACGGTTTGGCCAGGTAGTCGTCAGCGCCCATCTCCAGCCCGAGGATGCGGTCCGCCTCTTCGCTGCGCGCCGTCAGCATCAGGATGGGCGTGGCCTTGTACTTGCCCGTGCGCAGGTCACGGCAAAGCGTGAGGCCGTCTTCGCCAGGCAACATCAAGTCCAGGATGATGAGATCGAACGGGCCCGACGACTCCAGCGCCGCGCGCATGTGCCGCCCCGTGGGCACCGCCACCACGCGCAGGCCGTTCTTGACCAGGTAGGTGCTGAGCAGCTCGCGGATTTCCCGGTCGTCGTCAACGATGAGGATGTGGTCGGAGTTCTTGAGGGTCGTCATGGCCGTGCCGTGGGGCGTGCAGTGCTGCGCAAGCCGCAATGTAGCCCCGCTGGCGCAACGGACAAGCGGGTTTGTATGCCTGTGTATCCGGCAGGCCGCGCGGCCACAGTACGTTGCGCGGCGGCACCGACACGGGGCGCACCTATCATGGCGGCCGAATGAAAAGCCGCAGCCCTCTCCTCACCTTCGTCGCCATCCCTCCCCTTGTTTCGCTTTTGGCCCTGCTGCCGGGCGTTGCGCTCGCGGCCTCGCTGGCCGGCACGCTGCGCGAAGGCGGCGGCATCGACGACCTGCACATCGTCGTGCAGTCCGCCACAGGCCAGCGCGTGACCGCCTACTGCGACGGCCACTGCGGCGACTGGTTCGACGAAGACGCGGCCTCGGAAGGCTCGCGCCTCAAGAAGAAGCTGGTGGGAAAGCAGGTGCTGCTCGACTACCGGCGCGAGCCCAACAAGGACCGCATTGCGGGCCCCGGCGCCAACGAGGCGCTGGACTTCGTGAAGAAGGTCGAGCTGCTGAAGTAGCCCTGCAGGGTGGGGCCGCGTGGACCCACGTGGACCCACGTGGACATGCGTGGACATACGTGGACATACGTGGGTAATGTTCTATGTCGAACACCGCAGCTCCACACACTGCAATACAAACAAGTGGCCGCGGGGCCGGGGCCGGGTCTATAACCCAGCCATGCCCAACGCCGCCAGCCTCTCCGCGCCCACAGCCACAGCCGCGACTGCCGTTGCAGCCGCCCCCCAGGGCCTGCGCCGCCTGATTCCGCGCACGCTGTTCTCGCGGGTGACGCTGATCATCGTCATCGGCCTGGCGATCGCGCAGCTGCTGACCTTCATGGCGATTGGCTACGAGCGCGGCCTGGCGATGCGCGAGCTGATGATGACGGGCATCGAGCGCGACATCGCCAGCTCGGTCGCCATCCTCGACCGCCTGCCAGCCAACGAGCGTGATGCTTGGCTGGCGCGGCTGGAGCGGCGCAACTACCGCTTTGCGCTGGGCGGCACGGCGCAAGGCACGCCGCCCGACACGCCGGCGCTGAAGCAGTTCGCCACGGCCATCACCGATGCGATGCGTCCGTTCCAGACCGTGAAGGTGGCGCAGGTGGCGAAGGACCTGCAGATTCAGGTGCGCCTGTCGGACGGCTCCAGCCTGCTGGTGCATGCGCGACGGGTCGACATGCCGGTGTCGAGCTGGGTGATGTGGCTGCTGGGGGTGCAGCTGCTGGTGCTGGCGGTGTGCGCCTGGTACGCGGTGCGGCTGGTGACGCGCCCGCTGGCGCAGCTGGCCGACGCGGCCGACGAGCTGGGGCCCGACCTGAAGGGCCGGCCGCTGGCCGAGGAAGGCCCCACCGAGGTGAAGCACGCGGCGCGCGCCTTCAACGCAATGCAGAAGCGAATTGCGGGCTACATGGCCGAGCGTGTCGAAATTCTTGCGGCCATCTCCCACGACCTGCAGACGCCCATCACCCGCATGCGGCTGCGCACCGACCTGATGGACAGCGCGCAAGACCGCCACAAGTTCCGCCAGGACCTGGACGAGATGCATGCGCTGGTGCGCGAAGGCGTGACCTACGCACGCACGCTGCACGGCACCACCGAGCCGCCCTGCCGCGTGGACGCCGACGCGCTGTTCGAAAGCATGCTGGCCGACTACGAAGACGCGGGCCAGCAGGTGCGGCTGGAAGGCCGCGCGGGCGCACCCATCGTGACGCGGCCGAACGCGTTGCGCCGCATCGTGATGAACCTGATCGACAACGCGCTGAAGTTTGGTGACGACGTGCGCCTGCAGGTGCATGCCGACGCCGACCAGCTGGTGGTGGCCGTGCGCGACAACGGCCCCGGCATTCCGCCCGACGAGCTGGACAACGTGCTCAAGCCCTTCTACCGCGTGGAAGGCTCACGCAACCGCAGTACCGGCGGCACGGGCCTGGGACTGGCCATTGCGCACCAGCTTTCGACAGCGATGGGCGCGCAGCTGGCACTGCGCAACCGCGACGAAGGCGGTCTGGAGGCGCGGCTGACGATGGACATCCGCGCCGCACCGCCGGGCTGAGCAGCGCCCCTTGCACTGTCGATTGGTTGAAGCGGTTCTCGCGGCGAGGCCGCGAAGCCTTTGCACGCTTGTTCTTTCGCCTGTTCACTCACCGAGACCCACCATGCTTCTCTTACTCGTTGCCTACCTGGGTGGTGTGCTCACCATCCTGAGCCCGTGCATCCTGCCCGTGCTGCCGTTCGTATTCGCGCGGGCGGACCGGCCCTTTCGCTCGCACGGCCTGCCGATGCTGGCGGGCATGGCGCTGGCGTTTGCCGCCATCGCCACGCTGGCGGCGGTGGGTGGCGCCTGGGTGGTGACGCTGAACGCCTACGGGCGCGACGCCGCCATCGCGCTGTTGGCGGTGTTTGGCGTGACGCTGCTGTTTCCGTCGGTGGCCGACCGCTTGAGCCGGCCACTGGTGGCGCTGGGCGAGCGGTTGTCGGGGCAGGCAGCGCCGGTGGGTGCGTCGCCGGGGGAGTCGGTGGGCACATCTGTTTTGTCGCCGCTGCTGCTGGGCGTGGGCACGGGGCTGCTGTGGGCGCCCTGCGCGGGGCCGATCCTCGGGCTGATCCTGACGGGGGCGGCGCTGAACGGCGCGAGCATCGGCACGTCGCTTCTGCTGCTGGCCTATGCGGCGGGCGCGTGCACCTCGCTGGCGGCGGCGCTGCTGTTCGGCGGGCGGCTGTTCGGGCTGATGAAGGGCTCGCTGCACACCGGCGAATGGGTGCGGCGCGCGGCAGGCGTGGCGGTGCTGGCCGGTGTCGGCGCCATTGCGCTGGGGCTGGACACGGGGCTGCTGAGCCGCGTGTCCTTCGGCACCACGACCGCGCTGGAAAAGGCGCTGGTGGACAAGGTCGAGCCGAAGCGGCCGCAAGCCGGCATCGACCCCTCGGGGCTGGTGCTGACCGCTGCAACGCCTGGCCCTGGCCCTGGCCCTGGTCCTGCTCCCGCGCTGTCGCTGCCCGACGAAGGCGGCTTCGCGCCGCTCACCGGCGCCACCGAGTGGATCAACACCGCCCCGCTCACGCCTGCAGCCCTGCGCGGCAAGGTGGTGCTGATCGACTTCTGGACCTACTCGTGCATCAACTGCCTGCGCGCCCTGCCCTACGTGCGCGCCTGGGCCGAGAAGTACAAGGACGCGGGCCTGGTGGTGGTGGGCGTGCACACGCCGGAGTTCGCCTTCGAGAAACAGCCGGCCAACGTGCGCCGCGCCACAAAAGATTTAAGCGTGGACTTTCCGGTGGCGGTGGACAGCAACTACGCCATCTGGCGGGCGTTCGGCAACCAGTACTGGCCGGCGCTGTACTTCATCGACGCGCAGGGGCGCATTCGCCATCATCAGTTCGGCGAAGGTCAGTACGAGAAGTCGGAGCAGGTCATTCGGCAGTTGCTGGCCGAGGCCGGGCACCCGACCATGGCGGGCCAGCCGGTGGCACCCGAAGGCCAGGGAACGCAGGCCGCCGCGGCGGAGGTGCCCGCCTTGTCGGGTGAAACCTACCTGGGCTACGAGCGCGCGCATGGCTTTGCGTCGCCCGGCGGCCTGGCCAAAGACCGGACCCGGGTTTACCAGGCGCCCGCCGCACTGCGCACCAACCAGTGGGCGTTGAACGGCGAATGGACGGTGGGCAACGAAGGCGCGGTGCTGGCGCGGGCTGGCGGGCGAATCGCCTACCGCTTTCATGCGCGCGACCTGCACCTGGTGCTCGGCCCTTCGGCCGACGGCACGCCTGTGCGCTTCAAGGTGACGGTCGACGGCCAGCCGCCGCTGGCGGACCACGGCGCGGACACCGACGCGCAAGGCAACGGCACGGTCGGCGCGCAGCGGCTCTACCAGCTGGTGCGGCAGGCATCGAGCCCCGCCGAGCGGCTGTTCGAAATCGAGTTTCTCGACGCGGGCGCGCAGGCCTTTGTGTTCACCTTCGGCTGAAAGGCGCGCAGCGTGCGGGCCCACCCGGGTCCACTCGGGCCTATCGGCCAGCTGCGACTTTCAGGCGCGCGGGCGCAGCGGCGGTTCGAGCAGGTTCGCGGGGTACAGGGGGTCGTGCTGCTGCGGCTCGGCTTGTGCCAGGCCCTGGTCCATGGGCAGCAGCCCGCCGAAGTCGCTGACGGCAAAGTCCGCGGGCACGTGCACGCCGGTGTCGTCGCGCCGAACCAGGCCGCGGTGCTCCATGTCGCGCATGGTCTTGTTGACCACCTCGCGCGACAGGCCGGAGTAAGAGGCGATCACCGACTGGGTGATGCGCTTGTCGTAGGCGCCCGTGCTCGCAGGTGCCAGCAGCGTGAGCTGGTGCAGCACGCGGCTCACCAGGTCTTCGGCCGACAGCGCGGAGATGCGGCGCAACTGGCCGCGCATGACGCTCATGCGCTTCATGGCCAGCCCAAGCAGCCCGATGGCCACCTCCGGGTACGAGGCGCACAGCCTGCGGATCTCGGCCACTGGAACGAGGTACACCGCCGAGGGCAAGGCCGCGACCAGTGTCTGCGTGGCCTGGTAGTTGTCCTCGCTAAGGGAGGGGCCCAGAAAGAAGTCGTCCTGGCGAATGAAGTCGGTGGTGACGTCGCTGGGCTGGGGGCTGCCCTTGCCGTGAGCCACCACGCGCAGCAGGCCGCTGGCCACGCAGTAGACGCGGTCGGTCCAGTCGTCGGCGGCCAGCACCGTTTCGTTGCGCCTGTAGGAACGCAGCTCGCTGCACTGGACCAGTGCCGAGCGTTCGGCCTTCGACACATTGGCGATGAGAGGATGCAGGTACACGAGTGTTCGCAGCGACGTACAACAGTCAGGCAGTGATCATGAACGCACCGCCAACGGTGGGTGCTCGACGGGCATGCGCCACCTCAGCAATTCGGCGCCCTCTTCCTTCCGCTGCGCGACCGGGGTTGGGCCGGGTCGGGTGAATGCAGCGCGGCTTCCAGCGCAAGGTATTGGGCGGTGCCGATGAAGTCGTCCGGGTCCGCGTTGTTCTGGGTCGAGGCGCAATGCTGGAGCAGCTCCTGCACGGCGCGCTGCAGTTGGAGCAGGTCGGTGGTCAGATTCACCAGGCGCATTTGCATGTCGGGCGGAAGGCTCATTGTTGGTCTGGGTAGTGATGCACGTCGGTGCCTTGGTACGTGTAGGCGGTGCGCTCTGCGCCGCGCACGCCGTAGCCCTGCAGCCACTGAGCGCCGGCACGCGCGGCGACTTGCACGTCGTCTTCGCGCTCCACCCCGTCGACCACCACGTGCGAAGCAAAGTGGGCGCACAGCGCGACCATGCCGCGCAGGCAATCGCGGCCGAAGGCGCCGTCGCGGGCACGGCGCAGAAAGGACGCGTCGAGCTTCACGATGTCGGGGCCGCAGGCCTGCACCGCGGCCAGGTTGTCGCCGCCGCCGCCGAAGTCGCGCAGCGCGATGCGGCAGCCGCGCAGCTGCATCTGCACGCAGAAGTGGCGCGCGGCCTCCAGGTCCGGGAGCGCGGCGCTGCCGGTGATTTCGATCACCAGGCGCGACGCCAGCGCGGGCTCTTCGTCGAGCGCCGCGAGCATCGAGGCCCACCAGTGGTCGAGCTTGGTGCTCTGCGCGGAGATGCTCACGCCGATGTGCGAGCTGCCTTGAAGCCGCAGCGCGGCCAGCGCCTGGCGCACGGCGACGCGGTCGAACGCCCGCGCCAGGCCCAGACGCTGCAGGCAGGGCATGAACACCTCGGGCGTGAGCGACGCGGGCGCACCGCGGCTGGGGGCGAGGCGCGCACGCCCGGCGCGGTAAAAAATGCTCGCATGGGTGCTCGCATGGCTGCTGGCGTTGGTGCTGGCGTGCATCACGGGCTGCCAGGCGAAGGACAGCGCCTCGGCCCGCAGCGCCTCGCTCACGCGCACCGCCACGTCCATGTCGGCGCGGTAGCGCTGGGAGCCGCCGTCCGCCCGGCTTTCGCGCGAGTCGGGGAAAGGCTGCGCGGTCCACAGCGTGAGTTCGATCTCCGACGTGCCGAGCTGTGCAGGCGAGCGCACCTCGATCCAGTCGGCATGCAACTGCACCAGCGCCGCGATGCCCTTGGCACGCACCGGCTCGGCGCCCAGCACGGCAAGCAAGGTCTCGATGGGGCTGCTGGCGCTGCGCACGTCGTGCGGCAGGTCGGCGAACTGCGTGTCAGCGCAGGGTGGCGCGGGGGTGGCGTGGAGTGGCGCGTTAGGAGGCGGCTGCGTGCTCGTCGGCTTACAGCGCCATCGCCTGAAGGCTCGTGAAATCGGTGGACGCAAACTCGGCGCTGACATGCACGCCATCTTCTTCGCGCCGCACGAGGCCGCGGCTTTCAAGGTCGCGCATGGTCTTGTTCACCACCTCACGCGACAGCCCGGAGTAGGAGGCGATCACCGATTGGGTAATGCGCTTGTCGTAGCCGCTGCTGCCCGTGCCCGCGGGCGCCAGGTAGGTGAGCTGGCGCAGCACGCGCGTCACCAAGTCTTCTGACGACAAGGACGAAATACGCTGCAACTGGCCGCGCATCGACGCCATGCGTTTCAAGGCCATGCCGAGCAGGCAGAGCGCCACGCTGGGGTACGCCGCGCACAGGTTGCGCATTGCTGAAATGGGCACCAGGTAAACGGAGGACGGCAAGGCAGCGATGAGCGTCTGCGTGGCCTGGAAGCTGTCTTCGTTGAAGGCCGGGCTGAGGAAGAAATCGTCCTGATGAATGAAGTCGGTGGTGACGTCGGCGCCGCCGCCCGGCACAGGGGGTGCGACCACGCGCAGCGGGCCGCTGGCTACGCAGTACACGTGGTTCGACCACTCATTGGCAGTCAGCAAGGTCTCGTTGCGCCGGTACGAGCGAAGTTCGCTGCGCTGAACCAATGCCACGCGCTCTTTCTGCGGCAATTGGGCGATGAGGGGATGCAGGTACATGACGGGAGCGATTTGTGAAGCTGTGCGGCTGTTTGCGCCGCATTCACAAATATTGTGAGGCCCCCGCCGACGGACTTGACCCTGCGTCTCAGTTCAGCAGCTAAAGTGCTTTCGATCCGGTACTTTTTTGCAAATGCGTGGTTTTTCGGCCTAAATACCGGCAGAAGACGAAAGTAAGTGAAATTCAGCACAGCCGATTGTTGCGCTACGTCACGTGCATCTGCGAATACCGTGAACTGGGGAGTGCTAATTTAGTAGTCATTGGAAACAATTGCGTCATTGCACCGCAGGATGCCGAAGCGCCACAAGAGCGCGGCAGGGGAAGGTCAGAGTGCACAACCCAACGACTCAATGGCCAACTTTTTTTCTCTTTGTGCATGCGGCTCCGAATACCTGCAGCGGGTGCCGCGAAGCGCGTGGATGCGCCTGTTTCCGGGGCGCCTGCACTACCGCTGCTCTGTGTGCAAGCAACAGCATCTGGTCTCCGCCGACACGGTGGACGAGGCGCGAGCGTCGCAGGCCGGCAAGGACGCGTTGCGACAGAGATGAGCAGCAGCGTAAGGTGGCAATGTAAAAAGTCGTAAACCGATTTATGGGTTGCGGCGTTGCTACGCCATGGCCATACCGCAGCCTTCTTTCGTCGCTTTCGCTTTTGTCATGGGACTTGCCGCAGGCGCGATCCTGATGAGCATGCTCGCCGTCGTGCGATCAGATCGCGATCACGCCATCAGGGCACCGCAAGCTGGCCTTGCGCCAGGGCAGTGCCAGCGCCCCGCGCGCAGGTCTCGGCGCAGCGCAAGACGCCAGCCGGTGTCGCCGCAGCGATGCAGTTGGACCGCTGCGCGATCAAACAACCCGTAGAAACCCCAAAAGAGCCCGAATACACTGCTATACTTGCAGGTCGCTCAAAAATACTGAGCGTTGCCTGGCCAGGCAAGCCGAATCTCATACCGGCGCGTCGAAGTTGCTACGACGAGAAAAATAACAAGCGACTTCCGCAGATGAATATTTGCCGTAGCGTGGACCGCGTAAGAGTTCACGACCACATTCCAAAGCCCGCCTAGTGCGGGCTTTTTCGTGGGCGCTTGAAAAGTGCTGAGGTAAAGCTCGCGGCTTGGATCGTTGCAGGGCCGCCTGGCGAGCACGCGAAAGGTGACAGCCGCCGGCATCGAGGATGCCTCCCTGGGCAGACTTGCCCGCCCTCACCCTCTACCATCGCCGGCTGCTGTCGAGAGGCAGTGTGGTCGGGCGGAGTGAAGCCAGCATGAAGTCTGCAAGGGTGCTGGGTGAAGCCGGGCTTTTGTGCAAGCCGGCATCGGGGGGACGCGACCACCATCGAAGGCGAAGGCGAGGCGCAATGGCAGCGTTTCAGGCTTGCCAAAGAAACTGAAGTGACAAAGAAAAACGGCTCACGCCTTGTGAGCGTAACCCGTTGATCTATCTACTGATTTTGGTCGGTGTGAAAGGATTCGAACCTTCGACCCCTTGCACCCCATGTGGGCGCCTGATCCGATACAAGTCGTTGTCATGCGGTTGTTTTTTCGCCCTTTGCCTGACAAACAAAACGAGCAAAACCGTGGGGAATGAGCAGGAGCCTCATTGGGCGCCCAGCGCGTTTGTCAGGCAAACCAGGCCTGCTTTTCACCCCGTTCTAAACTGCCATTCGCCCCTTATCGCCCAGCGGCCCCAGAAGCGTTCTGTGGCTGCGCCGACCATCGATGCGCCAGAAATCCCCGGCTTCCGCCAACTCGGGCGAAATGTGTCGGTTGCGCACGAGCGCGTGGCACAAGTTGAGCAACTCATCCAGGCGAGAGACGAACAGTTCGTCAGTCTCTGGTTTCACAGGCTTCGGCCCCATCGATAAAACCTCGTCAAAAATTGCAAGGAACCAGCGTTCTACGCCCCTGTACCTAACAAATTCCGCGCCCGGAAAACCCGGAAATCACTAGTGAAATCAAAGAGTTGGGGATTTTTCAGGTCGGACTAAGTATGACTTAAGACGCAAAGCGTTTTTTTCGACAAAATGCCATGAAAGGAAAGCACAAAAAGTTGTGGCCATGGCAGCAATCACGAGGCCGGGGATGAATGGGAAATCTTTTCCCAAAGCCCATAATGTTGTCTGTTGAACCGGGAAGGCATAAATATAGATGCCATAAGAAATATCGCCATATTTTCCAATGTTGCTAAGCACGGGCGTCGAGCGGGTTCCTATGTATATAGCGACCACCGGAATAAGAAATAGCATCGATACGCGGTCCGCGCCAAAATAAAGAAGGGCTAGTGAAATAGCGCACGCTCCAGCAAGCAAGTAAAGCGGCGAATTCTCCCACGCTCGCCGATACAAATCGAGAGAGACTCCAGCGAAGAAATACAGTGCGTAATGATATTGATAGTCCGTCGGGTCAGCCGCAAACCCGAAATAGTAAATTCCACAAATGATTATCGCCAATACCGCCACCCATTTTTTAGCCATGATGCCGAGACAACCGGCGGCCAGCAGTAAAACGTAGCAATTTACTTCCAGCGGAATCGTCCAAAAAGAACCATTAACGACCCCCGGATAACTGTTTTCTTTAAAAACTCCTGGAAGAAAAAATCGAATTTTCCAGACTTGCAGGTTGAGCAAGAAAGATTCAAACTCTGGATGAGCAAAGTAAGCTTTTACGTTGAGGGACGAAATGGCAGGGCCAAGAAGAAATGCTGCAATCAAAGTGACGGCGGCAAGGCCTGGCCAGACCCTTAGGAATCTCTTTGCTAGAAAACGTAACGCATGTGGGTCCTGTCTCCAGCTTTGCGACACAAGAAAACCACTGACTGAAAAAAATATGAGGACGGCAAGCGTGCCCAGGTTCCTATGAAATAGGACTGGCTCAGGGCGAGCATTCAAGGCGAATTGATGACTGATTAGTACGGCGAATGCCGCCGACAATCTTACAAAGTCAAAATTATTCTGTCTGGATTTTTCGACTGTATTCATATAATTTCATGGCAATGGCATTTAATGCTCGCTCGATCCGAAACCTGTGAAGTGCAGGTTCTTCATGGCCGAAGTCAAGAACCATACGCGCGACGATTATCGACGAAGCGGGCATCAACACTGAAGGGAACGTCTGCATAGCTGATACGCGCCGTATATGAGTTGAACCCACGATTGCCAAAAATGAGTGAACGGTGCTTAGGCAACGAAAAAAGTGATGCAGCGAAGTGGTCAATCCAAAATGCATAGGGGATCTGATGCCTGGTTAGTCCGCGCTGAAAATCCACAACTCTATGATTTTGTTGATGATTTTGTTTTTTGGAGCACGAATTGCAAGCTGATGCGTTGAAGAATGCTAGCTTCTTTGGAAATTCGACGGAGTATATCGATGGGACCGCAGCCTTCATTGCCGCGCACCGAGGCACAACCTGCGCATGATCCTGGCGAAGCTGCGGCTTCTTAGCGCTCGAAATTAGGATGGCATTGCGCGCGCTGCTCTCTTCGCTGACGTCGGGTGGCACGCTTCATCACACCGCGCTTTGCTGAAATATGGAATTTTTCAGGGTGGACTTTTGAGGCGGCTTTTTCATGGGCGCCGTTCCGGTAGACTCGACGCGGGCAGTCCGCAGTTCCTCCCTCCCTCTTATGGGGCTGTCCCTTTGCCCGCCTCGTGCGGGCTTTTTCTTGGGCGCCCTCAGCGCCCTTGTGAACACTTGCTGATCGCACGAACATCCGCGAGACTGATCAACGTCTGCGAAAGGTCCCGACCATGAAGCTGATGACCGTCGACCTGACCGCCGACAACGGAACGGACTACGCGAGCTGGACAACGACTGGAGCGATCTCGCCCGCCGAGTCCGTTGACCGGCTCATACGCGTCCTGGCCGAAACCAGGAAGTCGCTCGAGCCAACGGTCCCGAAAGCGCTTCCGCTGATCATCAAGCAACCGCCACAGGTGCACTCGCCTGCGTGGCAATGGTCCATGGAGGCAGACGGCAGCCTGGTGCTCAACCTGCGCCACCCAGGGCTGGGCTGGCTCGGATTCCGGCTTCCCGACGCTGAAGGCTTCCATACGAATCTGGTGGATGTGATCCTCCAACGCGACGCGCTACGCACGGAACTGCGGCCGTCCGAGGACTGAGCGGATCTCATACGGAATTTGTATTGCGCCGCCCGCTGGCGCGGGAAATGGAAGATCCGCTCGCGCTGCCTTGTCGGCCATCTGTCAGACCTGGGCGTAGGAGGAGCAGTGCTGCGCTTGTCCTGCTTATCGGCCGCCAGCTTCGGGTCTGGCTTGTGCATACGGTTCATGAGCGGGTGCTCATCAGCGTTCAGCGTGAGCATGGTGAAGCTCTCGGGCACCTCCCCTGTCACCTTGTCTGTCCAGGTGGCCCACAGCCCTGCCAGGCCCCACGGCGCACCACCGGCGCGGCAAAACTGCCACCACTGTTCGAGACCATGGCCAGAACCCCGAGGACCCCAGCACCTTGATCAGCGTCGGACTGACGTTCACGGGCGATTGAGCCACTCAAGCGCGTTCGATGCTCCGTAGGCACAGATCCCCAACATTGCAATCGAAGGGCCCCAGCGCTCACCGCCGATGACGCCAACGATTCCGCAGGCGGTCAGCACCACGCCAATGAGCTGAAGTATTTTTACGGGTTTAAGGCGCAGCATAGATTGCGGCTAGATTGCGCCGCCCCCGCGTGTAGGACGTGGGAGGTCAGCGTGAACTGCCACTCGTCATGCGCCATCTTAGAACTCGCCCTTCAGGCCGATCCGCACGCCCACCGAACCACTTGCGCCGCTCACCCCGGCCGCGAATGCGAGAGGCACTTCGGTTGGTAGGCGGTGCATGACACTCATACCCAACGCCGATTGCCCCTTGTAGTTGGCTGCTTGCGCTGCCCAGCTAGTCTTGCCAGGAGCCGAAGGCATCGGTGCGTCGCTCATTGCCATTGCCGCGGCAATGCCCTTGGCTGCAAAGGTCCGAGCTTCGGAGGCCGAGGCTGCGTTCATCTGCTGGAGCTGCTGGAGATTGACGGCATCCGTCGGCAGCACGCCAGGCGCGACATTTGTGATGCTTCGCGTCAGACCGGTAGCGGCGTTGCCCACGGACACCGAGTTGTCGCGCGTGGCCACCGAGCCTTGACCCAGCGCGACGGAGTTCGAACCGCCGGCCAGCGTGTTCGCCCCCAGGGCGACGGCGTTGTTGCCCGTGGCCACCGCGTTGTTGCCCACGGCTGTAGTCGGGTCGGCCAGCGCCTTTGCGCCTGCGCCGATGGCCACAGAGCCTGCGTAGCGCGCCTGGGCCCCATTGCCCACTGCCGTGGTGTTGTCGCCGTTGGCCGTGGCGTTGGTGCCCAGCGCGGTGGCGCCGCTGCCGGTGGCGGTCGATCCTGCTCCGCAGGTGACGTTGCCACCCGTCCCGAAGTTGCACAGCCCGCTGGCAAAGGCCTGGTTCATGACGTTTTGCAGCGCCGTCACCTGCTGCAGGGTGAAACCGTTGGCCGTCGTGACGGCACCCTGCTGGGCTTGCTGCACCTGGCCGACGTTGGCCGCGTCGGTCGCCGAGACGCCTGCTCGAATGTTCGTCACCGTCGTTCCGGCCCCTCCGTTGGAATTGAGTTCCAACTTCGTGCCGCCTGCAGCGTATTGGGCAGAATTATTGGCCACGCCGAGCGCCGTGCTCGCAGTAGCTTGAGCCGCGGTAGCCGAGCTTTTTGCATCCGTGGCGGTTGCTTGGGCTCCTTGTGCGGCACCGAGCGCCGAAGCGGCGGTTGACTGTGCGCTCGCTGCAAGTGATTGAACACCCTGCGCAGTCGTCAGGGCTATGCCGGCGGTAGCTGAGGCGCCGAGCGCCGCTGCCTGCGCCGCATTCGCAGTTTGCTGCACGGTGTTGAGCTGCCCACCGTTGACCGCATCGGTACTTCCGGCAGCAACATTGCCGGCGGTGACGTTGGTAATCGTGCGCGTAGCGCCTGCAGCACCAACAGAGACGGTATTTGCAGCCGAGGCCACAGAGCCCTGGCCCAGAGCCACAGAATTCGTCGCTGATGCTTGGACTTGGCTGTTCGTACCCAGCGCAGTAGCGTTTGCCGCTTGGCTTAACGCACCGTTGCCGAAAGCACTGGCATTGGTCTGAGTTGCCTGGGCACTTTGACCCGCAGCATTGGAGCCACCGATTGCTGTACTGTAGTCGCCGGCGGCGACTGCGCCGGATGCCCCTGCAAGCCCACTACCCGCAGAAGCGTCAGCACCGCTGCCTATCGCAGTGCTTGCCAATCCGCTGGCGACTGCGCCATTGCCGCCGGCGCCCCCGACACCAATACCTGAAACATATGAACCACTTCCGCCCGATCCGATTGCGACCGCGCCCGTGTTCGTTGCAGCGGCGCCCGCCCCCCCCTGCGCTGCAATGTATCCCCCTCCTTGGGAATTGACCGAACCCGCTGCACCGCCGCCGCCGCCGCCAATCGCGGTAGCCCCTGCGACAGAAGCGAGGGCGCCTCCGCCACCGCTGCCGCCGGTTCCGACCTGCCCCGGCGAATCAGGCTGAAACGCCGAACCGCTAGCGCCGCTGCCAATTGCTGTTGCTCCAGCAGCCGCGAGAGAACCACCGCCACCTGCTCCATTCACGCCTCTTTCGCCTCCCATACCCGGCGCACCTCCAGCACCTGCAAATAAGCCTGTACCGCTGGAGCCAGGCTGCCCAGCTGCTCCTCCTGCACCAGCCTGCCCCGGAAAAATTGCGTTTCCAGTTGCACCATTTCCGCCGCTGCCAAGTTGAACTCCTTGCGCATGGACTACGCCAGCGAGAAGCGTTGCCGCTATGAGCCCCGCAAGCCGAAATCTAGATCTGTACATATTGCCCCTAATTGCAAATTTTTCACAAAATGTACTGATTTAAGCGCAAAGTTACATGTATGCGTATACCCAGTTCTGGCTATAAGAGGCTTGAAGATGCGTTATATGTCCTGATTCAGCCGTTTGACCTTTGAAAATTAGTCTTTCTTGGCTACCTCCCGAAAACGCGCACGAGGTGAACCTACATGGCGTGATAGCTTCTGAGCGTTACAATTAAAGTTGGGGACAGCCGACGTATCCCAGCTCCCTCCACCCACGGCTGTCATTTATGCCCGCTTCGACGGGCCTTTTTTTGCGCCTAGCCGGTAGACCGTGCATTGAGCCGCGGCAAGCTCCTCGCAATGAAACCTCCGGCCGGCAGAACGCGCAGGTAAAGCGGCTTTCCATGCCCTCAGTGGCGTAGACTTGAAGCGGACAGTTTGCAAGTTCTCCTCAAACCCAAGGGGCTGTCCCTTTGCCCGCCTCGTGCGGGCTTTTTCGTGCCCGCTCGATCAAGGCTTAGGGAGCAGCCGGCCCACTGGTAGCGCGTAGTCTGCGGGGCCAGAATCGGGCGGCGCCGAGCCCCGAACGCTGAACAGATCCGCCCGGCAGGACGCATAGGCAGCGCTCATGCCCTCCACCTCGGTCAGGGCGTCTGCAAGGCGTCCAGCACCTTCTTTCGGAAGTAGCCCACTGGCCGAGTTGGCGTCTGTTGCACCAGCTTCGGCACCGGGGGCAGCACTACCTGCGGCGCCTCCACCACCAGGCCCGGCATCACGGGTGCAGTCGAGCACCCGGACGCGCACAGGAGCACTGCGCTGCTGGCGATCATCAGCAGCAATTTGCGTGACAGCTTGAGCATCTGAATTCTCCTGCGCGGCATGGCGCTTGTCGAGTTGGCCCTGCAGGGCGTCGCGTTGGTTGGTGAGTTGCTCGATCCGGCGGCCGGCCTCCTCGTTGCGCGCCTTGATGGCGCCGTTCTGGGTGGTGAGCGCGAAGTCCGTGGCCTTGAACATTCGCCGGTACTCCAAGGTCGACAGGCCCAGCACCAGTACGAGCGCTGCCAGGATGTAGATCAGGATGGCCTTGAGGTCGGTCAGCATCATCCCGCCTCCGCCTCCGCCAGCGTCAAGCACCAGTTCGCCTCGTACTGCCGACGGTTCTGCAAGCCCTGCACGAACACGCCACCAGCGAAGCTCCACACCGGCCGCCCATCCGGCCCGCGCGCGAGCGCCCGGCACGCGGCCTCGCGGTTGCCGTCGCGCAGCAGTTGCGCCGCGCGCGAGCCGCAAGCGCCCTGCTTGCCCACGTTGATGGCGAACAGGGTGAAGGCGTCAAGGCTGTTCTGGTCGAACCTGTCGGCCGGAATACACGCCAGCACCGCGCGGCCGTACTCGGTGGCGGTCTGCTTGTCGATCGCGTCGCACTGGGACTGCGTCAGCCGCTCGCCCACCGGTCGCGGCGGCTGGGTGCGCCCACTGCAATAAGTCGGCAGGCCGCCGGCCAGCTTGTCGGCGTAGACCACCAGGCGCTGATCCTCCCAGCGGTGCATTGCGCCGAGCAGCGCGGCGCCGCCCAGCACCAGCGGCGCGGCCACCTTCATGACCAGTTGCGCGCGGCCGCTCACGACAGCCCCCCCGGCTTGGTCAGCCCCTGCCGCGCGGCCCAGTCCTTGATCTTCTGCCCCCACTCAGATTCCTCGCGCCACCACTTGCGCACCAGGTACGCGATTTGCAGCACGACCAGCACGCCGGTAAGAAAGCCGGTCCAGCTGATGTCGGCGTACCAAGCGATGCCGCCGGCGGGCGCGGTTCTTACGACGAGTTCGGTTGCAATGTCTTTGAGTTCTTGTTTCATGCCGTCCTTTCAGGCAAAGAAAAACCCGCCGAAGCGGGTTTGATGGGATGGGTGCGCGAGCATCATTCGGACCACAGCAGCGCCGGCAGCTCAGCGAGCACCTCGTCCAGGGTCGGCATCGGGCGGGCGCCGCCCTGCACCTCTGTGAGGATCCCGTAGCAGGCGTGCCAGGCCGCATCACGCGCCTGGATCGCGGCTTCCCCTTCAGCCTTGAACTTCGGCACCGCGCTGGTCACGTATGTGCACGCGCTCAAGATGCTGTCGTAGTTCCGCGTGCGCGCGAACTCGTCCAAGCGCTCCTGCACAGCCTTCTGCACATCGGCCATGGTGAGCGGCCGGACCACGATGGGCGGCACGATGACCGGCGGCGTGTAGACGTGTGCACCAAAGTCGGCCAGCACCTCGTCGGTGATCGGCTGGGCGAACCCGACGCCGGGGTGGAGGTCGTAGAAAGCAGCGACGTTCATGACTTCGCCCGTCTCGATGAGTTTGATTTGCACGAAGTGTCCTTACGTGATGGCGCCCAGGCGCGTACCCGTGGCAATCCAGTTGATATTGCTGTTCCCGACGACGGCCGCGCCTGCTGCACCGCCAGCAGCTCCAGCAGTGCTGCTGCCCCCGGTGCCCGTCGTGCCGTTGCCGCCTGCGACGCCCAAGCCGCCACCGGCGCCGCCTTGGCCGCCTTGAACCGAGCCGCCGCCCCCGGCGCCGCCCGTGGTTTCAGTTGCGTTGCCGCCCGCCCCCGCCGGTCCCGTGCTACCGGTCCCGGCTTGCGCTGGGTAGCCCGTGCCGCCAGGAGCGCCGCCGCCACCGCCTCCACCTCGACCCCACTGCGACGTGATCAAAGTGCCTGCGCCTCCGCCACCGCCACCGCCACCGCCGCCCGCTATCGTCCCGTCGTTGTTGACGCTGGTTGGAAGGCCCACGCTGAGCCCCACCCCGCCTGCCCCGCCGCTGCTTGCCGCGCCCCCTGGGCCGATTCCCCCTGCGCCACCGTCGCCCCCCCGCCCGTATATGCGTGCGCCGGGTTGCAGCACGAGTGCGAGGCTACTGCCAGCAGGGAAGGGGCCGCTCGCTTCAAAGGTAGACAGGTTTGCTCCAGCAGCGGTGAGGCGAACCCCCGCATTGATCGTGACGGTTGCAATCAGGGCGAGCACGCCGTCCCATCCGGCGCTCGTTGCGCGACCGGCCAGGTTGTAGGAGGTTGTATCGGCCGCCACGGTGTCGTTGAACACGAAGCCCCCACCATTGAAACCGAAGCGCATCAGCCTCATCGCATCACCTTGAAGTTCAGGCCCGTGCTGCCCTCGGTCCACACCAGGATGCGGTCGGTGCCAGCGGTCTGGAACGTCACGCCTGCCGCCGAAGGCGACACCGAGGGGCTGCCGTCTGCCTTGGGCCAGTTGCCCGCGGGCCATGCAGTCGTCTTGCCGCCGAAGTTCACAGCCAGGATCAAGCGCTCAGCCATGATGTTGGCGCCAGGAACATTGCTGGCGGCAATGGTGATGTTGCCGCCAGCCTGGATGCGGTGGACATCTGCAGCGTTGAAGTCGACGGTGGCAGTGCCCGCCGCAGCGATGGTGCCCAGATCCACGAGCGTGACGTTGACGCCCTTGGTGGTGCCGTTGGTCTTGTCGAGCTTCGCCGCGAGCGCAGCCGCACTGACGGGCGTGCCGGCTGCCGTGATCGTCCAGTCGGTGAATGTGCCGGCGCCCGTGGCACCATCCGCCGCCACGGTGAAGTTCAGGACGCCAGTTGCCGCGTCGTAGCTGCTGACCAGGCCGAGCATTCGGGTATTGCTGGGGTCGCTCGTGCGCGCCACGTTGACCCATTGGCCCGCAGCGAGCAGCTTCGAGGCCTGCGTGGTGAGCGTCTTGACACCCACGCCGATGAGCACGCTGGAGGTGCTGGTGCCAGGCGCACCGGGAGCGGCGGCGGCTGTGACGGCACTGGCTGCAGCGGCTGCGGCGGCCGCGATAGACGCGTCGCGCGCTGTGGCCGAAGTACCGGCCGACGTGCTGGCGGAGGCGGCTGCGGTGCCTGCGGCGTCGTTCAGGGCCGTCAGGTTGGTCGCGAGCGCATTGGTCTCGGTGACAAAGACAGGGAGCGCCGTCATCAGGGCGTCGCCCCGTGCGGCAAAGTTGGCTGGATCGGACCGCGTCGGCGGTGTCGGCAATGGAGTGATCTGGGGTGCGGGCATAGTGGTCTCTCAGGTGAGGCCCTCGATGTCGAGGGAGCAGTGCGAGTGGGTAGAAAACGCGATGTCGAGTTCGAACGACTTGTAGAAGCCGTAGACGATGAGCGAGCTGAAGCGGCCAATGCCGCCGCTCCACAGCAGCGGCGTGGCCCGGTACTTCGCGAGCGTGCGGAACACCTCGTCGAGCATCTTGTTGTCGACCAGCACCTCGGCGCTCATGCGCTTGCTGAAGGCGCGCTCGACAACGTAGTAATCGCCCCAGAGGTCAGGCTCTTTCTTGCTGTAGTCGTTGATGCCGATCTTTGGCGAGCTGAGCGTTCCGCCAAGGTTGATGGCTGTGCCCACGATCAGCGTGCCGACCGCCACCGGGTTCAGCGGCTTTGCGATGGTGATCGTGAGCTCGGCCGTGGCGTAGGGCGGCATGTCCGTGAATACAGCGTCGGTCTTCGCGCGGAACGGCATGAAGAAGTAGTCGTACCAGTCCAGCACGGTCTCGCTGCTGCGCAGATCCATGCTCGCTGACCACACGGTCGCGCTTCCCAGCTTCATAACTACGTCGACCGATTCCGCGTCGACGTTGAGCAAGGCCATGTCGGAGACGATGCCCGGCGTGAGTTTGACGACCAGCGGCGTCGCACGTTCGGTCAGCGTGCCCACCTTCTGGTCGAACATCCGCCAGCGGTTGTCGAAGCCCGTATCGAGCCAGAACGTCGGCTCGGTCGCAGGTGGCTTGTTGAGGTTGGTGCCGACGCCCAGCGCCTCGTACACCTTGCGATCGACCAGCACCGTTTGACCCTTGGTGTAGGTCACTGTGCTTGACCAGGCGGGCGCATCGTTCTCCAGCACGTTGCTCGCCGTGAGCGTCGCCGGCGTGATGACCGTCGGAAGAATCACTCTCATACGGTCACCTTCAGGGTATCGCCGCCGTCTGTGACCGCGTCGAGCTTTTTGACGATCTGGTTCGTGGACCGCACGCTTGCGGCAGCACCGCTGCGCCGATCCAGGTTGCCTTCTCGCAGGATGCGCTGCACCTCGCGCATGGCCTCCACCAGATCGCTCCCACCGCCCAGCAACGAGCTCGTCTGCCGCGCGTTCAGGATGCGCGACGGGCCGGTGATCTCGATCTCGGGCCCGTTTTCGCCCACCAGGCGCGCGCCGCCCATGTGCAGGCCGCCGCTCGCAAACGCCGGCAGCTTGATGCCGAATTCTTTCTCCCAGATCGCTCGCAGCTCAGGGATGCGCTTGGCAACTTCGAGGATGCTGTCGGTCTGGCGGAAGAAGCTGCTGGAGCCATCGCTGTTGATGAACGCGGCCATGTTGCCGGCCAGGCGCACGAAGTCGGCTTCGCCGCCCAGGCCGCTGTAGTGGTACTTGGTGCCTTCGTCGTTGGTGAAGAACGCATCCTGCTTGGCCTGCATGCTCGCCAACGTGGCCACGATGCCTTCGGCTGTCCCGCGGTCGGCTGTGGGGTAGCTCTTGCTGAGCAGCTCGAAGGCCTGGGCTGCGAAGCCCGTGAGGTTGGCATTGAGCGCCTGCAGTTGCGCGACCTGGGCCGTGCCGGCGTCGGCGATGGCCTGCTGGATCGAGATCTGCGAATCGGCCTTGTCGAGCGTGAGCGCCAGCTTGGCTTCGGTGAGCGCACGGTCTCGCAGGTAGTCCACGCGCGAGCCGCTGGTCTGCTCGGAGACCTTGAGGAAGCTTTCGCCCAGCGCACCGACAAGCTTGGCCTGGTCGAGATCACCGCCCATGGCGGCAGCGGCTGCCGCGTCGAATTCCAGCTTGACGCGGGAATACTGCAGGGTCGGCTCGACGAAGTTCGCGTTGTCGGCGCGGATGCGCTCGAGCACGCTACGGATGCTGTTGGCCGAGGACTCCCATGCGGTGACTGCAGCCTTGGCTGATGCGGCGGCGCCCTGGGCGGACGCGATTTGCGCGGCGGCCGCGCTGTCTTTCACGCCACCCAGCAACTTGTCAATCGCGGCGGTGCCGTTCGTGACGAAGCCGTTGACGGCCGCCTGGTAGTCAATGGGCTTGAAGAAGTTGGTGGCGGCAGCGTTCTGCGCGGCCGCGGCAGCAGCCGTCGCGACCGCAGCAGCATCGGCCGCGTCGCTGATGGCGTACAGGCTGCCCTGCAGCGCAGCCAGGCTCGGATCGAGCTTGGCAAGGGCGGCAAGCTCGTTGGCGCGCTCGCGTGCGACGGCGCCGAGCTCATCGCCCTGCGCGCGCAGGATGGCGATCTCGATCTCGTTGCGCTTGTCAGCGACTGCCTTGATGCTGTCCTGCACATCGGCAAAGGCACCGGACAACGCCATGAGCTGGCCGAACAGCTTTGCGCCCGCATCGGTGCTGGTGTCGATGGCCTGCACCTGGTCGCGGAACGCCTGGATGCTCCCCGGCACGACCTGCCCGATGATTTTGAACTGCTCCGCCAGACGGGCCTGACCCGCCGCAGCCTTCTCTGCGTCAGTGAAGAACGCATCGAAGTAGTCGCCGAGGCCGCTTTGCAGCTTGTCGATGCCGCCGGCCCCGCGCACCATCATGGCGCTCAGGTCCATGGCTTCAGCCCCCACGTTGCGCATGGCACCGCGCACATCCATCAGCGTGGTGTACAGCGTCAGCATGTCGTCGGACGTGCCTTCGAACAGTTCGAGGATGCGGCCCACACCGGTGAGCGAGCCGTCTGCGCCTTGCTCCAGCGCCATGGTCGACTGGCGGATGATCTCGGTCGCGATGTCGCCCGACTTGCGCACGATGTCGGTGTAGTCGATGGCGGTGATGCCGAACTGCTCCAGCGAGTAGTTCGCGCTTTCAATACCGGTAGTGACGCGCACCAGGGTCTCGAACATGCCCTCGCCGACGCGCTGAAACACTTTCAGCGACGGCAGCGCAGCGCCCGCCATCTGGTCACCGACTGCGGAGAAGATGGCCTCAAGCTCCTCCTGGATCTCCTTGCCGCTCTTGTCCTTCAAAGACACCAGCCCGCCGCCCTGCCCGGTCACGCCGTTCATCGCGTAAGTCGACGTGTCGCCCAGCGTCGGAATGAGCGACAGCATGCGCTCCTTGATGTCCGGATCGTTCAGGCTCAGGTTGTCAGCGGCCGACATGATGGTGTCGAACACGTTGCCGAGCACGGCGCCCACGCCGCTCTTGAACTCGGGGTCGAGTTCCTTCCAGATGGCTTTGGCGCCCTGGTCGAAGATCAGGTTGAAGCCGATGCCGGCAACGCCCTTGCTGATGATGTCGTTGATGGTCTGACCCGGGAAGAACCCGATGCCCGAATCCAGGAAGTCATCGCCGAAGCTGCCGCCTGCCATGCCGCGAATGAAGAAGTCGCTGCTGGCCTTGCCCGCCAAGCCCATGATGCCTTCCTTGACTTGCGTCATCTCGGACAGCATGCGCTGGCTCACGGTCAGCTCGATGCGGCTGTTGTCGGCCAGGATGTCCAGGCTGTTGCCGATGGACTTCGAGGGGTCGTTCTCCATGCCGAGCACGGTGCCGGTCCCGCCCTGGGCAATGCCCTTGTAGCCGCTGCCTTCGCCGCCCCCGCCACCACCACCGCCGCCGACCGACACACCGAGCGCGCCCACAAACGCAGCCATGGCAGCCATGCGCGCGAAGGCGGAGTACGGATCACCGGTGCCCTGTGTGAGCACAGCGCTGATGGCCTTCTGGACCATGTCTTGTGCCTGGAGCGCAAACTGCGCCGCATGGAACACGGCCGAAACCGTCTGCAGCGTGCGGTAGCCGGCGCTGTTCTTCTCAAAGAAGGCTGAAGCGCTGTCGGCCAGGTCACCAAACAGACCAATTTGGTTCTTCAGCGAGTCGGAGTCCAGCGAGGCGCTCTTCTGATTAGTTTCGATTTCTGACTGCTTGCCGTCGGCCAATGCTCGGGCGTTCTGCAGACGTGCTTTCTCGATGGTCTCGGCGCGTGTGCCATAGTTCTGCAACGACTTGATCATCTTGTCGAGCGAATTGCCGGCCTTGTTGAACGAGCCTGCCAGCGCATCGCCAAACCGCTGCGCTTTCGTTGGATCGAAGTATCTTTCTAGCTCCTTGAAAGACTGGTCGCTTTCCTTGGTGTCGAGCTTCATCCCAGAAAGCACATCCTGGGTCTGTCCGAGTGTTGTCAGCGCGGCGATCTTGCGATTGATCTGATCGATCTCAGCCTCGCTGCCTGGGAAGCCGGCAAGCACGGCCTTCCTGTCTTCCAGGCGCTGGATGGTGAGCGCCGCGAGGGCTTCTTTTCCGAGGCCGTAGGCATCGATCTCATCCCGCGTAGCCGAAGCCTTTTCCTGAATCTTCAGGATCTCCGATTCCTGCGCCACGAGTCCCTTCTGCCGCTCGGCCTCGAACTCCTTCTTGGCCTTGATAGCGGCCTTCTCGGCTTCGGTTTGCTTGAGCGTCTCGCCCCACTGATCGGCAATGGCTTTGGCGGCAGTCAGGCTCGCGCGAGCCTTGTCGGTGGTTGCCAAGGTCAGGCGCTCCGCGAGGGAGGCTGCGAGCTTCTGGCCCTCGTTGAGCTCCTTTGCGGCGCTGCCTTCCAGCTTGAGCTGCGCCAAGTAGTCCTTGGACGCACTCAGCTTCGCCTTGAGGTCTGCGAGCGAGCTGTCGGAGAAGGTCACACCAGCGGGCGTGGCTGGGCCCTTCGGGTCCTTGTATTTCTCCTTGATGTCGGCGATGCGCTGCTCGTAGTCCTTCTGGGTGATGAGCTTCTTGTTGAGCAGCTCGCGGCCCTCGATCTCTGCCTTCAGGACAGCCTCTGTGCGCTTCTGGCTGTTTTGTTTGAACTGATCGCCTTCCTTGTCCCAGCCAGCCAGCGCCTTGACGTTGGCGGCGCTGGTGGCATCTTGCCGCGCGATGCCGGCCTTCGTCTCCTCGACGCGCTTCGCAATCGAGAGCTGTTCCTTCATGGCGTCGACGCCAGCCTGGATCTCTGCCAGCCGGCCTGGGCTCATTGCCATGCCCGTAGCCGCCCCACCACCCGTCGAGCCGAAGCCCTTGTTCGCCAGCTTCGCCTCTTCGGTGGCAATGCGGCGCTGCAACTCGGCCATGCCGTCAGCCGGGGTGGCTGCGCGGCCGACCTTCAGCAACTCATCGACGGCACCAGACACAGCCCTCTTCACGGCGAGCCAGCCGCGCTCGATGCTTCCGAGGTTTTGCGTGATGGCGGTGCTGCGGCTATCGAGCGTGTCGGCGAAGGTCTTCTGAGCGAGGTTGGCGGCCTCTGTCGTCTTGCCTTGCTCCTCTAGCGCCTTGATCTGGTTGTAGATGCCGACCGTCAGGTAGTTCATCGACTCGTTCAGCTTCAGCGAGGCTTCGAGGGGCGATTTCTTCAGCTCCTCGAACTGCTTGACGGTCGATGCCACGGCGCTGCCCGTGGTCTTCTCAAACTTGATCGCAGCCAGGGAGAAACGCTCAAGGCTCGATGCCCCTACGTCCCCCGACGCCGCGAACGCTGCGAGCGCGGCTGCACCCTGCGACTGCGAGCCAGTCACCGCAGCGATGTTGGTGGCCATACCCTGCAGCTGGCGAACGGTAGTGCCCGCCGCGTTGCCCGACAGGATCAACGCCTTGCTGTACTCCTGCGATTCCTGCTGACCCTTGATGAATGCATAGCCCAGCACTGCGGCTGCTGCGGCGGCGACAGTGAAGGGGTTGATCAGGCCAAGGACGGCGCCGCCCAGTGCCTTGGCCGCTGGCACGACGCCGCCGAACATGTCTTTGAGCTGTCCGCCCTGCTGCAGCAACACCGTGAGGGGTGCTTGACCGCCTTGCAGGCTGACCACGATGTCGGTCATCTGCGCTGGAATGCCTCGCAGTGCGGCGGCGGTTGCCTTGGCGGACATGCCGAGGTCGGCCTGGCCGCGCTCAGCCTCGCGAAGTTTGGAGATGTAAGGCGCTGCGAAATCGCCGATTCCCGCTGCCGAAGCTTTGTACTCAGTCAGCGCAGCTTTGCCTTCCGTCACGCCGATGGACGTGCGCTTGATTTGCTCAAGCAGCGCGGACTGCCCTCTGGTTAGCTTTTCGACAGCGGGGCCAACGCCTTCACCGATGCCGGAAAGGCCCTGTCCGGCATCTTTGCCGGCCTTGGTGACAGCCTGCGCCATGTCCTTGGCGCCGTCTTTGATTTCGTTGAAGCCAGCCTTGGCGTCGCTCGCATCAACGACGACGCCAAGCTGTACTTTGCGATCTTCAGTGGCCATGGTGTCGTGTCAATCGCGCATGACCGCAAGGCCAGCGTATTCGAGGGTTTGAACGTCTTCGAAGAGATCTTCGAATTCAGCGTTGCTCAGCTCCATGCGGTCCATGAAGGCAAAGAGCACGAGGTAATTGAGGCCGCTGACGATGGGCGGCCCCATGCCGCCGGAGATATAGACCCACTGGCTTTGCATCCGGCGAAACAGCGTGAAGGCGGGGACGTTCTCAGGCCAGAGCGAGACGTCCGGCGGCGCGAGGTCTTCCGGCAGGAAGCCAACCGCTACGGCCTCCTCCTCAGTCGGAGTGCGCCAGCACAGCGCCTCCGCCGCCGCCTTCAGTTTCCCAGGCGGCCTTCAGTGATGGCGATCCGATAGGTCTCCATGATCGCGTTCGTTGCCGCGGGGAGTTCGTCCGCGAGCTGCTGCACGTTGGCCGGGGTGAGGTCGGCTTCGAGGTCCCAGGCGTCGACGACCTTGAGGATGTAGTCGCTGTTGGCGCCGCCGGTCTTCTTCATGAGCGCGGCCATGCTGAATTTCTCGTCGTCGCCATCGGCCTTCTTCTTCTCGCCGGCTGCATCGAGGATCTCGTCGATGAAGGCGCCGAACTCGGACCGCGTGCGGTGCTTGTAGGTGATGTTGATGGCGCCGGTGGTGCCGTCGAGCATCGGAAATTCAACCTTCTTGGTGAAGGACTTCGGGCGATTGCCCAGGGTGATCTTGACTGCCATGGTGATTCTTTCTGTGAAGGGAAAAAGGCCCAGACCTGGAGCGACCAGGCGGGCATGAAAAAACCCCGCCCTGATCGCTCAAGACGGGGTTGGTGGCAACGCGCTCAGGCCGCGTAACGGGTGCCGCGGTTGTTGCCGCTGAAGCTGGCCTTGACCTTGTTGATCTGGCCGTCGGCCATGGTCACGGCCTCGTTCAGCGCCACAGTGCAGGGCTGGAAAGACAGGGAGCCCGAGCGCGTGACAACCTTCAGGATCGTGTTGGTCTGCACGTCGGTGAGGGCCTTCAGCGCGTTGTAGCCCGCGCTGCCGATGCTGTCTGCATCCAGGTCCATCGCGTAGTCGACAGCGCTGAAGCCGTCGTTGATCGAATACGACACATCCGACTCGACGAACTTGTATTCGACCTTCTTCGGTTCGCCACCGCTGGTGGTGGGGTTCATCACCGTCAGCACCTGGGTGAAGGTCATGACCTTGCGCACCGAGCCACCACCGGTGCCCGTGGCGAAGAAGTTGGTGTTCGTGGTGTCGGCACCTTCGAGAACGAACGACGTGCCGGCAATGACCGACTTGACACGGAACGCGCGCAGATTGAGGCGACCCCAGCCACTGGTGATTTCTACGATTTCGCCGGCCGAGAAGTCGTGCGTCGGGCACGATATGACGGCTTCGGCAGCGTTGGAGATGCCGCTGACCACCTTGGAGGTGCCGAAAGCGGTAGCGACGTGGAACGTGCTGCCCGTGAGTACTTGAGCCATGGAAGATTCCTTTCGGGAATAAAAAAGCCGGCGCGATGGCCGGCGGTTGATGACGCCCGAAATGGGCAACGAAAAGCGGCTCCGAATGGCTCGGGGTCGCTTGAACTTGGCTCAGGGCGCTATCTCTCGCCCCAAATGGAAAAGGTTTGCAGGTAGCCCGACAGCTCGTCGCCGTCGTCGTAGGCATTGACGGGCTCGCCTTGCGGGTCAACTTGCAAGTCCGCATGCGCGCACAGCGCGTCCTCGATAGAGCGCAGCAGCGCCATAGCCGCCATTGGGGTGCCGGCCCACACCGTGACCTGGATCAAGGCGTTGCGCTTGCCAGCGGCGGTGTTGTCCGCGTACCGGGTGGTGCGACCACCAGCGTGCTGCCAAACAACGTAGGGCAACGGTGTGCCGAACGTGGCCACCACTGGAAAGGTACGTGGGCACTTGGCGAGCAAGGCCGAGGTGAGTTCCGATTCAAGGCTCATGCCAGCTTCGCCCCTTCGTTGATGCGCCGGAAAAGTTCGATCTCTGCGGCCTTGATGGCTTGCTCCATCGCGGCTTCCGCGCTGCGCACGAACGCCTTGCCGGGCACTTGAATCGGCGTTGGCAGGGTGACGTAGTACGCGGCTTTCTCCGAGGCGCTGGCGCGGCGACCAGGCTTGCGCCGGCCCTCCATGCCAGGACGAACCATCGGCCGGATCGCCCCGTCGCCTCCCTTGTAGTAGCGGTAGCGCTGAAGGTAGCCGTACTCCACGAGGTGGCCATGCGGCGCGGTGCGATGGTTCCAGCTGACGTGATAGGTCGCCTTGGCATTGGCGCTTTCTGTGGTGCTGTAGACCTGGTAAATCGAGCGTGCAAGGTTGCCAGTCTTGGCGCCAAGGGCTGCGACGTTCATGCGGACGCGCTCATACAGGACTTGCGCACCAGCTTGGGCAGCAGGGCGCACTGCCTCTTCTACGGCATCACCCAGCGTGTCAAGGTAAGCGTCCAGCCCAGAGGTGTCTGCGTCAATCGAAAAACTGTTCTTTCCGGTCAGCGCATGCTTGCCGTTCCGACTTCGAAGCGTCGTCACGTCACCACCTCCACGACCAGATCCACGGACTCTCGCCGCGCCTCGTCAGGCATCACTGCCTTGATGGCATACACCGTCGCTCCGTGCACCACCCGCATGCCGGCATCGATGTCGGATCGGTAGCGAATGCGGATCGAGGCGCGAACGGTTGAAGTGGCAGCATCAGCCTTGATGGTCTCCGTTCCAGACAGGTGCCTGATACTCGCCCAGGGCTTGCACACGTCCACCCACGCATCAGGCAGGGGCGTACCCCACTCGTCCGCACCGCCACCCCTCTTCTGGATAGCGATCTTGCGGTTCAGGTCACCGGCGCGCATGTCAGGCCCCGCCTTCGAAGTTGATGTACGGCGTCAGGAGCCACTCCGCGCCCATCGGCACTTCGACTCGAGTGCCGTCTTGTACTGCCTCGCGGTGCACGTACAGATGGCCCAGGATCAGCAGCACGGCAGAGTTGATCGCCTCGTCGGCGAGCACGCCAGTGAGGTCTTCGGCTGGCACCGTTTCGCCATAGACCTTGCGGAAGATCTTCCCCTCGACGGCGAGATAGGCGGCCTTGATCCACACTTCGATGAGTGAATTCTCTTCGGTGCCGTCGTCCACCCGAAGGTGAACCTTCGCTGCGGCGAGGTCGATCTTCACCATGCTTTACTCGGGCGCGTAAGCCTTGACGAGGAAGCCCTGTTCTCGCGCATAGGCGACTGCATCCTCGTGGGCGTCGACGGAGTCGCCTACGAGCGATTCCGGCACGTCCTCGATGATGTCGTTCGGCTCCCAGCGCTGGGCCCCCAGCGTGATGGCAACCAGCACGCGGCCGGTCACCTTCTTGCTTTTGGCCGAGGCCTGTGCAGCCGCCTGGTCGGGCACGGCCGGCACGTCGGGGTGCTGGGTGGATTTCAGTGTGTGGTCGGTCGTGTCCTTGCCTCCGTTCGCGAGGATCTGCTCTGCAGTCGCCGAGGCCGAGATTCCATTTTCCTTGCGCACGGTGTCGCCGTTGGCTGTCTTCGGGTCTTCCGCCGTGTTGAGCTTATCGTCGGAAATGGTGACTTCTTCGCCCTTGCCATTGGGCACTGTGGAAGTGGGTTGTTGCTTCGTAGCCATGATGAGATTCCTTGAAGTGGAGGGAATGAAGATGCCCGGCCGGAGCCGGGTGGCCGCATCAGGTCGCGGGGTGCTGGTAAGCCTTCACCGCGCCGCCGACATCCAGCAGGTTGCCGCCGGAGCGGCAGAAGGCGACGAAGCCCACTTGGCCCTTCAGCGTGTATGCGCTGTCGGTCATGCGGAACAGCGTCACGTCCATCACGTCGCGGATCAGGTACTTGCTGAAGTCGCCGAACAGCACCGACTTGGCGCTGGCCGCGGGCGCAGGCATCTTCTGGTTGATGACGAGCTGGCGACCCAGCAAACGGTCGGGCGCACCACCAGGATTGCCGGTTTCATACCCGGGAACGAAGATCGGGCGACCGTTCGTGTCCTTCAGCTTGCGCACGCCCTTCAGCACGTCGTCGTGGAACATCCAGCGGCCAGCACCACGGTAGATCGGGTCCACCGAGTGCTCCAGGTCCACAAGATCGTCGTAGGTGACGGTGGCGACTTGGCCGGTAGCACCGATCTTGCCGACAGGCGCTGCCGTGGCGATGCCGCGCGGCTGAGCCGTGCCGGTGCCCACTGTCTGGTGGCGGGCCTGGATGCGGCCCAGGCGCAGCGCCAGCAGCGTCTTGATGTAAGCCTCGATGTCGAACATCGAATCCTGCAGCAGCTCGAAGGGCAGAGCGATTGACTTGGACGAATACTTGTACACGTCCAGGCTGAGCTGACCGAAGGTCGTCTCGCCAACGTTCGCCGTGGCGTTCTGCCCGACGATTTCGCCTTCTTCCGAGCTTGCATCGGTCGTAGGGAAAAGCATCTGCGCGCCGGTGGCGGTCTGGATGGTGCTTGCCACCTCGCGCACGCCACCCATCTCTTTCATGGCCTGCAGCAGAGTGCGGCTGAACTCGGTGGCCACCGTGTAGCCGCCTTCCGAGCCCGTCGTGGTGGACATCGCAGCGCGGATGTCCGGGTTCTGTCGCGCAGCCATCGCACTGCGCTGGTCTTGCGACAGCGCGGACAGCCCACCACCCAGCATGGCGCGCAACGCAGCGGCCTCGGCGTTGGCCGGATTGCCGCCGCCCTGATGGATCGCCCCGTTCAAGGCAAGCTCGTGCTCGGCGTGCGCGTCGCCGGCGATCTGCGCGACACGGGTTTCACGCGCAATTTCCGCGTCGACTGCCTCGATCTCGGCCAGGATGCCGTCCAGGGCCGAAGCATCGGCTGCCGGCATGCGCTGGTCGGCCGGCGTCTTGGCGTTGAGTTCGGCCGCGGCACGGGCCTTGGTGTCGCGCTGGGCGCGCAGTTGTGCAAGTTTGCTCATGGGAGTCTTTCAGAGGTTTGACCGCTCGCGCAGGTCGTAGGGACGAAAAAAAGCCGCCTCGTGGGCGGCTGTCTCAGTTGCGCGAGGCGCTTACTGATTGGCGACGCGGGCCAGCATGCTCAGGCGCTGCTGCTGGCGGGCGCGGTGTTCTTCGGTAGCCATTGCTGGCTCGGGTGCCGGTTGCTCAATGCGAGGCGCGTTGGCATAGGCGGACAGATTCCATTGCCGCGCGGCGGCCTTTGGCGCGGTCTCCAGGACCGAATCGATGAAGCCGTGTTCCTGCGCCTGGCCGGCGGTGAACCACGTCTCAGCGTTGCACCAGGCCTCGATCCGCTCACGGTCGAGCCCCGTCTTGGCAATGTACTCGTCGTACATGGTGTCGTCGCACTTGCGCAGCAACTCAGCCACGGCGGTCATGTCGTCGGCATTGCCCATGGCCAGCGTCCAAGTCTGGTGGATCATGTACTTCGAGCCCTTGGTAGCCACCACTTCATCACATGCGCAGGCAATGCTTGTCGCGGCGCTCGCAGCGTAGCCCTCGATCTGCATCGTGATCTTGGCCGGATGCTCGCGCAGCGCCTGGCACATGGCCTCCGCTGCGAATACATCACCGCCGGGGCAGTTCGTGTAAAGCGTGATGCGGTTAGCTTCCAGCCCGCGCAATGCCGGGACAAAATCCTGCGGGCAAATGCCGCCCCACCATTCCGCAGTCAATCGGTCGCCGACGATGGGGTCGTACAGATAGATTGCCGCGTCCTCGCCCCGAGCTACCACACGCGCCTCGATGGGCGTGAAGGGTCGGCGGTTGTCATTCAGTAGTTCGAGCAACTTTAATCGGTTCATCGTGTTCCTTGCCGGCGGCGCCGGAGTTCGTCTTCAGCCCCGGGTTGGCGGGCATGTTCTCGCGGCGGCGCACTTCATCAGCGTCCATCCAAGGTTGCTCGCCAGCTCGGCCCATCGCGATGCGGTAGGCCTCGTACCGGGTCTTCAGGTCAGCTCGTTCAAGCGACTCAACCAGGTGCTCGACGAACAAACGCTCGCGCACAGGCCAGAACTTCGCGTTGAGCTCCTGCGCGCATGGCGTCAGGTGGCGCTGCAGCGTGTAGCGCACGAAGCCCATGCCCTGCTGTTCCATGCCGGCGCCGAAGCTGGTTTGCTTGCTGGTGTGGCCGATCATGTGCGGCGGCACGCCCAGGAGGCGGGAGATCTCCTCCACGCTGAACATGCGGGTCGCCAAGATTTCCGCATCCTTGCTGTTGATCGACAGCTGGGCTGGCTCCAAGCCGCCCGACAGGATCAGCGGGCCGCGTCCGCCGTTCGATGCACGCGCCAGCAAGGATGCTTTGAGTTCCGTCAGCTGGGTATTCGTCAGCCGGCTGGCTGTCTTCAACGCATAGTCAATGTTCGCGCCGCCTGCAAAGAAGCGGCTGCTGTAGTCCTGTGCCGCAATGGCCGCGCCGATGACCTCGCGGCCGGCATGCGTGATAGGGCTCGGGCTGCGCAGGCCATCGAAGCCCAGGCTTGGGAGGTGGATGATGTCGGCGCTGTCCGCCGTGTATGCCGGGCTCCCATCGATGGGGTTGACTCGGTAGAGCACGCGCCCGTTGTGGCGAAACGGGTCCACAGACAGCGGGTGCAGCGGCTCCATACCGATGATTTTCGAGCTGCGCACGCTGGACCGCAGCAGGCGGCCGAAGCCGTCGCCGTGATACAGCTTCGAGCTGATCAGGTACTCCCAGAACGTGAAGGCTGACCAGCCGTCCGAAGCCCGCTCGTTCAACAGATACCAGTAATCGTGCTCGACCTTGTCGCGGGTCGTGCGATCGTAGATGCCCAGCGGCATGGAAGCGATGGCGCCGGCCACGAGCGAAACGCCGGCATAGACCACAGACACCCGGCTCGAAGTCTCCCGGTTGACCGGGACGCCGGCCACCGACCGATGAGCGGCTCCCAGCAGGCTCGTCAACTCGCCGATAGTGAGCGAGCCCGTCTCCACTGCGTTCTCGCCAAGCGCGACCAGGCCGGCGCGGTCCGCCGCGCCTTCACGGCCGGCGATCCAGCTTCCGAGCACGCGACTCGCGTGCGGCTTCGCGGTGAGATCAAGTACTTCGGGCATCAGCTCAGCTCCAGGGAATAGATCGCCGGGCCGGCCTTCGCCTCCGGATTCAGGGCCATGAGGTACACGGCGTCGAACAAGGCCATCAGCGGATCGATCTTGGCGAACCCGCTGGCCTGCTTGGTGATGGAGATGGCGTTTCCGACCGCCACCACCTTGGCATTTCCTACGCACCACGCCATCAGCGCACGCCCGCCGTGCACCAGCGTGCGCGCGGCGGTGCGGCGCTCTGCCGTCTTGATCGCGCCCTGCAACTGCCAGCCTTGAGGAATACCCACCACGTCGCCCTTTTCTACGGGCCCCGGTTCGTCGTCAGTGCCCACCAGCGCGTCGTAGATGCCGCCGAGCCCAGCCCGGTCTACGCCCACCTTGTCCAGCAGGCCGGAATCCGCCACGGTGGTGACGATGGCTACCACTTCGAACAGATCCCGCCCCACCTGAGACACCAGCGAGAGGTCGCCGTCCTTGGCGAAGTCGCGATAGCGCGATTCCTCCGACTTGCGGCGCTCCAGCGCAATAGGGTGCAGCCAGGCCTTTGACCAGACAAGCCACCGAGTACCGCCAATCTCTCGACCCAACACGCACAGGCCAAGCATGTCGTCCAGACCGCCACCGTCGATGCCTACCGTGACAACTTCGCAGCGAGCCAGCAGCTCTTCCAGCGTGAACACCGAGATAGACGCGGCCTCCCAGAAGTCGGCGCCAAGCCAGCGATCGCTGCGCAGGTTCAAGCCCACTTCGACGTTCCCGTACTTGGCGAGGAACCCCTTCAGCGATGCCTCGCCCTCCGCCTCCGCTTTCCTGAACTCCCGCTCCAGGTATGCACGATCCACCGAGTACCCGAGATTCGGGTTCACCATCGGCAGGTTTTCGAGGCGCTTGGCCTCGCCGCTCGCCACGAGCTCGGGCGGGTGTTCAAACAGGATCGGGAGAAACTGCGGGTCGTTGATCTTTCCGTCGCGCACATTGCGCGCGTATTCGAGTTTCTCTTTAAAGACGCCCGCCGGCGGCTCATCGCTCTGGGTGGTGATATAGATGATGAAGCCTTCGGGGCGCGCTGCCAGTCCACCCGTCGCTTCGCGAAGCATGTCTTTCGCGTTCGCCTGCTTTCCGAACAGCCATAGCTCCTCGACCAAGACGCCGACCGATTTCTTGCCCGCAGCAGTGTTCGCATCTGCAGCGATCACTTTGAGCGTCGAGTTCATCTCCCGATGGGTGAGCGTCTTGATGTGCGTCTGCACATGCACCAGGTCGGCCAACTCGCTGTACGACTCGCCCTCTTCATCCTCTTCCGCGTGGAGCACCATGTCCTTGGCGGGGCCAAAACTGTTGTTTGCAACCTCCAAGGTTGGCGCAAGGATGGTGAACTCCGCCGACTTCCGCCAGTTGCGGATCAGCATCGTCAGCATGATCGATGCAGCCAAGCCGGACTTGAAATTCTTCTTCGGCAACATCACGAACCATTCCGTGATGAGCCGCCGACCGCTCTCGGCGTCGTAAGCCCCGAAAATCGAGGCGGCCAAGTCGAAAACCCACTGACCGCTCGCGTCGCCGATCTTCGGACTGCCCGGCGCATCCACGATGTGCAGTTCGCGCATCACTGCCAACCCCGCCTTCGCCTCGTCAGGGAAAATCGGAGTGGGAATGATCGAGCGGCCCGAGCGCAACCGAGCTGCCCAATCTGGGCAGGCCGTAGACCACTCAGGCATCAGACCTTCCTGCCGCCGGCGGCGACCAGTTTCGGCGGCGCGGCGGAGGCGAACTTCCCAGCCCCGGCGGTTTTGGCCGCAGCAGCTTTCGCCTCCTTCTTGCCGCTGTTTTCTGCACGACGCACCTCGGCGGACAGCAGCGCCTTGGCCGCATCGATCCGCAACTTGTCGGCCACCATATTGCTGTTCATCACTGTCGCAAGGAACTCTGCCGGCGTCTGCTCGCCGCTGGTGGCGATAGTCAGATCGTCGGCAGGGTCCTTCTTCGGTCGGCCAGCCCCAGGACGGGCGCCGCCGCTCCGTCCTTTGACTCCGGGCATGGCTTACTCCATTTGATTAATTTGAATAGGGGAGAAATTTTCTGCGCGTGCGGTACAGGGCGGTTTCCGGGCCAGGCGCCTCAGCCTTTCGACACCCCCCTACCCCTCTGGTCTCTCGGCCCCTTCGAGGATGGGTCTGAGCCGCGTCAGGCGGGCCGTGGAGCCACGCTACAGACCCGCGCACGACCTTGCCCTGTCCTTCGACTCACGCGCCGTCTTGGCCTTGTGATGCTCGATGCACAGCGATTGGTAGTTGCTCTCGTCGTCCTGACCGCCTGCCCACAATGGGATGCGGTGATCGACTTCCTGAGCCTGCATCACTCTGCCCTCGGCGTGGCAGGCGATGCACAGAGGGTTGGCCATCAGCCAGCGCTCTCGGCGCGTCATCCACTTGCGGCCTCGGGTGCGTGGTGTGGCAGCGATGCGCGGCGCCTTCTGCATGCGGGCGGAGGTCGCCATGCTGATACGCGTGGCTGCTGCCGGGATGCGTGGACTCATGTCGGGTTGAGGGTTGCGAGTGCCATGTGTTCCACGCGAAACGCTCAGGCCTCGTCCTTGATTGCCGCATTGAAGCGGGCGATCTCAAGACGGAGCACGGTGCACTCGTTGGGTCGCAGCTCGATGTCGGCCCGGGTCACTCCGGCCAGCTCGCTACCGTCAGGCAGCAGGACACGATGCAGAAGGCCATCGGACTCGATGGTCAGTAGCGCGGTGGGTCGTTGCGTTGTAGCCATGAAGTCCCTTGTGTTCTGCCAACCATCGGGCTACGCCGTTGGGCGCTGGTGGCTGCCGTTCGCAACCGCGCTTGATGACGGTGGTGCAGCCGCGGTTAGATCCCACTGTTTGCCCGCAGCGGGCGCGCTCAAGCTGCGCGGAAAGTCGGGGATGAATGGATGCGGGAGTCGGCTTCGATCCGACGACGCGCGGATTATGAGCCCGCTGCTCTACCTGGCTGAGCTATCCCGCAGAAACTAGAAAGCCATCTACGTATTTTCGCGGAGGTGCAAAGGTGGAAGCTTCCATTACGATTCGCAAACAAAAGGCCTCAACAGAGAAAAGACTTCTCATGCCCCTCAAATTCCTTCGCGACATCGCGCTACGGTCGTTTCCTGTCTATGTGACAGATCGCGAGGTCATGAAGCGCGTTGCCGTGCTGAAGGCCACAGGCCTCATCGAGGCGGACATTTCTCCGCCATTGCTCATGAGTGATCGGTTCAGTCCGCACGAAGTCGCGGTCATATCGCACATCACGATAGCCGGACACGTCGAACTCGCGCGAGAGAGCAGCGAGATCGCCTGAGACTGAAAAACCCGCCGGGCTTGCGCAGGGCGGGTTCAGATTTTGGGCGGCACTCTTCCTGCGGAAGATCCTTGCAGGGCGTGAACCCTGGGGTGTTTTGTGCAGCCGGGACAGAGGCCGTTGTCTTGAGGGCGAGACACCGGTGTTTTTGGTGTCTGCGGTCTCGGCGCAGAGAATACATCAAAACACCGGCTTGCGCAAGCTCAGCACTTTGGGCTAAGCACTTTTCCCTTGTCCTTGTTCCATTGCACCGCAGTGAAGCCCTTCTCCAACGCGTTGATCTGCTGGCGGGCACGGTAGATGAAGTCGCCGATCATGGCTTCGAGGATGCGGCCGTCGGCGCCATGAGGCAGTTGTCGCTCGCCCAGCCCGCCGCATCCCACGTGCGCCGGACAGAGCCGATTCGACAGACGATTCGTGCCTGGAATCGTGGTGTACCTTCGGCCATTGCACACTGGGCACACCGAATCGAGCCACCATGCGAGCACAGACAGGGCCTTCGCTTCGGCGTTCTCCATGCCCTTCGCCGCTGCCGCCTCAGCGAGCCCTTTTCGAGCGGCCGGGAGGCTCTGCAGGCAACCAACAACACGCAGCCGCTCGTTGGTGTACCACCCCTGAGCCTCGCGCTGCGCCTCAGCGCGACACCCCGCCATCGTCATCAACGTCAGGTGCCGCTCCATGCGCTCGGGACTGATCACATAGCTCGGCTTCCGGGTCACCAGCAACGACTTAGCCAGCGCGGCGATGTCGTGCTCAACCGGCCGGCGCGGCTTGGCGCAACCGTCCCACTCGCCGTGCAGCATGATCAGCCGCCGGCCCACGGCCTTCGGCGCCAGCGCGGCAGCGATCAGCAGCTTGTCGCGCGGCGTGCTGGCTAGGCGCTCTTCGGTGTCGGGCCGGTCGATGGTTTCGGTCATTGGCGGGCCTCCATGGCGAGCGCGGCTAGGCAGGCGGCCGCGATGCGGCAAGCGCATGCCGTGTGAGCCAGAGCGTGCGCGAGGCGACCGTCTCCGGCGGCGCGGCAACGTGCGCCACGCACGAGTGCAGTGGCTGGGTGAACACGAGCGGCCCGACCGCGCAGCGCCCGAGGGCGTAGCGCATCAAGCCCGATTCGCGCATTCGCCAGTGCTGGCAGTTCAAACATTCCTTCATTCATCAATTCACCTCTGTTACCTATAGAACCCCAGTAGGGGGCATATGGTTTTGAATCCCGGTTCGGTGAGCAGACCTAGCCCATCCTGGGAGGCCTTCACATGAGTCCCGTATACGGAGCCGCATGACCCGCCAGACGTTCGATGCAGGAGCTCTGGCTTCGCCACTCCTTCCCCTGTTTCAGCACCTATCCAACAGTAGGGGACTCACCCTGCGCCGCTGTTGTTAAACCGTGTCCAACCAGCGCAGTGAGAAAGCAATGGAGGTCTACGGCACACTCGCCTCCTGCCGGCGTACTTGCATCAGCAGCGCACACAAGGGCAGCAGCCCAGCGCGCTTGTGCATGTCGTTGGCGTCTTCGCCGAGAACAGGACTCATGCAGTACGGCAGGCCCGTTTCCTTGGCTGCGCGCTCCCCTGCCCCGCTCTTGTCGTTGTCGGCGAACACGTAGCGCCTGCCGGTCTTCAACAGCCCGGCGACGTGCACCATGTTCGAATCGCTGAAACAGACCAGCACCACGGCGTTGAGCCGCATCTGGCGTGCCGCGAGTTCGATGGATAGGCCAGTGGCGTACCCCTCGCAGAGGATGTATTCGCCGCTGCGTGGGCCTAGGCGCAGCACCGCACCGCGGGCCTGCATGCCGTAGCTCATCTTCTTGCGCCAACGGTTCACACCCGGCTCTTCCTCGGTGTCCGTCCAGCGGATCGTCTGCGCACCACGGACGGCATTGGTGGCGAAGTCGCGCATAGGCACCACGAGCGCACCATCTGGCGCGACAAGGCCATGCGCGGTCGGCAACCCCTTCAAGTACAAGTAGTCGTGCGGTGCCGGCACCGTGGTGCGCAGCAGTTCGGCAGCGTCGGTCGCTGCGCGCTGCTGGCCGCGCTCGGCCTTAGCGCGAGCTGCTTCGCGCTTTCTGCGCCATGCGAGCTTTTCCTCTTCCGTCCACGGCTTTGCGTCCGGGTCGTTGTACCAATGCACACGCGCGTCAGCATCCCAGCGATAGACCCACCCACGCTGCCCGTCCCACAGGTACGCACCGTTGCTGCTGCGCGGCTTTTCGGTCGTTCCGCAGCGGCGAATCTTGTCGCTCGCGTCGAACTTCAGCGGGTTGATCTCGACGCCGTGCGCACGGGCGAACTGGATGAAATCGCTCATGCCGCGGCAGCTTCCTTGCGCCGCATTGCTGCGGCTGCAATGTGGTGGCTCTGCCTCTTGCCCTTGAGACGCTTCGCCAGTCCTTCAGACACTGCAACTTGCGGCGCCTGCTCGGCGTTCCAGAACGATGGCGGTGGGCTGCCTGTGATCTCCTTGAACTGCATGTACGGGTAGCCCGTCTTCGACTTGACCCAGTCCGTGGCGCGCGCAAAGCTGCAGAGCTGGTTCCACAGATCGGCCTTCGTGCCGTCGAACTTCGCTTTACCCAGAAAGATCTCCTGCATCGCCCCAGCCTCGTGCGTTACGAGCGATTTCGCGACGATCTCGAAGCCGCAGGACATGCAGCGCTGGCGGAACGGTTTGTAATTGCACTTCGGGCAGCCGGTGCGCTCGTGCTCTTCCTTGCCGTCTTGCCGCACCTGTTTGTCGAGCGCTTCGCCGATGTCAAGCGAGTCCAGGCCGTTGAAGAAGATGTTGGTGAAGTCTTCGGCGAACCGAGTAATGTTTCCGCTGTGGTCCAGCAGGAGGCAGTCCTTCTTGCCGGTCTTGGGCGACGAGCGGAGTCCGCGACCCCACATCTGGATCGCTGTGGAGAGGCTCTTTCGCAGCGGTCGGCAGTCGACCACGCAGCCGACGTCCTGCACGTCGAAGCCCTTGGCCAGAGCTTCGACCGAGATCAACACGCGGATGGAAGAGTTTGGCTTTTCGAACTCAGCAATCAGTTGGTCGCGCTCGGGCTTCAGCGTGTCCTTGGTGAACGTGGCCGAGAAGATGCCTGCTTCGTTGAAATGCCTGCAGAGTTCTTCGCAGTGCGCGATCGACGCACCGAACACGATGGTCTTGCGGCCTTCGCCATGACGCATCCATTCGGCCACCACGTCACCGATGATCTCCATGCCCCGCTCTGCTGCGTCAGTGGCTTGCCACTCGCCATCGCTGTTCACCTTCGCACCGGCCATATCGGGCCGGCGGCAGGACAGCACGCGCATCGGCACCAGTACCCCGGCCTCGGTGAGATCGTGCATCGTGGTCGGGCTCACCAGGTTGGTGAAGATCTTGCCCAAGCCTCGCGAGAACGGCGTGGCAGACAAGCCGATGACCCTGGCTTCGCTCTCCATCGCGTACTTCACCCAGGTGTCGCGCTGGGTGTGAGCCTCATCGACGATCAGCACGTCGGTCTTAGGCCAGCCGCGCGTCTCGATGGTCTGCACGCTGGCGATCTGGAACGGCTTGCTCCAGTCCTGGCGAGGGTGATCGCCCTGAATGACGCCATGATCGCCAAGGCCGTAGTCGAACGCGCGTCTGCACGTTTGGTCGATCAGCGTGATTCGATCGCACAAGAAGGTCGCCCGCTTGCCCTGCTTCAGCGCCTTGTGCGCGATGCGCAGGCCCAGGTACGTCTTGCCGGCTCCGGTGGGCGCCATGAGCATCTGGTTCTTGTGCCCACCCTCGATGCCTTCGCGGATGCCGATCAAGGCATCACGCTGGAACAGGCGAGGCGTCGGGAACGTGGTGGCGTCACCGCCTTGGAACAAGTCGCTCATGCGGGTTGCCCCGCCTTCTTCTCCCAATACTTCACCAAGCGCTTGAGCTCGGCAATCTCGGTCATCATGCTGTTGATGCGCTGCTGCAGGCCGCGCGCGAGATCTCGCGAGGACTTTGCCTCAGCGAGGGCAGCGGTCACCTGATCGCTGGCATCCAGCACTTTGGCCATTAATGCAATGTCGTCCTGTGCGACGGCGAGGCACTCGCGCAGTGCAGTGACCTCTTGCTGCAACGGCTCGACCAAGGCGTCGGCACGATCCGCGTGCTGCTTCGACTCGGCTGCCTTGATTTCGGCGGCGAGCCATTTGGTTGCAGGCACTTTCTTCGGCTTGCCTTGAAACCTGGACGGCTTTGGCGCGGCGAGCGCCGCCGCCTGATCTTCCTTCGGCAACTTGGCGATTGATGCGGCGTCTTTGACCGACACAGCGCCAGTCATCACCGCCTCTTTCACCTCGGGTGCTGCGGAGGCCTCGACCACCTTGGCGTGCTGGATCGTTCGGACCGTCACACCTACGTTGGCCGCCATCTGTTCGTTTGCCGCCTGAAAGGGTGAACTCAGTTCACCCTTTTCGGGACGGCCTGTCGGCCTCCATGCGTTCAGCGCCACCTCAACCAAGGCCCAAGCCCCAGCGGATAGGTGGCGGCGATGCTTGTTTTGCGCTCGGACGAATCGCACGGGGTCATCGCCCGTGAATTCGACTGTTGGGCACTCGATGCCGGTTTCGGTGGCGGCGCGGTATCGGTTCCAGCCGTCCAGAACCTTGCCTTCGTAGAGCGTGATGGCGTTCTGAACGCCAATGTCGGAGATGCTGTCGAGCAGTTCCGTGTACTCAGCGACGGACATGGCCGGGAATGCAGCCGAAAGAGGATGCTGTTGGTAGTTCATTGCTTGCTCCATGCCCTGCCCTCGTGGGCCATGCACCACAGCGCGCTCGACCAGGACCGATGAATGCGCAGGTAGTAGATGAAGTGCGCGATGTAGATCACGCGGTTCATGGGACGGCGCATCACGCGATCTCCCGCTCGAGGACGACTTCCGGCTTTGCGGAGGCGTGAATTGCAGCGAGCCCCGCACGCACACGCTGGGCACAGCCGATCAATTCGCTGAGTTCGCGATCCACGTCACGGAGTTCGTTGCCGGTCACCTTCCCGTCCGCCATTGCCGAAGACGTAGTCGCCACGAACTCGGCGAACTCTTTGGCGGTAGCTGCGAGGTCTTCGAACGTTGCACCGCTTCCGTCATAAAGCCCGGGCAGCGGGATCAACACCGCGCCACAGTTGATCGCGAGCACATTGAGGATCTGCAGTGGGTTGTCGACGTGCTCTTCGATGGCAAGTTGGGTGATCAGCTCAGCGTCCTGCAGGCCGAACTTGTAGGCATCCGAACCAGCGACCTCGTGGCGCAATGTCGAAGCACGCTTGCCGAGGCGGATGGCCAAGCACTCGATGCCGCCGGGAAAGCGGCGAACAAGGTGACGAGCTGCGTCCAGGAGATTCATAGCAACCCCGCCGTCACGTTGCTATGGATGGAAGACGAGCAAGTCGGGACACTGCTTGGCATGCCCTCCTCCACTCCGTCTATCAGCGAAATGCCAGGCAGCCTGGTGCACAGCAGCACGCACACGCACCTGTCCACCAATGCGGACCCGAACCCGCAGCTACCCCCGCGCATGCGGATCTCGACCACACGGCTGGAGGTCAGAACGCTGGACGGCGAACTGGCGGTCTGGTTTAGCGGACAGCAGGTGTCGGGCCTGCCCGCCCGTGACCCCGGTGTCCGGCCACAGCTGCGGAAGCGTCGCTCATGATTGAACACGATCGAAGCCTCCGGCATCAAGCAGCAACCGCAGCCTTGGCCGCAGTGCGGCGCTTGGAGGAGTTGCGCAGTACCTCCCAAGGGACATCAGGTCGCAAGTCTTCGCAGCGAACACCGGTTTCCCGCTCGATCGCCGGGCAGTGCTCTGCGGGCACCTTCTTGCGGAAGGCCCACATTCCGGGCGTCGAACTGGCCACACCGATCAGTTCAGCCAGCCGCAGCCGGCTACCCGCAATCTCAACTGCCTTGAGGAACGCTTCCATGATCAGTCCACTTTTAAACACGATAGAAGCGCAAATACTAACACGTTCGCACTTAAATCCTGTGGGAGAATTTCGTTCGTGAAGACCATCGCAGAACGCGTCAAAGCCGTCCGGCAAGAGCTGGGCTGGAGCCAGGTACAACTGGCGGAAGAGGTGGGCGTGTCCCAAAGCTCGATCGGGAACATCGAATCGGGCGTCAGGCAGCGTCCGCGGGAACTCGTGTCCATTTCCAAGGCGCTGCGTGTGTCGCCTGAGTGGCTGGAAACCGGGAAAGGCCCCAGGTCCGAGCGCGCCTCGCTCAAGCTCGTGGGAGCCGACGCGGAGCCTTCAGTGAGAGCGCTGGTGGAGTACTTGGCCGAGATCTCCGCTCAGCAACGGCCGACTCTTCGAAAGAATTTGGCGAACCTGCTGGTCGACCTGATCGAGCACCCCGAGGACACGGCACTGATCGAGCAGACCGTTGCGGACATTGAGCGGTTCTTTACCCCACCCACCGCATAGCAGCGTTCTCGCCCATTAGTCGCTCGTAACCAAAGGCTAGGATGATGGCTTCGACTAGGGGAGCGAGGGAAGATCGAGTTCTTGGCCGCGGCTACCACACGATGCAAACTCGTGCAAATGAAAAAAGAGAAGCCGCAACAGCCGATCAAATTCCGGGCAGTGCATGAGCTCACGCGATGGCGCATCGCATCACATGCGACGTTAGAAAATGCACTCGGTCCGAAAAGTGGTGCAAAAGCACTGTTCGCGCTCCCGGCAGACAACGCGAAAATCGTCAAGAACGGCCCTGTGCGGTTCGTAATCGTCTGGGACAGTCGGAACGACGACCCCGGGCTCATTACTAAGCCGCATACAGAACCCAGGCAGATCCGTCGCAAAGACATAGACCGTTTCGAAGGTGAAAAGGCCCCGCCCCCTGACAGCGTTCTCGATGCTTACTTCGATACCGCTGCTGTCGTAATGGAGAGTTTTCCAGTACCTGTGTTGAGCGCAACAACACTGCCCGAACTGGAGGCAGAACTTCAAGAAAGAGTCCGCGAATCAGAACAGCTGTCCGAATCCGAGCGGCTGCTTCGGCTTGCCAATGCGAACCCACTTCCTTCGCAGATCCAAGTAACAACGTCGGCGTTCGTGCGCAACGCTGATGTCATCGTTCAAACACTGCGCCGAGCAAAAGGCCAGTGCGAGCGCTGCGAAGTTCCCGCGCCATTCTTGAGAGCAGTCAACAGCTCCCCCTATCTGGAGGTCCACCATGTAGTGCCTCTCAGCAAGGGGGGTGAAGACACGACAAGCAACACGGTAGCTCTTTGTCCAAACTGCCATAGAGAGCTCCACTACGGGCAGGCCGCGTAGGCGAATTCCATTTGGTTTTTTGAGTCACCACCGCCCATCCAGCACGATCTCCGACACCTGCAGCCGCTGCAGCTCTGAGCTGATCCCAAACGCGAGCGCAACGCAGTCGGCACACTTGGCCAGCAGCGCCTCGCCGCTAGTGCTGTAGAGGTCAGCTGCGACCGTGATCTTGAGCGGGGCGACGAAGCCGGCAGGCCAGTGAGTCGTTGTCTCCACCTGGTCAACGTGCTGCCTTGTGGCGCAAGCGATAGCGGTCACTGCCAGCTCACCCCAGCCCCGCCGCCGGAACGCAGGAGCCATCCAGGCCTGGTCAAGCTCGACCTCCAGCTCAGTCCCTTCGTATACGCCTTCGAACGCGTCGGCGATCCACTTGAGACGGAACGACACGAAGCCGACTGCATCGCCACCCGCGCGCCTTGCGATCACGGCTAGCAGATCAGTCGTGAGGTATGCGCGGGCCGCGAAACGGCCTGAGCGCAGCTCGTGCCCCTTGTCCGAATACAGGTCAAGGCTCATCCCCAACGCTCGCAGATTTGCATTTCGCAGTGGAGCGCCGCTGAGAGGGCTGATGCCTTCTTCCGTCTTGTAGGTCTCGTCGGCGTTGTGCAGCTTGCGTAGCTGCTGCGCCCAAGCGCGCATCCGTGCGCACTGTCGAGTGACGACGTAAGCCACCCCCTCGACGTTCTCGTAGCACTCGTCATCATCCCAAGCTACGGGCGTGACCGCGTCTGGGTAGACAGGATCGACGGGCTTGAGCAGGCGAAGGAACAGAGGGTGGCGAAGGCCGCGAGGTTCAGTCATGCGCTTTTCTAGCGCGGATCCTCAGAAAGCTTGAACACGGGCTTTTCGGTCGTGTTGACCCTATCGCGGCGACGGCGAAATCCAGATACGCTCCACTTCACAAACATCATCACGAGGTGGAGATGCTCATTCTTCTCAACACGGGCTGGGTCGCCCACAAGTACGGCAAGTGGCGCTGGGTTCTCTACGCCGCCGCCGGGGTCATGCTTTTTGCCATTGGCTGGGCGATAGCCAACCTCTTGATGGTTCCTAGCAAGCTGAGCCCGGGTGCAGACACGGCTCCCGCCCTGTGGACCTTCATTGGCTTCTCGATCGCAACGGTGCTGCTACTCCTCTACAGCGCTTGGCTTTGCTACACGGACGAGATGCACGGCATCTACCAGGAAGTTGCAGAGCGTTATCGAACTCAAGGCTGGTAGTCGCTTTTCGCGCCTCGAACCCTCGGAAGCCCGCCTCGCGCGGGCTTTCTAATGCCCGGGGCCGGCGTCGAACCGGCACACCTTTCGGAGGGGGATTTTGAGCCCCCTGCGCCGCAATAGCGGATGGAAAAGAGGCTACTAATACTGCTGTGTGCGAGGGCTGCCTACGTGCGATAAACAGTTTCCGTCGGAGTGCTGCTCGATCCGTTCGGAACGCGCAGATCCGGCGGCGATGTCCATCGATCGCACCGCGTCGGCTTTGTTCACGTAGCCCTCGCTGCTGCGAAAGATCTCACGGTTATTCGTGAAGAAGCGCCAGTACCAGTTGTGGTCGTTGGGCGACTTGTAGAGCTGAAACTGCATCCTCGTCTCCTCGAAAAGTCGAAGTGGCAGCCTGAACGGGGAGACGCGCCCCTATCGTTTCCACGCTTCACCAGCGCCCCAAATCGCAGTTGGTGTTGCCTCCGAAACTGCGGTCTCGATTCTTCCCTCGTGTTGATGGCAATATCACGGGTGTGATTGAACCCGTTGTTGTTTCGACTAGCCAGAGTCCCCCGAGAGGGTCTTTGCAGGCTTTCGACCCGAAAGCGTCCTTTGAGGGCGGATCGCCCGGCTGCGCCGCCGAGAGAGTGATCGATTTCGATGGAAAAGAAAGGCTTGATCGCACTGTTTGGGAAGCCGGCTTGGTGGCTTACGAATTCCTCAAGACGAACTGCGAGGACGCAATTAGTCCGGACGGCTACCGTCACTGGGTTGCCTCGGCAAAAGAATTCCTGACCAACGATTTCTATCCTGATTTCTTGGTAATGCTGCGCGATGGCAGGGCCGGATTGTCAGGGGGATCTCTCGAAGATTTTCAAACTTGGTGGGCGGAATACGACTGGGTCCAACAACTCGAGGCGTTTCTCGGCCTTGTAGAGCATGGTCGCACGCATATGGCCGCGACATCTCCTGAAGCTGATTGGTTCAAGGGCTATGTGGCCATAGCTCTACTTTGGCGAATTGACGACGCCGTCATATCTGATTTCTGTGACGGCCGCGGTCTCATAGAGAACGTCGTCGCCATCATGAATCTTCGGAATCTTCTCAGTTCACAAACCCCACACGCGATGTCTGCGGAAGCGGCTATCGAAGTAGCACGCAAGCGTTTTGCGAAGTCTGGGGCCGCTGCGAAACTGGCGAAGGACCCGAAGCAGATGGAAAAGGGTGCAGTACGCGAGTGCTGGGATGCTTGGCAACGGGATAGGTCCAGGTACAAAGGCGTTGCGGCCTTCGCTCGTGACATGCTTCAGAAGTTCGAAAACTTGGAGAGCCAGCAGGTGATAGAACGCTGGTGCCGAGCTTGGACAAAGAAATCGCAGCAAGAAAATCTCTGACTATGCAAGCAGAGTAAGCACCCTGCTTGCACGCGCCTCTACCCGCGGGGCCAGCATCAAAGTCCAATATCTTCACACCGCAGCACATCGGATGCACCGCGGGGACGTTGGAGGTGGACGATGCAAAGCAAGCCGCAGCGGGACCTGGAATCACTGCAGGCCGTCAATTCCTACTGGGGTGATGACCCTAGCCCAGACAAAGTTTCTGGGCCGCTACCCCCACTAGGGATTCGCGATCAGGCCACGCGGCGCCAGCATGGCGATATGTACGCAACGCATGCCCTAAGTCCCGTCCTGAGACTAACTCGAGACATCGCGACCAACGCCAGGATCCCGTGCGGGGGATCGCGAGTCGCTTTGATTCAGCCACCACTCTCCAACTTGTCGAGGCGACGCCGGATTCCCTCCAGTTCAGCACGAGTAGATTTTCGGCGCTCCAACGCATCAAGCACCAGTTTGCGGAGCGCCATTTCCATGGTCAGCCCCTCTTCCTTTGCGAATTTTTCGATCGCGTCGAGATGCTCCGGCGGAATGTCCAGAGGCAGCACGCTTACCCCCTTCGGATACTTCGGCACGTCCTCACCGGTGTCGAGCGGCCCCACCCCGTTGGCCAGCCACTCGAACTGCACACTGAGTGCCCGAGCCAACTTCGCAATGACCTCGGGCCTGGGAGCGCTACGGCCGGATTCATATCGAGAGATCTGCGCCGCAGCAACGCCGCTTACCTCTGCTAGCCCTTGTTGGCTCCAGCCCATGGCGGACCGAGCCTTGATCAATCGAAGGCTCAGCGTTTCATCCATGGCTTCGCAAAAATAATCATAAATAGTATTGACTCGTCATGAACCGTAAGCGAAGATACGGACTTCTACTATTCAATACCATTCAAGACGAATAGGCATTCTATGACTACCACCAGCCCGCCGCCAAGGAAGCGCAGACCGCCCTTCTCATTGGTGCTCCCGGAAGACTTGGAGAACTACCTCCGCGCACGTGCAGGAGCGGGCTACCGCTCCATCACAAAAGAGATCGCAATGCGCCTTGAGCGCAGTCGTGAACTCGAGCAACTACCAATGAAGAAAGGACAGTAATGAGCAACATCTTGCCCATCGGCGCCGTCACCATGACGAGCCTCGAACTGGTCGACTTCATCAATTGCCAGCGGGGTGACAGCGAGGTCGAATTGCGGCACGACCACTTCATGGCCAAAGTGCCAAAAGTGCTTGGCGAGACAGCTCCCAAATTTTTGGGAACTGCCTCATACGCGAACGGCACGGGCGGCATGGTCTTGCGCGGCATCTACCATTTCCCCAAGCGCGAAGCCTGCCTGATGGCCATGAGCTACAGCTACGAACTGCAGGCGAAGGTCTTCGATCGCATGAGCGAACTGGAAACGGTGACCGCCGGCGGACGCTTTTACATCCCGCAGACCATGCCGGATGCCCTGCGCCTCGCTGCTGATCTCGCCGACCAGAACAAGGTGCTGACCGAGCAGGTCGAGACCATGACGCCGAAGGTCGAAGCCCTCACTCGGATCGCCCTGGCCGATGGCTCGATGTGCATCCAGTCGGCGGCCAAGCACCTGCAGGTCCAGCCGAAGAAGCTGTTCCTCTGGCTGAGCGAGCACGAGTGGATCTACCGCCGCGCCGGCGGCACTGGCTGGCTGGGCTACCAAAGCCGCATCCAGTCCGGCCTGCTGGAGCACAAGGTGACCACGGTCGAGCGCAGCGACGGCAGCGAGAAGATGGTCGAGCAGTGCCGCATCACGCCGCGCGGCCTGTCGAAGCTCGCCGAGTTGCTCAACGAGAAGGCCGCCGCATGAAAGCGTTCGGCAAAACGTTTTACGAGACTTCGAAGCTGCTGCTGCGCCAAATGCAGCAGCCAGAAAGAGGTGAGGCCATGTTCGCGCCAACGAACACAGCCTCGATGAAAAACCACCCCGTCAAGGATAGGACTTCACATGGTCAAGGTTAGCACGCGCCCACAAGTCGGCGCAACCGGCGAGCAATCGCCCTCCCCCATCCGCCCAGCTGCGCGCAATCCGGAGGTCGTCGAGTTTGATTCGTCGGCCATCGACGTGGTCACGATGCGCACCACGGAGATCCATGCCCTCGCGTCTTGCGCGGTCTGCCTGGCGGCCGTCGAGAAGTCCAACGAGGGACGCTTCAGCGGCTACGAACTGATCGATGAAGCGCTGCCGGTGCTGGCCAACGTGATCATGCGTTTCGCCCGAGAAGCTCGCGAAGCAGGTGACCAACTGTTTGAGCAGTACCGGGAAGCCCGCGACGTCGCTAACGGAGTGCAGCAATGAACGCCGTCATCGACAAGCCCAAGGCCAAGGCGACAAAGCGCGCACCTGCAGCCCAAAAAATCGACACGCCGCTCGTGACCATCGCGGACATCCGCGAATGGATTGGCACGGCGGAAGCAAAACTTGAAATGGCCTGCGACGCAGCCGAGCGTGGCGAGCCGATCGACACACTGCTCGACCACATCAACCATAACGTGCTCAGCGGGCCGTTTTCGATCATTCATCGTGAGGATCTGACGCAGGGCGATGCGAAGCGCATCTATACCGGCCTGTTCCCTGTGCTGGCGTGCCTCCAGGGCGCCATCAAGCTCGCAGAAGGCACGATCCTGCCCACCACCCTTGAAGAGGCGTTCGCACTTCTGGATGCTGCGCAAACTGCTTTGGACCCGGTCAACCAAGCCGTGCGGATGCTCCCTGAAGGCGGGCCTGCTTATGAATTCGAGCGCGGCCGTGATCTCGCGATCCAGTTCATCAACGAAGGCAGCGCCCTTTCTGGGGAGCGAGACTGCTACCGAGGACACCGCGACCCGGGAACGGCTCAAAAGGACTTCGCGAGCGACTACCTCTTGCAAGCGGTCGATGCACCAGAAATGCTTGGTGGGTTCGCTGCCGTGCTGTCGCAGGTGATCGGCAACGGCGAGGGATTCAACGGCGAGTTCTTCTCGAAGCTGACGCTGGCCGAAACGCAGGCGGGAGAAATCCAGGGCGTATACGAATCTAGCGCCGCCGGGGCGAATGGCAAGAAGCTGGTTACGGCCGCCCACGCGCCTGATTCCATCCGCCGAGCAGCACACAGCGACGACGTACAAGACCCCTACGTCGTCATCTTGAACGCGCTCGCATGCGTCCAGGTAGCGAACCTCAGCGGTGGTACGGATGTGCTGTGCGCTCTGTACAGCCTCACTAAGAAAGCCTCCGAGAAGGTCTCTCAAGCGAGTGGCATGCATCAAGCCGGCAGCTACTCCCTGGAGCTGCACGACGCCGCGAGCGACGAGCTGGCCGGTCTGTTGGGGTTGCTGCGCGTGCTGGATGACGGCACCGAGCCGATGCTGAGCGCGGCCGAGACGTTGGTCATCCTCTGCAAGGCGGGGATCGACCGAGCCATTCACGAGCAGCCGAAAGCGGGGGTATCACTATGACGCCGCGCCTGTGCAACCTGAAGCGCCGGCTCGAACGATGGGAACTGGAGCACCTGCGCCAGCACGCGGCCGACTTGGCCGAGCGACTGGAGGCCGCCGAGAAGCGCGCGACCGAAGCAGAGGCCCGGGCCACGCACGCCGAGTACACCTGTGATTTCTGGCACGACCAGGCCGTCGACGCGCACCACGCCGCAGCTGATGCAGTGGGCGGCCTGCACGGCATCACCATGGACGGCCAGTTAGTTGTCGTGCCGCGCGCGGTGGAAGGGCTGCACGCATGATTGCGCTCGTTCTGCTCTACCGCGCCGGCAGCGTCGTGCGCCGCGCGCTGATCGATGTTTGCCTCTTCGTGCTGTTTCTATTCGGTCTGTTGTTCGCAGCAGTCTGGAGGTGGGCATGAGAACGCCAGCGCCTTCAAGGCCAGCGCTGCGGCTGGTGCCTAAGCCCGCGACAAAGATCGACGCTGACCTGATTGCCTTCAGCGTCATGGAGCACATTGATGCGAACTTCGCGGCCATGTGGAGCGCGGCACCTGTTGGGGCGCGCGCCAGCGTTCGGAACGCGATCGTTCGCGCCGTTGTAGCGCAGGAGGCCACGCGATGAAGTGTCCCGCCTGTACCAGCACCGAGCAACGCGTGCTGTCGACTCGGCCCGGCGACGCCCGCATCACCAGGCTGCGCTGCTGTGATGCTTGCGGCCACCGCTGGAACACCATCGAACTCAGCGCGCAGAATCTCACCCGCATGGAATCGGCGGTGGCTGCCGTCCGCACGTTCACCAGCCTTTCCAAGGAATTCGAGGATGCCGCGGCCACGCACAGTTAACAAGAAGATCCCCGACTTGCCGCGCGGCATGCGCAAGGTCGGCTCGGTCTGGTACTGGCGCGGAACCGACGGGCTCACCAAAGAGATCGAAGCTCGCCTGAAAGAGGCTGGCATATCGATGCGCTGCGGAACGACGCCAGTGCAGGCCCGGGTCTGGTGGGAGAAACATATCTCTCCAGCCTTGGTCGCAGCCGTGCCGGACGACGACGTAGCCGGCACCGTCGAAGAGGTCATTCGCAAGTACGAGGCCGACGAGCTCAGCACCATCAAGCGCGAAGCAACGCGGACGGAATACAAGGGCCGGATCAAGCGGCTGCGCATCGCCTTCCGCACCAAGCGCTACCCAAAAGCAGAAGTGCAGGCCTTGCTGCCGGGCTACCTGAGCGCTGTGACCGTCACCCAACACCTACACGCCAACCGGGAGCGAGCCGCTTCTGCGAACAAGGACATCCAAACCCTATCCCGCATGTTTCGCTTGGCGCGTGTGCGCTGGGGCCTGACGACATTCAACCCTTGCGACGGCATCGAGTACCTGCCCGAGGCCCCACGCGACCAGTACGTGAGCGACGAACGCTACGCCCAGATTTACAACGTGGCCAGCCCGCTGCTGCAGTGCATGCTGGAAATCAGCACGCAGACGGGTGCGCGCGAGGGGATGATTTTTGACATCCGGATCGGCGACTTCGACGCGGACCACATCGACCTGCGCGTTACCAAGAAGCGCAACGACAAGGGCTTCACCACCAAGGGCTACACGATGACGCCGGACCTGTGGGCCGCACTCACCCGCGCGCTTGAGCTGCGAAAGAAGAACAGGGGTGGCGCGGCCAGCCTACCGAGCGACTATCTGTTCATCACCAAGCAGGGGAAGCCATACGGCAAGGAGGCGTTCAAGACGCTGTGGCGCGCCGTCCGCACGAAGCTGGGCCTTGCTCCGCGGGAGATCACCTTCCACGACATGCGGGCTAAAGCGGCATCGGATTCGGACTCGGACGTGTCGGCCCAGGAGCTGCTGCACCACGAAGACGTGAAGGTCACAAAGCGCGTGTATCGGCGCAAGGTGCCCACTGGAACACCCTTGCCATCCGCAATTGGTGGGCGTGGCGGAAACTGAAAAGAGGCGGGTTTGTCAGAAACCCCCTCTATTTGTCAAAGACAAAGAAAAACGGGTCACGCCTTGTGAGCGTAACCCGTTGATCTATCTACTGATTTTGGTCGGTGTGAAAGGATTCGAACCTTCGACCCCTTGCACCCCATGCAAGTGCGCTACCAGGCTGCGCCACACACCGAAGCTCTCGATTATAGCGCTCTAAATTCAGTGTCCAACAGTCAGCAGCTCACGAATTTCAAAGAGTTCGCGGCGAAGGTGCAACAGCTGCGAAAGATCCACGGTTTTCGTACTCGCCGCAGTGGTCGCCGACTCGGGTGCACTCTGCACAACGGCGGCATCGAACTCTTCTTGATCGATCTCTATCGCTTCCATGCCTTCGAGCGGCACATCGCCCGACTTGCGGCGGTCACGCTCACCCTGCACCAACTCCTGCAGCTTGTTGCGCGCCCCGCTGATCGTGAAGCCCTGGTCATATAGCAGGTCGCGGATGCGGCGGATCATGAGCACCTCGTGGTGCTGGTAATAGCGGCGGTTGCCGCGCCGCTTCATGGGTCGCAGTTGCGTGAACTCCTGCTCCCAGTAACGCAGCACATGCGGCTTGACGCCACAGAGTTCGCCCACCTCACCAATGGTGAAGTAGCGTTTGACAGGAATCGGCGGGAGCGTTTTCTCCATTGAAATCAAGACTGTGCGCGGGAAACCTTAGAGATTACTCCACGCAGGCGCACAGCACCAAGCACTATTCGGCGCCCAGGCTCCACTCGACCTCGGACGCGCTGCCCTGGTCGATGCTTCCGTGGATCTGCTCCTTCAGTTTCGCGCTTGCATGGAACGTGGCCACGCGGCGCTCACCGATCGGAATGGCCTCGCCGGTGCGCGGATTGCGGCCCGGCCGCGGTGCCTTCACGCGAATCTGGAAGTTGCCGAAGCCGGAGATCTTCACGTCCGTGCCTTCGATGAGGCTGCCCGCCACGAGCTCGAAGAACGCCTCGACCATGTCCTTGGACTCACGCTTGTTCAAGCCGATCTGTTCGAACAGCAGATCGGCCAGATGCGCCTTGGTGAGCGCAGGCGTCTCGAGGGCCTCGAGCGTGAATTCGGCAGCGTTCATTCTCATCAACCCCTCAAGCGGCCGCCGAGCGTGGCGCCCAATTGTTCGACGATGGCACGCACGGCGGGCTCGACCTGCTCGTCCGTCAGCGTGGCGCTGTCGCTCTGAAAACTCAGGCGCACCGCCATGCTCTTCTCACCCTGCGCCAAGGCCCCTGGTGAGGCCACGGCGCCGTCGCGCAATGGTTGCGGACGGTAGATGTCGAACAGCGCGGCGTCGCGCAGCAGCCCTTGCGTCGCGCTGGCCGCGCGGATGGTCTGCATGAGCGCGTCATGCGTGACGGCCTCGGCCACGACCACGGCAATGTCGCGCTCCACGGCCTGGTGCTTGGGCACGGCCTTGGCCACCGGAACGGAGCGCGCGGTCACCGCGTCGAGGTCCAGTTCGAACAGCACGGGCGCCTGCGAGAAGTCCCATTTCTGGCGCCAGCGCGGATGCAGTTCGCCGACGAAGCCAATGGCCTTGCCGTCGACCAGCACGCGCGCCGAACGCCCGGGGTGCAGCGCCGGATGCTCGGCCACATCGAAGGTTGGCACCACGGGCGCCAGCAACGCTTCGACGTCGCCCTTCATGTCGTAAAAATCGACGCGTTGCGACTTGCCGTCCCAACGCGATTCATCGGCGTCGCCCCAGGCCAGGCCCGCAACGCGCATCGGCTGGTTCACACCGCGCACGGTGCTGTCGGTCGTTGCCACGCTGTCGTCGCGCAGGAACACGCGGCCGGCCTCGAACACACGCACGCGCGGTGCCTTGCGGTCGAGGTTGAACTTGAGCACCTGCATCAGCGAACCGAGCAGCGACGAGCGCATGACGCTCATCTGGCTGGCAATCGGGTTCAGCAGCTTGATCGGGTTGGCGTTGCCGGCAAGGTCTTGCTCCCAATGGGCTTCGACAAAGCTGAAGTTGATCGTTTCCTGATAGCCCAGCGCGGCCAGGCTGCGGCGCACCGCGAAACGGCTGCGTTGCGCCTCGGGCCGCACGCGGGCGGTGATGGGCGCAAGCGGCGCCGTGGTCGGCAGGTTGTTGAAGCCGATCAGGCGCGCAACTTCTTCGATCAGGTCTTCTTCGATCAGCAGGTCGAAGCGGTGCGGCGGCGGGGTCACGGTCAAGGTGCCCTCGCCCTCGGCGATGGCAAAGCCGAGGCGGTTCAGCGCATCGGCGCACTGCGCCTGGGTCAGCGGCATGCCGATGACGCGCGCCGCACGCGCCACGCGCAGCGTGACGGGCACGGCTGCGGGCACGTGCAGCGTCTGGTCGTCCATGGCGCCGGCTTCGCCGCCGCAGATCTCGACGATCAGTTGCGTGATGCGCTCGATGATCTGCACCGTGCGGCTCGGATCAACACCGCGCTCATAGCGGTGGCCCGCATCGGTCGAGAAGTTGAAGCGGCGCGAACGGCCTTGCACGGCCTCGGGCCACCAGAAGGCGGCTTCGACATAAATGTTGCGCGTGTCGTCAGACACCGAGGTGGCGTCGCCGCCCATGATGCCGGCGAGCGACTCGACCTCGCGGTCGTCGGCGATCACGCCGACCTTGTCGTCTACCGAGATGGTCGTGCCGTTCAGCAGCTTGAGTTGTTCGCCCGCCTTGCCCCAGCGCACGGTGAGGCCGCCGTGAATCTTGTCGAGGTCGAAGATGTGCGTCGGCTGGCCGTACTCGAACATCACGTAGTTCGAGATGTCGACCAGCGGTGTCACGCTGCGCTGGCCGCAACGCGCGAGGCGCTCGACCATCCATGCGGGCGTGGTCACCTGGGTGTTCACGCCACGCATGATGCGGCCCGAGAAACGGCCGCAGAGTTCGGGCGCTTCGACCTTGACGGGCAGCACATCGGCGAATGCGGTCGCGACCGTGGCAATCGCCGGCGTCTTGAGCGGCGCGCCGGTGAGCGCGGACAGTTCACGCGCCACGCCATAGACGCTAAGGCCGTGCGCCAGGTTCGGCGTGAGCTTGAGCGTGAGCAGCGCGTCGTCGAGCTTGAGCACATCGCGCACGTCGGCGCCGATGGGTGCATCGGCCGCGAGCTCGAGCAGGCCACCGTGGTCTTCGCTCAGGTGCAGTTCGCGTGCCGAGCACAGCATGCCCTGGCTCTCGACGCCACGCAGCTGGCCGAGCTTGATGAGGAACGGCTTGCCGTCTTCACCCGGGGGCAGCTCGGCGCCAACCAGTGCGCAAGGCACCTTGATGCCGACGCGCGCATTGGGCGCGCCGCACACGATGTTCAGCAAGGCGCCCTGGCCCACATCGACCTGGCACACGCGCAGGCGATCGGCGTTGGGGTGCTGCGCCGCTTCCTTGATTTCGCCGACCACGATGCGCGTGAAAGGCGGCGCCACCGGGCGGCGCTCTTCGACTTCGAAGCCGCCCATGGTGAGCGTTTCGGCCAGTGCGGCGCTGTCGAGGGGCGGGTTGCAGAACTCGCGCAGCCAGGATTCCGGGAATTGCATCTCTTCGATCTCGATCTGGTTTTTCTAGGGAAAGGGGCTTACTGGAACTGCGAGAGAAAACGCAGGTCGCCGTCGAAGAACAGGCGCAGGTCGTTCACGCCATAGCGCAGCATCGTGAGCCTGTCGGGGCCCATGCCGAAGGCGAAGCCGATGTAGCGCTCGGGGTCCAGACCCATGTTGCGCACCACGTTCGGGTGCACCTGGCCGGCACCGGACACCTCGAGCCAACGGCCGGCCAACGGGCCGCTCGCGAACTGGATGTCAATTTCAGCGCTTGGCTCGGTGAACGGAAAGAAGCTGGGGCGGAAGCGCAGGACGAGGTCGTCGCGTTCGAAGAAGGTGCGGCAGAAGTCCGTGAAGATGACCTTCAGGTCCTTGAAGCTCACGTTCTCGCCGAGCCACAGGCCTTCGCACTGGTGGAACATGGGCGAGTGGGTGGCGTCGCTGTCGACACGGTAGGTGCGGCCGGGCGCGATCACGCGGATCTCTGGCGCCTTGAAGGTGCCGGTGGTGTCTGCGGCAGCAGCCGCGAACTCGGCCGCGTACTTCTTGATGTGCTGATGCGCATAGCGCACCTGCATCGGGCTGGTGTGCGGACGCAGGTTGTAGGGAATGCCGTCGTCGCCGTTGAGGTCGACGTAGAACGTGTCCTGCATCGAACGCGCCGGATGGTTCGGCGGGTTGTTCAGCGAGGTGAAGCTGTGCCAGTCGCTCTCGATCTCGGGGCCGTCGGCCACGTCGAAGCCCATGCTCGAGAAGATCTCCTCGATGCGCTCCAGCGTGCGGCTCACGGGGTGCAGGCCGCCCGAAATGCGGCGACGGCCGGGCAGGCTCACGTCGAGCGCTTCGGCTCGCAGTTGCAATGAGAGCTCTTCGTCGGCGAGTTGCTGGCGGCGCTCGGTCAGGGCGGCCTCGATGGCCTGCTTGCCAACGTTGATGGCGGCGCCGCGGGACTTCTTCTCTTCGACACTCAGCGCGGCCATGCCCTTCATCAACTCGGTGATGCGACCCGATTTGCCAAGGAACTGTGCCTTGGCGTTTTCGAGCTCGGCGGGCGTTTTCGCTTCGGCGAAGGCGGCGCGTGCGGTGTCGACCAGGGAGTCCAACTCGTTCATAGCAACAAAAATCTTCGAGGGGAAATAAAAAAGAGCTGGAGCCTTTTCAAGCGCCAGCCCTTGAGCCGTGGGCGCAGGAAGCTGCCCGAAGGCAGCAGCCTGCTGTGCAGAATCAAGCAGCCAGCTTGGCCTTGACCTGCTCCACGATGCCGGCAAAAGCGGCCTTGTCGTGCACGGCGATGTCCGCCAGCATCTTGCGGTCGATCTCGATACCGGCCTTGCGGATACCGTTGGCGAACTGGCTGTAGGTCAGGCCCAGTTCACGCGAGGCGGCGTTGATACGCGCAATCCACAACTGACGGAAAACGCGCTTCTTGGTACGGCGGTCACGGTAGGCGTATTGGCCCGCCTTCATCACCGCCTGTTTGGCGACGCGGAAGACATTACCGCGGCGACCGCGAAAACCCTTGGCGAGTGCGAGAACTTTTTTGTGGCGGGCGCGAGCCGTTACACCACGTTTGACGCGAGGCATGTATTTTCTCCTTGTTCGTCTGAATTAAATGCCACGGCCGGGCAGCATGGCGGCGACAGAAACCATGTTGGTTTCATGCACTGCGACTGCACCACGGAGGTGACGCTTGTTCTTGGTGGTCTTCTTCGTCAAGATGTGACGCTTGAAGGCTTGACCGCGCTTGACGGTGCCACCGGGACGAACGCGGAAACGTTTTTTCGCGCTGCTCTTGGTCTTCATTTTGGGCATGTAAATGCTCCTTTAGTTTGTGCTCGTGAGGCGCCATGGATGCTCCACGGACTTGTTGGCCCCGAGACACTTCTTTATCTCGCCCCTGCCAGCGCTTCTTGCGAAGCACCGGCAACGGCGAAATCCCTTCAAACCTCGTCTACTGCAAACCCGACTCAGGCAGTCGCGGGCGAAGCAGCCGGCGCGGCAGCATCAGCCGCCGGCTTAGGCGCACCGCCACCCACCTTCTTGCGGCCCGGCGCGATCATCATGATCATCTGCCGACCTTCAAGCTTGGGGAACTGCTCGACCATGATCAGGTCGCCCAGTTCGTCGCGAATGCGCTGCAGCAGCGCCAAGCCAAGCTCCTGGTGCGTGATCTCGCGGCCGCGAAAGCGCAGCGTGATCTTGCATTTGTCGCCATCCTCAAGAAAGCGCTTGATGTTGCGCATCTTGATGTTGTAGTCGCCGTCGTCGGTACCGGGTCGGAACTTAATTTCCTTGACCTCGATGACCTTCTGCTTCGACTTCGCTTCGGCTGCCTTCTTCTGCTCGTGGTACTTGAACTTTCCGTACTCGATCAGGCGGCATACCGGCGGGTTGGCCGCCGCGACGACCTCCACCAGATCCACATCGGCCTCGCCCGCCAGGCGCAGGGCCTCGGAAAGGCTCATGACACCCATTGGCTCGTTTTCCGGGCCGACAAGTCGGACTTCCGGGGCCATGATTTCCCGGTTCAGGCGGTGTTGGCGTTCCTCGCGGTGGCGGCGGTCGCGAAATGCAGTAGCGATGGTCAGAATCCTTCAAAAATTGCTACAAAATCTGTAGCGAACGCCGTTCAGCCCTCGCGGACAAACGACATGAGTTGGCAAGGAAACATATAGGGTGTTTCAGAGACAAATCAACGCTTGTCGGCAATGTCCTGAACGAGCCGTTGCACGAACGATTCGAGGGACATTGCACCGAGGTCTTGATTGCCCCGGGCGCGCACTGCAACGGCACCAGCTTCCTTTTCCTTGTCGCCTACGACAAGGATGTAAGGGAGCTTTTGCAACGAATGCTTCCGTATTTTATACGTAATCTTTTCGTTGTGCAGGTCAAGCTGAACCCTAAGCCCTTGATTTTGCAGCGCTTTCGCCACGTCTCGAGCGTAATCGGCCTGTCCTTCGCTGATATTGAGCACCGCAACCTGCACCGGAGCGAGCCATGCGGGCATCGCGCCGGAGTGGTGTTCGATCAGCATACCGATGAAGCGCTCCAGGCTACCGACGATCGCGCGGTGCAGCATGACAGGATTCGCACGGCCGCTTGATTCCGTCACGTACTCGCCGCCCAGGCGCTCCGCCGTGTTGAAGTCGACCTGCATCGTGCCGCACTGCCACTGGCGGCCGATGGCGTCGCGCAGCGTGTACTCGATCTTCGGGCCGTAGAAGGCGCCGTCACCCGGGGCAATGACAAAGTCCACGCCCGAACGGCGCAGCGATTCCATCACCGCATGCTCGGCCTTGTCCCACAGCTCGTCAGAGCCCACGCGGTTCTCTGGGCGCGTGGCGACCTTGTAGAGAATGTCCGTGAAGCCGAAGTCGGCATAGACCTTCTGCAGTTGCTCCGTGTACGCAATGCACTCGTCCAGGATCTGGTCTTCCGTGCAGAAGATGTGTCCATCGTCCTGCGTGAAGCCACGCACGCGCATGATGCCGTGCAGCGCGCCGCTGGGCTCGTTGCGATGGCACTGGCCGAATTCGCCGTAGCGCAGTGGCAGGTCGCGGTAGCTGCGCAGGTCACTCTTGAAAATCAGCACATGGCCCGGGCAGTTCATCGGCTTGAGCGCGTATTCGCGCTTTTCCGACTCCGTCGTGAACATGTTGTCCCGGTAGTTCTGCCAGTGGCCCGTTTTTTCCCACAGGCTCTTGTCGAGAATCTGCGGGCCCTTCACTTCCCAGTAGCCCGTATCGCGGTAGATGGCGCGCATGTACTGCTCGACCTGCTGCCACATCGCCCAGCCCTTGGGGTGCCAGAACACCAGGCCCGGCGCCGCTTCGTCGATGTGAAACAGGTCCAGCTCCTTGCCCAGCCTGCGGTGGTCGCGCTTCTCGGCTTCCTCGATGCGCTGGATGTACTGGTCGAGCTGCTTCTTGTCGGCCCAGGCCGTGCCGTAGATGCGCTGCAGCTGCTCGTTCTTGGCATCGCCTCGCCAGTAGGCGCCGGCCAGTTTCATGAGCTTGAAGACCTTCAGGAAGCGCGTGTTCGGCACGTGCGGGCCGCGGCACATGTCGACGTATTCCTGGTGGTAGTACAGGCCCATGGCCTGCTCGTCGGGCATGTCTTCGACCAGGCGCAGCTTGTAGTCTTCGCCGCGCGACTTGAAGACCTCGATCACCTCGGCGCGGGGCGTCACCTTCTTCACGACGTCGTAGTCCTGCGCAATCAGTTCGCGCATTCGGGCTTCGATGGCGGCCATGTCCTCGGGCGTGAATGGGCGCTCGTATGAGATGTCGTAGTAGAAGCCCTCGTCGATCACGGGGCCGATCACCATCTGGGCCGTCGGATAGAGCTGCTTCACCGCGTGGCCGACCAGGTGGGCCGTCGAGTGGCGAATGATCTCCAGGCCCTCGTCGTCCTTGGGCGTGATGATCTGCAGCTTGGCGTCGTGGTCGATGACGTCGCTGGCATCGACGAGCTTGCCGTCGACCTTGCCGGCCACCGTCATCTTGGCGAGTCCGGGACCGATGGACTGGGCGACCTCGGCGACAGAAACCGGGCCGGGAAACTCGCGGCGCGAGTTGTCGGGAAGCGTGATCTGGATCATGTGAAAACCTCGGGGAGAAAAACAAAAAAGCGCGGTGGATGCCGCGCTTTGCTTGGTTGTAGAGCTGGAAAAAACCAGCGTGCGCGGGGTTACCGGCCTTTTCCTTCAGTGAAGAAAAAGCCGCTGAATCCTTGCGGAGTAGTTCGCGGTGTCATAACCAAGGTGCCTTTCTCGCTCTTGTTGAGTGCAGAGGCGGCGATTCTATCCGCTGGCCACTCAGGTCGCTCAGCGCGTTCAGGCCGCGCTGGCCGCGTTCTTGAGGCCCAGCACGTCAAGGGTCTCGATAGAGGGCGGGCTCGCGAACAGGTCGGGCGCCTTGGCCATGAGCGCCTGCGCGATCGGGCCCGTGAGGTGGGCCTGCCGCCCTGCTTCGTCCTCGAACGCGTCGAAGATGCCGAAGGTGCTGGGCGACAGGCGCAGCGCAAACCAGATCGGCGTCGTCTTCTCGTCGCGCGCCATGGCCAGGCCGGCTTCGAGGAATTTCTCGACTTCGTCTTCCTTGCCGGGCTTGGCTTCGAGGCGGGCGAACAGTGCGAACTTGATCATGGTCATCTCCAGGGTTGAAAGAAAGAACCTTCACTGTAGGGAGCATCGGCCGTCGGCGGTATTGGCATTTTTGACATCTTTGATATGGTTATGGCCATGAAGCTCGATGTACTCGCTCTTGACGGCGTGTTCGACACCGGCCTGTCCACGGTGCTCGACGTGTTCACCACCGCCAACGAACTCGCGGCCACGCTGAAGCTCGACGTGGCGCCTTTCGACGTGTCGGTGGTAGGCGTTCGCAAGCGCGTGCGCACCTCGCAGGGCTTCAGCGTGCCGATTGCGCGTGCGCTCGACAGCAGCCGCAACGCCGACTGGATCGTGGTCCCCGCGCTCGGCTGCAAGATGCCCGAGACGCTCGAGCCCGCACTGCTTCGCGCCGACGTGCGCGATGCCTGCGCCGCGCTGCAGGCGCATGCCGGCGCGGGCGCCAACCTCGCGGCCGCATGCATCGGCACCTTCGTGCTTGCCGAAGCCGGCCTGCTCGATCGCCACAAGGCGACGACGACGTGGTGGCTGGCCACGCTGTTTCGCCAGCGCTATCCGGCCGTGCTGCTCGAAGATTCGCGCATGCTCGTGGCGTCGGGCGATCGCCTCACCGCCGGCGCGGCGCTGAGCCATGTCGACCTGGCGCTGTGGCTCGTGCGCCAGGCGAGCCCCGAACTCGCGACGCTGGTCTCGCGCTACCTCATCGTCGATGCGCGGCCTTCGCAATCGGCCTATGTGATTTCCGATCACCTGCAGCATTCCGATCCGATGGTCGAACGCTTCGAGCGCTGGGCGCGCGGGCGCCTGGCCCACGGCTTTTCGCTCGACGAAGCCGCGCTGGCCGCGGGCACCAGCAAGCGAACCCTGGCGCGGCGCATGCAGCGGGTGCTCGGCAAGAGCCCGCTGACCTATGTGCAGGACCTGCGCGTGGAGCGCGCGGTGCACCTGCTGAAGACCAGCGACAAGAGCCTGGAGCAGATCGCCGGCCTTGTGGGTTATGCCGACGGCGTCACGCTGCGCACCTTGCTGCGCCAGCGCCTGGGGCGCGGCGTGCGCGAAATGCGGTTGGAGAGCTGACGAGAAAAAGCCCGGCACGCGGCCGGGCTCCAAACAAAAGCAAGCTGTTCAGCGAAGCAGGGTGCAGCTCAGTGGAACTGCTCTTCTTCGGTCGAGCCGGTCAGCGCCTTCACGCTGGAGGAGCCGCCCTGGATCACGGTGGTCACGTCGTCGAAGTAACCCGCGCCCACTTCCTGCTGGTGCGACACGAAGGTGTAGCCCTTGTCGCGCGCGGCGAACTCGGGCTCTTGCACCATGTTCACGTAATGCTTCATGCCTTCACCGCGAGCGTAGGCGTGGGCAAACTGGAAGGTGTTGAACCAGTTGATGTGGATGCCGGCCAGCGTGATGAACTGGTACTTGTAGCCGAGCGCCGCCAGGTCTTCCTGGAACGAAGCGATCTGCTTGTCGTCGAGGTTCTTCTTCCAGTTGAACGAAGGCGAGCAGTTGTACGACAGCAGCTTGCCCGGGCAGGCAGCGTGCACGGCCTGCGCGAACTCGCGGGCAAAGCCGATGTCCGGCACGCCGGTTTCGCACCACACCAGGTCGGCGTAGGGCGCGTAGGCCACGCCGCGGCTGATGGCTTGCTCCAGGCCGTTCTTCACGCGGTAGAAGCCTTCTTGCGTGCGCTCGCCGGTCAGGAACGGCTTGTCGTTGGCGTCGTGATCGGACGTGATCAGGTTGGCCGCTTCAGCGTCGGTGCGGGCCAGAACAATGGTGGACACGCCCATCACGTCGGCGGCAAAACGCGCCGAGATCAGCTTCTCGCAGGCTTCGTGCGTCGGCACGAGCACCTTGCCGCCCATGTGGCCGCACTTCTTCACGGCAGCCAGCTGGTCTTCGAAGTGCACGCCGGCAGCGCCCGAAGAAATCATGTTCTTCATCAGTTCGAAGGCGTTCAGCACGCCGCCAAAACCGGCTTCCGCGTCTGCGACGATGGGCAGGAAGTAGTCGATGAATTCCTTGTCGCCCGGGTTCACGCCACGGCCCCACTGAATTTCATCGGCGCGGCGGAAGGTGTTGTTGATGCGACGGACCATCGTCGGCACCGAGTCGTAGGCGTAGAGCGACTGATCGGGGTACATCGACTCGGACGTGTTGCCGTCGGCGGCAACTTGCCAGCCCGACAGGTACACGGCTTCCAGGCCGGCCTTGGCCTGCTGCATGGCCTGGCCGGCGGAGATGGCGCCGAACGCGTTCACGTAGCCCTTCTTCGAGCCGCCGTTGATCTTGTCCCAGAGCTTCTCCGCGCCGCGCTTGGCCAGCGTGTGCTCGATGGGGAACGAGCCGCGCAGACGCACCACGTCGGCCGCGCTGTAGCCGCGCTTGACGCCCTTCCAGCGGGGGTCGGTGGCCCACTCTTTTTCGAGGGCGGCCACTTGTTGTTCGCGGCTGAGTTGTTCTGTGAGGGTCTGGGGCATGGTCACTCCGTGAGGTTGGGTTGAAGGTTGGCGCTGCGGCCGTGGAGCTACTTTAATGCCGACGCAGACTCTTATGTCTTATAGAAGACATATTTTTCAACCAGCAAAATCAATGACTTACAGAGATATTTCTCAATGCAAAATTATTTTTCTCATATTGAGAAAAAATATTGCAGCGCAGCAGCCAGGCATTTCGCAATGCGCAATCAATCTCTCGGTTGTGAAAACGGCGCGCTGTTTAGCGCCACATGCGCGATCCAGTCACCACTTGCGATCAAGCTGCGGCCCGCAATGCGCGACGGGTGAATCTCGTAGACGAGGCAATCGATCTCCTGCCCGTCGACCTGCACGCGCAGTCGCCGCTTGATGTACTCGCCCAAGTCGTCGTCGGCCACTTCCTCGAGCGCATCAAGCGCCGCTTCCACTGCCGGCTGCACAAGGTAGACCTCGCCCTTCACCCGCCCTGCACCGCCCAGCACCACACCGGGGTAAGCACCCAGGTCATGCAGCGTGCCTGCGATGAAGCCTTCGCCCACCCACACAGGCAACGGCCGGTAGCGGGCGATGTCGTTGCGCCCACCGCGGCGCAGCGTGCCGTAAACAAAAACGTGGGGCATCATCGAAACCGCTTTCTTCGCAACAACAAGAACTTCAGTCTATTGAACTCCGCAGCACCTCCACCGGGCCGCCTCATGGCCTACGGCTGTCTCGCATTGAGCATGTCGCTCGTCGGCGGCTACGTCGCCCTCTCCAAGCCCCTCGTTGCCGCTTTTCCGGTGCTGCTGCTCGCATGGCTGCGCTTCGGCATTGCCGCGCTGGCCATGCCGCACTGGCTCAGGCGCGCACCCGACGAGCCGCCGATGAACTCGAACACGCGGTGGCTGGTGTTCCTCGAGTCCCTCCTCGGCAACTTCCTGTTCTCGATCTGCATGCTGTACGGCGTGAGCATGACCAGCGCGGTGTCGGCGGGCGTGATCATGGCGTCGATCCCCGCGTGCGTTGCCGTGGCGAGCTGGCTCTTTCTGCGCGAGCGCATCACCGCGCGCATCGGCCTGGCGATTGCGTGCGCCGCACTGGGCATCGGCCTGCTGGCGCTGTCGCCAACGCACGCGCCGACATCGCCCACCGCCGCGCAGTCGTCGATGCCTTGGCTGGGCAACCTGCTGGTGTTCTGCGCGGTGCTCTGCGAGACCGCGTATGCGGTGATCGGCAAGTCGCTCACGGGGCGCCTGGGGCCCAAGCGCATCGCGTCGCTCATCAACCTGTGGGGCTTCATGCTGTCGATGCCCTTCGGCATCTGGTTCGCGCTGCAGTTCGATTTCACCGCGGTGCGCGTGGGCACCTGGGCCTTGCTGGTGGCCTATGCATTGGCCGCGAGCATCTGGACGGTGTGGCTCTGGATGACCGGACTTCGCCACGTACCAGCGGCACAAGCGGGTGTTTTCGCGGTGCTCTTGCCGGTGAGCGCGGCGCTCGTGGGCGTGCTCGTGCTGGGTGAAAACCTCTCTTCGCCACAGCTGCTTGCATTCGTGCTCGCGCTCACTGGTGTGGTGCTTGCGACGTGGCCAAGCCGTCGAACCTGAAAAAGGGCCCTTCTGCCCTCTGAAAAAACAACAGCCCCCAATGAAAAAAGCGCTTTTCCCCTTGGAAACGCGTTTTTTCTCCTTTAGCATCCGCAATGCCACTGGAGACGCAAGTTTTTCATTGGTGAACGTTCAACCAAAAAAGGAAATCAACCATGGCAACTGCAAAGAAAGCACCGGCAAAGAAAGCTGCTGCTCCCGCGAAAAAGGCTGCGGCTCCGGCAAAGAAGGTCGCTGCTCCCGCGAAGAAGGCTGCGGCTCCGGCAAAGAAGGCTGCTGCTCCCGCGAAGAAGGCTGCGGCTCCGGCAAAGAAGGCTGCTGCGCCTGCGAAGAAGGCCGCTGCTCCCGCAAAGAAGGCTGCTCCCGCCAAGAAGCGCACGCCCAACGCTGCGTTCATGAAGGCCCTGACCCCCAGCCCGGCACTGGCCGCTGTTGTCGGCTCGACGCCGCTGCCGCGCACCGCCGTCGTGAGCAAGCTGTGGGACTACATCAAGAAGAACAACCTTCAAGACAAGGCCAACAAGCGCAACATCAACGCCGACGCCAAGCTGAAGGAAATCTTCGGCAAGGCCCAAGTGTCGATGTTCGAACTGGCCGCGCTGATTGGCAAGCACGTCAAGTAAGCACTCGGGGGCCTCGCGCTCCTGAATCAAAAAGCCCGCTTCATGCGGGCTTTTTTTTCGCCTGCGGCAACGCCGCTCCTTCCTCGAAGAAGCGCGCCGGCGTGCGGCCAAAGTGCTTGCGGAAAGCCTCGATGAACGCACTCACCGAGCTGTAGCCCACCGTCAATGCCACCGTGGTCACGGGCTCTTTCAGGCTCAGCAATTCCACCGCCTTGAGCAGGCGCGCCTGCTGGCGCCATTGCGCAAAGCTCAACCCGGTCTCGGCCGCAAAGCGGCGCGTAAGCGTGCGGCGTGCCATGCCGATGCGCTTCGCCCAGTCGTCGATACCGTCGCCAAGCGCTGGCTCGTCCGCCAGCGCGGCGGCCATGGCAGCCAGGCGTTTGCCGTGCGGCATGGGCAGGTGCAACGACTGCCGGCCGCTCGCCGCCAGTTCGTCGATCAGCACGCCCACCAACCGCGCACGGCGGGGCTCCAGCAGGGCATCGGATGCATCCAGCGAAATCAGCCGAGCCACCAGCCCGCCGACCAGCGGCGTGACGGCGAACACATGCGGTCCGTCGGGCAAGGCCACGGCCGCCTGTGCATCGATGTGCAGACTCCATCCCGTCGTGGCGCCAAAGCTTTGCGCCGCGTGCGCGCAGCGCGGCGCAATCCAGCCGATCCACCCCGGCGGCTGCACCCAGCGGCCCGACGGCGTTTCGATGACCTGAAGGCCTTCTCGCAGCGCGAACAGCTGCCCGGTTTCATGCGCGTGCAAGGCCGTGACGCGCGGTGCCGCGTGCGTGTCGAGCCAGAGCCTGGCGGGCGCCTCAGCCGCCATGGCTGGCCCGCCGGCGGTATCGATTGGCCCCGCTCCGCAAGCCGCAAAGCGCCCTGCTGCCTAGCATCGAGCGCATCTTCAACACACCATGCAAGGAACCGCCATGAAAGCCCAAGACCTCATTCCCGACGGCCAGGACTTCGCCGTCATCAACGGCCTCCCATTGCGCAAGGGATCGGTCGGCGCCTTCCTTGCCAACGCGCGGATCCTCGACGACGCGAACGCATCGGCCGAAGACCTGCAGGCCGCCCGCCAAGACCTGTGCGCGCTCATTCCCACGCTCGACGCGCTGGGCCTGTTCGACGTGTTCGAGTTGCGCTCGCCCGCCCTGCGCGCCGAAGTAGCAGGTCATCGCGCGGCGCTCAGCCCAACGCCTGCTTTGCCGCGCGCTTGATCGACGCCAGCGTGCCGCGCGTGCTGATCACCTCGGGGTCGAGCGGAACCTCGATCAGCGTGCCGGTATCCGCCGCCAGCGCGCGAAGCAGCGCGGCCTCGAACTGCGACGTTTCCGTCACGCGCTCGGCCGCATAGCCGTAGGCGCGCGCGAGCCCGCAGAAGTCGGGGTTGCGCAGCGCCGTGCCGCTCGCGCGTTCGGGGTATTCACGCTCCTGGTGCATGCGGATGGTGCCGAACATGCCGTTGTTCAGCAGCAAGACGATGCTCTTGCCACCATGCTGCGACGCCGTGGCCAGCTCCTGTCCGTTCATCAGAAAATCGCCGTCGCCTGCAATCGTGAAAGCCACGCGCCCCGTCGCCAGGTTGGCCGCGATGCCAGCCGGCACGCCGTAGCCCATCGCGCCGCTGGTCGGCGCCAGCTGCGTCTTGGCGCCCTTCGCAAGGCCGTGGTAGCGAAAGTAGCGGTGCACCCAGCTCGCGAAGTTGCCCGCGCCGTTGGTGATGGCCGCATCGGCAGGCAGGTGCTTCTGCAGCAGAGCGACGACCTGCGCCATGTCGACCGCCCCGCGCGGCGTCTCGGCCGGCATGCCGGCGAGTGGCTGCGGCACCAGGTTGGCTTCGTAGTCGGCATGCGCTTGCAGCGTCCATTCTTCCCACGGCAGCGTGGGTGGCGCGCTCAGCACCTCGAGGCTGCGTGCCGCGGCGCTCATGCCGGCATTGATCGCCAGGTCGGCCTGGTACACGCGGTTGAGCTCTTCCGCGCTCGCATGGATGTGCACCAGCGTCTGCCTGGCCTTGGGCGCTTCGAGCAGCGTGTAGCCGCCGGTCGTCATCTCGCCCAGGCGCGGGCCGATGGCCAGGATCAGGTCGGCGTCTTTCACGCGCTGCGCGAGCTTCGGGTTGATCGCGATGCCGACGTCGCCCGCATACAGCGGATGGTGGTTGTCGAAGGTGTCCTGAAAGCGGAAAGCATTCGTCACCGGCAGGCACCAGTTCTCGGCGAAGCGCTGCAGCGCCTGCGCGGCCTGCGTCGTCCAGCCGCCGCCGCCGGCAATCACCAGCGGGCGTTGCGACTTCAGCAGCAGCTCGCGCAAGGTGCGCAGCGCACCGGGGTCGCTCCACGGCTGAACCGCCTCCACACGCTTCAACGGCCGCGCCGCAGTCTCGCTGCGCAGCATGTCCTCCGGCAGCACCAGCACCACCGGGCCCGGCCGACCGTTCATTGCGGTGGAGAAGGCGCGCGCGATGTACTCGGGAATGCGGTTCGCGTCGTCGATGCGCTCCACGCGCTTGGCAAAGCCCTTGGTGCTCGGCCCGAAAAAGCTGCCGTAGTCGACCTCCTGGAAGGCCTCGCGGTCGCGAAAGTCGCTGCCCACGTCGCCCACGAACAGCACCATTGGCGTGGAGTCCTGAAAGGCGTTGTGCACGCCGATCGACGCATTGGTCGCGCCCGGCCCGCGGGTGACGAAGCACACGCCCGGCCGCCCGGTGAGCTTGCCGTGCGCCTCGGCCATGAAGGCCGCGCCGCCCTCTTGCCGGTTGACGATGAAGCGGGCGCGCTCGCGGTACGCATGAAAGCCGTCGAGCACCGCAAGAAAGCTTTCGCCGGGCACGCCGAACGCGATGTGCATGCCCTGCTCGACCAGGCACTCCACGATCAGGTGGCCCGCGGGTTGTGATGTACTCATGAGAAGTAGAACCTCAGCTGCAAATGTCTTCGGCAATTATGTGCGCGCCCTCTCCACGCCTTGCGTTAATTCACCAATTGGTTAAATTCGCGCCATGAAGGCCACCAAGGACCCTGCGCCTCGCACCCCACGCCGCGCCGCAACCGCTGCAGCACATCAAGCCGCCGACGCGCTCGAACCCCGTTCACGCGACGCCGACCGCTCGCAGCTCGCCATCCTGGCCTCCGCGCGCGACGAGTTCTCCGCGCGCGGCCTGGCCGGCGCGCGCATGGACAGCATCGCCGAGCGCGCGGGCCTCAACAAGCGGCTCATTTACTACTACTTCGGCAGCAAGGACGACCTGTTCCTGGCCGTGCTGGAGCGCACCTATGCCGACATCCGCGAGGCCGAGCAGCGCCTGCACCTCGACGAGATCGAGCCGGTGGAAGCCATTCGCCAGCTGGTGTCGTTCACCTGGCACTATTACCTCGAACACCCCGAATTCATCACGCTGCTCAACAGCGAGAACCTGCACGGCGCGGCGCACCTGAAGCGCTCCGAGCGCATCCAGGAAATGAACTCGCCGCTGGTGCAGCTGCTCGACACCGTGCTGGAGCGCGGCAAGAAAGACAACCTGTTCCGAGCCGGTGTCGACCCCGTGCAGCTGTATATCTCCATTGCGTCGCTCTGCTACTTCTACCTGTCGAACAACCACACACTGTCGGCCATCTTCGGGCGCGACCTGCGGGCTCCCAAGGCGATGGCGCAACGCCTCTCGCACATGACCGACCTGGTGCTGGGCTACGTGCTGCACTGAACGTGCTGCGCTGACCGGCACGCGTCCCGCTCCGGGCCGCGCTCTCGCTCCCTCCCTCTTTCGCTCTCCGGGTATTCACTAGGCAACGGCCGTTGACGCTGCGGCGCAGCCGTTCCTAAAATCGTTAATTCACTCAATGGTGAATTGATTGACCGAATATTCCAAGACAGCGGCCCGACCGCGCGGAGACAGACCTTGAAGCACCTTGCACGCACCACCGCCATTGCCTCGCTGAGCTGCATCGCTGCCGTGCTTTCGGCCTTGCCGGGCCTGGCCGCCGCGCAGGCCGGCTACCCCGCCAAGCCGATTCGCGTGATCGTGCCCTTCGCAGCGGGCAGCACCACCGACATCATTGCCCGCGCCATCACCGACAAGATGAGCCTCAGCATGGGCCAGACGCTGGTCATCGACAACCGCGGCGGCGCCAGCGGCACCATCGGCCAGCAGGCGGTGGCCACGGCGGCGGCAGACGGCTACACGGTGATGATCCATTCGTCGTCGCACACGGTCAGCCCTTCCACCTTCGCCAAGCTGCCATTCGACACGGTGCACGACTTCGCGGGCGTCACGCCCATCTCGTCGCTGCCCAACGCGCTGGTGATCTCGCCCGGCAAGAACATCAAGACCCTGCCGCAGTTGCTGGCTGCCGCGCGCGCCAAGCCGGGCAGCATGAACTTTGCTTCCGCAGGCCAGGGCAGCGCCACGCACCTGAACGCCGAAAAGTTCAAGTTGGCCGCGAAGATCGATGCGACCAACATCCCGTTCAAGGGGTCGGGCGAGGCCGTCACCGAGGTGCTCTCGGGCCGGGTCGACTACTACTTCTCGCCCATTGCGCCGGTCATCGGCCAGATCAAGGAAGGCCAGTTGCTGGCACTGGCCGTGGGCTCACCCAAGCGCGCCGCCGCCCTGCCCGACGTGCCCACCACCACCGAGGCCGGCGTGCCCGGCTCGGAGTTCAACTTCTGGATCGGAATGATGGCGCCCGCCAAGACGCCGCGCGACATCGTCGAGCGCCTGAACGCCGAAGTGGCCAAGGCGCTGGCCTCGCCCGAGGTGAAGGAGCGCTTCGCCAAGCTCGGCGCCGACGCATGGACGCTCAAGCCCGAGCAGTTCGACGCCTACATCAAGGAAGAGATTGCGAGCAACGCGCAGCTCGTGAAGGCCGCGGGTCTCTCGGTGCAGCAGTAAGCAAGCCCTCCTCAAAAGCACCTTCACAGCCACCACTTTCGCCACCGCACCGCCATGCTCCGCAAGCTACTGCTCTCCCCCGCCCTGCGGCCGTTCATCCTCATTCTGTTGCTGCTGGTGCTGTGGGACCTGGCGATTCGCCTGTTAAAGATTCCGGCCTACCTGGTGCCTCCGCCGTGGGAGGTGGTGAAGCAGCTCGTTGCCGAATGGCCGCGCCTGCTGTCCGAAAGCTGGAAGACCACGCTCGCCACGCTGGGCGGATTCGGGCTGACGATTCTCATCGGCATTCCGATGGCGATGGTCATCGCTTACTCGCGCGTGGTGGAGTCGTATGTGTACCCGCTGCTGGTGTTCTCGCAGAGCATTCCCAAGGTGGCGATTGCGCCGCTGTTCGTGGTGTGGTTCGGCTTTGGCATTTTTCCGAAGGTGATCAGTGCCTTTCTGCTGGGGTTCTTTCCGGTGGTGGTGTCCACCGTGATGGGCTTCAAGTCGGTCGAGCCCGACATGCTCGACCTCTCGCGCTCCATGGGCGCGAGCCGGCTGCAGACCTTCTTCAAGATCAGCCTGCCGCAAGCGCTGCCGCAGATCTTCAGCGGCCTGAAGGTGTCGGTCACGCTGGCCGTGGTGGGCGCGGTGGTGGGTGAATTCGTCGGCTCCAACTCGGGCATCGGCTATGTGCTGCAGGTGGCCAACGGCAACTTCGATCTGCCCCTGATGTTCGCCGCGCTGGTGGTGCTGTCGAGCATTGGCGTGGTGCTGTTCGTGGCCGTCGACCTGGTCGAGCGCGTGATGATTCCCTGGCACGCCTCGCAGCGCCACGCGAACTGAGTTGCCCCGTTTCAGGTTCCTTCCCACACCAACAAACTCCCTGGAGACAAGACCATGAAGAAACTGCTTCCCTCGCTGCTCGCTGGCGGGGCCCTTGCGGCCCTCGCCACCTTCGCCACATTTGCAGTGACGCCCGCGCACGCGCAAGCCGACAAGCCGAAGGACAAAGTCACGCTGATGCTCAACTGGTATCTGTACAGCGAGCACGCGCCCTTCTTCCTGGGCAAGGAAAAGGGCTTCTACGCGGACGAAGGCATCGACCTGGACATTCAGGAAGGCCGCGGCTCCGCTGTCACCGCGCAGGCGGTGGCCGCCAAGTCGGCCACCTTCGGCTACATCGACGTCACCACCATGATCAAGGCTGCCGCCAAGGGCGCGCCGCTCAAGTCGACCGGCGTGCTGTTCCAGGTGAGCCCGATGTCGGTCATGGGCTTCACCGAAAAGAACATCAAGACGCCCAAGGACATCATCGGCAAGACCGTGGCCACCACGCCCGGCGACTCCATGTCGCAGATGTGGCCGCTGTTCCTGAAGGTCAACAACATCCAGCCCGACCAGGTGAAGATCGTCTCGGGCGACGGCCAGACCAAGCTCAACGCCGTCACCAGCGGCCAGGCCGACCTGCTGCTGGGTTACGTGATGGACCAGGCCATCAAGCTGCAGGACGCCACCGGCAAGCCCGTGACGCCCATCCGCTTTGCAGACTCGGGCGTGAACCAGATCAGCTCCGGCATCATCACCAACAAGAACCTGCTGACCGAAAACCCCGACCTGGTGAAGCGCTTCATGCGCGCCTCCACCAAGGCCGCGGAAGCCGCCGAGAAAAGCCCTGAAGCGGCCGTCGACGCCATGCTGAAAGCCAACCCCAAGGCCGGCGTGCGCGACACGCTCATCGTGGGCGTGAAGCAGAGCGTGGCGCTCTTTCACACGAAGGAAACGGCCAACCAGCGCCCGTACCGCGTGACCATGAAGAACGTGAGCGACTCGCTCGACCTGCTGGTGCAGTACGGCGGCATGGACGCATCCACGCGCGGCAAGCCCGAGGACTACGTGACCCTCGACTTTCTGCCCTGATCGCCTGCTGCAACAGAACCCGCGCGCCCCTCGCCTGTCACCTCTCACGCATTCCATGTCCCAAGTCAACCTGATCGAAGCGCGCGGCGTCTCGAAGATCTACCCCAGCAAGGACGGCCCGGTCGAGTCGCTCAAGCCGCTCGACTTTGCCATTGCGCAAGGCGAATTCGTCTCGGTGGTCGGCCCTTCGGGCTGCGGCAAGAGCACGCTGCTGAAGATGGTGGCGGGCCTGCTGCCGATCAGCGGCGGCAGCCTCACTCTGGCGGGCAAGCCGATAGTGGGGCCGCAGAAGGACGTGGGCATCGTGTTCCAGAGCGCGGTGCTGCTGCCCTGGCGCAGCGTGGAAGACAACATCCTGCTGCAGGCCGAAATGCGCCACCTGCCCAAGGAAGCGTCGCGCACCCGCGCGCGCGAGCTGATGACCATGGCCGGGCTGAAGGGCTTCGAGGGCAAGTACCCGTGGCAGCTCTCGGGCGGCATGCAGCAACGCGCGTCTATCTGCCGCGCGCTGCTGCACGACCCGTCGGTGCTGCTGATGGACGAGCCCTTCGGTGCGCTGGACGCCATGACGCGCGAGAAGATGAACCTGGAGCTGCAGCGCATCTGGTTGGCATCGAAGAAGACGGTGATGCTCATCACGCACAGCATTCCGGAGGCCATCTTCCTGTCGGACCGCGTGATCGTGATGAGCGAGCGGCCCAGCTCCATTGCGGCGGTGTACGACATCGACCTGCCGCGCGCGCGCACGCTGGACATGATGGCCTCGCCCGAATTCGGCGCTTACACGAAGCTGGTGCGCGCGCATTTCTTCTCTCAGGGCATCCTGGACCACTGAAGGGCACAGGCAATGGACGCGACCCGCTTTCACGTCGAAGAAATCAGCTTTGCCGAGCGCAATGTGGCGCTGCGCCTTCCGTTCCGCTTTGGCGCGGCCACAGTCACCGCCTGCCCGCAGGTCTATGTGAGAGCGCGCATCCGCCTGCCCGACGGCCGCACGGCCGAGGGCTGCGCCGCCGAGATGATGGTGCCCAAGTGGTTCGACAAGAACCCCGCACTCACCAACGAACAGAACTTCGAGCAACTGCGCTTTGCCCTGCGCGACGCACGCGAGGCCTACACCGCAGAGACCGACGCGCAGACCGCGTGGACGCACTTCGCATCGAACTACGCCGCGCTGCAGTCGCGCGCGAAAGCCAAGGGCCTGCAGCCGCTGGTGGCCAGCTACGGCCCTGCGCTGATCGACCGCGCCCTGCTCGACGCGCTGTGCCTGCACAGCGGCGTGAGCTTTGCGACCGCCATGAGCGGCAACCTGAGCGGCATCGACATCGCGGGCAGCGGGCTGGTCGACGACCTTGCCGGCTTCGACATGCCCGCCTTCCTGGCGAAGCAATCGCCGCGCACGCGCATTGCCGCGCGCCACACGGTGGGCCTGGCCGATGCCATCGATGACAGCGATGACAGCGATGCGCTGCCCGATGCGCCCACCGACGGCCTGCCCACCACGCTCGCCGCGGCCGTGCGCCGCTACGGCCTCACGCATTTCAAGCTCAAGCTGTGCGGCAACACCGCGCAGGACATCGACCGCCTCCAGCGCATCGCCCGCGTCATCGATGGCCATGCGCAGCTGGTGACCCTCGACGGCAATGAGCAATACGCGGACGCCGATGAGTTCGCCGTTTTCCTGGACCGCATGCTGTCCACGCCCGTGCTCTGGAAGCTCGCGCAGAAGACCGCGTTCGTCGAGCAGCCCATTCGCCGCGACGCGGCGCTGCAGCGCGACGTGTCCGCCTTGGGAAAACGCATTCCCCTGCTCATCGACGAATCAGACGCCACGCTCGACGCCTTCGTGCAGGCCCGCGCGCTGGGCTACACCGGCGTGTCGAGCAAGAGCTGCAAGGGCTTCTACAAGTCGGTGATCAACGCGGCGCGCTGCGCGCAATGGAACGCGGCCAGCGACACGACGCGCTACTTTCTTTCTGGCGAAGACCTCACCATGCAGGCCGGCATCGGCGTGCAGCAAGACCTGGCGCTGGTCGCCTGGCTGGGCCTGTCGCACGTGGAGCGCAACGGCCACCACTACGTCAACGGCCTGGCCGCGGCGCCCGAGGCCGAACAGCAGGCCTTGCTGAACGCGAACCCCGGCCTGTACGAACTGAGCGACGGCGCCGTGCGCCTCGCCATCCGCGAAGGGCAGCTCGACCTGTCTTCGCTTGCTGCCGCGCCCGGCTTTGCCAGCGGCAAACCCGGCGCCGGCATTTCGTGGGACGCCATGCGTTCCGTCTACTGAAGCACCGCTTCGATCCCTCTCTGTCTCTCTCGCATCCCAAGGAAGAAAACGATGGCCAACCAACGTCTAGGAATCATCATGCACGGCGTCACCGGCCGCATGGGCATGAACCAGCATCTGATCCGCTCCATCTGCGCCATTCGCGCGCAAGGCGGCGTGACGCTGACCAACGGTGACAAGGTGATGCCCGACCCCATCCTCATCGGCCGCAACGCAGAGAAGATGGAAGCACTGGCCAAGGCGCACAACATCGCGCGCTGGGGCACCGACCTGGACAAGGCCTTGGAGAACAAGGACGACACCATCTTCTTCGACGCCGGCACCACGCAGATGCGCCCCACGCTGCTGGCCAAGGCCATCCGCGCCGGCAAGCATGTGTACTGCGAGAAGCCGATTGCCACCAATCTGAATGAGGCAGTGGAAATCGCCCGCCTCGCCGAAGGCTCGGGCCTGAAGCACGGCGCGGTGCAAGACAAGCTGTTCTTGCCCGGCCTGCGCAAGCTCGACATGCTGCGCCGCGCCGGCTTCTTCGGCCGCATGCTCAGCGTGCGCCTGGAGTTCGGCTACTGGGTGTTCGAGGGCGACCTGCAACCCATTCAACGCCCGAGCTGGAACTACCGCAAGGAAGACGGCGGCGGCATGATCCTGGACATGATGTGCCACTGGCGCTACGTGCTGGACAACCTGTTCGGCGAGGTGAAGTCGGTGTCGTGCATCGGTGCCACGCACATTCCCAAGCGCTGGGACGAAGCCGGCCAGCCCTACGAGGCCACCGCCGACGACGCCGCCTACGCCACCTGCGAGCTCACCGGCCACAACGGCGAGCCGGTCATTGCGCAGATCAACATGAGTTGGGCCACGCGCGTGCGCCGCGACGACCTGGTGATCTTTCATGTGGACGGCACCGACGGCTCGGCCGTGGCGGGGCTTTCGAGCTGCCGCGCCCAGTCGCGCGTGGCCACGCCGCGCCCGGTGTGGAACCCCGACGAGAAGCAGACCATGAACTTCTTCGACCAGTGGCAGGACATTCCGGACTCGCAGGTCTACGACAACGGCTTCAAGATTCAGTGGGAGCACTTCATTCGCCACGTGGTCGAAGACGCGCCCTACCGCTGGACGCTGCCCGAAGGCGCCAAGGGCGTGCAGCTGGTGGAGGCCGCGCTCGAATCCTGGAAAGACCGCCGCTGGGTCGACGTGCCTGTGCTGAAGGTCTGAGGCCGACATGACGCTTTCGCTGACTCTCCCCACCGCGGCCGGCACGCTCGCGCCCTACGCGCTGCGCGGCACCACGCCGGTCAAGCCCGATGCAGGCATCAAGTTCAACCGCATCGTCTATTCGGCCGCGCACGTCGTGTCCGACCCGCTCGCGGCCATCGACCCGTGGCTGCAGTGCGCGGTCGACTGGGACGCCACCATCGCCTACCGCCGCCATCTTTTCTCTCTTGGCCTGGGCGTGGCCGAGGCGATGGACACCGCGCAGCGCGGCATGGGCCTGGACTGGCCCACGTCGCTGGAGCTGATCCGCCGCTCGCTCGATGCCGCCAAGGACGTGCCCGGCGCGCTGGTCGCCTCGGGCTGCGGCACCGACCACCTGAACATCGACGAGGTGAAGAGCGTCGACGACGTCATTCGCGGCTACGAAGAGCAGATGGGCGCCATCGAGGCGCTCGGCGGCAAGTTGATCGTGATGGCCAGCCGCGCGCTGGCCCGCGTGGCGAAGAGCCCGGCCGACTACGAGCGCGTGTACGACCGCATCCTGCGCCAGGCGAAGCAGCCGGTGGTGCTCCACTGGCTGGGCGACATGTTCGACCCGGCGTTGGCGGGATATTGGAGAGGCTCCGATCAAGTCGGAGCGGGGGGCACGAGCGACGTCGACGCGGCCATGGACACGGCCATCGGCATCATCGCGGCGCACCCGGAGAAGGTCGACGGCATCAAGATTTCGCTGCTCGACAAGGACAAGGAAATTGCGATGCGCCGCCGCCTGCCGAAGGGTGTGCGCATGTACACGGGCGACGATTTCAACTACGCCGAGTTGATTGCGGGCGACGGCTTCGGCAGTGAGCCGACGCACGGCAAGAGCGACGCGCTGCTGGGCATCTTCGACGCCATCGCACCCGCGGCCAGCGCCGCGCTGGGCGCATTGGCACAGGGCGACACAGAGAAGTTCCACGCGATCCTCGGCCCCACGGTGCCGCTGTCGCGCCACATCTTTGCGGCGCCCACGCGCTTCTACAAGACGGGCGTGGTGTTCATGGCCTGGCTCAACGGCCACCAGAAGCACTTCACCATGGTCGGCGGTCAGCAGAGCACGCGCTCGTTGGTTCACTTCGCCGAGCTGTTCAGGCTGGCCGACGCGGCCAATCTGCTGGAACAGCCCGAGCTGGCGGTGCGTCGCATGAAGACGCTGCTGGCCTTGCACGGCGTTGAAGGCTGAGGCCCGCCATGCGCGATTTTTCGCAGAACCATGATTGGCTGTCGATCAACACGGCCACGGTGCGCAAGCAGTCGGGCGCCGAAGTGCCGCTGGACCGCATCATCGACCAGTGCGCCGAGCGCGGCATCCGCGCGATCAGCCCGTGGCGCGACCAGGTGGCGGCGGTTGGGCTCGACAAGGTTGCGAAGCAGCTGAAGGCGCATGGCATGGGCCTGTCGGGCTACTGCCGCGGCGGCTTCTTCCCCGCACCGGACGCCGCCGGCCTGAAGGCCGCGCTGGACGACAACCGCCGCGCCATCGACGAGGCCAAGACGCTGGGCGCACCCTGCCTGGTGCTGGTGGTCGGCGCGCTGCCTGGTGCGCTCGATGGCAAGGCGGCGTACACGGACCTCGGACGCGCACGCAATGAGGTGCGTGACGGTATAGCCGCATCGCTCGAATACGCGCGAGAGGTTGGCATGCCACTCGCCATCGAGCCCCTGCATCCCATGCAGGCGGCAGACCGCGCATGCATCAACACGCTGGAGCACGCGCTCGACCTGTGCGACGAGCTGGACGCGGGCAAGAGCGGCATGCTTGGTGTGGCGCTGGACGTCTACCACGTGTGGTGGGATCCGAAGTTGCAGCAGCAGATTGCGCGTGCCGGTCGTGAACGCCTGCTGGCGTACCACGTGTGCGACTGGCTCACGCCCACGCGCGACCTGCTGAGCGATCGCGGAATGATGGGTGATGGCGTGGTCGAGCTGAAGAAGATCCGCTCGTGGGTCGAGGACGCGGGCTTTGCTGGGTTCAGTGAGGTCGAGATTTTTTCCAGCCTCGATTGGTGGCAGCGGCCTGGGGCTCAAACGCTCGACGTTTGCATCGAAAGGCACAGGCGCGCTGTTTAGAGGGCTTGTTGTTTCAATGCCCTCGTTCAGGGCGTGTGCACAGGCCGCCGGGTGCTCCCCTCCGCGAATGTCCCCCGGGGCTTCGCCCCTCCTCCTTTATTTCGCTGCGGGGAGCACCCGACGCCCTGTGCACCAGGGCACGCTCTGGGGTAATCGCACGATCAACCACTGCTCTGAAAAACGCTCACGCCGATGGGGTGCCTTGCGCAGCGAAATAAAGGAGGAGGGGCGAAGCCCCGGGGGACATTCGCGGAGCAAGGCACCCCGTCGGCGTGAGCGTCGCCCTGAACAAACGCTGCAGCAACAAAAGCAAAGCAAGCAAAAGCCCCCTGTGCTGCAATCTGCCGCATGGCTGACCCGACCCTCGACGACCTGCGCCGCTACACCGTCGCGCGCACCCTCTTCAAACCGACGACGCTGCCCGCCGCAATCCGGCGTCTAGGTTTCGTGCAGGCCGACCCCATCCGGGCCCCCGCCCGCGCGCAAGACCTCACCCTGCGCCACCGCGTGAAAGACTACCGCGCCGGTGACCTAGAAAGCCGATACGCCCGCCTGGCCATCGAAGAAGACTGCCTCGTCAACTATGGCTTTCTGCCACGCGAACACCTCGCGCTGATGCATCCACGCGAAGCCAAGAGCGCGTGGGACGCCGACACCCAACGCAAGGCCGCCGACGTGCTGGCCTATGTGCAGACACACGGGCCGGTGCACCCACGACAGGTCGAGCTGCACTTTGCCCACGGCCGCGTGAAGAACTACTGGGGCGGCTCGAGCAACGCGACCACGCACCTGCTCGACGGCATGCACTACCGCGGCATGCTGCGCGTGGTGCGGCGCGACAGCGGCACGCGCGTGTACGAGGCCGTGACGCACCTGCCCGCCGACGACAGCCCCACCGGCCGCGCACAACGCGCTGCAGCACTGATCGCGCTGGTGGTGCGCAAGTACGCGCCGCTGCCGGCCGCGAGCCTCACCTACCTGGTGCGACTGCTCGGCTACGGCGCGCCGCATCTGTCGGCGCAAACCCAGGCGGCCCTGCGCATCGCGCGCGAGGAACTGGCCAGTTGCCGCATCGACGGCACCACCTGGTATTGGCCCGCCGACGAGAACCCGGCCTCGCGCCGCCATGCGCCCGACGACGCGGTGCGCCTGCTCGCACCCTTCGATCCGGTGGTGTGGGACCGTCGCCGCTTCGAGTTGCTGTGGGGCTGGACGTACAAGTTCGAGGCCTACACGCCCGCGCCCCAACGCCAGTTCGGCTACTACGCGCTGCCGCTGCTGTGGCACGACCGCGTGATCGGCTGGGCCAACGTGACGGCACCCGCTGGCCAGCTGCAACCCAGCTTCGGCTACGTCGACAAGAAGCCGCGCGACGCGGCCTTTCGCGCGGCGCTCGACGACGAGCTGCAACGCATGACGCAGTTCCTCGCAGCGCGCTGAGCACGGCCGCGGCCTCTACGCGCAGCCCATGGAAGCAAATCCCCGCGAGCCCCAAGGTCTGGCGCGCCGGCGACAACCTTGCGCGGCGGCGGGCTTCTAGAATCGCACGGTTGTCCGCATCGTCGGACCACAAGCGTTCTCAGGGCGGGGTGCAATTCCCCACCGGCGGTGATGGCGGCGAAAGCCGCACAAGCCCGCGAGCGCCTGAGGCTCTCCACGAGCCCCAGGGTCAGCAGATTTCGGTGCAAATCCGAAGCCGACGGTCACAGTCCGGATGAAAGAGAGCGCGAAATGCGGGTCGGCCCGCGCGCTTTGCTTTTTGGCGAGCGCGCGAGCGGGCCCGTGGTTTCGTGCGCCCTGATTCAGGAAACCTGCTTTCTAGAGGCACACCATGAGTCAGATCAACGACCTTCCCCTTTCCGCCATTCCGGCTACGGACGGCGCTTCGGGTTCCCCGCGCGGCACGCGCATCGCCTTCGTCGAGGCGCAGTGGCATTCCGACATCGTTCACCAGGCCCGCGACGCCTTTCTCGAAGAGATGACGCGGCTGGGCGTGGCGCGCGATCTCATCGACATCTTCGACGTGCCCGGCGCCTTCGAGATTCCGCTGCATGCCAAGCGCCTGGCCAAGTCCGGCCGGTACGCGGCCATCGTCGGCTGCGCGCTGGTGGTGGACGGCGGCATCTACCGCCATGAGTTCGTGGCGAACACGGTGGTCGGCACGCTGATGTCGCTGCAGCTGGAGACCGATGTGCCGATCTTCTCGGCCGTGCTCACCCCGCACCACTTCCACGAGCATGTGGAGCACCGCAAGTACTTTCACCGCCACTTCGCCATCAAGGGCACGGAAGTGGCCGAGGCCTGCTTCAAAACGCTCGAAGCGCTGAACAAGGTCGACGCGCTGCTGGCTGCCTGAACGCGGCAGCGGTACGCGGGGCGGATGGGTTCCTCGCCACCCGCCTCGCACGACCGCTGCACCCTCTGCGGCGCGCCCGGCCGGGAAGACGGCAATGGCTGAGCCTGATCTTTCTTTTTTCGATAATCGCCGCCATGACCGCACGCACGCCCACCACCGCCTACCCGATGACCATCTTCCACAAGCCCAACTGCAGCACGTCGCGCAACGTGCTGGGGCTGATCCGCGAAAGCGGCGTGGAACCGGAGATCGTGCTGTACCTGGAAACGCCACCCTCGAAGACCAGGTTGCGCGAGCTCGCCAAGGCCATGGGCATGACCGCGCGCGAAATGCTGCGCGCCAAGGAAGCGCCGTACGAAGAACTCAAGCTGGCCGATGAGCAGCTGACCGACGACCAGCTGTTCGACGCCATCGTGGCGCACCCGATTCTTTTGCAGCGGCCCATCGTGGTGTCGCCGCGCGGCACGCGTATGTGCCGTCCCTGGGAGCGCGTGCGCGAGATCCTGCCGGCCTGACGCGCCGCCGCTGCCGTAACTCAGGCCGCGGGCTGCTGCGCCAGGCCCCATGCCACGTGTTCGCGCACCAGCTCGCTCGGGTGCATGGCACGGGTGGCCAGCGCTTCAAGCGCGCCGCCCTCCCCCGCCCTTGCCGCATTTCCCAGCGCCACGGCAATGTTGCGCAGCCAGCGCTCATGGCCGATGCGGCGGATCGGGCTGCCTTCGGTGCGGCGCAGAAAGTCTTCTTCGGTCCATGCAAAGAGCTCGGCCAGCGTGCGACCGGTCAGGCCTTCGCGCGCATCGAAGTCGGGCAGCGTGCTCTTCTTGGCGAACTTGTTCCAGGGGCAGATCAGCTGGCAGTCGTCGCAGCCGTAGATGCGGTTGGCCATCAGCGGGCGCAGCTCCGGCGGAATCGGCCCGCCGTGCTCGATGGTCAGGTACGAGATGCAGCGCCGCGCGTCCAGCCGCTGCGGCGCCACGATCGCTTGCGTGGGGCACACGTCGATGCATGCGTTGCAGCTGCCGCAGTGCGCGCTGACCGGGTCGCTGGGCGGCAGCGCCATGTCGACATAGATTTCGCCCAGGAAGAACATCGAGCCCGCGTCGCGGTCCAGCACCAGCGTGTGCTTGCCGCGCCAGCCCTGCCCGCTGCGCGAGGCCAGCTCGGCCTCCAGCACCGGGGCCGAGTCGGTGAAGGCGCGGTGGCCGAAGGGGCCGACCTCTTCGGCGATGCGCTCGGCCAGTTTGGCGAGCCGGCTGCGCAGCACCTTGTGATAGTCCCGCCCCCGCGCATAGACCGACACGATGGCCTCGCCGGGCCGCGCGAGGCGGTCGAACTCAATGGCCTGCCACTCGGGGTCGGTGTCGCGCGGCAGGTAGTTCATGCGCGCGGTGATCACGCTCACCGTGCCCGGCACCAGCTCGGCCGGGCGCGCGCGGCGGGTGCCGTGTGTTGCCATGTATTGCATCTCGCCATGGAACCCATGGGCCAGCCATTGCATCAGACCCGGCTCGGCGCTCGATAAATCGACGCCCGCGATTCCGATTTGGGAGAATCCGAGCTCCCGGGCCAAAGCCTGAATACGAACAACGAGTGGATGGCTGACGATCACTTGCCGATTGTAGAAACGCAAACGAGCACCCGCACCCTGCGCTGGCACAGCGAAGACGACACCGACGCCTTCGCGCGTGCCCTTGCGGGCGCGCCCGCCGTGCGCGACGCCTTCATCGCGCTGCATGGCGACCTGGGCGCGGGCAAGACCACTTTCGTGCGACATCTGCTGCGCGCGCTGGGCATCGCGGGGCGCATCAAGAGCCCCACCTATGCGGTGGTCGAGCCCCACGAGGCGCCCGACGGGCTGCAGATTTTTCACTTCGACTTCTACCGTTTTGCCGACCCGCGCGAATGGGACGACGCCGGTTTCCGCGACATCTTCGCGGCCCCGGGCCTCAAACTCGCCGAGTGGCCGGACAACGCCGCGGGCCGCACCCCACCGGCAGACCTCGCTATTAAAATTGAAGCAATGATTGACGACACACGCAGCGTGACCCTCCTCGCGAACACCCCTCGCGGCCGCGATCTGCTGGCGCGCATCGCCGCATGAAGGCGAGCGGCCTGAAACGGCGCGTGCTGCTGCAGGGCGGCAGCATTGCGCTGCTGCTCGGCGTGCACCAGATTGCGCGCGGCGCCAGCATCCTTGCCGTGCGCGTGTGGCCCGCGGCCGACTACACCCGCGTGACCATCGAGTCCGATGCGCGCCTCAGCTCGCAACAGCTGGTGGTGGGCAGCCCGCCGCGGCTGGCAGTGGACATCGAGGGCATCGACCTCAACCCCGAGCTGCGCGAGCTGGTCGGCAAGATCAAGCCGGGCGACCCGTACATCAACGGCTTGCGCGTGGGGCAGAACGCACCGAAGGTGGTGCGCATCGTGTTCGACCTGAAGCAGGCCGTGGTGCCGCAGGTGTTCTCGCTGGCGCCGGTGGCTGCATACAAGCACCGCCTGGTGCTCGACCTGTACCCCGAGCAGGCCGTCGACCCGATGGAGGCGCTGATTGCCGAGCGCCTGCGCGATGCACCGCGCACGTCTGGCGGCAACACCGGCAGCCCGGCCATCGCGGCCACGGCCCCGCCACCCGGGCCCACCGTGGACGCCCTGGGCGAACTGATGGCGCAGCAATCGATGCGCCCCGGCCCGCCCGCGCCCCCCCCGCCGCTGAGCACCGGCCCCGACCGGGTGCCGCTCGTGATCCCTGCTCCGCCGCCTCCGATGGCGAGCGCGGCGCCCGTCAGGCCAGTGCAGCCAACGCCGCCACCCCCGCCCCAGACGCGCGGCGCCAGCGGCACTGCCACCGCCAACCGCACCGACCGCATCATCATCGTGGCGCTCGACCCCGGCCATGGCGGCGAAGACCCCGGCGCCACCGGCCCGAGCGGCACGCGCGAAAAAGACATCGTGCTGCAGGTGGCGTTCAGGCTGCGCGACCGCATCAACGCGGGCAGCGTCAACGGCAACCCGATGCGCGCATTTCTCACGCGCGACGCCGACTTCTTCGTGCCGCTGGGCGTGCGCGTACAGAAGGCCCGCCGCGTGCAGGCCGACCTGTTCGTGAGCATCCATGCCGACGCCTTCACCACGCCCGCCGCGCGCGGCGCCAGCGTGTTCGCGCTGAGCCAGAGCGGCGCCTCCAGCAGCGCGGCGCGCTGGATGGCCAACAAGGAAAACGACGCCGACAAGGTGGGCGGCGTGAACGTGGGCGGCCACGAGGCACAGGTGCAGCGCGCGCTGCTCGACATGAGCACCACCGCGCAGATCAACGACAGCCTGAAGCTGGGCGGCGCGATGCTTGGCGAAATCAAGGGCATTGGCGCACGGCTGCACAAGGGCGAGGTCGAGCAGGCCGGCTTCGCGGTGCTGAAGGCGCCGGACATTCCCAGCGTGCTGGTGGAGACCGCCTTCATCAGCAACCCGGAAGAAGAAGCCAACCTGCGCCGCGTCGACTATCAAGAGAACCTGGCCGATGCGCTGATGCGCGGCATTCAGCGCTACTTTGCGCAGAACCCGCCGCTCGCGCGCAGCCGCCAGCTTTGAGCTGCTGATTCAGCGCTTCCGAGCCGTTGAGCGAGCCCCGGGCCCCCTGCTGTCCCACGCAGGGCGGCCCGCCAGACCGCACAGGCAGGCGCGGCTGGCTCCTACACCGCGTGCACGGCACTTTTGCCCATGATTGATCCATCATTCCTCGAAAGGTGGACCTCATGAACACACGTCTCTGGATCGCTGCAGCTGCAGCCACTTCGGTCATGGCAATCGCAGGCTGCGCAAGCGGCCCGAACCAGAACCTCGGCACCGGGGTGGGTGCGGTCGGCGGTGCGCTGGTGGGCAATGCCCTGGGCGGCAACACCGCTGCCACCGTGGGTGGCGCTGCCATCGGCGGCATCATCGGCAACCAGGTCGGTCGCAATGCGGATGAACGCAACTACAACCGCCAGAACTATCCGCAAGGCAGCGGCTACTACCCGAGCAACGGCCCGAACTACTGATCGTCGTTGGGCCTGAAATAAAAAAACGCGCCGTTGGCGCGTTTTTTTCTTGGGGAAACGCCGGTCAGGCCTGCGCCGCGCGCGCTTTCTCGGCCTTCGATGCGCGCCACGCGCCAAAGATGGCCAACAAGCCCGGCACGAAGATCAGCGCCCAGATGATTTTGTCCAGGTGCTGGCGCACCAACGGCAGGTTGCCGAAGAAGTAGCCGGCCGTGGCAATGCCCAGCACCCAGATGAGCGCACCCACCACATTGAACATGGTGAACTTCGTGCGGCTCATCTCGGCCACGCCGGCCACGAAAGGCGCGAAGGTGCGAATGAACGGCATGAAGCGCGCCAGGATGATGGTGATGCCGCCGTAACGCTCGTAGAAACCGTGGGCCTGGTCGAAGGCCTTGCGGTTGAAGAAACGCGAGCTTTCCCACTTGAACACCTTGGGCCCGAAGTAGCGCCCGATCGAGTAGTTGCACTGATCGCCCAGAATGGCCGCCGCAATCAGGATGCCGCAGGCCAGCGGGAAGTTCATGAGCCCCGCGCCGCAGAGCGCGCCCACAATGAAAAGCAGCGAGTCGCCCGGCAGAAAGGGCATGACCACCGCGCCGGTCTCCACGAAGACGATGAGAAACAACAGCGCATAGACCCAGGGGCCGTAGGCAATGACGAATTGCTCGAGGTGTTTGTCGACGTGAAGAATGAAGTCGACGAGAAAGCTGATGATTTCCATGGGCGCGGATTATCCTTGTTGAAGTCGAACGCTCCCTGAATCTCCCCATGCTGCATCTTGTGCGAGCACCCGCCGCCAGGCCGGCGGGCACGCTGACCGGCGCGGTCGAGCACTTGCAGTCCTGAACCTCACCCCCCATGGAGAACCCACGATGACAGGTCAACACATCCAGATTTCAGCCGCCGACAACAGCGGCACTTTTCGCGGCTACCTCGCCTTGCCCGAAGGCGGCAGCGGCCCCGGGCTGGTGATTGCGCAAGAGATCTTCGGCGTGAACCACACCATGCGCGAGGTCGCCGACTACTACGCCGAAGAAGGCTACGTGGTGCTGGTGCCCGACCTGTTCTGGCGCCAGGAGCCCGATGTGGAGCTTGGCTACAGCGAAGCCGACTGGCAACGTGCCTTTGCGCTCTACGGCGGCTTCGACGAAGCCAAAGGCATGCAGGACATGCAAAGCGCCATCGACGTGCTGCGTGCCAGGGCCGAGGTGCCTGAGAAAAAAGTCGGTGTGCTGGGCTTCTGCCTGGGCGGCAAGCTGGCGTATCTCGCGGCCTGCCGCACCGACGCCGACGCAGTGGTCGGCTACTACGGCGTGGGCATCGACGCTGCGCTGAATGAGGCGGACAAGATCAAGTGCCCAATGACCCTGCACATCGCCGAGCTCGACAAGTTCTGCCCACCCGAGGCACGCGACCGCATCGTCGCCACGTTGAAGGGCCGCCCCGGTGTTTCTCTGTACGTCTACCCTGGCATGGACCACGCCTTTGCGCGCACGGGTGGCGAGCATTTCCACAAGCCCTCTGCGCTGATGGCGCACGAGCGCAGCATCGCCACGCTGAAAGGCGCCATCGGCCCGCACTACGACCTCTCCGCGCTGTGGGACAAGCACTGCGAGTACGAGTTCGGCACCCGCAACGTGGACGACACCATGGGCACGATGGTGGCCCAGCCCTACGTCAACCACATCCCGACCATGACCGGCGGCGTGGGCTACAAGGACCTGCACGCGTTCTATACGAACCACTTCGTCAACAGCAACCCGCCAGACACCTCGCTGGTGCCTATCTCGCGCACGGTGGGTGCAACGCAGGTGGTCGACGAGATGCTGTTCACGTTCACCCACACGACCGAGATTCCGTGGATGCTGCCGGGCGTGGCACCCACGGGCAAGCGCGTGGAAATCCCTTTGCTGGCGGTCATCAAGTTCCGTGGCGACAAGCTCTACCACGAGCACATCTACTGGGACCAGGCCAGCGTGCTGGTTCAGGTGGGCCTGCTCGATGCAGCGCTGCTGCCGGTCGCGGGCATCGAGACAGCGCGCAAGCTGCTCGACGAGACGCTGCCGTCCAACACCCTGCTGACGCGCTGAAAAACACCCCGCTTTTAGAATGCCCCGGTGAGCGCCCTCCCCACTTCCAACCTCCTCGTTCCCGCCCGCCGCCCCATTCGCGAACTCCCCGACGAGCTGATCAGCCAGATCGCCGCCGGTGAAGTGGTCGAGCGCCCTGCCTCCGTGGTGCGCGAGCTGCTGGACAACGCGCTCGACGCGGGCGCGAGCCACATCACGCTGCGGCTGGCCTCGGGCGGCGTGCGGCTGATTTCGGTGGAAGACGACGGCCTGGGCATTCCGCGCGAAGAGCTCACGGTGGCGCTGCGCCGCCATGCCACCAGCAAGATCGCGAGCCTGAACGACCTGGAAACGGTAGACACCATGGGCTTTCGCGGCGAGGCGCTGGCGGCGATCAACGCGATTGCCGAGCTCAGCCTTCTGTCGCGCTTCACCGGCGCGGACACCGCCTTTTCTCTCGACGGCCGCACCGGCGAATTGCGTCCGGTGGCCCGCGCCACCGGCACCACGGTCGAGGTGCGCGAGCTGTTCTTCGCAACCCCCGCGCGCCGCAAGTTTTTGAAGACCGATGCCACCGAGCTGGCCCACTGCATCGAGGCGGTGCGCAGGCATGCATTGGCCAGGCCCGAGGTGGGCTTTTCGGTGTGGCACGACGGCAAGCTGGTCGAGCAGTGGCGCGCCGCCACCACGCGCGAGCAGCGCTTGGCCGACGCGCTGAGCGAAGACTTCGTCACGCAGAGCGTGGCCGTCGACCGCACCGGCGGCCCGGTGCGCGTGGTGGGCCGCGCAGGCATTCCCGATGCGGCGCGCTCGCGCGGCGACCAGCAGTTCTTCTACGTGAACGGCCGTTTCGTGCGCGACAAGGTGCTGTCGCATGCCGTGCGCAGCGCCTATGAAGACGTGCTGCACGGCCAGCGCCAGCCCATCTATGCGCTGTACCTGGAGATCGACCCCGCGCGCGTGGATGTGAACGTGCATCCGACCAAGATCGAGGTGCGCTTTCGCGACGGGCGCGGGATTCACCAGGCGGTGCGCCACGCCATCGAGGACGCGCTGGCGGCCCCGCGCGCCGGCGACGCCGTGGTGCCGGCCGCCCCGCAGCAATCGTTCTTCAAGCCCACGCCGCTGCCGTCGAACGCCGGCTGGGCGCAGCCGGCCATCAACTTTGCGATGCGCGAGCAAGGTGCACGAGGCGAAGGCGACTTCGAGGCGATGTGGCCCCAGCACACCGCACAGACCCCACACACCGCAAACGAGCCGGCTCCCGCGCCGTGGCTGCAGGCCGACACGGCGCAGGGCACCTTCCGCCCGCCAGTCAACCCTGGCGGCGCAGGCACCCCGGCCCCTTTCGCCACCAACGAACAAGCCTGGCCCCTGGGCCGCGCCCTGGCGCAGTTGCAAGGCATCTACATCCTGGCCGAGAACAGCCAGGGGCTGGTGATCGTCGACATGCACGCGGCGCACGAGCGCATCGTCTACGAGCGGCTGAAGACGCAGCTCGACGGCGCCGCCATCAGCAGCCAGCCGCTGCTGATTCCGGCCACCTTCGCGGCCACGCCGCAGGAAGTGGCCACGGCCGAAGCCTGCGCGGCGGTGCTGCCGACGCTGGGCCTGGAGATCACGCCGTTTTCGCCGCGCACGCTTGCGGTGCGCGCCGTGCCCGGCACGCTGGCCGATGGCGACCCGGTGGAGCTGGCGCGCAGCGTGCTTGCCGAGCTGGCCCAGCACGACGCCAGCACCGTGGTGCAGCGGGCGCAGAACGAATTGCTCTCCACCATGGCCTGTCATGGTGCGGTGCGGGCCAACCGCAAGCTCACCATCGACGAGATGAACGCACTGTTACGCCAAATGGAAGCAACAGAACGTTCGGACCAGTGCAACCACGGCCGCCCCACTTGGCGCCAGCTGTCGATTCGCGAGCTCGATTCGCTGTTCATGCGCGGCCGATAAGGCCCAAACCGCCGGTTTCAGGCGGCTTGGAGCGTTTCGGCCAGCGCGTGCCGAGGGTTTTCCGCAAGCCAAACCCCGTCATCGGGATGGCGGGCACGCACGTTGCATAGGTTCACAAAGCGCCGTTGAGCGTTGTTTACGGTGGTTACCAAAGTGCAATGTCGGCGCACGGCGGTCAGAGCAGGTGAACTTTCAGGCCGACTTCGCTGTCCCTCACACCCATGATGAAACGCTGGACCCTCTTCGCGTCTGCCTTCTCGCTCTGTGCCTTGCTGGCAGCGGGTTGCTCGTCGTTCGACCAACAGCAACGGGAATGGATCTTCCAACCCAGCGACCGCAGCTGGGGCAACACCGCGTCGATGGCGCAGGGCATGGAAGACGTGTGGATCGACTTTCAGTCCTCCCTGACCGGTGAGCCGGCCCGCCTGCACGGCCTGTGGCTGGGCGGCGCGCCCGAAACCACCGACACCCCCGTGCTGCTGTACCTGCACGGTGCGCGCTACAACGTGGCCGGCTCGGCGCCACGCATCCAGCGCATGCACGAGTTGGGCTTTTCGGTGCTGGCCATCGACTATCGCGGTTTCGGGAAGAGCTCCGCCGGCCTGCCTTCTGAAGAGTCCGCCCGCGAGGACGCACGCGCTGCCTGGACCTGGCTGGCCGCGCGCCACCCCAAGCAGCACCGCTACATCTTCGGCCACTCGCTGGGCGGCGCCATCGGCATCGACCTGGCGGCACATGTGAACGACGAGAGCGGCACCATCGTGGAGAGCACCTTCACCTCCATCGCCGACGTGGTCGGCAGCTTCAAGTGGGGCTGGCTGCCCTTTCGCCCCTTCATCACGCAGCGCTTCGATGCGATCGACAAGGTCAAGGACATCGGCGCGCCGCTGCTCGTGGTGCACGGCACGGCCGACAGCCTGATCAACCCCACGCTGGGCCGCAAGCTGTATGACGCGGCCACGGTGCCCAAGCTGTTCGTGCTGGTCGAGGGCGGCTCGCACCACAACACCAACTCGGTCGGCGAGACCCAGTACCGCGCAGCGCTCACGCAGCTGTTTCGCATGAAGCCGGAAAACATGGTCGCCAGCAACGCAGGCACCCCGCGGCCAACGCCAAAGCTGGCGCCACCCGCCGCTGCCAAACCGGTGCAGCAGGACGTGAGCGGCAAGGCGCAGGCGACGGTGGTGCCCGCGGCCATCTGATCTGACGCCGCGGTCGGCAGCGCAGTCGGCCGCCCTCCCCGCCGGCCAAGACCTGTCGCCCGGACGGGCACGCGCCATTTGCTACCCTCGGCGCACCATGTCTCCCAGCTTCGTTGCGGCCGCCGATGCCGCCCCTCCGGCCCCGGCCGCCCTTTCTTCCGCTCCCCCCCGCTATGTCGCGCTCGCCGGCCCCACCGCCTGCGGCAAGACCGCCGCCGCGCTCGCGCTGGCGCGCCTGCAGCCCGTGGAGATCATTTCGGTCGACTCGGCCCTGGTCTACCGCGGCATGAACATCGGCACCGCCAAGCCCACCGCCGCCGAGCAGGCCGCCGTGCCGCACCACCTCATCGACATCCTCGATGCGCGCGAGAGCTACAGCGCCGCCGCCTTCGTGGCCGACGCCACGCGGCTCATCGGCGAGATCCGCGCGCGCGGCGCGCTGCCGCTGCTGGTGGGCGGCACCATGCTGTATTTCAAGGCGCTGTTCGACGGCATCGACGCCATGCCACCGGCCGATGCCGCCGTGCGCGCGCGCATCGACGCCGATGCCGCCGCGCACGGCTGGCCCACGATGCATGCGCGGCTGGCGCAGGTCGACCCGGTAACGGCCGCGCGGCTCGCGCCGCAGGACAGCCAGCGCATACAGCGCGCGCTGGAGGTGTGGGCCACCAGCGGCAAGCCGCTGTCGAGCTTTCATGCGAGCGACAACAAGACGGCGCAGCCGGTGGAAGGCGGCGTGCTGTTCTCGCTGGAGCCCGACGACCGCGCCTGGCTGCACGGGCGCATCGCCGAGCGCTTCGACACCATGCTGGCCGACGGCTTTTTAGACGAAGTGCGTGCGCTGCGCGCGCGCGGCGACCTGTCGACCGATCTGCCCTCGATGCGCTGCGTCGGCTACCGCCAGGCCTGGGACATGCTGGACGCCTGCGCCGACGCGGCTCCCGATGCCCGCGCCATGGCCGAGCTGCGCGAACGCGGCATCGCCGCCACGCGGCAACTTGCCAAGCGCCAGGTCACCTGGCTGCGCAGCATGCCGCAACGCACCGTGATCGCCTGCGACGCGCCCGACGCGGTGCAGACCGCCGTTCAACGCATGGCCCACGCCATTCAAGCAACCTGAGCAACCCACCCCGGATGACGCTGCGCATTACCAACCTCGGCAAGCACTACGCTGAATCGCCGGTCTTCGAGAACGTGACGCTCAGCGTCGAGCCCGGCGAGTTCGTCGCCATCGTGGGGGAGTCGGGCGTGGGCAAGTCGACCCTGCTCAACTGCATGGCCGGACTGGACAGCTGGGACCAGGGCACGGTGACGCACGACGGCACCGACATCGGCGCGCTGGGCGGCGAAGCCTGCGCGCTGTGGCGCCGCCGCCATGTGGGCTTCGTGTTTCAGGCCTTCCACGTGCTGCCGCACCTGGACGTGGCGCAGAACGTGGCGCTGCCGCTGATGCTGCTGGGCCAGCAAGACGATGCTCGCGTGGCGAAGATGCTCGATGCCGTGGGCCTGTCCGGCATGGGCGCGCGGCTGCCGCAAACGCTGTCGGGCGGTCAGCTGCAGCGCGTGGCCATTGCGCGTGCGCTGGTGCACCGCCCCGCCCTGCTGCTGGCCGACGAGCCCACGGGCAACCTCGACCCGACGACCGCCGCCAAGGTGATGGACCTGCTGATCGGCCAGACGCGCGAGCACGGTGCGTCGCTGGTGCTGGTGACGCACTCCGAAAGCGCGGCAGCCCGCGCGGACCGCCTGCTGCACCTCACAGCCAGCGGCATCCGCGCCTGATACCAAATTGCTTTGGAAAACGAAAAACCGTTCACGCTGAGCTTGTCGAAGCGCCGCGCACGGTTCTCGAGAAGCGAACGCAACTTGGTAGGCGTGCTGCCTACTGAGGTGCGATCAGCGACGCGAAACGCGACAGGTCGACGTTGCCGCCGCTGATCACGATGCCCACGCGCCGGCCTTCAATGGCCTTGGCCGCCGCAATGGCGCCCGCGAACGCAAGGCAGCCGGTCGGCTCCACCACCATCTTCATGCGCTCGGCAAAGAAGCGCATGGCCTCGACAAGCTGATCGTCGGTCACCGTGAAGATGTCGTCCACGTCGCGCTGGATGATGCCGAAGGTGTACTCGCCCAGGTACTGCGTCTGCGCGCCGTCGGCAATGGTCTTGGGCGTGGCGATGTGCACGATCTTTCCGGCGCGCAACGACTGCTGGCCGTCGTTGCCCGCTTCCGGCTCCACGCCGTAGACCTTGCATTGCGGCGACAGCGCGCGCGCCGACAGCGCCGAGCCCGACAGCAGCCCACCGCCGCCCAGGCACACGAACAGGTGGTCGAGCGGGCCGGTTTCCTCGATCAGCTCCTTCACCGCGGTGCCCTGGCCGGTGAGCACGTCGGGGTGGTCGTAGGGCGGAATCATGGTCATGCCACGCTCCTGCGCGAGCCGCCTGGTGAGCGCCTCGCGGTCTTCGGTGAAGCGGTCGTACATCACCACTTCGGCGCCGTAGCCCTTGGTGGCGGCCACCTTGGCGGCGGGCGCGTCGTTGGGCATGACGATGACGGCCGGCATCGACAGCAGGCGCGCCGACAGCGCAATGGCCTGCGCATGGTTGCCTGACGAGAACGCGATGACGCCGCCCTTGCGCTGCGCGGCGTCGAACTTCGACAGCGCATTGAACGCGCCGCGAAACTTGAATGCGCCCATGCGCTGGAAGTTCTCGCACTTGAAGAAGAACTCCGCGCCCCAGCGCGCATCGGCGGTGGTCGAGCGCAGCACGGGCGTGCGGTGGGCATGGCCCTGGAGCCGCGCGGCCGCGGCAATGACGTCGTCGTAAGTAGGTAGTTGCATGCGCCGAGCTTAGCGGCGGGTAGCATTTTTTTGCAGCGCCGATGGGTAAAAACCCGAGATGCGCGGCGCGCCGAATCTTCGTACTCTGTATACAGAGTTCAAAAGAAAGCCGCCATGCCCGCCCAGCTTCTCAGCATCGAAGTCGCCCCCGACCTGGTCGACCAGGTCTACCGCGCGCTGCTCGGCGCCATCAGCAGCGGCACGCTGGCGCCGGGCGAGCGCCTGATGCAGGAAGACATTGCGCAGCGGCTGTCGGTGTCGCGCCAGCCGGTGCTGCAGGCCCTGCGGCTGCTGAAGAAAGACGGCTTCGTGCGCGACGCACCCGGCCGCGGCGTGCTGGTGGCGCCGCTGGAGGCCGAGGCGATGCGCAAGGTCTACCAGGTGCGCGGCGCGCTCGACGTGCTGGCCGCGCGGCTGGCGGCGCAGCAGCGCTTTCGCATAGATCCCAAGCTCATCGAGCGCGGAAGGCGCGCGGCCCGCGGGCGCAACGTGGAGGCCATGCTGGACGCCGATGTGGCCTTTCACCAGGCCATCTACGAAGCATCAGGCAACCCGCTGATCGGCCAGAGCGCCGCGCCGCACTGGCGCCACCTGCGCCGCGCGATGGGCGCGGTGCTGCAGGCCGAGCCCCAGCGCGAATCGCTGTGGGACGAGCACGAAGCCATTGCGCAAGCGATTGCGGCCGGTCACGTGGAACGCGCCGCGCGCCTCAGCGAAGAACACGTCTCGCAGGCCAGCGAGGCACTGAGCGAGCGGCTCGCGCAGCAACTGGCGCGCACCACAGCCACAACCCCGCCAACCACACCGCAAACCACCCCGCGAAAAAAAGGAGACAAGGCATGAAGCTGACCCCCGAGCAACGCGCGCAGTTCGAGCGCGACGGCTACCTGTTCTTCCCCGGCCACTTCTCGCCCGAGGAAACAAAAACGCTGACCGACGCGGTGCCCGCGCTGTACGGCAAGCGCGAGGCCTTCAACGTGCGCGAGAAAGGCTCCGACGCCGTGCGCACCAACTTTGCGGCGCACCTCATCAGCGAGCCCTTTGCGCGGCTGGCGCGGCACCCGCGCATGGTGGGCCCGGTGATGGACCTGTTCGAGGAAGCGGTCTACATGCACCAGTTCAAGATCAACGGAAAGATGGCCTTCGAAGGCCAGGTGTGGCAGTGGCACCAGGACTACGGCACCTGGCTCAACGACGACCTGATGCCCACCGAGCGCGCGATGAACGTCGCTATTTTTCTGGACGACGTGACCGAGCACAACGGCCCGCTCATGTTCATTCCGGGCAGCCACCGCAAGGGCGTGGTTGATGCCAGGCACGACCTCACCACCACCAGCTATCCGCTGTGGACGGTCGACAACGAGCTCATCGGTCAGCTGGTGGAGCGCGCCGGCGGCAAAGAAGGCGGCATCGTCTCGCCCAAGGGGCCGGCCGGCTCGATGATCCTGTTCCACAGTTGCCTGGTGCATGCGTCGGGCAGCAACCTGTCGCCGTTCAACCGGGTGGCGGTGTACCTCAGCTTGTGCGCGGTCAGCAACCACATTCGGCGCCACAAGCGGCCCGAGTTCATCGCGCACAGAAACTTCGCGCCCATCGAGATGCTGCCCGACGACTGCCTGCTGAAGCCCTACCCCGTGGACGTGCCGTGGAAAAACGGCCTGCCCGACAGCGCCCTGCAGACCTCGCTCGATGTGATCGAACCCGTGGAGGCCTGACCACCATGAGCCTCTACACCCGCCTGCAACAGCGCGCCGCCGAAGGCCGCCCCATCCGCATCGGTTTGATCGGCGCGGGCAAGTTCGGCGCCATGTATCTGGCGCAGATTCCGCGCACGCCCGGCGTGCAACTGGTGGCCATTGCCGACCTGTCGCCCGACGCGGCCCGCGTCAACCTGGAGCGCGTGGGCTGGCAAGCCGGGCGCGCCGCCGCCGGCTCCGTGCAAGAGGCGCTAAGGCACGGCACCACCTGGATCACCGACGACTGGCAGGCCGTGACGCGCGAGCCCGCCATCGACATCGTGGTCGAGTGCACCGGCAACCCCATTGCCGCGGTCGACCACTGCCTGGACGCCTTTGCGCACGGCAAGCATGTGGTGAACGTGACGGTGGAGGCCGACGCCTTCTGCGGCCCGCTGCTCGCGCACCGGGCGCAGCAGGCCGGCGTGGTGTATTCGCTGGCCTTCGGCGACCAGCCCGCGCTGATCTGCGACCTGGTCGACTGGGCGCGCACCTGCGGCTTTCCGGTGGTGGCGGCCGGGCGCGGCCACAAGTGGCTGCCGCACTTCACCGAATCCACACCCGAGACGGTGTGGGGCAACTACGGCCTCACGCCCGAACAGGCGCAGCGCGGCGGGCTCAACCCGAAGATGTTCAACAGCTTTCTGGACGGCTCCAAGCCCTCCATCGAAAGCTCGGCCGTGGCCAACGCCACCGGCCTCACGGTGCCGTCGGACGGCCTGCTCTACCCGCCCGCGAGCGTGGAAGACATTCCCTTCGTCACCCGCCCCAAGAGCGAAGGCGGCGTGCTGGAGCGCAAGGGCATGGTCGAGGTGGTGTCGTCGCTGGAGGCCGACGGACGCAAGATTCCGTACGACATTCGCATGGGCGTGTGGGTCACGGTGGAGGCGGAGACCGACTACATCAAGAACTGCTTCGAGGAATACAACGCCCACACCGACCCGAGCGGGCGCTACTTCACGCTGTACAAGCGCTGGCACCTGATCGGGCTGGAGGTGGGCATGTCGGTGGCCAGCGTGGCGCTGCGCGGCGAGGCCACCGGCGTGGCCAGTTGCTGGAACGCCGACGTGGTGGCCACGGCCAAGCGCGACCTGGCCGCGGGCGAAATGCTCGACGGCGAAGGCGGCTACACGGTGTGGGGCAAGCTGCTGCCGGCCGAGCGCTCGCTGCGCCTGGGCGGCCTGCCGCTGGGGCTGGCGCACAACGTGAAGCTGCTGCGCCCGGTGAAGAAGGGCCAAAGCCTGAGCTGGGCCGACGTGGCCATCGACACCGGCACCGCCGCCTACAAGCTGCGCAATGAAATGGAAGCCATGTTCGCGCCCGCGGTGCGGGCCAGGGCCGCCTGACAACGGTCACCGTGAAAAACGAAATGATCCATTGCGCCCAGACGCCATAACGTAAAAAATATTCGCCTCTGAAGCTTCTTCCATAGCAAGAAACCATGCTCCCCCAGGCGCAGGCCGCAGACCGTGCGGCGCGCGAATCTTACGGACGGCTGCTGTCGGTCCTGGTCGCTCGCACGCACGACATTGCCGCCTCGCAAGATGCGCTGGGCTACGCCTTTGCGCGGGCGCTGGAGCGTTGGCCCGCCGACGGCATTCCAAGCGAGCCCGACGCCTGGCTGCTGAGCACCGCGCGGCACCGCAAGCTCGACGCCTGGCGCCACACCCGCGTGCAGAACGAGGCCACGCAAACGCTGATGCTGCTGGCCGGCGAATTCGACGAAGCCCGCACCCACAGCGCGCCTCTGGCCGACGAGCGGCTGCGCCTGCTCTTCGTGTGCGCGCACCCGGCAATCGACGCGCGGGCGCGCGCACCGCTGATGCTGCAGACCGTGCTGGGCATCGACGCGGCACGCATGGCGGGCGCCTTTCTGACCTCGCCCGCGGCGCTGTCGCAGCGGCTGCTGCAAGCCAAGGCCCGCATCCGCTCTGCGGAAATTTCCTTCGACACTCCGCAGCCACACGACCTGCCCCATCGGCTGCGCGAGGTGCTCGACTGCATCCATGCCGCTTACGGCAGCGGCTGGGACGACGTGGACGGCGCCGACGCGCTCCCGCGCGGGCTCACGGCCGAGGCCATCGACCTGTGCCGCGTCCTGTGCCGCCTGATGCCGCACGAGCCCGAGCCGCTGGGCCTGCTGGCGCTGATGCTGTTCGGCGATGCCCGCCTGGCATCGCGCCGCAGCGCCACCGGCGCCTATGTGCCGCTCGACCAACAGGACATCACGCGCTGGAACCACGAGCTGCTGGCCGAGGCCGAACACCATCTGCGTCAGGCGGCCACGCTGGGGTCGCTCGGCACTTACCAGCTGAAGGCCCGCATCCAGTCGGCGCACTGCGAACGCCGCGCTGGCGCGCCGGTGCCGCCCGAGACGCTGGTGTCGCTGTACCAAAGCCTGCTGGCACTGCGCCCGAGCATCGGCGCGCAGGTGAGCCTGGCCTGCGCGCTGGCCGACGCCCGCGGCCCGGAAACCGGCCTGCAGGCGCTCGACGCGATGACTCCCGATGAGGTGGCCAACTACCAGCCCTTCTGGGCCGCGCGCGCGCACCTGCTGGCGGCTGGCGGCGCGCGTGCCGCGGCGCGCAAGGCCTACGACCGCGCCATCGGCCTGAGCAGCAGCGCGGTGGTGCGGGCCTACCTCAACGCGAAGTCGCAGCGGCTGTGAGCCGGCTGCACAGTTTCATCGCACGTTGAAAGTGCGCGGAAACAGCGCCGCCTGCGAGCGGTCGCGCAGCCGGTAGCTCATGGCCGGGCGGCCCAAGGTGCCGGTGACCATGCCGGCTTCTTCCATGAACTCGCCATCGAGCATGCGCTTGCGAAACGCGCTCTTGTCGATGTCGCGGCCCAGCACCACCTCGTAGGTGTGCTGCAGGGCCGGCAGCGTGAACGGCTCCTCCAGCAGAAAGGCCGGCAGCGAGGTGTATTCGACCTTGCTGCGCAGCCGGGCCACGGCGGCTTCGAGCAGCTCGCCATGGTCGAAGGCCAGGCGCTTGCGCGCGGCCGCATCGACCTCGAACCACGCCACCTCGGCCGCGTTGGCGCCGCTGCGCAATTGCATCGCCTGCGCGGGAACCAGCGCATAGAAGCAGTGCGTGGTCGACCAGCCGCGCGGGTCGCGCTGCACGCCGCCCCAGCTGCCGAGCTGTTCGAGATAGGGCGTGACGACGCCGGTTTTTTCGCTCAGCTTGCGCAGCGCGCAGTCGAGCAGCGTGGCGTCTTCGTCGATGTTCACGAAGCCGCCCGGCAAGGCCCACTTGCCGGGGAACGGCTCGGCAGTGTCGGCGGGGCGCTTGACCAGCAGCACCTGCAGCGCGTCGTCGCGCACGGTGAACATCACCACGTCGACCGTGACCAGCGGACGCGGAAAAGTCAGGGGCGGAAAGTTCGGCGAGGTGGTTTTCACGGAGAGGGCTTGACGCCTGGTTTGTTAGTTGTACTATACAACCCTTGATTAGTTGTACAGAACAACTCTTGCTGTCACACGCTACCCGGGGAGAAAAAGAAATGAAAAACACAACATTGACAACGCCAACAACGCCAACAACGCCGACCACACCGCGCAGCACGCGCGACCTTCCCGCCTACTTCGCCCAAGGCCACCACCCCGCCTACCTGCTGTTCTGGGGCCACCAGGCGCCCAAGACCGGCGTGAACAAGAGCTGCTTCAGCCAGTGGTTCGAGGCCGAGTTCAAGGTCGACGGCATCAAGTACCGCACGGCCGAGCATTTCATGATGGCCGGCAAGGCGCGCCTGTTCGGCGACGAAGACACCTGCGCGCGCATCCTGGCCGCGCGCACGCCCGGTGAAGCCAAGAAGCTCGGCCGCGAAATCCGCGGGTTCGACGAGGCGGCGTGGACCGCAGCGCGGCTGGACATCGTGACGCAGGGCAACGCCGAGAAGTTCGCGCTGCACGCCGCGCTGGGCGCCTTTCTGCTCGGCACCGGCCACCAGGTGCTGGTGGAGGCCAGCCCGGTCGACCCCATCTGGGGCATCGGCCTGGCCGCCACCGACCCCGCGGCGCAAGACCCGCGCGCGTGGAAAGGCCTCAACCTGCTGGGCTTTGCGCTGATGGCCGCGCGCGAAACGCTGAGGCAGGCGCAATGAACGCCGAGCGTTACCGCGGCAGCCTGCTCGGCCTGGCCTGCGGCGATGCCGTGGGCACCACGGTGGAGTTCCGCACGCGCGGCACGTTCGAGCCGGTCACGGACATGGTGGGTGGTGGCCCTTTCGGGCTGGCGCCCGGCGAATGGACCGACGACACCTCGATGGCGCTGTGCCTGGCCGCCAGCCTGCTGCACTGCCAGGGCTTCAACGCGGTCGACCAGATGAACCGCTACTGCAACTGGCGCAACGTGGGCTACATGAGCAGCACGGGCAACTGCTTCGACATCGGCCTGACGGTGTCAGGCGCGCTCACCCGCTACCTGGCATCGGGCGACCCGTTCGCGGGCGACCCTGATCCGCGCACGGCCGGCAACGGCGCGCTGATGCGGCTCGCCCCGGTGCCGATGCTGTGGGCCGCCAGCGCCGAGGCCACTTGGCGCCAGGCCGGCGAAAGCACGCGCACCACGCACGGCGCGCTGGAGGCCATCGAGTGCTCGCAGCTCTTCGCATTGCAGTTGCGCGCGGCATTGCGCGGCGAGAGCAAGGCGGCAATTCTGGCCACGGCGCCCCTCGCGCCTTTGAGCGAGAAGGTGGCGGCGCTGGCACGTGGCGACTACGCCGCGAAGCCGATCGAACAGATCAAAGGCTCGGGTTACTGCGTGGCGTCGCTCGAAGCCGCGCTCTGGTGCTTCGCGCACACACAGTCTTTCGAAGAAGCAGTGCTGGCCGCCACCAACCTGGGCGACGACGCCGACACCACCGCCGCAATCTGCGGCCAGCTGGCCGGGGCTTTCTACGGCGTGGCGGGCATTCCCGCAGGCTGGCGGGCCAAGCTGGTCATGCGCGAGGAGATCGAGCAGATGGCCGACCAGTTGCTGGCACGGGCAATCGCACCGACCACGCGCTGAGCACGCCAGGCTATTCCTGCGGCGCGGCGGCCGCATCGCCCACGCGCTGCGCATCGAGCTGGCTGCCGCCCTGCGCCAGCGTGAGGCCCACCACCGCATTGCCCGCGTCGCGCCGGAACACCAACTGCGCGCCGATGCCGGTGACGGCGAAGCGGTCGGTGCCGGTCGGTGTGAGCGCGCTGTAGCCGCGGCCGGTTTCGCGCACCAGCAGCTTGCCGCCGCGCACCGTGAGGCTCAGCGCCTTGGTCTTGCTGACGCGGAACTCGCCCTTGTAGTCGTCCAGCCGCTTCGGATCGATCGGCACTTCAGCGGTCGGCACCGGGTAGCGGCTCTTGCCGATGGCCAGCATCACGGCCTGCAGCGGTGCGCGCGCGTTGCTGCTGAGCACGATCAGCGCCTCGCCGGTGTCGGGCGCCAGCAGCCAGAGCGTGCGGTAGCCCTCGGTAAGGCCGGCGTGCCAGTAGGTGCGGCGCCCACCCTGCATGCCCTCTCTGCCGCGCACCATCACCGCGTAGCCGATCTCCGCGCCCTCGTAGCGCGCCAGCGGCGTGAGCATGCGCACGGCGGCCGGGCCCAGCGGGCCGCTGGCGCCGGCCAGCACGGCGCGGGCGAAGGTCATCATGTCGGCGGCCGTGGAGCGCAGCGCGCTGGCCGGCGCATAGGCCAGCATGTCGAACAGCGGCTGGCGGCGGTCGCCGGCAAAGGCCGGCGCCATGCGCGAGGCCTTGTCGCCCAGCGTGATGACCGTGTCGTTCATGCCCAGCGGCTCGGTGATGCGCGCGCGCACCAGCTCGCCCCACGAGGTGCCGTAGCGCTCTGCCAGCAACTGGCCCAGCAGCGCCATGCCGAAGTTGCTGTACGCGGCCTCGCACGGCGGCGCCGCGGCCGTGAGCTTGATGCGCGCCAGTGCGGCCCAGAACATCGCCTTGTCGAAACTGCGGAACTGCTCGGCCAGCGGCGCGCCGCCGGTCACGCCGTCGGCCATCACGGGCATGCAGCCGGTGTGCGTGACCAGCTGGCGCAGCGTGACCGCGCCCACCGTGCCCGGCAGGCCCTCGCCCTCGGCCTTGCCGGCGAGCAGCTTGCCGACGGTGTCGTCCAGCTTCAGGTCGCCGCGCTCCACCGCCTGCGCGAGCAAGAGGCCGGTGAAGACCTTGGTGACCGAGCCGATCTCGAACATCGGCTGCTCCGCACTGTTGCCGGCGATGGCGCGCGGCGGCGACGGCGGCTCGGGGTTGTAGGCCGCGCCGTAGGTGGCCTGGCCGTTGCGCAGCGTGCCGACCACCAGCGTGCCGCGCTCGGGGCCGAGGGCGGCCTTGGCCAGCACGGCCGGGTCGGTGGCCAGCGTGAGGGCCTGCTGGGTTTGCTGGGACTGCTGCGACTGCTGGGGTTGGGCGGTGGCCGTGGCCGCAACCACGACGGCGAGCGTGGGAGCGAGGAGCCAGGCCGCAAGGCAATGGCGGGACAGGGCACGGGGCGGGAGCCGCATCGTCGGATTCCTCAGGGCGCCGTGAAGCGGGCGCCGGGGTGCCATGGTGCCACGGCCATGTAACCTTTTGCGCACCGCGACAATCGCGCCATGCGCGCATTGCTCACCACCTTCTCCTGGCAGGAACTCCGCCACCACCCCTGGCGCAACGCGGCGGCCGTGCTGGCCGTGATGCTGGGCGTGGCGCTGGCCTTTTCAGTGCAACTGATCAACGCCTCCGCGCTGGACGAGTTCTCCAGCGCCGTGCGCTCGGTCAACGGCCAGCCCGACCTGGAGTTGCGCGCGGTGCAGGGCGGCTTCGACGAGGCCGTGTTCGCGCGGCTCGCGCGGCACCCGCAGGTCACGCTGGCCAGCCCGGTGGTCGAGTTCCAGGGGCTGGGAATGGCTGGCGAGGGCGCCGCACCCAAGCCGGCCGGTGAGCGCCAGGTGCCGCTGCGCGTGATTGGCATCGACGCGCTGGTGCTGCCCACCATCGCCCCCGCGCTCATGCCGCAGCCCCGCGCCGGCGCCGACCGCTTCGCGCTGTTCGCGCCGGGCCAGGTGTTTCTCAACGCCGCCGCGCGCAGCGTGCTGGGCCTGCCGGCGCAAGCGCCCGACGGCGCCGCGGAAACGGTGCAACTGCGCAGCGGCGATGCCTGGCAAACGCTTGCCGTGGCCGGCCATGTCGCGGCCAGCGGCACGGCGCTCGCGGTGATGGACATCGGCGCCGCGCAAGACCTGTTCGGCCAGGGCGGGCGGCTCAGCCGCATCGACCTGCGGCTGGCGCCCGGCACCGACCGCGCCGCCTTCATGGCCGCGCTGCAGCAGTCGCCCGACTGGCCCGCCGGCGTGCAGTTTGCCGAGCCGGGCGATGCGGCCGAGCGCGTGAGCAACCTGTCGCGCGCCTACCGCGTGAACCTCACGGTGCTGGCGCTGGTGGCGCTGTTCACGGGCGCGTTTCTGGTGTTCTCCGTGCTGGCGCTCAGCGTGGCCAAGCGCGCGCAGCAGTTCGCGCTGCTCGGCGTGCTGGGGCTCACGCCGCGCGAGCGGCTCAAGCTGGTGCTGGTCGAATCGCTGGTGCTGGGGCTGATCGGCAGCGTGGCCGGGCTGGCGCTGGGCACGGCGCTCGCGGCCTTTGCGCTGAAGGTGCTCGGCGGCGACCTGGGCGGCGGTTACTTCGAAGGCGTGGCGCCCACGCTGCACTGGAGCACCGGCGCGGCCCTGCTGTACGGCGGGCTTGGCGTGGTGGCCGCGCTGGTCGGCGGCTGGTGGCCCGCGCGCGCGGCGCAGGCCCTGCCCGAGGCGCAAACGCTCAAGGGGCTGGGCGCGGCGCCGGTGCCAGGCAACGGCCACTGGCTGGCGCTGGGGCTCATCGCACTGGGCGCGCTGTTGGCCAACGTGCCGGCCATCGGCGGCATTCCGGTGGCGGCCTACCTGTCGGTGGCCTGCCTGCTGGTGGGCGGCATCACCGCCCTGCCCTGGTTGATTGCGCTGCTGTACGACCGTATCGCGCCCCTGTTCGCACGGCACGTGCTGCCGATGCTGGCCGTGGAACGCGCGCGGCGCATGCGCGGCACGGCGGCCGTGGCGGTGAGCGGCGTGGTCGCCAGCCTGAGCCTGGCGGTGGCGCTCACGGTGATGGTCGCGAGCTTTCGCGATTCGGTGACGCAATGGCTCGACGTGGTGCTGCCGGCCGACCTGTACGTGCGCGCCACCTCGGGCGGGCGCGGCAGCAACAGCGGCAACAGCAGCAGCACCGACACCGCCACCTTCGCGCCGGCCTTCGTGCAGGCACTGTCCCAACTGCCCGGCGTGGCGCGCACCGGCACGCTGCGCACGGAGTCGCTGCAGCTCGACGCCACGCGGCCAGCGGTGGCGCTGATTGCGCGCAGCCTGGAAGGCGGCGCCACGCAGTCGCTGCCGCTGGTGGGCGCGGCCGTGCCGGTGCCCGAGGGGCAGGTCGGCATCTATGTGAGCGAACCGATGGTGGAGCTGTATGGCGCAAAGCCAGGCAGCAGCTTCGCGCCGCTGTCGAACGCGATGGGCCTGTCTGCAACCTCGAAAAAATCGACCGTTTTCTTCGTGGCCGGTGTGTGGCGCGACTACGCGCGGCAGTTCGGCGCCATCACCATGGACGCGCGGGACTACGAGCGCATCACCGGTGAACGCAACGTGAGCGACGTGGCGGTGTGGCTCGCGCCCGGCGCGTCCGAAGGCGCAGTGCAGGCCGCGGTGCGCGCGCTGGCGGCGCGGGAGCAAGGCGCTTCCACGGAATCGGCAAAGTCCGCCGAGTCGGTCGAGATCGCCTCCGTCGGGCAGATCCGCGTGACCTCTCTGCGCATCTTCGACCGCAGCTTTGCGGTGACCTACTGGCTGCAGGCGGTGGCCATTGCCATCGGGCTGTTCGGCATTGCCGCGAGCTTCAGCGCGCAGGTGCTGGCGCGGCGCAAGGAATTCGGGCTGCTGGCGCACCTGGGATTCACAAGGCGGCAGGTGCTGGCCGTGGTGGCGGGCGAAGGCGCGGCGTGGACGGCCATTGGCGCGGTGGCCGGGCTGGGGCTGGGGCTGGCGGTGTCGGTGGTGCTGGTGAAGGTGGTGAACCCGCAGAGCTTTCACTGGAGCATGGACCTGCTCGTGCCTTGGGAGCGGCTGCTGCTGCTGTGCGCGGCGGTGGTGGCGGCGGGCACGGTGACGGCCTGGATGGCGGGGCGAGCCGCTGCGGGCAAGGACGCGGTGCTGGCTGTGAAGGAAGACTGGTAGGGCCTGCCGGCAGCCGACGCTTTGAGAGACACCACTTGTAGACTGGCAGCGATATGCAGCAGCAACCCTCCACCCCCTCCTCCTCGCTGTGCAGCGGCTGGCTCGGCAGCGCGATCCGCCGCATCGAGGCCGACTACCAGCGCAGCGCCGACACGCACCTCATCCCGCTGACCCTGCCCGCGCTGGCCGCGCAAGGCATCGACCTGTACCTGAAGGACGAATCCACGCACCCCACCGGCAGCCTCAAGCACCGGCTCGCGCGTTCGCTCTTTCTCTACGCGCTGTGCAACGGCTGGGTGCGCGAAGGCACGACCATCGTGGAGGCATCGAGCGGCTCCACGGCGGTGAGCGAGGCCTACTTTGCGCGGCTGCTCGGCCTGCCCTTCATCGCGGTGATGCCCCGCACCACCTCGCCGGAGAAGGTCGCGCAAATCGCCTTCTACGGCGCGAGCTGCCACTTCGTCGACCATGCGGCGCAGGTGTACGAGGAAGCGCGTGCGCTGGCCGAGCGCACCGGCGGCCACTACATGGACCAGTTCACGTATGCCGAGCGCGCGACCGACTGGCGCGGCAACAACAACATCGCCGAGAGCATGTTCCAGCAGATGGCACGCGAGCGGCATCCGGTGCCGCGCTGGATCGTGGTGGGCGCGGGCACGGGCGGCACCAGCGCGACCATTGGGCGCTATGTGCGCTTTCGCTGCCACGACACGCAGGTGTGCGTGGCCGACCCCGAGGGCTCGGTGTTCTCGGCCTACCACCGCACCGGCGACACCACGCTCACGGCCGCCGGCTCGCGCATCGAAGGCATCGGCCGCCCGCGCGTGGAGCCCAGCTTCGTGCGCACGCTGGTCGACCGGATGATCGAGGTGCCCAACCTCGACTCGGTGGCCGCCATGCATGCGCTGTCGGCGCTGCTGGGCCGCAAGGTCGGCCCATCGACCGGCACCAACTTCATCGGCATGCTGGCCGTGGCGCAAGAGATGCGCGCAGCCGGCCAGCAGGGCTCGATTCTTTCGCTGCTCTGCGACGCGGGCGAGCGCTACCTGCCGAGCTATCACGATGCGGCGTGGGTGCATCAGGCGTTCGGCGACATTGCGCCGGCGCAGCAGCGCATCGACGCATTGGTGACGGCGTGATGCCGTCGTCACCCGCAGCGTTCATGTCGCGGCGCAGCCTGCTGCTGGCAGCGATGGCGGCGGGGCCCGTGTCGGCATGGGCGCTGCCCGAGCGGCGGCTGGTCTTTCCGCGCGACTTCGGCAGCCACCCTGATCTGCACACCGAGTGGTGGTACATCACCGGCCATGCGAAGACTGCGGCGGGCCGCGAGTTCGGATTTCAGGTGACCTTTTTTCGCTCGCGCGTGGAGGCGGCACTGGGCATGCGATCGGCGTTCGCGGCGAAGAACCTGGTGTTCGCGCATGCCGCCGTCACCGACCTCGAAGGCCGCGTGCTGCTGCACGACCAGCGCATCGCGCGCGCCGGCTTCGGCGTGGCGGAGGCCGGCACAAGCGACACCGACGTGCGCATCCGCGACTGGTCGCTGGTGCGCGAGAACGGCCTGTACCTGGCGCGCATACCGGCCGGCGAGTTCACGCTGGACCTGCGCTTCACGCCCACGCAGCCAGTGCTGCTGCAGGGCAAGGACGGCCTTTCGCGCAAGGGGCCTGACGAATCGCAGGCGAGCTACTACTACAGCGAGCCGCAGCTCAAGGCGCAGGGCAAGCTCACGCTCAAGGGCCAGGCTTTCGAGGTGGGCGGTGCGGCGTGGCTCGACCATGAATGGAGCGAGGCGCTGATGCACCCGCAGGCCGTGGGCTGGGACTGGATTGGCATGAACCTGGACGACGGCAGTGCGCTCACGGCCTTTCACTTGCGCCGCAGCGATGGCAGCGCGCTGTGGGGCGGAGGGTCGTTTCGCGCACGCGACGGGGTCGCGCGCATTTTCAGTAACGACGAGGTGCGGTTCGAACCGGTGAAGACGTGGGACAGCCCGCGCACGCAGGCGAAGTACCCGACGCAATGGCGTGTGCAGACGCCCGCTGGTGTCTTCGAGGTGCGTGCCCTGCTGGACGATCAGGAACTCGACAGTCGCGGCTCGACCGGTGGCGTGTACTGGGAAGGCGTGAGTGACCTGCTCGATGCGCAGGGGCGCCGCGTGGGGCGTGGGTATCTGGAGATGACGGGCTACGCTGCGCCGCTGAAGCTCTGAATCGGAAGGCGGCCTATCTGGCTTGCCTCAACCGCCTCGCCGGCATGAAATTCGAAACCGGCGTTGAAGAAAAAGTCGCCGCGCAGCACCAGCGATTGGCTGTGCCGCGCGGCGACTTCACTCTCGATCTTGCTTCGTCAATGCCAGTTCGCCGCAATCACCGAATCCAAGCGGCTCTGGTAGCTCGGTGGCAATGTGGTCTGCCCTGCGGCCGGCGTTGAAAAGCCTGCCATTGCTTCGACCAGCGAATTCACCTGCGTGCTGAGCAAGCTCACGCCATCCGCCTTGAACTGCTCGATCTGAAATGCCGTATCCAGATACCAGTCGACCACCCTCACGCTGTCGCCGGTTCCGATGATGCTGACTTCCAGATCATTCACCTCCCTGCGAAACCACAACTGGCTCGCTGAAGCGCTGTCGAACTGAACGACGTCGATGTCGCCGACGTTTGCGCCGGACTCCTTGAACACATCCTTGCCCCCGCCTCGCCCGAAGAAATAGGTGTCGCTGCCAGCGCCACCTTCGAGCAGGTCGTCGCCTGTACCTCCGTAGAGGCTGTCGTTGCCGTCACGGCCCCACAACTTGTCATTGCCTCCCAAACCGGCAAGGATGTTGTTCTCGGCATTGCCCAAGATCTCGTTTGCCTGGTCATTACCTGTGCCTGAGATAGTGCGGTTGTGAGCCAGCGACAAGCTCTCGATATTCGCGCCCAATGTGAACTGAGTCAGCTGTTCGCCCCATGTGAAGACCGTATCGTCATCGCCTTCTCCTGCCCGTTCGATCGGCTGGTCATTCAAGCTATCGACCACATAACTGTCTGTGTCTGCGAATCCGTACATGCGGCCGTCGTAATCGGTGGCCCACAACTCGTCGTGACCAGTGGTTCCAAGCATTTTTGCGGAGACAAAGATGCCGTCGCCGAATTGAAGCTCTTCGATCTGAGTGGCTTTGCCTGCAAGCTGCCCCTTGACTGTGAGCTGGTCGCTTTCTCCATATTGAATGACCAGATCACTGTCGCGCGCGAAGACATCTTTCACATCTGCATAGATCTTGAGAATGTCGTAGTTCGCACCGCTGTCCTCGTCCACGATGGTATCGATGCCGTCGCCTGCAAAGAACTTGTAGTGGTCGGTCCCGGTGCCGCCGTCGAGCAGGTCATTGCCCGTGCCTCCGACCAGAATGTCGCCGTCCACGCCGCCCTTTAGAACGTCGTCGCCAGCGCCGCCTTGCAGAAAATCATTGCCCGCGCCGCCGGTCAATTCATTGGCCAGGTGGTTGCCAATCAGCGCGTCGAAGCCGCTGCCACCCACGGCATTCTCGATCTCGGTGCCGAAGCCGATGAACGCCACCCCTTCATTCATGATCTTCAGGTTTTCCGGTGGTTCTGATCTGCCTACATAGCTCCAGCTGCCCGGCGCCAGATCGATGGTCACGCCCTTGGTCTGGTCAGCGGCAGAAAGGGTATCGACCCCCGATCCGTCGCCGATGTAGCGGTTCGCAAGAACGTAGGTCTGATCACCTGCGTTGTGCCCACGACTAACCCCGAACTGATAGTGCAGTGCAGCCTCATCGAAGATGCCCAACTCGGCGTTGGCCGCATTGGAAACGTAGCGCCCCATGACGCTCTCGCTTCTTGTGAGTTTGGATGTCCCGCCATAAAGCTGCAGCGTCTCGGCAAGAGCCCCCGGGGCATCCACGCTCTCGTCCGCGGCAAGGGTGTGCTGCAGTCCAAAACTGTGGCCGATCTCGTGCAGCAGCGCGTGAAAGCCTGAACCGTTTTCGGCGTTCGGCGAGATATCAGTACCCGGCTTCAAATAGACAAAGCTCTGCCGCAGTCCCGGCATGTCCGAGCGCGTGAACGTTTTTTCCATGGCGTACACCTTTTGCAGATCGGGCTCCGAGTTGGAGAAGACGAATCTGAGTGCCGTGGCAGGCTGACCCTTGGCGTCCAACTTATCTTCGGCCTCGTCGAACACCACATTGGCAGTAGCGGAAAAACGAGCCAGCGCGGCACGCACGTCGCCCTTTTGAGCATCATTGAACAACGCCGTCTCGTAGTTGCTGACCTCACCGTTTTTTGTAGCGTATGCCGCGAAGGTGTACCGAAGACGAAATGGCGCGTTGCTGCTGTGCTCGCCCGTCAACTGGCCCGGAAAGTATGAACCGCTGTAGAGCTGGTCGATAAACGAAGGCAGCTTCTTCACGCCCGCGCCGTACTCCACATGTTCGATTTGTTGTCCGGCAAGAACCTTGTAGTTGTCGACATTGACGAGCAATGTGTCGTTGGAATTTGCCGCCACTCCGTTGACGCGGTCGTTGAGGTTGTCGATCTTGTATGTGTTGACGCCAGCCCCTCCCACCATGGTGTCGCCCCCGGCGCCGCCATCGATCACGTCGTTTCCGTCGCCGCCGAAAAGCTTGTCAGCACCGGCCCCGCCCTCGATCGTGTCATCCCCATTGCCACCGAACAACGTGTCATCTCCCACGCCGCCCAGAAGCCTGTCGTTGCCATCCTGGCCATGCAGAGTGTCGTTGCCGATACCACCCTCGATCGTGTCATCTCCATTGCCACCCACCAACATGTCCTCACCCACTCCACCCAGAAGGGTGTCGTTGCCATCCTGGCCATGCAGAGTGTCGTTACCAACACCGCCCAGAAGCGTGTCGTTGCCAGCGCCGCCATAAACGACATCGTCTCCGGCGCCCGCATCGATGACGTTGTCCAGACTGTTGCCCAGTATCTCGTTGTCGAGGGCATTGCCAGTGACCTTGACAACGGCATTTGCATCGATGTCCAGCCGAAGATTTTCCACGTTGTCGGAAAGCGCGTATTCGGTCAGCGTGCTACCTCCAATGACGACCAAATCTTTACCTTCTCCAGGCTGCTCCACGACCACGTCCTTGGTGCTTTTTACCCAATAGGCGTCGTCGCCTTTGAGGCCTTTTAGGACGACACCATCCGTCTCATTGCCACCTTGCAGCCACGCCCCGGGTCCACGGTTCAAGAAGGCGGAATCAGCGCCGTCGGTACCTAGAATTTCTTTCATGCCTACTGCCATTTATTTGATTGTTCGATTTACGGTTAAATGACTCTTGCAATTTTTTATTTGCCTATAGTTGCTTCCTTTCTCAGAGAGCTTTACTGGTTGCCTTCTGTACCGGCGTGCACCTGGCCGAGACCTTCATCGGCGCCGAGGCGATACAGCGCGATGCCCTTTGGGGGCGATAGCTTCGGACTGCACAAATGCATATCTAACAACAGTGCTTATCTTTCCTTCAAGCTCTCGCTGGTGGCCCTCTGCACCGGGCTAAGCAAGAATTCAATAACCCGCCGCTTCCCCGTCTTTATTTCCGCAGTCAAATTCATCCCCGGGCTCAGCTTGATCGGCCTGCCGTCCACATCAATCGTTGTCGAATTCAAATTCAGCGTCACCGCAAACACCGCTCCGCGTTTCTCGTCATTCACCGCATCCGCCGTCACCGTTTTCACGGTCGCGTTCACCGTGCCGTAGCGCGTGTACGGAAAGGTCTCCAACTTGATTGCGGCCTCCTGCATCGGGCGCACGAAGCCGATGTCCTTGTTGTCCAGCGTCACCTCGGCCGTCACCCGCGCGCCGTCGGGCACGATCACCATCAGCGGCTGGGCCTGCGTGACCACGCCGCCTTCGGTGTGCGCGGCCAGTTGCTGCACGGTGCCCGCCACCGGCGCCTTCAAGGTGGTGAGGCGTTCGCGCTGCCCGGCCTTGGCCAGGTCTTGCGTGCCTTGGTGGCGCTTGAGTTCGGCGGCGGCCTCGCGGGTGCGCAGGCTGTGCTTGGTCTCCGCGATGTAGGCCGCGCGGGTGTTCTCGCTCTCGCGCAACGTGGCG
>NZ_JAYLVN010000018.1:0-142038 GCF_046156345.1 Variovorax sp. H27-G14
ATTAAAGTGAACTTTCACTTCTATCTTCATGAGCGTTTTTAAGTCTTGCGACTTGTTCCGAAGAACTTACGCAATTACCTTCAAACGCCCACGCTTATCGGCTGTAAATTTTTAACGAACCCCGAAGCAAACTCATCGTCTGCTTCGGCTTGCTTGCTGTGATCAGCGAAGCCTTGTAGTCTATCACGGTTTTTTAAGTACCGTCAAACTTTTTTCGCTTTCTTCTTCTTCCGCAACCCGCTACTTTCGCAGCAAGCCGCTGAATCCGTTTCAGCGAAGCCTTCTATTATGCACTGCTTTTTCAAACCGCGTCAACTTCGAAGGAAGTTTTTTTATCCACTAACTCGCTGCCAAACCCCGGAGAGCCTGACCGCGATTCACACCTTGAAGTGTGTGTCAGTCGAGCCCGCAAGTATATGCCAGGATTTGCGCCTCGCAAGACAAGTTGAGCAATAACTTCTTCAAGTTGTCCCTCAACTCCAATGCGCACATTCCAGCGCATCAGGCCCCACACGGTGCCTCCTCCGATAATCCGCACCACATGGCACTCATCACACTCCTCGACGCCCAACTGGCGTTCGGTCACGTCCCCCTGCTAGATCACGCGGACTTTTCTCTCCTTGAATCGGAACGCATCGGCCTCATCGGCCGCAATGGCGCCGGCAAGTCTTCGATGCTCAAGATACTCGGGGGCCTGGAAAAAGCAGACGACGGCACCCTCCAGCTCCAGCAGAACCTGCGCGTGGCCTACGTGGCCCAGGAGCCGGTGCTCGACATGGATGCGGATGTCTTCACCGCCGCCAGTCAGGGCCTAGGTCCTGTCATCGCCGTTCGCGACCTCTATCTGTCGGGTGCGGACGGCCTGGACCTGGACGCCCTGCAGTCCCAGATAGAAGCGTACGACGCCTGGAACTGGGAACAGCGCGTCGAAGAGACGCTGCACCGCCTGCATCTGGACCGCAATGCCCGCGTCGGCGCCCTCTCCGGCGGCACCCGCAAGCGCGTGGCCCTGGCCCAGGCCCTGGTGGCCGCGCCTGACGTCCTTCTGCTGGACGAGCCCACCAACCACCTGGACCTGGACTCCATCGAGTGGCTCGAACAGCTGCTGATCGACTTCAAGGGCAGCATCGTCACCATCACCCACGACCGCAGCTTTTTGAACCGCGTGGCCACCCGCATCGTCGAGCTCGACCGCGGCAAGCTGCACTCCTACCCCGGCAACTTCGAGCAGTACCTTATTCAGAAGGAAGAGCAGCTCGCCCAGGAGGCCGTGATCAGCGCCAAGGCCGACAAGCTGCTGGCGCAAGAAGAAATCTGGATCCGCAAGGGCGTGGAAGCCCGCCGCACGCGCAGCCAGAGCCGCATCACCCGCCTGCAGGAGCTGCGCGCCAGCCGCACCTCGCGCCGCGAGGTGCAGGGCAGCGTCAACATGGACGTGGCGTCGGGCCAGTCCAGCGGCAAGATCGTGGCCGAGCTCACCGAGGCGACCAAGTCCTTCGGCGAGAAAACCGTGATCCGTGGTTTCAGCGGCACCCTGCTGCGCGGCGACAAGGTCGGCCTGCTCGGCCCCAACGGCGCGGGCAAGACCACGCTGCTGAAGCTGATTCTGGGCGAGCTCGAACCCGACAGCGGCAAGATCCGCCGCGGCACCAACCTGCAGGTGGCGTATTTCGACCAGATGCGCGACAAGCTCGACCTCGACGCCACGCTGGAAGACTTCATCAGCCCCGGCAGCGAGTGGATCGAAATCGGCAACCAGAAAAAGCACGTCAAGAGCTACCTGTCGGACTTTCTCTTCTCCCCCGCGCGCGCCAACTCCCCCGTGCGCTCGCTCAGCGGCGGCGAACGCAACCGGCTGCTGCTGGCCCGCCTGTTCGCCCGCCCGGCCAATGTGCTGGTGCTCGACGAGCCGACCAACGACCTGGACATCGACACCCTGGAGCTGCTCGAAAGCCTGCTGCAGGACTACGACGGCACCGTGTTCCTGGTCAGCCACGACCGGACATTCCTGGACAACGTGGTGACCAGCACCATCGCCTACGAGGGCGACGGCCGCTGGCGCGAGTACGAAGGCAGCGTGCAGGACTGGCTGATTCAGTCCAAGCGCGCCCGCGAGATCGCCGAGCAGCGCCAGGCCGCGGCCCCGGCGCCTTCGCCGGCTTCGGCACCGGCCCCTGCTGCGGCAAGCACCGCCCCCAAGGCGGCCGGCGCCCGCAAGAAGCTCTCTTATAAGGAGCAGCGCGAACTGGAGACTTTGCCCACCCAGATCGCCGCCCTGGAAGCGGAGCAGAAACGCATCACCGAGATGCTCGAGCTCAACGGCGGTGCCCTCTACGCCAGCGACGCCTCGCGCGCCACCGAGCTGGCCGAGCGCCACGCGAAGATCGACGACGAGTTGCTCGCCGCGCTGGAGCGCCAGGAAGAACTGGGCGTCACGCGCTGACCCCGAGCCTGGCGCCGGGGCCGAGGCCGACGACGCCAGAGCGCAACGCCAGCGCCGGTCGTCCGCCCGTCCGACGCGCGGCGCGCACCGACTAGGCTATACATGCGGCTTCGCCCTTCAAGCATCCCACGCCCCGGGAAAGCCGCATGTCTTCTTCCTTCCAGCCGTTTCTTCGCCGGTCCGCCGCGGTCTTTGCGCTCCTGATCCTCGGCGCCTGCGCGCAATTGCCGCAGAACGTCGAGCGCCCGGTGTCCACCGCCATCGCCGCGCCGGCCACCGGCACCGCGCTGGCCGATCTGGTGCAGCAGCGGCGCCAGGCCGACAAGGCGCGCTACGAATCCGGCTTCTTGCTGCTGGGCGGTCCGCAGGCCGCGTACGGCAGCCGGCTCGCGCTGATCGACGGCGCGCAGAAAACGCTGGACCTGCAGTACTACGCCATTCACGCCGACGCCAGCACCGGGCGCCTGATGCGCGGCCTGCGCACGGCCGCAGAGCGCGGCGTGCGGGTGCGCGTGCTGCTGGACGACTTTCACACCACCGGGCGCGACGCGCTGGTGCTCGGCCTGGCCTTCATTCCCAACATCGAGATGCGGCTGTTCAACCCGCTCGCCGGCTCGCGCGACTCCACCTTCAGCCGGCTGTTCAATTCGATCGACGACGCCTCGCGCATCCAGCAACGCATGCACAACAAGCTGTTTTTGGCGGACAACGTGCTCGCCGTGGCGGGCGGGCGCAACCTGGGCGACGCCTACTTCGGCAACGCAGCAACCGGCAACTTCGTCGATGTCGACGTGCTGGCGGCCGGGCCCATCGTGCAGGACCTGTCGCGCAGCTTCGACAGCTACTGGAACAACGAGCGCGCCTACCCGGTGCAGTCGCTGGTCACGCGCGAAGAGATGCAGGCGCTGCGCGACCGTTCGAAGAAGGCCGACCAGGAACTGGTCGCGCAGGCCAGCCGCGACACCGACGACAAACCAAGCGAAGACGCCCCTCCCACCGCCGAGCAGCGCGCCCGCGTCTGGGACGAGAAGGCGCTCGACCTGCGCACCGCCACCTTCGTGTGGGCGCCCGCCGTGATGCTGGCCGACAAGCCCGGCAAGATCGCCGCCGACTCCGGCCCCGACACCGACAAGGCGCCCGGCCTGGTGGTCAGCCAACCCGACGACAAGGCCAGCACCTCGCCGCGTGTGGCATCGCTCGAAGCCGCCTCCGACCTGGCCGCCAACGGCGACACCGTGGTCGAGGGCCTGCTGCAGATGATCGGCCAGGCGCGCAGCGACCTGCTCATCATTTCGCCCTACTTCGTGCCCGGCAAGGACATGCTGCAAGCCTTCTCGGCGGCCCGCGCGCGCGGCGTGCGCATTCGGGTGCTGACCAATTCGCTGGCCTCGAACGACGCCCCGGTGGCGCACGTGGGCTATGCGCGCCACCGCGAGGCGCTGCTGAAGATGGGCATCGAGCTGTACGAACTGCGCAGCGAGCAGACCAGCTTCGGCAGCGTGTTCGGCTCCACGGGCAGCAGCGGTGGCGGCAGCGGTGGCGGGTCGGCCGCCCGCGCCGGTGGCACGGGCAGCGGCAGCCTCACCGGCGCATCGCGCGCCATGCTGCACTCCAAGGTGCTGGTGATGGACGGCCGACTCCTGGTGGTCGGCTCCATGAACCTCGACCTGCGCTCACAGCTGCAGAACACAGAAATTGCGCTGCTGATCCGCAGCGCGGAGCTGTCGCGCGCGGCGTCGGCGCAGATAGAGCGCGGCATGGCCGAGCGCTCATGGCATGTGGAGCTGGTCGATGGCGCGCTGGTGTGGCGCGCCCCCAAAGACAGCCAGCTGCCCGACGCCACCACCGAGCCCGACACCAGCGCCACGCTGCGGCTGATGCTCAAGCTGTTCGGGCCGCTGGCGCCGGACGAGCTGCTCTGAAAAAGCTCAGTGCTTGTGCGCTGCGCCGGCCGCATCGGCGCCTTCGGGCGCGCCGACCGGCAGCATGACGTCCAGCGCGGTCTTCACGCCCTTGGCGTCCTCGAACTTCAGCGTCATCGGCACTGTGGCGCCCTTGGCCAGCGCGCCCTTCAGGTCCGTCATCATCACGTGATAGCCGCCGGGCTTGAGCTCGACGGTCTGGCCCGCGGGCAGCTCGAGCCCGCCGGGGAGTTCGCGCATCTTCATGACGTCGCCTTCCATCTTCATCTCGTGCACTTCGGCGTTGCCGGCCGCAGGGGTCGAGATGCTGACCAGCTTGGTGCCGGTGGGCGCGGTCAGCTTCATGAAGGCGCCAGTGCCGCTCTGGCCCGGCACCGACTGGCGCACCCAGGCGTCACGCACATCGACCGTGGCCACGCCCTGCGCCACCACGTTCAGTTTGGCGGCAGGGCTCTTCAGGCCGGCGGTCGAATTGCCTGAGGCGGGCACCTCGGCCCAGTCGGCGGCGCCGGTGTCGCAGGTTTGCAGCACCTTGAACCACAGCGTGCCCGGCGTCGCGGGCACCTTGCCGCGCAGCACGAACTCGGCGCGCTCGCTGCCGGGCAGCGCGTTGCCGGGCGTCTCGGCGGTCCAGCGCACCTCGCCGTCGCCGCTCTTGCTGACGTCGAGCTTCCAGCCCTTGCGCGCCTGCGCGTCGCTCAGCACGAAGCCTTTGGGCAGCCGCACCGCCAGCCCGGTGGTGGCCTTGGCGCCCTCGCAGGCGTGGCCGACGCGGAAGGCGGCGTTGTAGTCGCTGCCCACGGTGGCGCCGCCCGGCGGCAGCGTGACGTGCGCAAAGGTGGCGCTCACGCCAGTCAGCATTGCGCATGCGGCAATTGTCTTGAGCGCATTCATCGAGTTGTTCGTCATGTCGTTGTGTCCTTGCAGGTGGGGTGTGGGAGTCAAAGGTCGAACTTGAGTTCGGCCACGTAGGTGCGTTGCGGGTACGGGTGGAAGGCCCAGTACTTGTTGTTGTTCAGGTTGTCGATGCCGAAGGACGCGCTCCATTGCCGGTCGATCCGGTAGCGGATGCGCGCGTCGACCACGAAGAACTTCGAAAAGCCCATGTAGGTGGCGCCGTTGGGGTCGCTGTTGTCGAGCGTGCCGTACTGCTTGCCGCTGTAGCGCGCACCGACGGTGTAGCTCCACCTGGCGTCGGGCCTGTAGGTGGCCAGCAGCGTGGCGCGCACCTTGGGCACGCGCGGCTGGTCGTGGCCCACGCTGGCCGGGAAGCCGCTGTTGGCGGTGATCTTCGATCGGGTCAGCGTGAGGCTGCCGCTCAGGTCGAAGCCCTGCACGCCCACGTCGACCGCGTTCAGCGCCACCTCGAGCCCGCGCGTGCGGATGGCGTCGACGTTCTGCACCGTGTTCACCAGGTTGTTCAGGGCCTGGCTGTACAGCGCGTCCTTGGTGTTCTCGAAGAACAAGGTGGTGCGCAGCACGCCGTCGAGCCCCCAGCCCTTCAGGTCGCGCTCGGCGCTGAGCTCGGTGGTCCACGAGCGCTCGGGGCGCAGGTTGGGGTCGGTCGCAACGATCTGGTTGCCGTTGATCGAACCCTGGTACAGCTCGCTCACGGTCGGCATGCGCACCGCGCGCCCGGTCGAGGCCTTCAGCAGCCAGTCGGAGGTGGCCTGCCAGGCGATGGCGGCCTTGGGCGAGTCGTAGCTGTTCTTGCGCGGCGTGAAGCCGAGCAGCGTGCTGGCGTTGCCGAGCTGCCCGCCGTAGGCCTCCCAGCGCTCGTGGCGCAGGCCGAGCGTGGTCTTCCAGTCTTTCGCGAAACGCCAGGTGTCCTGCACATAGAGCGACTGCAGCCGGGTGTTGCCGTTGAAGGCCGAAAACGGCGAAACGGGCGATCCGCCAAGCCAGTCGAGCGTGTTGCCGACATTGGTGCGCAGGTGCGCGGTGTCCTGCTGAAAGCCGAAGTCGACCACGTGCGCGCCCACGCCCTCGGCCGAGCCGGTGGGCCGCCAGGTGCCGGCCGCCTTGAAGGTGTTCCAGCCGGAGCCGCCCATGTCGGTGGTGCGCCCCGGGCCGCCGTTGAAGGCACCGGGCAGCGGCGTGGTCGGCGTGCGCGAGGTGTCGCTCGCGTAGTCGAACAGGCTGGCCGCCACCTCCCAGTCGAACACGCCGCCGGTGTGGCTCTTCACCGAAAGGCCGTGCATGTAGTGGGTGAGCGCGGTCTCGGTGGGCGCGAGCGCGGCGCTGGGCGCATCGAGGTTGTAGGTGCGCCCGGCAATGTTCACCCGGCCGCCGTACACCGGCCGGCCGAAGGCATCGCGCAGGTAGGTGTCCACGCTGCCGTGCGTGGTGTTGTTCCAGGCGCCCAGCGTGTAGGTGGCGCGCACGGTGGGCGAAAAGTCGTAGGCCACCTTGAGCTTGGCCTGCTCCTGCGTGGTGTCGTAGATGGTGGAGCCGCCCACCAGCCACCACGGCTGGTTCGACGGGTTCAGCCCGAGCACCGCGCCGGTCACCGGCGTGCCGGCGTTGCCGAGCGTGCCCGCGCTCACCAGCCGGTTGCCGAACACCAGCGCCTGCCCCTTGCTGTGGGTGCGCGAGGCGCTGAGCCACCACGACCAGTCGCCGCTGCGGCTGCCCAGCGACAGGTCGAGCTGCTGGCCGGCCGGCGAGGAATGGCTGTTGTACAGGTCGAAGTTCGACACGAAACCACTGAGCTTGACGTGCGCCTCCAGCTGCGTGGGCATGCGCGTGACGTAGTCGACCACCGCGCCCACCGAGTTGCCGGGGTACACGGCCGAAAACGGCCCGTACAGCACATCGACCCGCTCGATTTCTTCGGGCGACACCATGCCCCAGCGCGGCGCGTAGGTGGCGCCGTTGCCCAGCGGGCTCGACAGCATGATGCCGTCGGCAAACACCATCGAGCGCGCGCTGTTGCCCGTTCCCGAGGCGCGCGTGGCCAGCACGGCGTGGTTGAAGTCGCCGATGTAGCGCTTGCGCACCACCAGGCTGGGCAGGTACTTGAGCGCGTCCTCGCTGTCGGTGGCGTTGACGGTTTCCACGATCTGCTCGTGCGTCACGCCTTCGATGGTGGTGGGAATCTGCGCGGGCAGCGAGGTCGGGCGACCGCCGCTCACGGTGACGGTGCCAAGCGCGCGGCTGGTGGCTTCAGGGGCGTCGGCGGTGCTTGCCGACTGCGCCAGCGCGGGCGCGCCGAAAGGAAAGGCCATGGCAATTGCCAAGGCACGGGAATGCTTTTTCACAGGGAACCTTCTCCACGAAACTTCGAGCCAGGAAAGCCGCACGCGCACGTCGGTCGTGCGTATGCAGCTATGGTTTTGAGAGCGTCAGGAGAAAGCGGGAGGCCCGCGCGCCGGCAGCGGCGCGGCGGTGGCCGCGGCCAGGCGCGCGGCGGGAATCGACTGGACCACGCGGCCCAGCGGCAAGGGAAGATCGAAAGCGGGCACCGCCATGGCCGGCGGCGGGGCGCCGGTCAGCACGCACAGCGGGCAGTCCATGTGGGAGGCGCCCAGCTCCTGCGCGCCGTCCTCGGTGTGGACCACCACCTTGATAGAGCCGACGCTGGAGCACACCAGCTCCATCGCCTGCGGATGCACCAGCGGCGAGGCCACCGCCACGCCCAGCGACAGCACGAACCACAGCAGCACCCAGCGGCCGATGAGGCCGACGAGGCGGTGGGTGTGGCGCAGCGCGTGCATGGCGGGCGCGATTATCTGCGCACTTTGGCCTTGGCGGCAGGGGCCGCGGCCTTGGATGTGGCCTTAGCTGGTGCCTTGGCGCTGGCTTTGCCGCCCTTTGCAGCGGGTGCCGCCTTGCCTTGCTTGCCCTTGGCCGCTGCCGCCGGCGCGCCCTTCTGCCCGCGCTGACCCTTCACTGCCTTGCCGCCGCGCGCGGCGGCCCGGGGCGACGGCGACGGCGCACCCAGCGCCGCCATGGGCGCCACTGTCTGCGCCTGCGCGTCGACCAGCACCGGCGTCACGCTGAAGCCGCGCGCGGCCATCAGCGTGGGCAGCCCTTGCGCGCCGATCATGTGCAGCGCCCCCACCGCCGCGAACACGCCCTTGCCGCCGGCGTGCAGGCGCTCGATGCCATCGGCCAGGTTCGGGTTGCGGTCGTCCAGCAGGCGCTTCATGAGCCGCTGCTCGGCCGGGGTGTTCAGGCAATCGCACCAGTCGGCGTAGCGGCCGAGCTTGGTGGCGTCGCTGCGCGCCCACACATCGGCCAGCTCCTTCAACTGGCCGCGCAGCTTGCCCGACTCCAGCTCGTCGAGCGCGGCGTCGATCTGCTCGCCCTCCTCGGCTTCGGACTCGCCGGTGAGCACCTTCAGCTGGGCCTCCGCGCTTTCGAGCGCAACGATCGGCTTGTTGCTGTTGCGGGCGGACACCGCCAGGGTTTCGTCCACCCCGAACTCGGGGTACAGCCCGTCGCCGCGCGCCACCAGGCCGGCCAGCGCCGTGACCTGCAGGATGGGCGGCAGCGTCGACAACGCGCCGGGCGGCACGCAGGCCTCGCTGTTCTGGCGCGCCAGCCGCCGGGCGCGCTCGCCGCTGAGCACGCGGGCCACCGCCTCGGGGTCGGCCGGGCGGGCCATGGCGCGCACGGTGGCCTCGTCGCGCGAGTCGATCTCCAGCGCCAGGGTGTCGCTCTGGGCCAGCGCCTTCTGGATGGTCGGGCCGGGCCGCACCCAGTCGCCCCGGCCCACGTGGATGGTGCCGTAGAGCCACGAGGTACGCCCGTCGCGCTCGATGCGCCAGAGCATGCCGCGGTCGACGCCGTTGCGCGGCGCGGTGCCGGGCTTTTCCAGGCTCGCGATGGCCGAAGGCGGGCAGGCGGCATGGGCCGCGGTGAATGTAAAGACGCAGCACGCGCCCGCCAGAAGCTGGCGCGGCATGCGTTGCACGAGGCGCAGGGGCGCCGAAAAATCGATGTCGCGCATCTTCGCGACGAGGACTCGGAGTATCCGCAAGGCTTGCTCCACGATGAAAGAAAGTCCGGCATTCTCACAGCACCGCTGCCCATAATCCGAAACCATGCAGAGCATCTTTCACCTTGCCTTTCACGTTCGTGACCTCGACGGTGCCCGCCGTTTCTACGGCGATGTCCTCGGTTGCGCCGAAGGCCGCAGCACCGACACCTGGGTCGATTTCGACTTTTTCGGCCACCAGATTTCTCTTCATTTGGGCGAACCCTTCGCCACCACCCGCACCGGCCGCGTGGGCGACGCAATGGTGCCCATGCCGCACTTCGGCCTGGCGCTCGCCCTGCCCGACTGGCAGGCGCTGGCCGCGCGCCTGGAGGCCGCCGGCACCGAGTTCGTGCTGAAGCCGCATGTGCGCTTCGAAGGCCAGCCCGGCGAGCAATGGACGATGTTCTTCTGCGACCCGTTCGGCAATCCGATCGAGGTGAAGGGTTTCCGTTCCCTCGACACGCTTTACGACAAGTGACGAACCCGCGCCACGCCACCCCCCGCAGACCCGCTGCTGCCTCGGGGACGGCGCGGCGCCTGTTGCGCACCGGCCTGGCGGTGCTGGTGCTGGTGCCGCTGCTGTGTGCCGCCGCGCACGCCCAGCAGGACTGCGAACTCAACGGCCGCGACGTGAACCCCGCCAACGGCGCCACCACGGCGGGCAAGACCGGCCTGCTGCGCTGCAAGGACCGCGCAAGCGGCGAGACGCTGCGCGAGGAGCAGGTGCAGAACGGCGTGTCGATGGGCCTGGTGCGCAGCTACGACAAAGGCCGGCTGTCCAAGGAGTACAGCGTCAACGCCAAGGGCAACATTCAGGGCCGTGCACGCGAGTTCTCGCCCACGGGCCGGGTGTTGCGCGAAGCGGTCTATGACGACGGCCAGGAACGCGGCCTGGTGCGCAGCTTCTACCCCGACGGCAAGCTGCGCCGCGCCATCTTCTACCCCGACACGGGCAGCGGCAGCGAGCGGGCGTCGGTCGAATTCACCGAGCGCGGGCAGCTGTCGGCATTGCGCTGCGCCGACGCACCCACGCTGGCGCCGGTGGCCGACGACGCCAAGCTGTGCGGCTTCACGGGCGTCGGCCCGTCGCAGGTCGACCTGTTCGACGCCGGCGGAAATTTGCGCTCGCGGCTGTCTTATGTGTCGGGCAAGCGCATGCGCTCGCAAAGCTTCTACGACAACGGCAAGACCGCCGTGCTCGACGAAACCGTGGGCAACCAGCGCACCGAGCAGAACTATTCGTCAGAAGGCGTGAAGCGCCGCGAAACCGTGTACCTGCTGGCCGAGCGCGCCAGCGTGCGCGTGCGCGAGCAGGCCTTCTCGGAAAAAGGCACGCTGGTGCGCGACCAGCGCTGGAACAGCACGGGCGAGCCCATTGGGGACGACAGCTATTTTCTGAACGGCCAGCCGAGCAGCAAGTCGGTCTACAGCGGCAACGGCGACGCCCGCACGGTGGAGGTCACCGAGTTCTACGACAGCGGCGAGCGCGCCGCACAGGGCCGCTACCAGGTGCTGAGCCGCGGCCGGCAAATTCCGCTGGGCACGCACCAGCGCTTCAGCGAGAAGGGCGCGCTGCTGGCCGAGTCGACCTTCGACGCCAAGGGCCGCGTCACGCGCGAGCGCGCGTGGGACGACAACGGCGAGTTGCAGCGCGACGACGAAGTCTTCGAAGACGGCTCGCGCAAGGCGTTTTCCCGGTAGAGAAAACGCCTCCTTGCCCGGGGTCAGTCCAGCTTGATGCCGGCCTGCTTGATGATCGGGCCCCAGCGCATAGATTCCGCGCGCGACAGCGCCGCGAACTGCGCCGGCGTGCCGGGCATCGCTTCCATGCCGAAGTCTTCGAAGCGCTTCTGCACGGTGGGCGTGCCAAAGGCCTTGTTGAGGTCGCCGTTGAGCTTGCTCACCACCGCGGGCGACAGGCCGGCCGGGCCCAGGATGCCCTGGAACGCGAACACCTCGGTGTTGGGCACGCCCACTTCGGCCAGCGTGGGCACGTTGGGCAGCAGCTTGCTGCGCGCGCCCGAGCCGATGGCCAGCACGCGCACCTTGTTGGCCTGCATGATCGACAGGCCCGAGGCCAGGTCCAGGAACATGCAGGGCACTTGCCCGCCCATCACGTCGGCCATGGCCGGCGCCGCGCCGCGGTACGGAATGTGGGTGATGAAAGTGCCGGTGCGCACCTTGAACATTTCCATGGCCAGGTGGTGCGGCGAGCCGTTGCCGGGCGACGCGTAGTTCACCTTGCCGGGGTTGGCCTTCACGTAGGCCAAAAACTCCTTGAAGGTCTTGGCCGGAAAGTCGGGGTGCACCACCAGCGCCAAGGGGAACTTGCCGATCGCGCCGATGTAGGTGAAGTCTTTCTCGGGGCTGAACGGCAGCTTGCTGAACAGGTGCTCGTTGAAGGCCAGCACGGCGTTGTCGGCCGACAGAATGGTGTAGCCGTCGGGCTTGGCCTTGGCGACGATGTCGGCGCCAATGTTGGTGGAGGCGCCCGGGCGGTTGTCCACCACGATCTGCTGGCCCAGCGTCTGGCGCATCGATTCGGCCAGCACGCGCGCAATCACGTCGGTGCCGCCACCTGCGGGGTATGGCACCACCCACTTGATGAGCTGCGCGGGATAGTCCTGCGCATGGGCGAAGGGCGAGGCGGCCACGGCGGCGCCGGAGGCGAGCGTGGCGAGAAGGGTGCGGCGATCCATGGATCAGTCTCCAGTTGCTTGTTGATTGAGAAGCTTGTTTTACACAGCGGACAGTGATGGTACGGGCAGCGCGTGCAGTGCGTCGGCCAGCGCGGCGCGGCAGCGCGCCTCGTCGCCGACCTGCTCGAACAGCAGCAGCGCCAGCCGCGCGAGGAACAGCGATTCGCGCTCGGTGCCCGCCTCGGTGATGGCGCGCGCGCACTCGGCGTAGAGGCGGTCGCGGGCGTCGGGGTGCAGGGGCGTGGGGGTCGTCATGCGGGTGTCTCCAGGGCGGCGGCCGCGCGGGCCAGTGCCGGTTGCAAGGCGCCCGCCGGCAAACGGTGCCAGCGCGCGGCCACGTGGCCGTCGGGGCGCAGCAGATACACCGCGCCGTTTTGGGCACCGAGCGCTTCGAACACGGCGGGCGATGCATGCGCGTTGGCGCCTTCGGTATCAGGGCTCGCGATGCTGCGCACCACGAACGGCAGCGCGCCCTGCTGCGCCAGCGCGATGTCGGCGGCCGGCAGCGTGGCCGGGTCGGTCTGCAGCACCAGCAGCGTGAAGGCGGGCGCGATCCAGTCGGTGAGGTGGCCTTGCGCCAGCGCCTGCTCGGGCATCACCTCGCCGGGCAGCGGGCCCGCCGGCAGCATGTCGCCCTCGCTCGACAGCGGCGAATCGGCATAGCGCACGGCCTGCGTCTGGCGCGGGTTGATGAGCTGCGCAATGCCGCGGTGCTTTTCCGACAGCGACAGCGCCGCCTCGCGCAGCAGATCGAAGCCGCGCGACGGCGGCGACATGAACTCGGTGCTGCGCATCGCGTTCTCGGCGTTCACATGGAAGGCCGCAATGCGCTCCTGCGAGTACGCATCGAGCAGTGCCGCGCCGGACACGCCGCGCGCCACCAGCGCCAGCTTCCAGCCCAGGTTGTCCGCGTCGTCGAAGCCCGAGTTGAGCCCGCGCACGCCGAAGATCGGCATCGCATGCGCCGCGTTGCCCGCGAAAACGATGCGCCCGTGCCGGTAGTCTTGCAGCGTCATCGCGCCCGCGCGGTACACCGAGGTCCACACCGTCTTCCACGGCAGGTGGCCTTCGCCGATGGCGTCCAGGTGGCGCTGCACGAACTCGGCCACGGCCGGCGGCTGCAGCGCCTCTTCGGTGCTCTGGCCGGGGCGCAGCTGGTAGTCGATGCGCCAGATGTCGTCGGGCTGGCGGTGCATGAGCACGGTCGAACCGGGGTTCCACGGTGGGTCGAACCAGGCGCGGCGCTCGGTCGGGTGGCCGCTGTGCAGCTCGATGTCGATGATCACGTAGCGGCCTTCGTAGCCCGTGCCTTCCAGCGCGAGCCCCAGCGCCTTGCGCACGAAGCTCTGGCCGCCGTCGCAGGCCGCGAGCCACTGGCCATGCAGCCGGTAGGCGCCGTGGGCGTTGCGCACGTCGAGCGTCACGCCGTCGTCGTCCTGCGTGAGCGCCGTGAGCTCGGTGCCCCAGCGGATGTCGATCAGGCCCGGCGTGGCCTCGTTGCGGCGGAAGATTTCTTCCAGCAGGTAGTGCTCGGCGTAGTACTGCTCGAGGTTGATCATGGGCGGCAGCTTTTGCTGCGCGTCGGTCGGCATCTCGAAGCGGAACACCTCGGCCGTCTTGTAGTAGCTGCGGCCCACGCTCCAGGGCAGGCCCTTGGCCATGAAGTTCTTCAGCACGCCCAGGCGTTCCATGATCTCCAGGCTGCGCCGCGAGATGCAGGCCGCACGGCTGCCGGCGCACACCGTGTCGTCAGCCTCCAGGATGACGCAGCGCACGCCGTGGTTGGCAAGCCCCAGCGCCAGCGCCATGCCGACCGGCCCGCCGCCCGCGATCACCACCGGGTGGCGGCCGGGCTCCGTGCCCACGTCCATACCTCCGCCCTGCTCCAGCGGCGGCGTCCAGGGCTTGTAGCGCGCGTAGTGAAAGGCGCCCACGGAGGGCGGCAACTCGGTGGCACTGGCTGGCGGCGGCACGGGGCCGCTGGCGGCATCGCCGGGGGCGGCGGCGGAAGGGTTCGTCATCGACGGGATTGTCCCGATGCGCGGGCCGCCGCAATGTCATAACTTCGTACGAGGTACTTACCCTTGGCTTCTTTCCTTTTCCTCTTTTGTTGACTCGCATGAGACGCTGGCGCATCCATCCCACCGACACCGCGCTGGCCGCCGCCGTGGTCGGCGACGTGCTGTCGGGCGTGGGCACCGCGCACCTGGCGACCAGCTACCTGAAGGCGATGCAGCGCCTGATGCCGGTCACGTTCTGCACCGTGTTCGCGGTGAGCGCGGCGGGGCGCATCGAGGCGGTGTCGGCCGCGAGCAGCTACGGCAGCACAGCCGAGCGCACGTCGGAGCGCTACGTGGCGCAGCGCTTCGACCTGCTCGACCCCAACATGGCCTGGCTCGCGGCGCGCAAGCTGCCGAGCCGCTCACAGCTGTGGCTGGGCCACCAGCGCGCCGAAGAAGTGGCCGACCTCGCCTACCGCGCGGCCTGCTATGGGGACGTGGGCATCCGCGAACGCGCGTCGGTCTTGTTGCTGCTGCCGACAGGGCAGCGCGTGGCGGTGAGCTTTTACCGGAGCCTGGCGCAACCCGAGTTCGGCACGGAGGATTTCGCGTGCATCGAGGCGCATGCCACGCTGCTGGCCGATGCCACCGCCGCGCACGGGCGCAGCGCGGTGGCGGTGCGTGAAGCCGTCGAGCCGGCGCTGGCTTCGCGGCTGATGACGCTGAGCCTGCGCGAGCGCGAGGTCATCGGTCACCTGATGGCGGGCAAGACCGCCAAACAGGCGGCGCGCGAGCTTGGTGTCGAGCTGACCACCGTGCGCACGCACCAGTACCGAGCCTTTCGCAGGCTCGGCATCCGTTCACAGAAAGAGCTGCTGCTGCGCGCGCCGGCCGACGCTTAGTTCGCGCGCTGGCGCTCAGTGCAATCGCTGACGCTCAGTGCGCCTGCTTACTTGGCGGCGTCCAGGCGCTTTTGCATGCGCGCCGAGCGCTCCGCCGACGGCGGGTGCGAACTCATGATCGAGCTGCCGGTCGCGCCGCCGCTGAGCTTGGCCAGCTTGTCGAAGGCGCTGACCAGCCCCTTGCGTTCGAGCTTGCGCTCGGTGAGCAGGTCGAACGAATAGTTGTCGGCCGCGCTTTCGTTCGCTTGCGAGAACTGCGCCTTGACGAACTTCTCGCCCAGGTCGCCGGCCTGCGACTGCGACAGCTGGGCCGCGACCCCGCCTGCGGCGCCGGCCAGTCCGCGCACGGCCGAGGCGGCGTAGGCGGTCTGCATGCGCGACTTGGAATGGCCCAGCGCCACATGGCCGATCTCGTGGCCGATCACGCCGCGCAGCTCGTCGTCGTTCATCAGGTCCATCAGGCCGCTGTAGACGCGAATGCAACCGTTGGCCATGGCCCAGGCATTCACGTCCTTGGTCATGTAGACCTTGTAGTTGGCCGTCTTGCCGTTCACGGAGGTGGGCATCTGCTTGACGACCTGGGTCAGGCGCGTGGCGTAGCTGCTGCCGGCCGGCGCAATCTGGTTCTTCTGGTCCATGGCGGCGCACGACTGGTCGGACATGGTGCTGACCTCGGCGTCGCTGAGCGACATGGCCTTGAAGGCCGAGCCGCCCGCTTGCGTGAGAGCGCCGGTGTCGGCGTTCTTCATGGTTTCGCAGCCCACAAGGGCGAAGGCCGCCACGGCGGCGGCAATAGGCAAATAGCGCATAGGAAACTCCCGTTTTTTCTTGGTATGAATGGCGGCCGCGGAGCGCAGCCGCCGGACGCGCCGCCCGACGCGCCATAGACGCGTCAGGGCAGCGGCCGGATCATAGCGATGACAAAACGGGGCGCCCGCAACGCCCCTCAATCCCTGGAGGCTTCCTCGGACTGAGGCTTCCCCAACGCCCCCGCCGCCTCCTTCGCCCGCCCGCTCGTCGACACGATCTCCTGATCGATCGCCCCGAACAGCGAGCGCCCGTCGACCCCCTTCATCTCGATGCGAATCGTGTCCCCGAACTTCATGAACTCGGTGACGGGCTGGCCGGTCTGGATGGTCTCGATGCAGCGCTTCTCGGCAATGCACGAGTAGCCCTTGGGCCAGTCCATCTGGCCGTTTTTCTCCACGCCCTTGTTGCTCACGGTGCCGCTGCCCACGATGCTGCCGGCGCGCACGTTGCGCGTCTTGGCGATGTGGGCGATGAGCTGGCCGAAGTGAAAGGTCATTTCCGGGCCCGCGTCGCACATGCCGACCTTGCGGCCGTTCCAGCTGCTGTGCAGCGCCAGGTGCACACGGCCCTGCTGCCAGGCCTCACCCAGTTCGTCGAGCGTCACCGCCACGGGGCTGAAGGCGGTGGCGGGCTTGCTCTGGAAGAAGCCGAAGCCCTTGGCCAGCTCGGCCGGAATCAGGTTGCGCAGGCTCACGTCGTTGGCCAGCATCACCAGGCGGATGCCCTCCAGCGCCTGCTCGGGCGAGGCGCCCATGCGCACGTCGCCGGTGACCACCGCGATCTCGGCCTCGAAGTCGATGCCCATCGCTTCGCTGGGCACCACGACGTCGTCGGTCGGGCCGAGAAAGTCGTCGCTGCCGCCCTGGTACATCAGCGGGTCTTGGTAGAAGCTCTCGGGCACCTCGGCGTTGCGGGCCTTGCGCACCAGCTCCACGTGGTTCAGGTAGGCCGAGCCGTCGGCCCACTGGTAGGCGCGCGGCAGCGGGGCCATGCACATCGCGGGGTCGAAGGGGAAGGCGTGGCGCGTGCGGCCGTTGTTGAGGGCGTCATACAGGTCCTGCAGCTGCGGGCTCATGAAGCCCCAGTCGTCCAGCACCTGCTGCAGCCGGCTGGCGATGCCGGTGGCGTAGTGGGCGAGCGTGAGGTCGCGCGAGACAACGACGAGCTGGCCGTCGCGCGAGCCGTCCTTCAGGGTGGCGAGTTTCATGATGCGGTGCGTGCGGGGTGGCGTGGCGGGGTGTGGTGCGGGAAGACACGGCGTGGACAAGAGGCCGCGCGCCGCTCCCACTTAAACTGGTCGAACGGGCGGCAGTGTACCGAGGTGGTCTTGGTGAACCTCCGCACCGGCGCCCCACTCCACACACCGATGCCGACGCCCGTCGCCCCTCCTTTGCTGCACGCCGGCCTGCCGGGGCGCCCCTCGTGGCGGGCGCTGATCGGCTTGACCTTGCTGGTGGTGCTGGTCCACCTGCTGGTGCTGGGGCTGGCACCGACGGCCATGGGGCCGGAGCCCTCGCCGCTGGCGAGCAAGTTCATCACGCGCACCATCGTGATCGCGCCGCCGGCGTCCGAAAAGGCCCCGGCGCCTGCCGCGGCCGCACCGGCGGAGGCCAGACCGGCCGCGCCGCCCAAGCCCCGGCGCCCGCGCGCGCCGACACCGCCCCGGCCCAAGCCGACACCAGCGCCCACCCCGGCCGCCGTCGCGCCGGAGCCGGAGGCGTCCACCACGCCGCCCCCGGACGCGCCCGAAACAGTGGCGCAGGCCACACCCGACACAGCCGCGCCGCAGCCCGAAGCCGCGGCCAGCGCACCGGCGGGCGCATCCGCATCGTCTGCCACCGGCGGCACCGGCAGCGGGGCCGCGGCGGGTGGCGGCGAAGCCTCGGGCACCATCGTGGGCACCGAGGCCCTGCAGATTCCCGGCTCCGTGACGCTCGATTTCGAGGCCACCGGCCAGATTGGCGCCTCACCTCAGCGAGGCGTGTTCGGCGAACTGGTGTGGCTGCAGGACGGCACCCGCTACGACGGGCGGCTCACGCTCAAGGCGGTGTTCTTCACTCTGCTCAACTGGCACAGCACCGGGCGCATCGGCCCCTCCGGCCTGGAGCCCGAGCGCTACTCAGAGAGCCGCAAGTCCGAAGTGGCGTCGCATTTTGTGCGCGACCAGGCGCAGGTGGTGTTCAGCAACAACGCCCCGCCCGTGCCGCTGCTGCCCGGTGCGCAGGACCGCATGAGCGTGATGATGCAGCTCGGCGGCTTGCTGGCGGCCAGCCCGCAGCGCTACCCGGCCGGCACCCGGATCTCGGTGCAGACCGTGGGCACGCGCGATGCCGATGTGTGGGTCTTCGTGGTCGGCGACGAGGAAAAAGTGAGCCTGCCGGCCGGCGAGTACGTCGCGCGCAAGCTCACCCGCACGCCACGCAAGGAATTCGACAGAAAACTCGAACTCTGGCTCGCGCCGGCCTACGGCTACCTGCCGGTGCGCATCAAGCAGACCGAACCCAACGGGGACTTCGCTGACGCTCAATTGCGCAAAGCGCTGCCCAGCGGGCCCGCCAATTGAGCAGAAAGTCACACCAACCGCGCAAAAGGCAAAAAGTAATTCGTTTGTTTTACAAAAAGCCAACCAGACTTGAAACTGGCGCGTTGATTGCTATCTAAGCTCAATGAACGCCATCGACATCCTCACAGGGCCCGCCATGAACATGCTTTATGACTCGGAGTCTTTCGTCGTCGTGCACGTGCAGCCCCATGAAGGCGACGAGCAGGCGACGCCCAACGTGCCTGTGCTGGAACGCCACGGCTTCGAGATCGTGGACAAGCGATCGGGCAAGGAGGTCTACCTCGACGGTTCGTGGGCCGAACTGTTCCAGCAGCAAATCGCCGCCTGGCAGCTCAACACCCCCACCCAGGAAGAAGTGGAAGACACGCTCGAAGGCTATGCCGAGTTGGCCCACACGCCGGTGCTGGTGCACTGAGCTTTCAGCCTTCCGCCTGCAACGAGCGCCCCGAGGGGCGCTTTTTTCATGCAGCGGCTGTGGCAATCCGCCTCACAAAGCGGGACCACACGCACAGTGAAAAGCGCCAATGGACGGCACGCCGCAGGCACGCGGGGCGCATACGATGACGCGATGCTGCTCCCACCCTGGCCCCTGCGGGCCTCCCGCTTCCTGTTTCCCGTGCTCGCCGCCACCGCGTTCGCGGGCTGCGCCGCCTGGTCGCCCGGGGCCGATGCACCCGATGCCCCCATCGCCAAACGCATGGCGGCGCTGCAGCCGGTCGACGCCGTGCTGCTCGGCGAACAGCACGATGCGCCGGAGCACCATGCGATCGAGCGCGAAGCCGTCGAGGCGCTGGTCGCGCGCGGCCAGCTCGCGGCGCTGGCGCTCGAAATGGCCGAGGAAGGCCGCGGCACCGCCCACGTCGCGCCCACCGCCACCGAAGCGCAGGTGCGCACCGCCCTCGACTGGAACGACAAGGCCTGGCCCTGGAGCGACTACGGCCCCGCCGTGATGGCCGCCGTGCGCGCCGGCGTGCCGGTGGTCGGCGCCAATCTGCCGCGCGCCCGCATGAAGGACGCCATGGCCGATGTGTCGCTCGACGCGCAACTCAACGGCGCGGCCTACACCGCGCAGCAGGAGGCCGTGCGCGAAGGCCACTGCGGGATGCTGCCCGAGTCGCAGATCCTGCCGATGACCCGCATTCAGGTGGGCCGCGACCGCGCGATGGCGCAGGCCATCGTCAAGGCGCGCCGGCCCGGCCAGACGGTGCTGCTGATTGCCGGCGCAGGCCACGTGGTGCGCACGCTGGGCGTGCCGCAGCACCTGCCCGACGACATCAAGGTCGCCACCGTGCGCCTCATGGCCGCACCCGTCACGGCCGCAGCAGTGGCCGGCGACTACGACAAGACCTGGCACACGCCACCGCTGCCCGAGAAAGACTACTGCGCCGAGTTCAAGCGCCAGTCCCAGCCCAGGCCGCCGCCGCCCAAGGCCTGACGCCATGAAAAAAGCCGCGGGCCCGAAGACCCGCGGCTGCGGCGACAAAACCGCGACCGGTCAGCGCGCCGCGATCGACGACACCACCGAGTTGCCCGTGGCCGACGCCGTGATCTGGTTGCCCGTGGCGCGCAGCGCGCTGTTGGCCACCGAACCCGTCACGCCCACGCCGAAGTTCACGTTGGTCACCGTCGCCGTCACCGCGCCGGTGTTGACTTGGTAGCTGCCGATGGCCGCGCTCGGCGGCGCGCCGTTCAGCGCGGTCTGCGTGATGAGGTTGGTCGCGCTGTTGCCTGTTGCCTGTGCCGCCAGCGTGTTGCCCGTGACGCCGACCGAACTGCCCGAGATGCCCACCGCCGTCGTCGAGTTGAGCGCCACCTGGTAGCTGGTGCCGGTGCTCGACGCCGCCACGGCGCCCGAGTTGTTCTGGCTGTTCAAGATGGCCACGCTGGCGCCCACGTTGAGCGCCAGCGGCAGCGCCGCCACGCTCGTCGAGCCTGCCGCCGTGGCCGCGCCGTAGCCGCTGCCCGCGGCGGAATTCAGCGTGTTGGTCGCCGAATTGCCGCGCGCCAGGGCGACGGTGGTGTTGCCGTCCAGCGAGATGCTGCCGGCGTTCAGTGGCGTCGCGGCCGCCAGCGTCACGGTCGCCACGGTGCTGGCCGTCGCCGTCGCCGCAGCGCTGCTGGTCTGCGAGTTGGCAATGCCCACGTTCGCGCCCTGCACCGCGCTGCCCGCCACCGAGGCCGTGTTGACCGCTCGGTTGGCCGAGGCCTCTGCGATGGTCGTGTTGCCGCTGATGCCGAGCGAGCCGTTCAGCAGGGCGGTGGCGCCCGGGGTGTTGTCGTCGTTGCGCAGCGTGGTCGATGCCGTGCCGCTCACCGAGGTCGAAGCGCTCTGGCGGTTCGCCAGCACCAGGTCGCCCAAGACCGTCACCGTGCCCGGCATGCCGGTCTCGGCCAGCGCCACAGCACCGCTCGCGCCCGCCGCGCCGGTGCTGGTAGCGGTCACTGTCAGCGTGTTGGACACGTCGTTGATCACGCCAAGTGCCGTATTGCTGTTGCCCGAGAGCCGCACGCTCGATGCCGTGGAGCCGACCGGTGCGAACAGCGTCGAGGTCGACGATGCCGCCACCGCCGCGTCGCCGGTCTGCACCGACTGCAGCGCCGCCCGCGCCGACACGTTGGTGCCAGCCAGGCTCACGCTGTTGAGCGCCGTGTTGCCCACGGCCCGCGCGCCCTGCACGTTGTCCGACACGCTCAGCGTCGTCGCACCGATGACCGCGCCCGGCGTGGTGTCGACGCCGATGGTGCCCGTCACCGTCGAAGACACCGCGCCAGTGCCCACCTGCACGTTCAGGAGCGCATGGTCGGCCACCGCCGCGGCCACTGCGAGCGGCAAGCTCGCCGCCCCCGCTGCCGGAATGGTCGCGTTGCCGCTGACTGTGTTGCCCTTCACCTCCAGCTTGTTGATCGCCGAGTTGCCGGTGGCCGCGCCGCTCACGACGTTGTCGTCGAGCGTGGCCTGGCTTGCAATGAACGCAAGGGGCCCGCTCAGCGCCAGGCGCACCGTGCCGGTGGCAGTGGCCGTCACCGCCGCGCTGCTGTCCTGGTTGTTCAGTACGCCGGTCCGGCTCGTCTGCTGCGCGCCGCTTGTCAGCGTGCTGGTGTTCGATGCGCGGTTCGCGGTCGCTTCCGAATAGGTCTTGTTGCCCGACGCGTCGAAGCTGCTCAGCACCAGCCCCAGAGTGGGCTGCGTGCGGTCGTCGTTCAACACCGTGGTGATCGCGCTGCTGGAGGCCAGCCCCGCGGCGGACTGGCGGTTCACCAGCAACTGGTCGGCCGCCGCCGTCGTGATGCCGGGCAACACGCCCTGCAACAGGGCCGCCGGTCCGGCGAAGCCCGTGACGTTGTCACCCGCAACGCTCACCGTGTTCGATGCATCGTTGACGAGGGTCTGCGCCGTGTTGGTGTTGCCCGAAATCGCGGTCGATCCGCCGACGGCGGCAGCCGGTGCGAACGCCTGCAAGTTCGATTGCGAACGCACCGGTGCAAAGCTGGCCTGCGTCGACTGCAGCGCCGAGCGGGCCGACACGCTCGTACCCGCCAGCGCCAGGCTGTTGGTGGCCGTGTTGCCGACGGCCTTTGCGCTTTGCACGTTGCCAGACACGCTCAGCTGCGAGCCGAGGATCACGGCGACCGGCTGCGTGTCGATGCCGAAGTTGCTGTCCGCCCTGGCGGAAATGGCGTTCACGCCGTTCACCAGCTGCGCGTTCGACAGCGCATGGTCCGCCGTGACGCTGGCGGCCGTGGGGCCGGTGGTCGTCTGCGCCACCGGCAGCCCGCTGCCCGAGGCAATGGCCGTGCCCTTCACGGCGATGCTGTTGACCGCTTCGTTGCCCGTGGCCGCGCTCTGGATGCCGTTGCCGTCGACCGAGATGTTCGCTCCCGTTATGAGGAATGCGCTCAACCCCACCTGCGCGCCGCCCTGCCCGCCCAAGCCGACGCGCGAGGTCACTTCTGCCGCCGTGATCTGCGCGTTCTGCACCGCGCTGGTGGTCGCGATGTTCGAAGCGTCGATGCCCACGCCGTTGACCGCGCTGTTGCTCGTGGCCGAGGCGTTGCCGTCGTTGCCGTTGGCCTGCACCGTCGAGTTGCTCAGCGTCAGGCCGCCGATCTGCGTGCGCACTTCAGGCCCGCCGCGCTCGGCCAGCACCGTGCCCTGCCCGGCCTGTGCGTTCTGCACGCTGAACGAGGCGTTGGTAGACAACACGCCCGCCGACAGGTCGGCACCTGCCAGGGCGATGCCGGCGGTGTTGATGTTGGTGCCCTTCACGCTCACTGTGTTGCCCGTCGCGCGGCTGCCGTAGGCCAGGGTCTCGGCAGAGTTGTCGTTGGCCGTGACGCTCGAATTGCTCAGCGCGCCGCCGACGGTGGTGCGCACTCCCGTGCCCCCAGCCGCGATGGCCTCGATACGCGTGTTCCCGCCGCCCACGGCCTGCGTGTTGGTCACGTTGGCCACCGAGGCGAAGCCGCCGCTGTTCAGGTTGTTGACATCCAGCTTCACGCCGTTCGCGGCGTCGTTGCCGTAGGCCGCGCCTACATAGGCATTGTGGTCGTTGCCGAGCGTGCCGCCCGCAACGCTGCCGCTCACCGCCAGGCGGAAGCTGTCGGCACCGGTGGTGGTGGCGCTCACGCTTGCCAGTACCGACTGGTCGTTGAGCACGCCGTAGGCCGCATTGACCACCGGCTGCGTGACCAGCGCGTTGTCGAACGGCCGGGGGCTGGCGTTGTCGATCGTCACCTTGGAGGCGACGACCGCGCTCGGCGTCGCGGTAACGCCGTTGGCCGTCACGGCCAGCGCGTTCGATACCGAGTTGCCGTACGCAACCGACCGCTGAATGTTGTCGGCAACCTCCACGGTGCTGCCGCTGGCAAGTTTGCCTGTGACGATGACCTGTGCCTGCGCATTCGACAGGGCCGCGCCCACGGAGGAGTTGGCGTCGCCCATCTGCACGCTCGCGATGCCCGCGCCCGTGCCCACCGAGCTGCCGGACAGGGACAGCGAGTTGCTCGCGCCGCTACCCACCGCCACCGACTCCTGCCGGTTCGATGACAGCGACAGATTGCTCTTGGACCCGGCCCCCGCGCCGGTGTTGGCCGAGAGCAGGATCTGCGAGCCCGCGGCCACCCCCGGGGCGCCGTTGTATGCAAAAACTGTGCTGTCGTAGTTGCCCTGCAGGTTGGTGAGGGTGACGGCGCCGGTCGCCGACACCCGGCCGTCGGAGCTCGCGCCGCCGGTCAGGGCCACGGCACCGCTGCCGGTGGCCACCGAACTCGCCTGGATCGCCAGGTTCTGGCTCGCCTGGTTGCCCTGCGCGGTCGCCGCGCTGCGGTTGCCCGAGACGGCAACGGTGCCGGCCGCGCCGCCGGCGGCACCGTTGCCGACCTGCACGCTGATCACCGAGGGATCCACCTGCGCCTGCAACAGGATCTGGTTGTTGGCCTGCTGGTTCGATTCGGCGGCGGTGCCCGCGAACGAGGCTGCCGTCCCGCCGGTGGCGATGCCGCTGGACGCGGTGTTGCCGGTCACGGCCGCCGTGACGCTGTTGTTCTGCAGATTGACGGTGCCGCCGGTGAGCGACTGCGCGACCGCGGTCACTTGCGCGCCTTTGGTGGTCGCGGTCACCGCACTGGTGCCCCCACCGCCCAGGTTGGCCTGGCTGTTGACGATGGCCAGGTCGCTGTTCACGTTGGTGACGACCCCCACGCCCGCATGCGTGCTGTTGTTGGCTGGCACGGCGCCGGTACCGGCCACCGAGGTATCGCTCACGATGATGCTGTTGCCCGACAGGCCGGCCGCGGCGCCCGTGGCTTCATTGCCGGTGGCCGCGCTGGAGATGCTGTTGCCCTTGACGGTGAGCGTGCCTTGCAGCGCATTGGTCACGCCCAACCCGGTGCCCTGTACTGTGGCCGCGATGACCGAGTTCTGGTTGAGCGCCGCATGTGCCGCCGCGACGATGCCGTTGCCGTTCGCCTGCAGGTTCGACACCACCGCGGAGCCCGCGAAGCTGGGCGTGCCGCCCGACTGGATCTCCGCCGTGTTGTTGGCGCTGTTGCCCTTGAATACGGCCGAGGCCGAGTTGCGCTCGAGCGACCCCAATGCGGCATTGGTGACGGTGCTGTTGGCGTTCGATGTGAGTTGCAGCAAGAAGCTGTTGTCCTGCACGGTCGCCGACGAGCTGGCGCCCGCGGCCGCCTGCAAAGAGGTCACGACCACGTTGCCTGTGGCGTCGAACAGCTGCGGCCCGCCGACCGGGTAGATCAGCGCGGCGGTGCCGGTGAACACCGGGCCCACCGCGGCCGTTCCGGTGACCAGCGTGGTGCCGCTGTTGAGCGTGGTGTTCGCCGAGATGGTGTTGTCCGCATTCACCAGGCTGCCGGTCTGGAAGGTGTTCGACTGCTGCTGGGTGACGCTGTTCTGGACCTTGCTGGTGACGGTGCCTGTGTTCACCGAGACGCTCAGCGCCGCATCGCTGTTGAGCGGCAGCACCGGGCCGGTTGCGCCGACCTTGTTCGATGCGATGTTGCCCGTCGCGCTGGCGCCGATCAGGTTGCCGTTGGTGATCTGGGTCGCGGGGGCGGGGTTGCCCGCGGTGCCGCTGGAAGTGGTGCCCACCGTGGCGTTCGAGATTTGCGCATTCACCGCGCCCGAGTTGTTCTGCGGCACGGCTGCCGTCTGGCCGCCGATGGCCGTGCCGTTGAAGGCCGGCGTGACGATGGTCTCGGCGGCGTGCGCCCCGCTGCTGGCGATCAGAGCCATCGCAACGGCTGAACCGACACGGCTGCGGCTGAACATGGGCGCGCGTGCGGCCCGGCTTTGGATCTTGCGTGCTTTCATTGCGTGACTCCTGGAAGGAAGGAAACGGACGGGGAAGAACTCGGAAAAAACTCGGAGGAACGCCCGCGGGCGTTCAGTCGCCCTTGATGGCGGTGTCGGCGGCCGGCGAGGCGGACGAGGCGGACGGCGCAGACGGCTCAGGTGAAGCCGGTGTGGCACCGCCGACCACCGGGCTGCCCACGCGCAGCTTGGCAATCTCCTGCAGCCCGGGCCCGTCGCGATGGATCGAGGTGTCGGCCGCGTCGGGCCGCCAGGTGACGCTGATGGCGCCCGGCGGCACGCCGCGGTTGGCCAGCGCGGAGGTGACGGCCGCAATGCGCTGGTCGGTCAGTTCGTCGCGCTTGCGTGCGTCCCAGTTCTCGGTGTCGCGCGCCACCAGCACGATGTCGGTGGCGCCCTTCTTGGCGGAGCCGGCGATCTGGTCGATCAGCGCCAGCGTGCTGCCGCCGAGCGTGGTCGCGCCGAAGTCGAACGGCACCTGCGTGGCGGTGCCGGTGAGGCGCGCCCCCGCTGCACCGCCAGCACCACCGGCATTGACCGCCACACCGCCTTGCGCCACCGGCATCGCCGGCGCTGCGCCGCCCACGGTGGCGTCCACCGGGTTGTCGACCTTGCGCAGCTGCTCGGCGGGCACCAGCGCAATGGGCTCGCCGCTGCCCGGGCGCATGGCCATGCAGGGCCGCTGGTCGACCTGCGTGACGGCGGCCATGAGCCGCACCACGCCCTCTTCCAGCGCGGCGCGCACGCCCATCTGCACCGGCTCCTGGCCCTTGGCGCCGATGTCCACGTCGTACAGCTTGCTGCCGAAGAAGCGGAACACGTTCAGCCCCACTTCGTAGCCGTTGAACTGCTTGGTGAGGCTCACCGTGCGCACCACCATCAGCGTCTTGGTGTCGACGATGCGCAGGTCCACGCTCACCGACTGGCTGAAGGTGCGCGCCTTCACGCCCACCTGGTTCACCGCGAACTCCGCGCCGCCGGAGTTGATGTTGTAGTTGAGCTCGGTGATGCCGCCCACGATGAAGTAGTCGGACTTGTTGATGGTGCCGCCGAAGTACGGCAACCACGGCACGCTCTGCCCACCGTTCGGCCCGCCGAGCTGGTGCGCGCGGCCGTCGCCGAGCTGGCGGCGGTCGGCATACGCGAGCTCGCGCTCGGCGATCACCGGGTCGAAGCGCTCGGCGATGCTCACCGCGCCGCCCAGCTTGCCCAGGGCCGAATACACCATGAGCGCCCCGCCCTGCGTGATGGCGTTGCCCTCGTTGATGCTGTACTTGCCCGTGTAGTCCTTCACGTCGCCCACGCCGATGACGACGGGCGGGCGGCGCGTGGCCGCGATGTGGTCGGCGTAGCAGGCGAGCACCGCCTCCATGGGCGTCACGTTGTCGCGCACCGCCGGGCCGAGCACCACCGGTGCTTCACCGGGCGCGAAGCGTTGCTGCGGCGCGGCGACGCAACCGGCCAGCACCGCGGTGGCTGCCGCGGCCATGGCGAGCCGCGCAAGAGACCTGGAGCGATCGCGCGCAAGTTCGCAAGGAAGTTCGCGCGCAAGTTCGCGCTGGAAGGGACGTGGGTTGTGCATGGTGCGTGCCCTGTTCAATTGAGCACGCCGAACGCGCATGCCGCACTGCCGCCCACGCTGGCGGTCTGCGCGCCGGCGTTGCCTTGCGTGGAGTTCAGCGCCTGGTTGGCCGCGCCCTGCACCTGCGTGCTGGTGCCGCCGACCACGGCCGAACCCACCGCGCCCGAGTTGGCTTGCGAGGTGCCCACCGTGGCGCCGCCGAGCGTGCCCACGGCGGTGCGTGCGTCGTTGCCCGAGGCATCCGAACGCGCGCCGGCGTTGGAAGGCGAGTTGGCCACCGTGCTGTTGTTGCCGTCGTTGCCGGTCGAGGTGGCGGAGACGTTGCAGTTGTACTGGCGCCCGATGGTCGTGTTGTAGACCGGGGCCGCGTAGTAGCCGCTTTTCTGCTTGCGGATCATGTCCTGCACCGCGGCCTGGTTGACCTTGTCGGCGCTCGACTGAAACTGCCAAGCCGCGTTCTCGCCGGCGTTGTTGGCCTGCGCCAGCGGCGCGGCGCAAGCCAGCAAAAGCACCAGCGCGCCAGGTTGCGCACGAAGGCTTGGACGGTGCCGGTGCGCTGGGGCATCGGCCGGAAAAAAGACGCGAGGCATGGCTGCTCCTTTCGAAAAACCGCACTCTGTGAAATCCAAAGTGCTACGTTTCGCGAACGGATGCTAGGGATCGCCTCCGCCTGCAGGTATCCCAAAAAACGGTGGAATTGAGGGGGGTCTACCCCGGGGTTTCAGCCACGGGATCCGGTGGCCGGCGGCCCGGCGCGGGGGTTGCGCAAGGGAGCGGCCAGGCCAAAAAAACGGGGAGCAACGGGTGGTCACTCCCCGTCACTCCCCGTCGCTCCCCGTCACTGGCCATCAGCGGCCATCACCGGCAATCTGGCCCGCTCAGTCGATCAGGCGTGCGCCTTGATCGAATCCGCCAGCGTGTTCACCAGCGTGTCGATGTGCGACTTTTCCACGATGTACGGCGGTGCAATCACCAGCACGTCGCCCGCGGCCCGCACCAGCGCGCCCTTGTGGAAGCAGTCCAGAAAGATGTCGTAGGCACGCTTGCCCGGCAGGCCCGCGATGGGCGCAAGCTCCACCGCCGCAGCAAGGCCCAGGCTGCGAATGCCGATCACGTTGGGCAGGCCCTTGAACGCGCTGTGAAACGCATCGCCCAGCACCTTGCCCATTTCGCCGGCGCGCGCGAACAGGTTCTCCTGCTTGAACAGGTCGAGCGTGGCCACGGCCGCGGCGCAGGCCACCGGGTGGCCGGAGTAGGTGTAGCCGTGAAAGAACTCGACCACGTGCTCGGGCGCGTCGGTCTTCATCATCGCGTCGTACAGCTTGTCGCGGCAGATCACGCCGCCCAGCGGAATCACGCCGTTGGTCACGCACTTGGCAAAGTTGAGCATGTCGGGCACCACGCCGTAGTAGTCCGACGCAAAGTTGGCGCCCATGCGCCCGAAGCCGGTAATCACCTCGTCGAAGATCAGCAGAATGCCGTGCTTGTCGCAGATCTCGCGCAGGCGCTTCAGGTAGCCCTTGGGCGGCAGGTACCAGCCGGCCGAACCGGCCACCGGCTCCACGATGATCGCGGCGATGTTGCTCGCGTCGTGCAGCGGCAGGATGCGCGTCTCCAGCTCCACCAGCGGGTCTTCGGCCCACACCGGCTCCTGGTTGTGAATGTAGGCATGGTTCACCGGGTCGTGAATGAAGCGCATGTGGTCCACGCGCGGCAGAAAGGCCGAGCCAAACACCTTGCGGTTGCCCGGAATGCCGCCCACCGACATGCCGCCGAAGCCCACGCCGTGGTAGCCCTTCTCGCGGCCGATGAACACGTTGCGGTGGCCTTCTCCGCGCGCGCGGTGGTAGGCCAGCGCCACCTTCATCGAGGTGTCGGCGGCCTCGGAGCCGGAGTTGCAGAACAGCACCTTGTTCAGGTCACCCGGCGCCAGCGCGGCGATGCGCTCGGCCGCCTCGAAGGCGCGGTCGTTGCTCACCTGAAAGGCGGTGGCGTAGTCCAGCGTGTCGAGCTGCTTCTTGATGGCCTCGTTGATCGGCTTGCGGTTGTGGCCCGCGCCCACGCACCACAGCGAGGAGATGCCGTCGATCACCTTCTTGCCGTCGTGCGTGGTGAACTCCATGCCGTCGGCCGCCACGAAGACGCGCGGGTCTTTTTTGAAATGGCGGTTGGGGGTGAAGGGCAACCACTGGTTGTCCATGTTGAAGTCTTGCTGGGCCATGTCTCGCTCCTGAGGGTATGGGGTCGACGAAAATCGCAATTCTGGCACCCCTGCCACAATGACGCCCCTGATGACGACCACTACGCCCACGCCCACCGCGCCCGCCTACATCCTGACCCTCTCGTGCCCCGACCGCACGGGCATCGTGCACGCCGTGTCGGGCTTCCTGCTCGAACGCGGCGCCAACATCGAAGAGGCCGCCCAGTACAACGACCATGGCACCGGCCTGTTCTTCATGCGGGTGCGGTTTGCCTGCTCGGAGCACGGTGAGGCCGCGTTGCGCGAGGCGCTCAAGACCTTCGCTGCCGGCTTCGGCATGAACCTGCAGTTGCATGCCGCGGCGCAGCCGATGAAGACGGTCATTCTGGTGAGCAAGGAAGGCCACTGCCTGAACGACCTGCTGTTCCGCTGGAAGAGCGGCCTGCTGGCCATCGACGTGCGCGCCATCATCTCGAACCACCGCGACTTCTATCAGCTGGCGGCCAGCTACAACGTGCCGTTCCATCACATCCCCATGACGGCCGCCACCAAGGCGCAGGCCGAGGCAAAGGAGCTGGAAATCATCGAGGCCGAAGGCGCCGAGCTGGTGGTGCTGGCGCGCTACATGCAGATATTGAGCAACGACATGTGCCGCCACCTGGCCGGCCGTGCCATCAACATCCACCACTCGTTCCTGCCCAGCTTCAAGGGCGCCAAGCCCTACTACCAGGCGCACGACCGGGGTGTGAAGCTCATCGGCGCCACTGCCCACTATGTGACGGCCGACCTGGACGAAGGCCCGATCATCGAGCAGGACGTGGCCCGCGCCGACCACACCGACACGGTGGAAGACCTCACGGCCCGCGGCCGCGACACCGAAAGCCAGGTGCTGGCCCGCGCGGTGAAGTGGCACAGCGAGCACCGCGTGCTGCAGAACGGCCACCGCACGGTCGTGTTCCGCTGAGCCGCTTCGCAATGCGCACCCTTCCTGCTGCTTTGGCTGCCGCCTTGATCGCCGCCGTGTCGGCATCCACCGCCATGGCGCAAGGCACCGCCCCGCTGGCGCCCGACGCGCTCTTTGCCCGTGTCGCGCCGAGCGTGTGGGTGGTGCAGGCCAGCGATGCGCAAGGCAAGGTGCTGGCCACCGGCAGCGCGGTCGCCACCGGCCCGGGCACCGCGGTCACGCGCTGCCAGGTGCTGGCCAAGGCCAGCGCCGTGTCCCTGAAGCGCGACAACGTCAGCTACGGCGCCACGCTGGAGTTTCCGGACACCGAGCGCGGGCTGTGCCAGTTGCGCATTGCCAACCTCCAAACACCGGCCATCGCCATGGTGCCTGCCAGCGCCTTGCAGGTCGGCATGCCGCTCTACATCGTGGGCGCGCCGCGCGGCAGGGAACTGACGCTGGGCATCGGCATGCTGGCCGGTGTGCGCCGCAGCGCGACGGGCGAGCTCGAGGCCCTGCAGCTTGCGTCGGCACCCGAGCCGGGCCTGGAAGGTGCCGGGCTGTTCGATGCACAAGGCCGACTGGCCGGGCTGGTGGGGCTGGTCGCCACGGCGCCTGCCGAACCCGCTGCCGCCAACCTTGCCGCGCCCGCGGCATGGATTGCCGAACTGCCAGGGCGCGGTCGGCTGGCGGTCGAGCGCATGCCCGCGCAACCCGCGACCGCGTCGCTCTCGTCGCCGATACGGCCCAGCGTCATCGAATACCGGCTGCACGACCGCCTCACCAACACCTACCGCAACGTGATCTACCGCGCCGATGCGGCCACGGCCCCGGACGATCGACTGAGCTTCAACAACGGCGGCTGGATCGAGAAACCGGGCGGCGAAGTGATCAGCGTCGCAAGCCCCATCGCCGGCGAGTTCGACACGGCCATGCCACCCGGCGGCTGGGCCAAGGAAAACCTCGAGGGAAAACGGGCCTGGAAGACGAAGTACGGCTCAGTGCTCGGCGGAATGCGCGTCAACATGGACCTCGATGCAACGGCAACGCAAGGCACCACGCTGTCGGTGGCCGGCAAGGACTACGGCGTCGTCCGGATCCAGTACCGCGGCTTCACGCAGCGCTACCCGGATTCGGGCGCCTTGAGCAGCAACCAGTACGGCCCCTACGAGGCCACTGTGTGGTTCTCACCGGCGCTGGGCCGCGTCGTGCGCTTCGAGGTGGAAACGCGCGGCGGCGTGCTGGCCAGCGGCTTCCATGTGCGCGAAACCCTCGAGCTCGTGAGCGTCCGCTGAGAGGGTTTCGCCGCGCCCGTCGTCAGTTGCGGTAGGGGTTGTTCGGGCGGCGGTCGTTGCGGTCTGGCACGCCGTCGCCGTCACGGTCCCAGCGCCCTGCGCTGTACTGCCAGCGGCCACCGTCCTGGCGCCATTCCGGCGCGCGGTAGGCATAGCCCGGACGGGCACGCACCCAGTTGCCGCCGATCCACACGTGGCGGCCACCACGCCATTCATAGTGCCCCGGTGCCCACGCATAGCCGCGGCGCGGCGGCGGCACGCGCTCGAAGCGCGGCGGGGGCGGCGCCACCTGCACCGTGACCACGGGTTGCGCCTGCGCCGCGGTGGGAACAGCCAATGCACCCACCGACAGAAGCGAAGCCGCGCCGATGGAAAGAGCCAATGCGAATGTTTTCATGAAGGTCGCCTCATGTGTTGTTGGAGGAGCCTTCATGCTGCACAGCCCATGTGAACCGCCTGTAAGCGAGGCGCGAAGTCTTGTGTAAAGCTGTTTCGCGCCTATTCCAGCAATTCGCGCAGGTCGACAGCCGCGGCCATGGCCGCATGGCCGGCCTTGTTCGGGTGCAGGTGGTCGCCCGAATCGAACAGCGGGTTCAGCGCCTGCGGGTCGGCCGGGTCGCGCAGCGCGGCATCGAAATCGACCACGCCGTCGATGTCCTGGCGCCCGCGAATCCAGCGGTTCACGTCCTCGCGCAGGGCCTCGTTGGCACCGTTCCAGTAAGGCGTGTTCTTGAACGGCGGCACCGTGCCCAGCAGCACCTTCACGCCCTTGGCGCGCGCCTGCTTGATGAGCTGCTGCAGCCCCTGGGTGATGCGCTCGGCGGTCGGCCAGTCGCGCGCCGTCAGCTCCGCGCCCGGCACACGCGCGAACACCGTGCGCCCGATGTCGTTGGTGCCCAGCAGCACGATCGCATGCGTCACGCTGCTCTGGCGCAAGGCGTCCAGCTCGAAGCGCGACAGCCCGCTGGGCCCCAGGCCGTCGGTCAGCAGGCGGTTGCCGCCGATACCGGCATTGAGCACGGCCACGTCCTGCCCGGCGGGCTGCGTGTCGCGCAGGCGCGTGGCCAGCATGTCGGGGTAGGCGCCGAAGGTGCCCTCCGAGGTGCCCGCGGTGATGGAGTCGCCGAAGGCGACCACGGTGCGCACGGGCTTGGTGGTGAGCACGTCCAGCCCGGTCATGATCTGGTTGAGCACCATCGGCGTGGGGTTCTTCAGCTTGGGCGCCGACACGGCGTTGCCCGCGGCCACCCAGGTGGTGCCTGATTCGGGCATCGACACCGTGGAGAACGGCGTGGCGCGATCGAAGAAGGCGCTCACCACCACCGTCTGCCCCGCCTGCACGGGCAGGTCGACACCGTCGCTCCACGCGTCCGCGCCCGGTGCAATGGTGAGGCTGCTGGCGCCGCCGAAGCGCAGCATGCGCAGCGTGGTGGGCGAGAAGGCGTCGGCACCGGTGCCGCGGCCCGCGCTGGCAGCGGCAATGCGCAGCGGCGTCTTGCCGAAGCGGTTGGAGAAGCGAATGCGAATGCGCTCCCCGTCCAGCGACAGCTCGACCTGCTGGCGCAGCGTTTGCCCGCGCAGGTCGGTGCCGGTGGGCAGTAAATAGCTCGCGCCGTTCGGGCTCGCGGCCATCTCGCGGAAGTCGAGCGGCGCCACGGCCCAGCTGGCCACCCAATGCGCGTCGGCGGGTTGCTTGGGCGTGTCGGTGCTGGGGATGGCCTGCACGCCGAAGGCCAGCGCCGCCAGGCAGAAAGCGGCAAGCCAATGCGCAAGGGCCACTTCGCGCAAACGATCAAGCCAAGGGGCCAGCCAACGTGAAACCGATTTCATGCACACAAAGGCACTCAGTTTAGGGAGCTCCTTTGTCCTTTGCGTGACGAGGTCTAGCGTGCGGTTACCAAGTGTCCACGTAGGGCGAGACCGGTTGCGGGGCGCGCGTGGCCGACTCCAGCCCCCGCACCAGCCAGGTGCGCGTGTCGGCCGGATCGATCACCGCGTCGATCTCCAGCGTCTGCGCCATGTGGATCGCCTCGCCGTTCGCGTACTGCTGATCGACCAGTTGCTTGAACAGCGCGTCGCGCTCGGCGCCTTCCGGCACGGCCGCGAGTTCCTTGCGAAAACCCAGTCGCACAGCACCTTCGAGGCCCATCGCACCGAACTCGCCGGTGGGCCAGGCCACGGTGAACACGGGTGCGTCGAAGCCGCCCGCCGTCATGGCCTGCGCGCCCAGGCCGTAGCCCTTGCGCAGCACCACGGCAAAGAACGGCACGCGCAGATGCGAGGCCACCATGAACATGCGGCATACGTGGCGCACCTGCGCCTGCGCCTCTATTTCAGGGCCCACCATGAAGCCGGGCGTGTCGCACAACGAAACAATTGGCAGGCCGTGCGCGTTGCACAGCTGCATGAAGCGCGCGGACTTGTCGGCCGCCTCCACGTCGATGGCGCCGCCCAGGTGGTGCGGGTTGTTGGCCATCAGGCCGACCGGCCGGCCCTCGATGCGCGCCAGCGCGGTGACGATGCCCGCGCCAAAACCCGCGCGCAGCTCCAGCAGCGAGCCGGTGTCTGCCACGCCGCGCATGGCCGCGCGCACGTCGTACACGCGCAGCCGGTTCTCGGGCACCACGTGGCGCAGCGTGCGCGGGTCGGCGCATTGCCAGTCTTTGGTCGCGCCCTGAAAGTAAGACAGGTACTGCTTGGCAGCAGCCACGGCGGCGGCTTCGTCGTCCACCAGGATGTCGATCACGCCGTTGCGCGACTGCACGCTGCTCGGGCCGATCTGCTCGGGCGCAAAGCTGCCGAGGCCACCGCCTTCGATCATCGCGGGCCCGCTCATGCCGATGTTGCTGCCCTTGGTGGCCATGATCACGTCGGCGCAGCCCAGCAGCGCGGCATTGCCCGCAAAGCAGCGCCCGTGCACGATGCCCACCACGGGCACCTTGCCCGACAGCGCAGCGAACTGGCTGAAGGTGTGGTTGTTCAGGCCCGCGACGATTGGCATGTCGGTGTCGCCCGGCCGCCCGCCGCCGCCTTCGGCGAACAGCACCACCGGCAGCTTGAGCTGGTGCGCCACCGCCAGCAGGCGGTCGGTCTTGTGGTGGTTGCGCATGCCCTGCGTGCCGGCCAGCACGGTGTAGTCGTAGGCTAGCAAGGCGCAGCGCGACGCCTCGGGGCCGAACTGCCGCGCGTTGACGCTGCCCAGCCCGGTGACCATGCCGTCGGCGGGCGTGTTGGCGATCAGGTCCTCCAGCGTGCGGCGGCGCGTTTGCGCGGCGATGGCGAGCGCGCCGTACTCGATGAAGTTGCCGGGGTCGCCGGCGGTGTCGCACAGGTCGGCGATGTTCTCGCGCGCGGTGCGCCCGCCCTGCGCGTGGCGCTTGTCGACGGCGGCCTTGCGGTTGATGTCGAGCGTGGGCGCATGGCGCTCGATGACCTTGCGCAGGTCGGGGCGGACGGCGTCGAGGTCGTGCTCGGTGCGCGCCTCGGCCTCCACGGCTTGCGCATCGACGGCTTCGAGCTGCACCAGCGACTGGCCTTCGACGAGGTAGTCGCCGGGCGCGGCCAGCAATGCGACCACGCGGCCGGCCACGGGGGCGTGCAGCAGGTGCTCCATCTTCATGGCCTCGAGCACGCCGAGCTGTGCGCCGGCGGGCAGCACGTCGCCCACCGCGACTTCGAACTGCACCAGGCGCGCGGGCATCGGAGCCTTGACTGTCAGCGCGTTCGATTCATCGTCGTCGATAAGGGCAGCTTGCGCAGCGGGCGCGGCCACCACTTTCTTGCCGTGCTTTTCAAGCAGCGCCGCAGCCGCGAGCAGGTCGCCCAGGTGCGCCTCCACGAAGCGCGTGTGCACCGCCTGCGTGGCGAACTCGGGCCGCGCCGCAATCGCGCGCAGCAAGGGCAAGTTGGTGGCGATGCCGTCGATGTGGCATTCGTCCAGCGCGCGCAGCGAGCGGCGCAGCGCGTCTTCGAACCGTGGCGACGGCGAATGCACGACGAGCTTGGCGAGCAGCGTGTCGTAGTGCGGCGAAGGCGCCAGGCCCGCATAGCCGTGCGTGTCGACCCGCACGCCGGGCCCACTCGGCAGATCGAAGCGCGCGAGCGTGCCGCCCGAAGGCCGCGCGTTGCCTTGCGCGTCGAGCGTCTCGGCATTGATGCGCCACTGCACCGCAAAGCCGCGCTGGGGCGCCGTGGCATCGGCCTGCACGCCCAGCGCGTTCAGCGTCTGGCCTGCGGCCACGTCGATCTGCAGTTGAACCAGGTCCAGCCCCGTTACCGCTTCGGTCACCGTGTGCTCGACCTGCAGGCGCGGGTTGGCCTCGATGAAGACGAAGGGCAAGGTGGGCGATGCCGCATCGACCAAGAATTCGAAGGTGCCAAGGCCCCGATAGCCCACCGTCTTCGCCATGCGCAGCGCAGCTTGGGTGACCTGCGCGCGCAGCGCCTCGGGCAACGAAGGGCTGGGCGCGATTTCCACCAGCTTCTGAAAGCGCCGCTGCAGCGTGCACTCGCGCTCGCCGAGGCTGGCCACGGCCTGGCCGTCGCCGAGCACCTGCACCTCGATGTGCCGCGCGTTGCGCATCAGCCGCTCGACATACACGCCCTCGATGCCGAAGGCCGCCTTGGCTTCGGACATGCAACGCGCATGCGCCTCGGGCAGCTCGTCGGCATTCAGCACCGCGCGCATGCCGCGCCCGCCACCGCCGCCGATGGCCTTGACCATCACGCCCGCGCCCTGCGCATGCTGTTCGGCGAAGAAGGCCTGCGCCTGCGCGAGCGTGACCGCGCCCGCGCTGCCCGGCATCACCGGCACGTCGCATTGCGCGGCCAGCGCGCGGGCGCGCGCCTTGTCGCCGAACAGGCCGAGCTGCTCGGGCGTCGGGCCGATGAAGACGAGGCCGGCGTCCGCGCAGGCCTGTGCGAAGTCGGCACGCTCGCTGAGAAAGCCGTAGCCGGGGTGCACTGCGTCGCACCCTTGTGCCTTGGCCACCGCGATCAGCGCGGCCATGTCGAGGTAGGCGGAAGGGCCGGTCGCATCGAGCGCGACGGCGGTGTCGGCCAGTTGCACATGCAGCGCCGCCGCGTCGTCGCGCGCATGCACCGCCACGCTGGCAATGCCCAGGTCGCGCAGGGCGCGCACCAGGCGAACGGCAATCTCGCCGCGGTTGGCAATCAGAACTTTGGAAAACACGGGTGGGAACCTTTCAGGCCTTGTCCTTGAGCAGGCGGCGCAGCACCTTGCCCGCGCCGGTGGTCGGCAATGCATCGATGAAGCTCACGGCGCGTGGCGCCTTGTAGCTCGCCATGTTGTCGCGCGCCCAGGCCACCAGCGCGTCGGCCTCCAGCGTGGCGCCGGGCTTGCGCACGATGAAGGCCTTGACGACCTCGCCCTTGTCGGGGTCGGGCAGCGCAATGACCGCGGCCTGCGCCACGGCCGGGTGCTTGATGAGGATGGTCTCGACCTCTTCGGGGAACACGCTGTAGCCCGACACCTTGATCATTTCCTTGAAGCGGCCGATGAACGTGAGGTAGCCGTCGGCATCGAGCTTGCCCATGTCGCCGGTGTGCACCCAGCCGTTGCGCAGCGTGGCGGCGGTGGCCTCGGGCTTGTTCCAGTAGCCCTTGAAAGTGCCCTTGCTGGTCAGCACGATCTCGCCGACCTCGCCCACGGGCATGTCGGCCTGGGTGTCGGCATCGACGATGCGGATGGTCACGCCCGGCACCGGAATGCCCTGCGTGCCCCAGCGCGGCGCGTGGTGCGGCGTGTAGGTGTCGCAGGTATGGGTTTCGCTCAGGCCGTAGGCGGCCTCGAACGACGTGCAATTGGGTGCGTGCGAGCGCCATTGCTGCGCCAGCGGCTCGGTGAAGGTGATGCCGAAGCTGGTCACCGGGTTCATCTTCAGGCTCGACAGGTCGAAGCCCGCGATGTCGCTCACCTGCATGCAGGCCACGTTCATCGGCGCGATGCTGTACCACCAGCTCACCTTGCAGGTGGCAATGGCCTGCAGCACAGCGCGCGGGTCGAAGCGGTGCAGCAGCACCGACGTGGCACCGCTCAACACGGGCACGTTCACGCCCATCAGCATGCCGGCGATGTGATACAGCGGCGCGATGGACAGCAGCACGTCAGAGGAGCCCACGCCGTTGCAGTCGGCTGCTGCGCGCGTCTTGAAGAGCGCGTTGCCGTAGCTCAGCATCGCGCCCTTGGGCAGGCCGGTGGTGCCCGAGGTGTAGGTCATGAGCGCGATGTCGTCCATGCCGATGGCCACGGGCAGCGGCCTGGCGTTCGACTGCATCACCGCGAGAAAGTCTTCGCAGCCGTCTGCCACGGCACGTTCTGCATCGCGCTCCGCGGCGAGTTCGGCGGGCAGGTCGATCGACGACTGCGTGGGCGAGGGCTGCGTGGGCAGCAAGTCGGCGTAGTGCACCACGAACACATGCGCGAGCGCGCTCTCCGGCTGCACCTTGCGTACCACCGGCAGCAGAGATGCGGCCGCCACGATCACGCGGGCCTTCAGGTCGTTGACCTGGTAGGCCAGCTCGTGCTCCTTGTTGAGCGGCCCGCTCGGGCAGACGATGGCGCCGATCTTCTGGATGCCGAAGTGCGCCACCAGGTACTGCGGGCAGTTGTTCAGGAACAGCACCACGGGCTCGCCCTTGGCCACGCCCAGCGCCTGCAGCCGCGCGGCGAAGGCGTCGCTGGCGCGGTCGAGCTCGGCCCAGCTCATCGCGTGGCCGTACCAGATGCAGGCGGCGCTGTCGCCGCGCTCGCGCGCATGGGTGCGCAGGTACTCGTGCAGCGGCTGCTCCGGGCGATGGGGCAGTTCACGCAAGTTAGGCACGGCGGGCTCGTTTGTCTCCATGGCGTCACTTTCTCAGGGTTATCGATAGCCGCCCGCGCAGGGCGGGCGCTTGCCAATGCTTCATGGTGCACGAACAATCCTACCCATGGGTATAACTTCCGCGACACGGCACAAACCCTCTGGCGAACAGAGCGACACCACGGCGCAGCCGCACCTTCCACATCTGCCGCAAGGCACCGGCCGCCAGCGCGCAGCCACGCAAAGCACCGACGTGCAACGCGAGCGCATCCTGCAGGCGGCCGCGCAGCTCTTTGCGGCCCAGGGCTATGCCAACACCACCATGGCGCAGATCGTGCGCGCGCTGGGCGTCACCAAGCCCTTCGTGTACTACTACTTCCGGGACAAGCAGGAGATCTTCGAAACGCTCTCATGGCGCCCCGCGGTCGACTGCTTCACCGCGCTCGACTTCGCGGCCACCGACCCGCGCCGCGCCAGCGAGAAGGTGCTCCAGGGCATCGAGGGACTGATTCGCGCGACCATCACGCACCACCCCTGCGCCTTCTTCCCGTACCGGGAGCCGCAGGTATACCGCCCCGAATACCTGGCGGCGCAGAAGAAGCTGGCGCACCACTTCTACGAGCTGCTGTGCCCGCTGCTCGAAGAGGCGCGGCGCGACGGCGACCTCGACTTTGCCGAGACCAAGATCACCGCGCTGGCGGCCTGCAGCCTGCCGGGCTTTCTGTACAGCTGGTACCGCCCGGGCGGACGGCTGTCGCCCGACGAGGTGGTGGCCGAACTGACAAAGCTCGCCAGCCGCGTGATCGGCCTGCAAGCGAAGACCTGACAACCATCCCTGGAGACACCCCATGAAGTTCAAGACAGCGCCATCGGCCCGATGGGCGCGGACAGCCCTTGCCTCTTTGCTTTGCATCGCGGGCGCGGCGCATGCGCAAGCACAAGCACAAGCCCAAGCCCCGCAGCAGACCTACAAGATCGCCTACATCGATCCGCTGTCGGGCCCGTTCGCCAACGTGGGCGAGCTGATGCTCATGCACACGCAGTACGCCATCGAGGACATCAACGCCAAGGGTGGTGTGCTCGGCGGCACCAAGCTGCAGTTGCTGCAGTTCGACAGCAAGCTCTCGGCGCAGGAGAGCCAGAGTGCGCTGCAGGCGGCCATCGACCAGGGTGCGAAGGCCATCGTGACGGGCGGCTCGGGCTCGTCGGTGGTCACGGCGCTGGTGCAGTCGGTGGCGCGATGGAACCAGCGCAACCCGGGCAAGGAGCTGATGGTGCTGAACCATTCGTCGATCGACCCGGAGATGACGGGCAAGGCCTGCAGCTTCTGGCACTTTCAGACGGAGGCGAACACGGCGATGAAGATGAAGGCGCTGGCCAACTACATCAAGAAGACGCCGGACGTGAAGAAGGTCTACCTGCTGAACCAGGACTATGCGCACGGCAAGCAGTGGGCGAGCTATGGCCGTCAACTGGTGGGCCTGGCGCGCCCCGACATTCAGTTCGTGGGCGAGGCGCTGCACCCGATCGGCCGCGTGAAAGACTTCGCGCCTTACGTGGCCAACATCAAGCAGAGCGGCGCGGACTCGGTCATTACCGGCAACTGGGGTCAGGACATGACGCTGCTGTTGAAGGCCGCGGGGGATGCGGGTTACAAGCTGCGTTATTTCAACCACAGCGCGGGGTCGATCCCGGGCACGGTCACCGCGGTGTCGCAGGCCAAGCTGGGTGAGTTGACGTGGGTGGCGGAGTGGCATCCGGGCGAGGCGGACACGCCGAAGGTGGACGCACTGGCGAAGGCCTACAAGGCCAAGACGGGCAAGGACTTTCTGGCGCCGCGCATCGACATGACGCCGCGTCTGTTGGCGGCGGCCATCAACAAGGCGGGCAGTGTCGACACGATCAAGGTGGCGCGGGCGCTCGAGGACCTGACTTTCGACTCGGTGGTGGGGCCGGTGCGCATGCGCGGTGAAGACCATCAGCTGCTGTTGCCGCAGGTGGTGAACACCATTGCGCCGGTGGACGGCAAGACGGTGAAGGTCGGCTGGGAGGGCACCAACTACGGCTTTCGTACCGATGCTGTGTACACGGGCAACGAACTGGCGCAGGGTACGGATTGCAAGATGGTTCGGCCCTGAGTTCTTGGCTGTTGTTCAAGGCGCTGTTGTTCAGGGCGCGTGCACAGGCCGCCGGGTACTCCCCTCCGCGAATGTCCCCCGGGGCTGCGCCCCTCCTCCTTTATTTCGCTGCGGGGAGCACCCGACGCCCTGTGCACCTGGGCACGCTCTGCGGTGATCGCGCGATCAACCACCGCTCCGAATAACGCTCAGGAGGGTGGGGTGCCTTGCGCAGCGAAATAAAGGAGGAGCGAAGCGGGGGACATTCGCGGAGCAAGGCACCCCGCCCTCCTGAGCGCGCCCTGAACGTCGCCCCTGAACATCGCCCTGAACAAACGACCCCGCCAAGAAAGCTAAGGGAATCCCCGCCCTGCCCACTGCCGTGCCATCTGGATACTCCGGTTGTTCCACCCCGGACATCCGAAGCGGGTCCATCCCAAAGAGGCACAACACCCCATGGCAGGCAAAAACTCGCTCTACCCGATTCCGCATCCGGCGAAGAAACCCTTCGTCGGCAACCTGCTGTCCATCGGGTCCGACTCCCCCGTGCTCGACATGTGGAAGATCGCGAAAGAACTCGGGGGCATCTACTGGCTCGACATGCCGGGCATGCCCGTGATCGTGGTGTCCTCGCCGGCGCTGGTCGACGAGCTGTGCGAAGAACCGCGCTTCGACAAGAGCACACGCGGCGCACTGCGCCGGCTGCGCGCCGCCTCGCACGGCCTGTTCACCTCCGACACGCACGAAGAAACCTGGTCGAAGCCGCACAACATTTTGCTGGCCAACTTCAGCCAGCGCGCCATGCAGGCCTACCACCCGATGATGCTGGACATCGCGGGCCAGCTGGTCACCAAGTGGGAGCGGCTCAACTTCGACGAAGAGGTGGACGTGGTGCGCGACATGACCGCGCTCACGCTCGACACCATCGGCCTGTGCGGCTTTGGCTACCGCTTCAACTCGTTCTACCGCGAAGGCTTTCACCCCTTCGTCGACGCCATGGTGCGCACACTGGAAACGGTGCAGAACCGCCGCGGCCTGCCGCTCGAAGAGTTCATGCTGAAGAAAGAGCTGGCGCAGCAGCGCAAGGACATCCGCTACATGCACAAGATGGTGGAAGACATCATCGCGGAGCGGCGCGCGAGCGGTGCCGACATTGCCACCAAGCCCGACCTGCTGAGCTACATGATCGCGGGCGTGGACAAGAAGAGCGGCGAGCAACTCACCGACAAGATGATCCGCGACGAGTGCATCGAATTCCTCATCGCGGGGCACGAGACCACCAGCGGACTGCTCTCGTTCGCCATCTACTTCCTGCTGAACAACCCCGAGGCGCTGGCCAAGGCACAGGCCGAGGTCGACAACGTGTTCGGCCCCGACACCACGCAAAAGCCCACCTACGCGCAGGTCAACCGGCTGCAGTACGTGATGCAGGTGCTGAAGGAGTCGCTGCGCATGTTTCCCACCGCGCCGGCCATTTCGATGCGCGCCAAGGAAGACACGACCATCGGCGGGCAGTACACGATCAAGAAGAACAACATGGTCATCATGCATGCGCTGGCGCTGCATCGAGACAAGGGCATCTGGGGCGAGAACGCCGACCAGTTCAACCCCGACAACTTCACGCGCGAGGCCGAGCGCGAGCGGCCGGTGAACGCCTTCAAGCCCTTCGGCAACGGACAGCGCGCCTGCATCGGGCGGCAGTTTGCGCTGCAGGAGGCGGTGCTCACGCTGGGCATGATCCTGCAGCGCTTCAACCTGGTGGACCACACGGGCTACCAGCTGAAGATCAAGGAGGCGCTCACCATCAAGCCCGAGGGCTTGAAGATCAAGGCGCTGCTGCGCGACCCGGCCACGCGCCCCCGCGGCAACATGACCGACGCCGCCGCTGCGCCCGTGCAGCCGATGCCCACCGCGCAGCGCAAGCCGCAGGCCGCGCGCCACGGCACCTCGCTGCTGGTGCTGCAGGGCTCCAACCTGGGCACGGCCGAAGACCTGGCGCGGCAGTTGGCGCAGGCCGGTGAAATGCGCGGCTTCTCCGTGCAACTGGCCTCGCTGGACGACTACGCCGAGCGGCTGCCGGCCAACGGCGCGGTGGCCATCGTGTGCGCCTCTTACAACGGCGTGGCGCCGGACAACGCGGCGCAGTTCCATCGCTGGCTCGACAAGGCCGACGACGCGCTCAACGGCGTGCGCTTCAGCGTGTTCGGCTGCGGCAACACCGACTGGGCCGCCACCTACCAGGCGGTGCCCCGGCGCATCGACGAGCGGCTAGAAGCACTGGGCGCCACGCGCGTGCACACGCGCGGCGAAGGCGATGCACGCGAGGACATGGACGGCTCCTTTCAGGACTGGAGCGACGCGCTCTGGCCCGAGCTGGTGAAGGCCTTCGACATCAAGACCGGCGCCGACACGCCCACGCAAAGCGAGCCGCTCTACACGCTGGAAGAACTGCCGCCGCCGCAGAAGAACGCGATCGTCGATGCGCTGGGCGCGGTGGCGCTGCGGGTCATCGAGAACCGCGAGCTGCAAGCGGGAAACGATGAAGAAGCCGGCCGCTCCACGCGCCATGTGGAGCTGATGCTGCCCGAGGGCCTGATCTACCGCGCCGGCGATCACCTGAGCGTGGTGCCGCGCAACAGCCCGAGGCAGGTCGAGCGTGCGATGGCGCGCTTCGGCTTCGACCGCGCGGCCCATGTGCGACTGCATGCGGGCGCGGGGCGCAAGGCGGCGCTGCCAGTGGAACAGGTGATTGCGGTCGACCGCCTGCTGGGCGACTACGTCGAGCTGCAGGACGTGGCCACGCGCAAGGAAATCGCCACGCTCGCGGCGTACACCGAATGCCCGTTCACCAAGCCCAAGCTCGCGGCGCTGTCGGGCAGTGACGAGGCCTCGCAAGCCAGGTACAAGGCCGAGGTGCTGCACAAGCGCAAGTCGGTGCTCGACCTGCTGGAAGAATTCCCCGCCTGCCAGGTGCCGTTCGCCGTGTTCCTGGAAATGCTGTCACCGCTGTCGCCGCGCTACTACTCGATCTCTTCCTCACCGACCATGACGCCGGGCAAGTGCAGCGTGACGGTGGGCGTGGTGAGCGGGCCGGCCAAATCGGGCATCGGCACGTTCGAGGGCGTGTGCTCCAACTTTCTGGCGCGCGCCGAGGCGGGCGACACGGTGCACGGCGTGGTGCGCGAGACCACGGCAGAAGGCTTCCGGCTGCCGGACGACGCGGGCCGCCCGCTGATCATGGTCGGGCCGGGCACGGGCCTGGCGCCGTTTCGGGGGTTCCTGCAGGAGCGCGCGGCGCAGGTGGAGGCAGGCCAGGCCATCGGCGAGGCGTTGCTGTTCTTCGGCTGCCGCCACCCGGAGCAAGACTTCATCTACGCCGACGAACTGCAGGCCTGGGCGCACCGTGGCGTGATGAAGCTGCACACCGCGTTCTCGCGCGCGGGCGAGCGCAAGGTGTATGTGCAGGACCTGATCCGCGAGCAGGCCGCCGAGGTGTGGAAGCTGCTGGAGGCCGGCGCCGTGGTGTACGTGTGCGGCGACGGCTCGCGCATGGAGCCCGATGTGCGTCGCACGCTGAGCGACCTGGCGCGTGAACACGGGCACGACAGCACCGCGTGGATAAACAAAATGATCGCCGACCAGCGCTACGTGCTCGACGTGTGGGCGAGCAGCTGAAAAAAAAGCCGGCGGTTGCCGGCTTCTTTCGTTGTGGGTGCGGGTCAAGCCGATCACATGTCGCGGTCAGGGTCCGGATAGACCAGCGGTCCCAGCAATCCACGATTGAACGGCTTCCACTGCCCTTCGGCTTGCGCGAGCCGGTCGGCCACCGCATAAAGCACGGCGGGGTGCCCGCCCAGGCCCAGGTGGCTTGCCACCACCTCGATGTTCTCCGATTGCGGGCCGGTCTTCTCGATGCTGCAGCGCCACGCCACCACGCCGTCGGTGCGGCTGAAGATGGAGGTGGTCGGCACCGGCGGCGTGGGCTGCACGAACTTCATGCGGCGCGGGTCGTGCGCGCTCTGCCCGCTCACGCCTTCGTACACACGCCATGCGTTGGTGGCGCGCGGGCTGCCGGAGAACGGGCTGCCCAGCGTGATGACGTTGCGGATCATCGGCGCATACGACGACGCCAGCAGCCGCGCATACACGCCGCCCAGGCTCCAGCCGATGACGCTGACCTTCTCGCCGTTCTTGTCGTGCAGCGTCTTCAGCAGCTCGACCATGCCGTCTTCCACGCCCTCGCGCGGACCCAGGTTGCGGCCCAGGCCCCAACCGTGCGCGTCGTAACCGCGGCTGCACAGATAGCGGCGCAGCAGCAGCGTGGAGCCGTCGCCGGCCACCAGACCGGGCAGCACCAGCACCGGGTGCCCGTCGCCGCGCGGCGTGAGCTGCAGCAGCGGCCACATGGCGATGCCGGCGCCCGTTTCCCAGAGCGCGCGAGCTTCGGCCAGCAGCAGCAGGCGAGACGGTGGCGCGATGGTGTCCTTGGCGTGGGTGGCGATCGTCATGGTGGTTGGCTCCTGGTCGGTTTTTATCTTCTTCATTGCAAACTTGGGGCTGTGGCAGCCAATGCCCCGTCGGACAACGTCGTCATTTATCCGAGGTATTTGCCCCTCAGGTAATCGAGGTAAGCCCTCGATTCGCTGGAAACATACGGCGACACAAGGGTGAGCGTATAGAAGGCCGCCAGACCGGGGTCAGCCTGCGCCAGCGCGTCGCGCCTCGGCACGAGCCGCTCGAACGACAGCCAGCAGGTGGTGGTGAACACCATCTGCAGCGCCAGGATGCGCGCCTGCTCCGCGCTGGTCTCGATCACGCCGGACGCCACCAGCCCTTCGCACAGCGTTTGCGCGGCCAGCAGGTTCTGCGCGGTGAGGGCCTGCGCGCGCTGGCCCAGTGCGGGGTATTCGCTGGCCAGGAAGGCCATGTCGCGGTAGATGAAGCGGTACGCGTCGATGGCCTCGAAGCGCAGGTGCAGCGCCAGCCACAGGTCGTCGATGGCGGCAATGGAGGCCGACGAGCCGTTCAGCGCTTCCAGCCGCTGCTCGAAGCGCCGGAAAAGCCACTCGACGATCAGCTGCTTGGCCTTGAAGTGGTAGTGCAGGTTGCCCGGGCTGATGCCCAGCTCGGCCGCGATCTTGTGAGTCGACACGGCCGCCAGGCCTTGCGCATTGAACAGCGCGAGGCTGGCCTGCAGGATGCGGTCGCGCGTGGTGTTGGAACTGGCCACAACGGCTTGCGTTGTCGCTCAGCGCTTGGCGCGGCCGCGGGGGGCCGCCGTGCCGGTGCCTTGGGAGCTTTGGATGCCTTGCGTGGCTCTTGTGGCTTGTGTGGCTTGTGTGGCATGCGTGCCTTCGAGCTGCGCCACGCGCTCGCGCAGCCGTGCAACCTCGTCTCGCAGCCCCTGCACCTCCTGCGCGGGGGGCATGCCCAGGCGCTCCAGGGCGGTGGCCACGCGCTGGTCGAACACGTCCTCGAACTTGCGGATGCCAAAGCTGTCCAGGCTGGGCACCTTGCCCTGGCGGATGCCGAGCAGCCCTTCGATGACATTGGCCTGGCGCTTGGCGACGTCGTGGCGCACGGTGTCCAGCGCCTTCAGGCCGGCGCGCAGCAGGCCTTCGGCCTTGCCGGGTTGCGTCGCCTTTTTTGCGGCGGGGGCGGCCTTGCGGGGCGCGGCCTTCTTCGCTGCGGGCGTCTTGCGTGCCGCCTTGGCGGGCGCCGCCCTCTTCTTCAACTTTGCAGTTTCGTCAGAACGGGTCGCCATGCAGTGCTCCAGGTACCGGAAAAATCAAAAAGAGCGCCCTGGGGCGCCCTGCGGGTCAGGCCGCCTTGCGGGCGGCAGCGCGGCGAACCGGCTTCTTGACGGCTGCAGCGGCCTTGGCCTTCACCGTGCGAACCGGCTTGGCTTCTTCGGCGCCGCTCACACGGGCTTCGATCTGCTTGGTGCCGGCAGCGATCTTGTCGGCAATCTGCACCGAGACGGTGGCGATCGGCTGGTTCAGCGCGCCCAGGGCGTTGATCACCTTGGTGGCCATCGGCGATTCGACACGTGCCACGCGGCCGGCCACCGACTCGATGCCGGTGGTGGTGCCGGCGGCCATGCGGTCCATCACGGACACGATGCGGCTGGTGTCGATGTCCAGGCGGTTGGCGAGAAAACCGTTGATCTTTTCCTGCGCGCCAATCAGGTTGGCCTTCACCTGTTCGCTCACCAGCGGAATCTGGCGGCTGCCCAGAAAGTTGCTGTAGCGCGAAGCGGCGCCGCCCAGCAGGCGGTGCACGCCGGTGCGGTAGGCGCCGACCAGGGTCTTGCCCGCGTCGTTGTATTGGCCAACGACGTGAACGGCTGCGGAGGCGATGGTGGTTTGCGTGGACATGGTGATTTCCTTGAAGTGGATGGGCTCGCGAAGGAAACGGGTGTCTGTCGATCGCGATGGGCCTATCTTCTTCCGCGGGGCCTAGGCTGGGAAAGCTAGAACGGTTGGAAAACTAGTCCAACTGCCCCAATTTTCTGCGGGCCGGGCGCACGCGCCGCTCGTGCCGCTCATGCCGCGGAAGCCCGTGCCGCGCGCGAACGCTGGGCAGGCGCGGCCGGTGCGGCCTTGCGGGCTGGCGACTTGGGTGCGGCCTTGGCGGGGGTCTTCTTCGCCGCAGCCTTGACCGGGGCCTTGACCGCAACTTTGGCCGGAGCCTTCGCTGCCTGTTTGACTGCCGCTTTCACCGGGGCCTTCACTGGCGCCTTCACCACCGCCTTCACCGCAGCCTTCCTTGCTGCAACCTTCACCGGCGCCGTCTTGCGCGCAGCAGGCTTTCTTTTCACCGCCACGGCGGCCACGGGTTGCTCGTCGTCCACCGGCTCTTCCACGGTCTTCGGCGGCACCGGCGCTGGCGCCGCACCAGCGGCGGACGGGTGCTTCTGCGCCAGTTCCATCAGCAGCTTGTGCTCGGCCAGCATGTAGTCGCCGATCTCGGTGATGTCGGGCACGGCGCGCCGGCACGCGATCAGGCCGTAGTCCATGCGGCCGTTGTAGCTCTGCACCGTCACGTTGAGGGCGGTGCCGTGGCTGGCGATCGACACCGGGTAGTAGCAGGTGACCAGCGCGCCCGCAAAGTACATGGGGAACGGCGCGCCCGCCACGTTGGAGATGGCCACGTTGGCCGCCGGCGGCAGCAGGTTGACCAGGCCCGAGCGCCCCACCATCGACGCGATGCCCGACACCAGCCACGGCGCGGCAAAGGTCGGAAAGTCGTCCAGCACCACCGCCTTGAAGCGGTTCATGGTCGACTTGGATGAGTTCGACGATGCGTTGATCGCCTTCAGCCGCTGCACCGGGTCGGTGATGTCGGTGGCCAGGCTCACCAGAATCATGCTGGCCTGGTTGTTGGCGGTCTGGTCGCCCGCCTCGCGCAGGCTCACCGGCACGCCGGCCACCAGCGGCTTGGCCGGCAGCTCGTTGTTGTCGGCCAGGTAGTGGCGCAGCGCGCCGGCCACCGTGGCCAGCACCACGTCGTTGAGCGACACGCCGAAATGCTTGGCAAGGTACTTGGTCTCGGCCAGCGAGATGGTGCGCCCGGCAAAGGTGCGCTGGTTGGTGATCGACACGTTGAGCGAGGTGCGCGGCGCGAAGAGGTTGAACTTCTTGGGCGCGGCCACTGTGCTCTTGTCGGCCGCCTTTTCGTCGGGCCTGGCCAGCCCGCCGATGGCGCGCGCAATGGCCGGCGCCATCTTGAAGAGCTTCACGTACTGCTGCGCCGTGTTGCGCAGCGCCGCGGTGGCCAGCTCGGCCATGCCCAGCTGGTAGCCGTTGCCGCGCGGTCGCGAGCGCGGCGGCTTCACCACGCGGCCCGTGGCCTCGAGGTCGAAGATGGCCTTGCCCAGTTCCACGCCGGCCTGCCCGTCGATGCCCGCGTGGTGCACCTTGGTGTAGAGCGCCACCTGGCCGCTCTGCAGGCCGTCGATGATGAAGAACTCCCACATCGGGCGGCTGCGGTCGATGAGCGTGGAATGCAGCCGCGCCACGTACTGCTGCAACTGCCGGTTGGTGCCGGGCTTGGGCAGCGTGATGTGGCGCACGTGGTAGTCGAGGTCGATGTCCTCGTCGTCCACCCACACCGGGTTGGACATGTCGAAGGGCATCAGCGCGAGCTTGCGCGTGAACACGTCGGCCAGGTGAATGCGGCTGGCCATGAAACTCTTGGCGTCTTCGTAGAAGTCGCCCTTGTAGCCCTTGGGCAGGTCGAGCACGTTCAGGGAGCCCACGTGCATGGGCATCTCCGGCGTTTCCAGGTGCAGGAAGGTGGCATCAAGACCGCTCAGGTGTTTCATGTGTCGTGTCTCCTAGGTGGGGCATGCGCCGTGGGGCAGGATAGCGCGGGCATCGCGTTCGTGGGCCCCGTGTTCTTCAGTGTTTCCACCGGGGGCAAGGCACCTGAAAGACACGGGTTTGCCCGGAGCAACCCGACGCAGGGCCTTGTTCAGGCCTTCTTTCACACAGGCTCCGTACACTGAGCCCATGACATCCAGCCTCCCCCCGCAGCAGCCCCAGGACGACCATCTCTGGCTCGAAGACATCGACGGCGACAAGCAGCTCGCATGGGCGCGCGAGCAGAACGCGCTCACCGTGCAGGCGTATGCGCAGTCACCCACGTTCGAGGCGCTCCAGCAGGGCATTCTGGAGGTGCTCGACTCGAACGATCGCATTCCGATGGTGCGCAAGATTGGCGCGCGCTTCTACAACTTCTGGCGCGACAAGGACCATCCGAAGGGCCTGTGGCGCCGCACCACGCTGGACGAATACCGCAAGCCGCAGCCCGCCTGGGAAACCGTGCTCGACCTCGACGCGCTGGCCGCCGCCGACAAGGAAAACTGGGTCTGGCACGGTGCCGATTGCCTCGACCCCGACTACAAGCGCTGCCTCGTCTCGCTGTCGCGCGGCGGCGCCGATGCCGACGTGGTGCGCGAGTTCGACCTGGAAACGGGCCGCTTCGTCGAAGGCGGCTTCACGCTGCCCGAAGCCAAGAACCACGTGGGCTGGAAAGACATCGACCACCTCTACGTGGCCACCGACTTCGGCCCCGGCTCCATGACCAGCTCCAGCTACCCGCGCATCGTGAAGCAGTGGCAGCGTGGCACGCCGCTGGCCAGCGCGGTGACCGTGTACGAAGGCCTGCACGAGGACATGTCCGTGGGCGCCTACCGCGACAACACACCCGGCTTCGAGCGCGACTTCGTTTCGCGCCAGATGGACTTCTACGAAAGCGAGACCTGGCTGCGCGGCGTCGACGGCACGCTCGCCAAGATCGACGTGCCCGACGACTCGCTGGCCGAGATCACGCGCGAGTGGATGCTGATAGAGCCGCGCACCGACTGGACCGTGGGCGGCGCCACCTACCGCTCGGGCTCGCTGCTGGCCACCAGGTTCGACGACTACATGGCGGGCAAGCGCGAACTCACCGTGCTGTTCGAGCCCGACGACACCACCGCGCTGGACAGCCATTCATGGACGCGCCACCACCTGATCGTCAACGTGATGCACGACGTGGTGAACCGGCTGGAGGTGCTCACGCCGCCCGCGGACGGCAAGGGCCCGTGGAAGCGCGAAAGCCTGGGCGGCGCACCGGCGCTCTCGACCATTGCGGCGGGCGGCATCGACGAGGACGAGAACGACGACTACTTTTTGACCGTGAGCGGCTTTCTGCAGCCGACCACGCTGTACATCGGCACCATCGGCCAGGGCGAGCCGCAGGTGCTGAAAGACAGCCCCGCCTTCTTCGATGCGTCGCGCTACCGGGTGAGCCAGCACTTCGTCAGCTCGAAGGACGGCACCCGCGTGCCCTACTTCGAGATTGCCGCCAAGGACCTGCAGGCCAACGGCAAGAACCCGACGCTGCAGTACGCCTACGGCGGCTTCGAGATCTCGCTGCAGCCCAGCTACAGCGGCAGCATCGGCCGTGCGTGGCTGGAGCAGGGCGGCGTGTACGTCATTGCCAACATCCGCGGCGGCGGCGAGTACGGCCCGCGCTGGCACCAGGCCGCGCTGCAGGAGAACCGGCTGCGCACCTGCGAGGACTTCGCGGCCGTGTCGCAAGACCTCATTGCGCGCAACATCACCTCGCCCGCGCACCTGGGCGCCATGGGCGGCAGCAACGGCGGCCTGCTGATGGGCAACATGCTCACGCTGTACCCGCAGCTGTACGGCGCCATCGTGAGCGAGGTGGCGCTGCTCGACATGCGCCGCTACACGCAGCTGTCGGCCGGCGCCTCGTGGATCGCGGAATACGGCGACCCCGAGCAGCCCGACGAATGGGAGTTCATCAAGACCTTCTCTCCCTACGAGAACGCCAGGGCGGGCCAGAGCTACCCGCCGGCCCTGTTCACCACCTCCACGCGCGACGACCGCGTGGGCCCGGTGCATGCGCGCAAGATGCACGCGAAGATGGTGGCGCTGGGCCATGAGAGCCGCTTCTACGAGAACATGGAAGGCGGCCACAGCGCGGCCACGGACAACAAGGAGTCCGCCTTCATGGACGCGCTGGGCTATGCCTACCTGTGGCATCACCTGAGGAACTGAAATGAGCAACGCCAACGTGACTCTCGAACTGATCGGCGCGCCGACCGACATCGGCGCCAGCGTGCGCGGCGCCGGCATGGGGCCCGACGCGCTGCGCGTGGCGGGCCTGGCGGAGGCGCTGGTGCACCAGGGCTTTGCCGTGGTCGACCGCGGCAACCTCGCGGGCCCCGCCACCCCCTGGGCGCCGCCGGCCAACGGGCTGCGCCACCTGGACGAGGTGATCGCGTGGAACCGCTCGGTGTACGCGAGCGTCGACAGTGCTCTGGGCGCCGGCCACGTGCCGGTGATGCTGGGCGGCGACCACTGCCTGGCCATCGGCTCGATCAGCGCGGCGGCCTGGCATGCCCGCCAGCGCGGCAAGAAGCTGCGCGTGCTGTGGCTGGACGCGCACTCCGACGTCAACACCGAAACCACGAGCCCCAGCGGCAACCTGCACGGCATGCCCGTGTCGTGCCTTTTGGGCCATGGGCCGGCCGTGCTCACGGGCTGGAGCGGCGAGCGCGCCGCGCTGCGCAGCGACGCCATTCGCTTCATCGGCATCCGCAGCGTGGACAGCGACGAGAAGGAAGCCATTCGCACGCTGGGCCTGACCGTGTTCGACATGCGCCACATCGACGAGCACGGCATGCGCACCACCATGACCGAGGCGCTGCAGGACGTGGACGAAGACACGCACCTGCATGTGAGCTTCGACCTCGACTGCCTCGACCCAAACATTGCGCCCGGCGTGGGCACCGGCGTGCGCGGCGGGCCGACCTACCGCGAGATGCAGCTGTGCATGGAAATGATCTCCGACACCGGGCGCCTGGGTTCGGTCGACGTGGTGGAACTGAACCCGGCGCTGGACGTACGCAACCAGACGGCCGAGGTGGCGGTGGAACTCATCGAGAGCCTGTTCGGCAAGTCGACGCTGGTGCGTTGAGCGCCGCGCTCAACCCCGGCTCGTTAACCCCGGCTCGGCGAGGAAGTCACCGGAAAGGTCATGACCGGTGCGGCCGCAGGCGGCGCAGCGGGCGACGTGGTTGCGGCGGGCGCCCTGGCGGCCGGTGCGCCGGCCGGCACTTCGGCGGGCGCCTCGGCTTCGCCCTCCCCGTCCGGTCCATCGAGGAAACGGTCGAGCAGCGCAAAGAAGCGGTCGTAGAAGCGCTCGTCGGTCAGCGTTTCGCTGGCCACCTTCACCATGGCGTCGTCGCTGGCGGAGAACGGCAGCGACAGCGAGCCGATCGCGCCCACGCCCACGCTGGCGGAGTTGTTGACCTTCTTGATGCCGTAGCGGTCCTGCAGCGCGGTGGCAAAGGCCACGGTGCTCTTGGTCGACTTGCCGCCGCGGGTGCTCTCCAGCGCGCAGACGATGCGGAACTCGACCTCCACATGCACCTCGGCGGCCGGCTGAAAGCTCTTGCGCCCGGTCACCAGATCGGCATTGGCCGCGGTGATCATGTAGCCCTGGCTCAGCAGCGCGCGGCGCGCGGCCTCGCAGGTCTGGGCCTCGGTGGCCTCGTAGTTGCGGGTGTGGGTGGTGGTCGAGCCGAAGGCTTCGGGCTCGTAGGTGACGCGTCGCGAACTGGTGCCGCAGCCGGCGAGCAACAGAGCAGAGACCAGGCCCAGCAGCAAAGCCGGGGCGCGGACGAAAGAAAATTTTGAAGTGAGAGGCATGGTCTGCATGGAGCGGCAAATGCTAACCGGCGTCCCGTGCCGGCAAGGCTTCGAGCGCCGACAAGCGCCGGCGTTCCCCTGCACCCACAAGATTTTCAGGACCAGGCCAGCACGTGCTGCGCGCGCACCCGCGTCGCCGCAATCAGCCGCGCATTGGGCGCGTCGGTGCTCGCCACCCAGGCGCGCGCTTCTTCGGCGCTGCGGCCGAACTGCTGATGGCGCTTCACCAGGCGCTCTTCGCGCAGGGCGTCGTCGATGTCCACGTACCAGACCTCGTCGAGCAGCGCTGCCGCACCGGCCCAGGGGCCGACGTCGTGCAGCAGGTAGTTGCCTTCGGTGATGACGAGTTGCGTCGTCGGCAGCACGGCGATGGCGCCGGCCACCGGCTCTTCGATCTCGCGGCGGAACTCGGGGGCGTAGACGATGTCGCCATCGGGGCGCTGCTCGCGCAGGCGCTGCAGCAAGGCGACGTAGCCGGTGCTGTCGAAGGTGTCGGGTGCGCCCTTGCGGCCGGCGCGGCCGAGCCGTTGCAGCTCGACATTGGCAAGGTGAAAGCCGTCCATCGGCACGACCTGGGCGCGGTCGCCCAGCATCGATTTCAGGGCCGCGGCGACCGTGGACTTGCCGGCTCCCGGCGCGCCCACAAGGCCGAGCAATTTGCGCCGTCCATCGGCAAGCAGGTTCTGAATGCGAGTGTTCTCGACGGCGCCAACAGTATTCATGGTGATGAGCTCAGGAAAGTCGCCGTTCAGGCAGGATTTTGCTTCGGCCGAGCGGTCCGACGGAACGCTTTCCGCGCCGACGAAGCAAGCCACTACCCGATCGAAGATAGCGCACGCGTGCTCAGGTCATTTCAGGATCGCGCGGAACGTCAGGCTGATGCGCTCGCCAACGCTATCGGCCTTGGGAATCGCATGCAGCCACTCCTGCTGAACGGCATCCGACATGTACAGCAAGGAGCCGTGGGGCAGCGGGTAGTCGAAGCGAACGGCGCTGTCGGCCTTGCTGCGATACGTGATCGTCCGGGTGCTGCCGACGGAGACGATGGCCACGCCGGTGCCGGGCGCGAGCGCTTCACTGGAATCGGAATGAAATCCCATCGACGACGCGCCGTCCACGTAGTGGTTCAGCAGGCAGTTGTTCGGACGAAACCCAAGCTTGGCTTCAATCTGACCGCAGAGGGCGTCGAGCTCTGCGGGCATCGGCACCGGCTCGTAAGCGATTTGCGAGTAGTTGTAGGGAACGCCGAAGCTGGCCGTCTTGCGCGCCTTCATGCGCTCATCCCACGTCACCGCGGCACCGAGCCATTCGAAAAGGGCATCGGGCGACGCGACGAACGCGGAATCGAGATGGAGGGGCGGGCCGTTCATGAGCCCGCAGGATACAAGGACCGCGACCGCGCGATCAGGGATACAGGCCGCGTTCCTGGCGCGCCATCAGAATGCGCTCGCAAGCCACCGCATAGGTGGCGGTGCGCAGCGTGATCTTGTGCTTGTCCGCCGTGTCCCAGATCTGGTTGAGCGCGTTCATCATGATGCGGTCCAGGCGCACGTTGATCTCGTCCTCGTCCCAGAAGAACGACGAGAAGTCCTGCACCCATTCGAAGTAGCTCACCGTCACGCCGCCGGCGTTGCAGATCACGTCGGGCACCACCAGCACGCCGCGCTCGGCCAGGATGTCGTCGGCCGTGGGCACCGTGGGGCCGTTGGCGCCTTCGAGCACCAGCTTGGCGGTGGTTTTTTGCGCGCGCTCGGCGGTGATCTGGCCTTCGAGGGCGGCCGGAATCAGGATGTCGCAGGCGGTGTCCCAGAAGGCGTCGTTGGGCACCACGTCGCCGCCCTTGAAGGCGATCACGCCGTCCTTGTTGGCAATGGGAATCAGCGTGGCCAGGTCCAGCCCGTTGCTGTTGACGATGGTGCCGGTGTGGTCCTGCACCGCGACAATTTTGGCGCCGGCTTCCGCGAACAGTTCGGCCGCGACCGAGCCCACGTTGCCGAACCCCTGCACGGCAATGCGCGCGCCGCGCAGGTCCATGCCCAGTCGGCGGGCGGCTTCACGCCCGGTGACGAACACGCCGCGGCCGGTGGCCTTCACACGGCCGAGCGAACCGCCCAGGTGCAGCGGCTTGCCCGTGACGACGCCGGTGGCGGTGCCACCGGTGTTCATCGAATAGGTGTCCATCATCCAGGCCATGATCTGGCCGTTGGTGTTGACGTCGGGCGCGGGAATGTCGGTGTGCGGGCCGATGATGATGCCGATCTCGCTGGTGTAGCGGCGCGTGATCTTCTCGAGTTCGTTCTGCGACAGCTTCTTGGGGTCGACGCGAATGCCGCCCTTGGCGCCGCCGTAGGGCAGGTTCACCGCGGCGGTCTTGATGGTCATCCAGGCCGACAGGGCCATCACTTCTTCGAGCGTGACGTCGGGGTGGAAGCGCACGCCGCCCTTGCCCGGGCCGCGGCTCATGTTGTGCTGCACGCGGTAGCCCTCGTAGTGGGCGATGCGGCCGTCGTCCATTTCGATGGGCACGTCCACGATCAGCGCGCGCTTGGGGCGCTTCAGGGTTTCGACCCAGCGGGCGAGCGGGCCGAGGTACGGCACCACGCGGTCGACCTGCGAGAGGTACGTGCCCCACGGGCTGTTGGCGGTCGGGCTGACGAAGGAGAGCTTTTCACTCATGAGGAATCCCAAGGTTGATCGGATGGGCGCAACGATAGACCTGTCCCGCGCGTGACGCCATGGCTTATGCGCTGCGCGCTGACGGTTATGCAAGAGACGTTTAGCCCGGCGCATGCGCACATGACCGAACGGTCATCGACGGGTTATCGATCTGGAGGATGCGTTTTCTAAAGTGGGCTCACCAACCAATCACCCGCAACCTCAAGGAGTTTCAAGAATGACCAAGCCATCGAACGCCACCCGCCTGAACGCCACCGCTGCCATTGCCGTGCTGCTGTGCGCTGTGTCGGCCCCGAGCTTTGCCGGCAACTACGCCGAGGGCGACCCGCGCCCGGTGGCATCGACTTCGTCGGTGGCCCGCGCGGCTGTGGCGTCCGACACGCAACAGTGGCTGAAGGCCGCGCCCACGCAGGGCTACACGGACGGTATCGCGCAGCAGGCAGCGGTGGTGTCGGCGAACACTCGCGCCGCGGTCGCTGCGGACACGCGTCTGTGGATGCAGTCGGGTCTTGCGGCCAAGCAGAACAGCGAAGCCGGGGCCGATGTTGCGCAGCCTGGCTATCGGCAGGCTGCTGCTCAGTACATGAGCGGGCGTGTCGCGGCACAGGCGCAAGGACAGTTGCAGACTACCGTTCGATAGGTCTTTGTTTTGGGGCGCGCTGTTCAGGGCGTCTCGTTCAGGGCGACGCCCACGCCGACGGGGTACCTTGCTCCGCGAATGTCCCCCGGGGCTTCGCCCCTCCTCCTTTATTTCGCTGCGCAAGGCACCCCATCGGCGTGTGCGTTATTCAGAGCGGTCGTTGATCGTGCGATCACAACGAGCGTGTCCAGTGCACAGGGCGTCGGGTACTCCCCGCAGCGAAATAAAGGAGGAGCGAAGCGGGGGACATTCGCGGAGGGGAGTACCCGGCGGCCTGTGCACACGCCCTGAACAACGGCGCCCGAACGAACACCCCGAACCAGTGCCCCCACAGGGTAGGCCGAGGGCACTTCCTTGGTTCTATCTCCTATAGCCAGCACCGATAGGCCGCATCTTCCGCCGCGAATCGATACCCCCGCCGGATAATCCTCCGATGCTCGACCTGGACCGCATCGATCTCCGGCTGCTGAAGATCCTTCAGGAGGACGGCCGCATCACCAACCTCAAGCTGGCCGAAGCCGTGGCGCTGTCGCCCACCGCCGTGCTGGCGCGCGTGCAGCGGCTCACGCGCGACGGGTTCATCCTCGGCTACGAGGCGCGGCTCGACCCGCAAAAACTCAGCCGTGGTTTCACCGTGTTCGTCGAGGTGCTGCTGGACCGCACCACCCCCAACGTGTTCGACCAGTTCAAGGCCGCCGTGCAGGTGCGCGACGAAATCATGGAATGCCACATGGTCGCGGGCGGGTTCGACTACCTGCTCAAGACCCGCATGGCCGACATGGCCGCCTACCGCGAGTTTGCCGGCACCGTGCTGTGGCAACTGCCCGGTGTGCGCGAAACACGCACCTATGCGGTGATGGAAGAGGTCAAGAGCAGCGCCCGGCTGCCGCTGGGCATTTGAGCACCCGCCGGCTCAGCCCGGCTTGCGCGCCCGCCCGCCGAAGATGGCCGTGCCGACCCGCACCATCGTGCTGCCCGCGCTGATGGCGGCCTCCAGGTCCGCGCTCATGCCGAGCGAGAGCGTGTCGAGTTCTGCACCTGCAATACCGGCGTCAAGAATCGACTGAAACACCGCATGCGCACGCACGAACAACTCACGCTGCGCGTCGAACCCGTCCGCCGGCTCCGGAATGGCCATGAGCCCGCGCAGGCGCAGTTGTGGCAACGCCGCCACAGCGCGGGCCAGCGCCACGGCCTCCTGCGGCGGCACGCCGGACTTGTTCGCACCGCCGTCCACGTTGACCTGAAGGCACACATTGAGCGGTGCCAGGTGCGTGGGCCGCTGGGCCGACAGACGCTCGGCAATCTTCAGCCGGTCGACGCTGTGCACCCAGTCGAACTGCTCCGCCACGGGCCGCGTCTTGTTGCTTTGCAGAGGGCCGATGCAGTGCCACTGAAGGCTGGCGCGCAGGTCGGCCAGCGCCTCGATCTTGTCCAGCCCCTCCTGCACATAGTTCTCGCCAAAGGCCCGCTGGCCCGCCGCATGCGCCTCGCGCACGGCCTCGGGCCCGAAGGTCTTGGACACCGCCAGCAGCCGCACCTCGCGCGGGTTGCGCCCGGCCGTTACACATGCCTGCGCGATCCGGTTGTTTACTTGCTGGAGGTCGTCGCCAATCATCGTCATAATCGTCCAAAATCGTATCAAAACGTCACCGCACCCGAGCCGAGGAGCCCTGTGGACATCACCCAATTGCTGGCGTTCAGCGTCAAGAACAAAGCCTCCGACCTGCACCTTTCCGCCGGTCTTCCGCCCATGATCCGGGTCAACGGCGACGTGCGCCGCATCAACGTGGACGCCCTCGATCACAAGGGCGTGCACGCCATGGTGTACGACATCATGAGCGACACGCACCGCAAGCACTACGAAGAATTCCTGGAGGTCGACTTCTCCTTCGAAATCGACGGCCTGGCGCGCTTTCGGGTGAACGCCTTCAACCAGGCGCGTGGCGCGGCGGCGGTGTTCCGGACCATTCCCTCGAAGATCCTGACGCTGGAGCAGCTGAACGCGCCCAAGATTTTCGGCGAACTCGCGCTCAAGCCGCGCGGGCTGGTGCTGGTGACGGGCCCCACGGGCTCGGGCAAGTCGACCACGCTGGCGGCCATGGTGAACTACCTCAACGAAAACGAGTACGGCCACATCCTCACGGTGGAAGACCCGATCGAGTTCGTGCACGAGTCCAAGAAGTGCCTGATCAATCAGCGTGAAGTGGGGCCGATGACGCTGTCGTTCTCCAACGCGCTGCGCTCGGCACTGCGCGAAGACCCCGACGCCATTCTGGTGGGCGAACTGCGTGACCTCGAAACCATTCGCCTGGCCATGACCGCGGCCGAAACGGGCCACCTGGTGTTCGGCACGCTGCACACCTCGTCGGCCGCCAAGACCATCGACCGGATCATCGACGTGTTCCCGGGCGAAGAAAAGGAAATGATCCGCGCCATGCTGTCGGAGTCATTGCAGGCCGTGATCTCGCAGACGCTGTGCAAGACCAAGGACGGCCAGGGCCGCGTGGCGGCGCACGAGATCATGCTGGGCACGCCGGCCATCCGCAACCTGATCCGCGAGGCCAAGGTGGCGCAGATGTACTCCACCATCCAGACCGGCCAGGGCCAGGGCATGCAGACGCTCGACCAGAACCTCACGGAGCTGGTGCGGCGCAACACCATTTCTTCCGCGGAAGCCCGCGGCAAGGCGAAGATTCCCGAAAATTTCCCTGGCTGACCCCCCAAGCCCTCCGGAGCACCGACATCATGGAACGCGATCAAGCCAGCCAGTTCATCAACGACCTGCTCAAGCTCATGGTGAGCCGCAGCGGCAGCGACCTGTTCATCACGGCCGACTTTCCGCCCGCCATCAAGGTCGACGGCAAGGTCACCAAGGTGTCGCAGCAGGCGCTGGGCGCACAGCACACGCTGGCGCTCACCCGCTCGGTCATGAACGACCGCCAGACGGCCGATTTCGAGCGCACCAAGGAGTGCAACTTCGCCATTTCGCCCACCGGCATCGGCCGCTTCCGGGTGAACGCGTTCGTGCAGCAGGGCAAGGTCGGCATGGTGCTGCGGACCATTCCCGCCAAGCTGCCGACCATCGACGGCCTGGGCATGCCGCAGGTGCTGAAGGACGTGGCCATGACCAAGCGCGGCCTCACCATCATGGTGGGCGCCACGGGCTCGGGCAAGTCGACCACGCTGGCGGCCATGATCGACTGGCGCAACGAAAACTCCTTCGGTCACATCGTGACGGTGGAAGACCCGGTCGAGTTCGTGCACCCGCACAAGAACTGCGTGATCACGCAGCGTGAAGTGGGCATCGACACCGACAGCTGGGAGGCGGCGCTGAAGAACACGCTGCGCCAGGCGCCCGACGTGATTCTGATGGGCGAAATTCGCGACCGCGAAACCATGGAGCACGCCGTGGCCTTCGCCGAGACCGGCCACCTGTGCATGGCCACGCTGCACGCCAACAGCGCCAACCAGGCACTGGACCGGATCATCAACTTCTTCCCCGAAGAACGCCGCGCCCAGCTGCTGATGGACCTGTCGCTGAACCTGCGCTCGCTGGTGTCGCAGCGCCTGGTGCCCACCGAAGACGGCCAGGGCCGCGTGGCCGCGGTGGAAGTGCTGCTGAACACGCCGCTGATTTCCGACCTCATCTTCAAGGGCGAGGTGGGCGAGATCAAGGAGATCATGAAGAAGAGCCGCAACCTGGGCATGCAGACCTTCGACCAGGCGCTGTTCGACCTGTTCGAGAGCCACGCAATCACGCTGGACGAAGCCATCCGCAACGCGGACTCGGCCAACGACCTGCGGCTGCAGATCAAGCTGAACAGCCAGCGCGCGCGCAGCAGCGACCTGGCGGCGGGCACGGAGCACTTCGCGATCATCTGAGCGCGCGGGGCACCGCCCCTGCGCTTCAGTCGATCGTGCGCTGCCACGCGGCGAACACGCCCGCCACCAGCGCAATCACGGCCATTGCCGTGAACCCGTCCAGCGAGGCCATGAAGGTGGCCTGCTGTTCGAGCGTGCGGTAGAGCGTGGCCAGCGCCATGGCATGCGCCTCGCCGGCCGCATGGCCCACCGCCACAAAGCCACGGGTCAGCGCATCGAGCGCCTGCATGAAGCTGGCATTGGCCGGGTTGGCCGACTCGCTCAGGCGCACCTCGTGCAGCGCCAGGCGGTGCTGCTGCAGCGCAATCACCGACGAGGTGGCGAACGAAATTGCGAGCTGGCGCACCAGGTTCTTCAGGCGGTAGCCGTGCGCGAACTCCTCGGCCGCAAAGGGCTTGAAGGTGAGGTTGGCCACGGGCAGCACCACGAACAGCATCAGCAGCCCGCGCAGCAACAGCGCAGGCAGCAAGGCCTCGCGCCCGGCCTGCGGCGTGAGCCGCGACAGCCACCACGCGGCCAGCGCCGCCACACCAAAGCCGGTAACGATGAGCCACTTCTTGCGCGCCAGCCTCCCTGAATATTTGAGGTAGACGAACACCAGCAACCCGGTGGCCAGCGACACCCCGCCCGTGAAGTAGCCGGAGTCGCCCACGGTGAAGCCGAGCCCGCCCTCCATCAGCCGCGGCAGCAGGTAGCTGAAGCCCGTCGACAGGTAGTAATAAACGACGTACAGCGCCAGCCCCACGCGAAACGACGCATTGCGCAACGCATGCAGCCGCACCAGCGGCGCGGGATGCCGCCACTGCTGCCAGCCGAACCAGGCCAGCCCCGCCACGCCGGTGAGCGTGAGGCCGATGAGCGCGGGCGAGCCGGTGAACAGCTCGAAGTGCGAGCGCGTCAGCACCACCTGCAGCGCGGCCTGCGCCAGCGCGAACACCACGTAGGCAATGTAGTGCGGCTCGGTGCGCTCGTGCACCGGCACGTCGCCGATGTCGGGCAGCGTCCACAGCACCAGCAGGCCGATGAGCGCGGCCACCGGCGCGGTGCTGGCAAAGAGCCAGCGCCAGTCGAAATGCGTGACAAGAAACGCGCCCGCAATCGGCGCCAGCGCGCCACCGAAGACGATCAGCACCATGAACGCCTTCAGCGCCTTGGCGCGGCGCGCAGGTGCGATGCCGATCTGAATCAGGATGCGGCAGGCGCCCAGCATCGGACCAACGAAGTAGCCCTGCACGGCACGCGCCAGGGTCAGTTGCACCGCGCTGTCGCACAGCGCCGCGCCCACCCCACCCACTGCGAAGGCGAACATGCAGATGGCCAGGTAGCGCCGGTAGCCCAGCCGCTCGATCCACGCATGCTGATGAAGAATGCCGAGCACCGCGCCCAGCGCATAGGCGCTGGAGGCCCACACCGGTTCGTCGGGCGAGGCGTTGACGCCGCCGGCGATGTAGCTGGCGAAGAAGGCGAACAGCGCGTTGTCGAAATAGTCGATGGCCGTGACCAGCCCGATGGCCCAGGGCAGCAGCGCCACCGCGGCACTGCCGCGCGAAGGCCACGCCAGGGCGTTGGAGTTCATGGCGCCGGGCGCTCCTTGCGGCGTTGCGCCAGCGCGTCTTCCACCGGCTCGCCGGCCAGGCGGCGCTCGACGTAGTCGAGGTCGCGCCGCAACTGCGCCTGCAGCGCGCCCGCCTCCTTCAGTTCGCGCCGGACCTGGGCCACGCGCGCGTCGAGCGTGGCCAGCTGCTCGGTGAGGGTTTCGCGCAAGGTCTTGAGCGAGGCGTTCGACAGCCGCGGACGGCCCCCTTCCGCGGGCGCCTCCATCGGCTGCTGCAGCATCGTGGTGATGGCCGTGAGCGAGAAGCCCAGCGAGCGCATGCGCAGCACGCGCGCCAGCTTGTCCAGGTCGGCCTGCTCGTACAGGCGGTAACCGCCTTCGCTGCGCACCGGCACCACGATGCCCAGTTCTTCGTAGTACTTGAGCGTGCGCGGGGTGACGTCCAGGCGGGCCGCGGCATCGCGCACGGTGATGGCGCTGGAGGGAGATGCAGTGGCAGAGGTGGCTGTCATGACGGCCCATCGTATCCAAACCTGTACGTTCACGTACAGGTTGAGGCGATCGCACCTGCGGCGGAATGGCTTTAAGCTGTCGCCCCATGAGCAGCATCAACCCCCGCACCTACGAATCCGTCCCCGCGCAGACCGTGGCCTTTCTCGGCCTGGGCGTGATGGGCGGCCCCATGGCCGGTCACCTGGCCAAGGCCGGCCACACCGTCACGGTCTATAACCGCACGCCCGCCAAGGCGCAGGCCTGGGCCACCGAATTCGGCGCCCCCGGCCGCCATGCCCCCACGCCGCGCGAAGCGGCGGCCGGCGCCGACATCGTGTTCTGCTGCGTCGGCAACGACGACGACCTGCGCAGCGTGGTGCTGGGCGACGACGGCGCCTTCGCCGGCATGAAGCCGGGCGCGACCTTCGTCGACCACACCACCGCCTCGGCCGACGTGGCGCGCGAACTGTCGAAGGCGGCGCAGGCGCTGGGCCTGCACTTCATCGACGCGCCGGTCTCGGGCGGCCAGGCCGGCGCGCAGAACGGCGCCCTCACCGTCATGTGCGGCGGCGACGCGGCCGTGTTCGAGCGCATCAAGCCGGTGGCCATGGCGTTTGCGCGCGCGGTCACGCTGCTGGGCGAAAGCGGCGCCGGCCAGCTGGCCAAGATGGTCAACCAGATCGCCATTGCGGGCCTGGTGCAGGGCCTGTCGGAGGCCATTGCCTTCGGCCAGCGCGCCGGGCTCGACATGGAGGCCGTGCTGGGCGTCATCAGCAAGGGCGCGGCCCAGAGCTGGCAGATGGAAAACCGCGGCAAGACCATGATCGCGGGCAAGTTCGACTACGGCTTTGCGGTCGACTGGATGCGCAAGGACCTGGGCCTGGTGCTCGACGAGGCCAAGCGCAACGGCGCGCGCGTGCCGGTGACGGCGCTGGTCGACCAGTTCTATGCCGACGTGCAACAGGCCGGCGGCAAGCGCTGGGACACCTCCAGCCTGATCACCCGCCTCAAATGAAAAAAGCCCGCTCAGCGGGCTTTTTCAATTCAGCGTTTCTTTCGCTTCAGCGCTGGTTCAGCGGATCGGCGAAGTCGTTGCGCCGCTCGCGGGCAGCGGCTCCATCGGCGGCAGCGGCACACGCGAAGAGGATGAAGACGACGGTGTCGAAGGCGACGCAGACGTCACCGGTGCCGGGCCCTGGCCGCCGCGCTGCGCCGCGGCCTGGTTCGCCGCCTGGCTGGCCGCCAGGTCGGCTTCCGACACCACCTCGACCACGCGCACCACCTTCACCACGCCGGTCACGCCACGCGTGATCTCGCTCGCGCGGTCGGTCTCGCGCCGGGTGGCGATGCCCATCAGGTAGACCACGCCGCGCTCGGTCACCACCTTGAACGAGTTGGCGAAGATGTCCTTCGCGTCGAGCAGCGAGGCCTTCACCTTGCCGGTGACGTACAGGTCGGTCGAGCGGTCCTGGAAGGTGCTCGACGCGCCCACGGTCAGCTCGTTCACCACCGAGCGCACGTTCACGATGCGGCTCACTTCGTCTTCCACGCGGCGGCGGTCGGCATCGCTGCCCACGGCGCCGGTCAGCAGCACCTGGCGGTTGTAGCTGGTGACGCTCACGTACATGTTGTCGTTGGCGATGTCGCGCACGCGGGCGGCGGCGCGCAGCTCGATGCCCTGGTCGTCCAGCTGGGCGCCCGAGCTGCGGCGGTCGGTCGCCACCATGCCCACGCCCACCACCGCCGCGCCGCCCACGACGAGCGGCACGCAGGCGGAAAGGCCGCCTACCAGTGCGGCACCCAGGGTGAGTGCGAGGGCAAGGCGTTGGGTCGACGTCGTCGTCATGGTCTTGAAGGTCATGAGGAAACTTCCTGTTCTCCGAGTAACTGGGCATCCACGCCGTCGCACAGGCAATGCAGCGCGATCTGGTGGATTTCGTGAATGCGCGCCGCACGCTCGTGCGGCACGTTGATCTGCACATCGGTTTCGCGCAGCGCGCGGCCAATGGCACCGCCCGAGCCGCTGTGGCCCGCGCCGGGTGCCGAAGGCGGCCCCGACACCGCGTTGCCCAGCAGCGCCACCACGGTCATGTCGCGCTCGTGCGCGGCCGCCACCGCGCTCAGCACCGCCGCCGATTGCCCGCTGGCGCTGAGCGCCAGCAGTACGTCGCCGGCCTGGCCGAGCGCGCGCACCTGGCGGGCGAAGCGGTCGGCATCCATGGCGCCGGCGCCGTCGGCCGAGGGGTCGGTAGGGTCGCCGGGCAGCGCGATGGCGCCCAGCTCTGGCCGTTCGCGTTCGAAGCGGCCCACGAACTGCGCTGCAAACTGCGCCGCCAGCAGGCCCGACACGCCGGAACCGCAGGCCAGCACTTTGCCGCCGCTGGTCACACAGGCCAGAAGGGCCTGCATCGCTTGAGAGATGGGTTTGCTGAGGACCGGTCCGGTCTGGTATTTGAGGTCGGCACTGTCAATGAAGTGCTGCTGAATCCGTTGCTCGAGCATGGGGCGCGATGATAACTGGGGGTTGTGAAACAAGACGTGTAAGTGGTGGAGCCGAGGGCCGAGGCTTCGGTTCCCCCACGCGGGGAATCAGGTCGCGTCAGGGCGACTTTCAGGCGACTTCAGGCGGCATCGAATGCGCCCTGAAGCCAGGTGATTTTCTCCTCCACCAGCACCACGTCGAAACGGCACGGTGGCACCGTGCGCAGCCGGCTCAGGTAATGCTGCGCGGCAAACACGATGCGACGCTGCTTCAGCGTGGTGATGCTGCCGCCCGCGCCGCCGTGCGTGGCGGTGCTGCGCTGGCGGACCTCGACGAACACCAGGGTGCCTTCCGGCGAATGGCGCGGGTCGCGCATGATCAGGTCGATCTCGCCGCCGCCGCGCCCGGGCGTCCGATAATTGCGCGCGACCAGCATCAGGCCGGCGTCCTGCAGGTGGTCGAGCGCGGCGTCTTCCGCCGCATCGCCGCGATGCTTCGTGGTCTTTGTGGTTGGGTTGGTCTTCATGGCTCCCTGCCTGCAATCTTCTTGTTCGTTCTGTCGGAGAAACCTCTTGGCTTCACTCGCCCCTGCTTCTTTCGGCGCCGCCCTTGCGGCCGCGCACGACGCCGCGGGTGCACAGCATTATCCGCAGGGCACCCTCTACGTCGTCGCCACGCCGATCGGCAACCTGGCGGACATCACGCTGCGCGCCCTGCATGTGCTGCAGCTGGTGGACGCCATCGCCTGCGAGGACACGCGCCACACGCAGACCCTGCTGCGCGCCTACGGCATCGACCGCCCCGGCTCGCGGCTGCTGGCCGTGCACCAGCACAACGAGGCGGAGGCCGCGCAGGCCGTGGTGGCGCGGCTCGCGCAAGGCGAGCGCATCGCCTACGTGAGCGACGCCGGCACACCCGGCGTGAGCGACCCGGGCGCGCGCTTGGCCGCGGCCGTGCGCGCGGCCGGCCAGCGCGTGCTGCCGCTGCCGGGCGCAAGCGCCGTCACCACGCTGGTCGGCGCGGCTGGCCTGGTGGCCGATGGCGGCGACGGCAACGCCAGCAGCGCCTTCGTCTTCGCGGGCTTTTTGCCGAGCAAGGCCGGCGAGCGCGACACCGCCGTGCAGGCCCTGTTGCAGGAGCCGCGCGCTGTCGTGCTGCTGGAGGCACCGCACCGCATCGAAGCCCTGGCACGCGCGCTGGCCGCGCTGGGCGAGCGCCGCGTCACCGTGGGCCGCGAGCTCACCAAGCAGTTCGAGGAAATCGCCACCGTGGCGGCCAGCGCCCTGCCCGCATGGTTCAGCGCCGACCGCGACCGCACGCGCGGCGAATTCGCGCTCGCGCTGCACCCCGTGGCGGTGAGCGGCGACGACGGCGCCGAAGGCGAGCGCGTGCTGCGTCTGCTGCTCGCCGAGCTGCCGGTGAAAACCGCGGTGAAGCTGGCCGCGGAGATCAGCGGCGCGCCGCGCAACACGCTGTATGAAACCGCGCTGCGCATCCGCAACGGCGCGGGGGACGAAAAAGAAGAAGAAGAAGAAAGCTAGCCCGACAAGAATTCGGGCGGCACAGCGTCGGTCAACCACACGCCGTTTTCCGCACGATGAAAGGCGTGGCCCAGCGCATGCATGCGGCCCGCGTGCACCTGCAGCACATGCGCCTTGCCATGGCGCTGCCCGACCTGCACGGCGGTTGCCTCGTCGGCGGACAGGTGCACATGCTGGCGTGAGCCCGGCTTCAACCCCTGCGCGCGAATCGCATCGAGAAAGCGCGTGGCCGTTCCATGAAAGAGCACCGCCGGCGGCGCAACCGCCTCGAAGCTGCGGCTGACCTGCGGTGTCGAATGGCCTTGCATCGCGCGAATCCGCTGCCCGTCGGCCGAGAGCTCGTAGCGCTTCTTGCTGCCTGAATCGATGGCGTGCAAGACATCCGCCCGGGCCAGGTCGCGCCCCGCGGCCGCCGCGCCCGCCACCAGCGCATCGATGCTTGCCCACCCCTGCGTGTCGAGCCGCAACCCGACCGACTCCGGCGCGTGCCGCAGCACATAGGCGATGAACTTGCTCGTGTCTTCGGGGGTCATGTCGTCTTCCAGTGATCGGCGTGCGTCAGCAGCGCATTCCACAGGCGCTGCACATGCGTGGCCGGTGGCCGGTCGGCCGCATGGAACAGGTGGTAGTCGAGCGGCGGATAGCCCAGCAGCGGCACCGCCACCAGCCCCTTGGGCATGCGGCAGCAGGCATTGACAACAGTGAGCCCGAAGCCCAGTTGGGCAAAGCGCAGCATCAGCTCCCAGCCATTGGCTTCGAGCGACGGCTGCCACGGCACCGACTCGGCCTGCAGAAGCCGCCCGAGCAGTTCGCGGTGCGGCCGGCCCGCGGGCGGCACTATCAGTTGCGCGCCCTTCAGGTCCCGCAGACGCACCGACTTGCGCGACGCCAGCGCATGCGCGCGCGGCACCACCAGCACCTGTCCCACCACCGTAAGGCGCACCGCATGCAGGTCCGCCGGCACGGTGCCCAACGGCGCAATGCCCAGTTGCGCCTGGCCCGCGCGCACCGCCTGCATCGCCTCGTCGCGGTTGCGTGTGAGCAGCTGCAGGTGCGGCGATGCGCCCGGCCCCGAGAACTGCGACAGCGCCTTGCCCAGCAAATAGAGGTACGCTCCCTCGCCCGCCGCCAGCGTGACGGCGGGCTGGTCTTGCCCATCGGCCAGCCCTTTCACGAAGCGCTGGTTGAGCATGAGCAACTCGCGCGCATGCCGCGCCACCTGCTCGCCCGCGCGCGTGAGCTGGAGCGCGCTGCCCACGCGCACATACGGCTTGGTACCGAGCTGCTCCGACAGCTTGCGCACCTTGGCGTGCAAAGCCGGCTGGCTGATGTGCAGCAGGCGCGCGGACTCGCTGAAGTTCAGCGTGTCGGCGAACACGGCGAATGACTGCAGTGCGTCGAGGTTGGTGCGTGGAATGTGCGGAACGTGTGGGCTGTCCATCTATCCATTTTATGGATAGCACCTTCAATATCAGTAGTTCCTGATGATGGGCTTCGTTTCTACGATTCGTCTGCATTCACACACAGAGGAACAAGAAATGAAAAACAAGCAAACCATCTCCCGGCTGGGCATCGACATCGGCCGCGTGCTCATCGCAGCCGAAGGCGCCAACGGCGCGGACACCGCCTTCATCGACGGCTCGCTGCAGAACGCGCTCGACACCCCGCCTTACGAAGGCATGTTCGACGCCGTCGCGCCGCTGGTCGACCGGTTCGAAGGCCGCGTGTGGCTGGTGTCGAAATGCGGGCCCAGCGTGCAGGCCAAGAGCCGTGCGTGGCTTCGGCATCACCGCTTTTTCGAGCGCACCGGCATCGCACCCGACAACCTGCGCTTCTGCCTGCAGCGGCCACAGAAGGCCGACCACTGCCGGCAACTGCACATCACGCACTTCATCGACGACCGCACCGATGTGCTGCACCACCTCGAAGGCGTTGTTGCCAACCGCTACCTGTTCGGCCCGCAGCGCAAGCCGGTGACGGTGCAGGGGCTGGTGCTGCTGCCCGCGTGGAAAGATGCGGCGGCGCTCATTGACTGACGAGGCAGCGCGCCTAACCGTCCAGCTCCGCGTAGCGCCTGAAGATGCCGTCTTCGTTGAACGCGATGCGGCGCGGGCTCTGCAGGTAGTCGTGCACGCGCTGGCGGCGCTTGATGTTGTCGTGCAGCTTTTCGACCGCTGGCGTGGCGGCCAGTGCCCGCGCGGTGGCTTTAGGAAAGGCGTAGTGCAGCCCGTCGATCAGCTGGAACAGCGACAGGTCCGCATAGGTCAGCGTGTCGCCCACCAGATGCAGGCTGCCCGCGGGGTTGCGCTGCAGCACGCGCTCGAACCAGTTCAGGAACTTGGGAATGCGCTCGTCGCGGAAGGCCTTGGCGCGCTGCTCGGCGGCATCGCGCTGGTCTTCGTAGTAGGCGCCTGACGAGATGGGGTGGTGCGTGTCGTGCGCCTCGGCCACCGCGTCGGCAATGGTCAGTTGCAGTTGGTGCGTCCACAGCCCGTCGGACTCGCCCACGCCCGCCAGGCCGAGGCGCGGGCCGAGGTACAGCAAGATTGCGGCGGTTTGCCCGACCACGATGTCGCCGTCCACCAGAAACGGCGGTGCGAAGGCGGGGCGTGCGTTGTTGGGGTCGTCCAGCCGCTCGCCCAGCGCGGACTCGCCGCCGCCCTTCGCGCCGGGCAGGCGCGCCACATCGACATAGTCGGCGCCGGCCGCCTCGAGTGCGAGCCGCACGAATTCGCCGCGGCCCTGGATGGTGGGCCAGTAATGGAGTTGGTATGGCATGCGGCATGGTGTCAGGCCAGGCGCGGCACCGCAACCGGCCGGGCGCAAGAGCCGAACTCCGCCTACGTACGCCGTCAGCGCAGCACCATGCCCGCGAGCACCAACACCAGCAGCGCGATGTAGCCCCAGGTGTGCACGCGGTCCGGCATGCGGCCGATGAGCGGCGCCGCCACGCGCACGCCCACCAGCGAGCCCGCGACCAGCGCGGCGAACGCGGGCACGTCGACATAGCCGATGTGCCAGCCCTGCAGCGCCGAGGTCGAGCGCCACGCCAGCGCCATGTAGGTGGCCGTGCCGGCCCATGCGATGGGCAGCGACAGCGGGTTGGCCATGGCGGTGGCGCTCGTCATGTCGATGCCGCGGCGGCGCATCAACGGCACCGTCATCACGCTGCCGCCCACCCCTAGAAAGGCCGCGACCAGCCCGATGACAAAGCTGCCGACCGTGGCAACGGCGCGCGACAGCGGCCGCGCCACGGCCACCGTGTCACGCGTCATGAAGCCGGGGCGGAACAGGCAATCGAGGATCGTCAGGCCCAGGTAGGCAATGAAGGCCCAGCGCACCCACTCGCCGCTGGCGGCCACGGCCAGCGCGGCCCCCACCACCGCGCCAATGCCGATGAAGCCCAGCAGCGGCCGCACTATCGCCCAGTCGAGCGTGCCGGCGCGCTGATGGCGCCGCGTGGCCAGCGATGCGCTGACGATCATCACGCAGGTGGAGGTGGCCACCGCGATGTGCATGGCCGACTGGCCGATGGCGCTGTCCGCGCCGTGCGCCAGCACCAGGGCGCGGTACAGCAAAGGCACCACGACAAAGCCGCCACCGAAACCGAACAGCACGGTGGTGACGCCCGCCAGGCCACCGAAAAGCGCAAGCACAAGATAGATCGACACGAAGACACTCCAGCAGGCGTTGAAACAAAGAGAAGGCCTTGAAGATAGGCCGCCATAGCCTGGCTCGCTTGCGCATGTTCGACAATGATGTTTTCATTTCGGCCAACCCCGCCACGGGCTGCTTCGCGATGCGCAACATCTCCATCGACACCGTCGACGCCATCGACCGCCCGGTGCTGGCCATCGGCACCGACTACCCGCCGGGCCACCTGCTGCCCACGCACAGCCACCGCCGCGCGCAGTTTCTGTACGGCGCCACGGGCGTGATGGAGGTCGGCTGCGACGACGGCGCCTGGGTGGTGCCGCCGCAGCGCGGCGTATGGATTCCGGCCGGCAAGCCGCACCGGGTGCGCATGCTCGGCGTGAGCACGCGCAGCCTCTACATCGCGCCGCGCGCCGTGCCGCGCCAGGGCGACCAGTGCCAGGTGCTGAACGTGTCGCCGCTGCTGCGCCAGCTGTTGATGGAGGCGGTCGATCTGCCCGCCATCTACGACAAACAGGGCCGCGACGGCGTGCTCATGCGCCTGGTGCTGCACGAACTGGCGCGCGCAGAGGTGCTGCCGCTGCACGTGCCGCTGCCGCGCGACGCGGCGCTGGCCACCCTGTGCGTGAACTTTCTGCGCCAGCCCGACGTGCACGCGGCGCCGTCCGCGTGGGCTGCAAAGCTGAACGTGAGCGAGCGCACCTTCAACCGGCGCTTCAGCCTGGAGGCCGGCATGTCCTTCGGCAAGTGGCGCCAGCGGGCTTGCGTGCTGGTGGCGCTGTCGCGGCTGGCCGTGGGCGAGCCGGTGACCGCGGTGGCGCTGGACATGGGGTACGACAGCCCGGGTGCGTTTTCGACGATGTTCCGCAAAGCGCTGGGGCGGCCGCCTTCGCATTTCGGGATGGCGTAGCGCTGGGGTGCTGCGCCATCCCTTTTCTTCTTCTTTTTTGGCTAACTGCGAGCGAGGCGTACCGGCCCGTTCGCCGTCCAGCCGTAGCCGCTGAGCGGCTTCGGTTTGCGGTCGGCGCGAGGTTGCTGTGCCGTTGGTTGCAAGGCACCGCGCAGGGACTGGACCGTGGCGCCGGCGGCGTCGATTCGGCGCTGCAGCTCCTCGTTGACGAGGCGCATCAAGGCGCCGAGTTCGGAGCGCGTCGGGTGCATTTCTTCGGTATCGCTCACCCGCTGCGGGAGCACGAGCTTTTCGATGCATGCGTAGGCGCAGTGCACGTTGCGGATGCTCTCGATGTCGTCGTCTGCTTGCAGGGCGAGGGATTCGGGAGATTCAGACGACGAGGGAGCGGGCGCGGATGCGCTTGAGGAATCAGCCATGAGTGGCCTCCAAGTGATTGCGGTTTTCAAAAACCGCCGCACCCGAGACCAATCGGAGGCGGCAGCTCGACGGGTTGGTCTACCGGGCAACCACTTGCGTGAAACCGGCCGGGCTCGCGCCCGCCCGTCGAGCCGCCAAAACTGGAGGCACGAACGACAAAGCCGCAGACCCTGCGGGGAAACTGCGGCTTACGTCGCAGTGATTGCACGGGAGACCAATCCCGGTCACGCTTTCGATGTGACGGGCGCAGTATATCGAGGGGTGAATCGCGGCGAAGGTGACGCCCAGGTTGTAGACCTGCGTCTGGTAGCCCTTGCCGTCCGCGGCAGTTGTCAAGGATTGCTTGACAACTGCCGACGCTTCGAGCTCTTCGTCCCAGAGGATGAGGTCATGCAGCAGGGGAGCCAGCAGACGCTTCAACCAGTGAAGCAATCTGCCCCTTTTGGAAAACATGCTCCCGCATATCGAACCGCAAACAAAAAATCCGGAAGAGCTTTCACTCTTCCGGATTCATATATTTGGTCCCGCCGCCAGGAATCGAACCTGGATCTCAGCCTTCGGAGGGCCGAATTCTATCCGTTGAAATACAGCGAGGAATGGGGTTCCGGTGCAGACCGGAGCCGGTGATTATGGCCTATCAGGCGGCCAGTGTTTCGGCTTCGTGCTCGACCGGGCCGCCCGGCCGCGCGCGGTCGAACCCGAGCCCCGCCAGGTACACCCTGAAAGTGCGCCGCCCCGTGGCCACCAGTTCGAAGGCCTCCGGGTCGAGCAGCCAGTTCTGAATGAGCCCGCTGATCAGCGCGTGCAGCCCCTGCGCCGCCACGTAGCCGGGCACGGGCAGCTTGAGGTGGCCGCGCCGCGCGGCCAGCCGCAGGGCTTTTTCGAAATCGGCCACGCAGGCGTTGCGCGCGTCCAGGTGGCGCTGCTGCACCGAGGCCATGTCGTGCGTGTACTCGACCTTGTGGGTCGCCACGTCGAACACGCGGCGCACCTGCGGGTCGGTGGTCATGAGGGTCAGGGCGTGAACCATGCCCTCTTCGATCTCGGCCAGCGGGTCGTCGCTGCCAACGGCGGCCTTCGGGCCGGCCTCCAGCGGCAGGATGACGCGCTCCATCATCGCGTTGAAGAGATCGGCCTTGTCCTTGAAGTGCCAGTAGATGGCACCCCGCGTCGCACCGGCCTGCTGCGCAATCTGCTGCAGCGTGGTCTGCGAAACACCTTGCGCCTGAAACAGCAGCTCCGCGGCATCGAGCAACCGATTCCGCGTAGCCAGTGCCTCTTCCTTCGTACGACGTGCCACCAAGTCTCCTGATTTGTAAAGCGAACGCCCTTTCAGTATCGTGGGGCGATTGCGTGGCTGTCACTATACATCCATGAATGTATGTAAACTACCGGGCTTCCCCGATGGCCCACCTGTCTGTGCTGGTTTGCGGTTTGTGCCGTGAACGCGCCATCTCCCGTCTTCGCTTCAAAGGAATCGCATGCCTCTCCTGCATGTCTCGCGTCAATCGTCCTTTTCGCCGCGTCTCGCGACCGTGGCTGCCGCCGTCGTGCTCCTGGTCCTTGCGGGCTGCGGCAAGAGCGATGCGCCCGCTGCTGGCGGTGCCCCCGGTGGCGCCCGTCCCGCTCCTGAAGTGGGCGTGGTGGTGGCAGCGCCGACCGACGTCGGCCTGGTGACCGAGCTGCCCGGGCGCCTCGAAGCCTCCCGCGTCGCCCAGGTCCGCGCCCGCGCGGCCGGCATCTTGCTGAAGCGCGAATTCCGCGAAGGCAGCGACGTGAAGGCCGGCCAGTTGCTGTTCCGCATCGACCCCGCGCCGCTGGTGGCCGCTTCGCAGAACGCCCAGGCCACGCTGGCCCGCGCTGAAGCCAATGCCGTGCAGGCCAAGGCCCTGGCCGACCGCTACAAGCCGCTGGTCGAGGCCAACGCAGTTAGCAAGCAGGAATACTCGGTCGCGCTGGCTTCGCAGAAGACGGCCGAAGCCGACGTGGCCGCCGGCCGCGCCGCAGTGACAACCGCCAAGATCAACCTCGGCTATGCCGACGTGACCTCGCCAATTGCGGGCCGCATCGGCCGCGCGCTGGTGACCGAAGGCGCGCTGGTGGGCCAGGGCGACGCCACCGAGCTGGCCGTGGTGCAGCAGATCAACCCGGTGTACGTGAACTTCACGCAGTCGGCCACCGAGGTGCTCAAGCTGCGCCGCGCCGTGGCGGACGGCCAGTACAAGCGCGCCGGCGGCGGCGAGGCCGCCAGCATCCGCGTGGTGCTGGAAGACGGCTCCGACTACCCGCTGGAAGGCAAGCTGCTGTTCACCGACCTCACGGTGGACGCCACCACGGGCCAGATCACGCTGCGCGCCGAAGTGCCCAACCCCAAGGGCGAGCTGTTGCCCGGTCTTTATGTGCGCGTGAAGCTGGAGCAGGCCCAGGCCACCAACGCGATCACGCTGCCGCAGCAGGCCGTGACCCGCACGCAGCAGGGCGACACCGTCTCGGTGGTGAGCGCCGACGGCAAGATCAGCCAGCGCAACGTGAAGATCAGCGCCGCCAAGGACAACCAGTGGGTGGTGCTGGACGGCCTGAAGGCCGGCGAGCAGGTGATGGTCGACGGCTTCCAGAAGCTGCAGATGATGCCGCCGGGCACGCCCGTGAAGGCGGTGCCCTGGAAGAAGCCGGACCCTAGCGCCGCACCGGCACCCGCTGCTGCAGCCTCGGGTGCAGCACCTGCTACCGCCGCCTCGGCTCCGGCAGCCGGTGGCCAAGCCTCGGCTCCGGCCGACAAGAAGTAAGTCAGGAGCGCGCCCGCATGGCCAAATTCTTTATCGACCGCCCGATCTTTGCCTGGGTGATCGCACTGTTCGTCCTGGTGATGGGCAGTGTCGCAATCACGCAGCTGCCGATCTCGCAGTACCCGCCGGTGGCACCTCCGGCCATCGTGATCAACGCCGCCTACCCCGGCGCGTCGGCCCAGACGCTCGAGGACAGCGTGCTGTCCGTCATCGAACGCGAAATGAACGGCTCGCCAGGGCTGATCTACATGGAATCGGTGGCGCAAGCCGACGGCACCGGCACCATCACCATCAGCTTCGAGCAGGGCACCGACCCCGACCTCGCGCAGGTGGACGTGCAGAACCGGCTGTCGCGCGCAACCCCGCGCCTGCCGGCCACGGTAACGCAGCAGGGCGTGCGCGTGGACAAGTCGCGCAACAACTTCCTGCTGTTCACGATCCTCTCGTCCGACAACCCCGCCTACGACCCGGTGGCGCTGGGCGACTACGCCTCGCGCAACATCGTTCCTGAACTGCAGCGCATTCCCGGCGTGGGCCAGGCGCAGCTGTTCGGCACCGAGAACGCGATGCGCATCTGGATCGACCCGGCCAAGCTGCAGGGCTTCAACCTGGCGGTGTCCGACGTCAACAACGCCATCAAGGCGCAGAACGCGCAAGTGGCCTCCGGCACCATCGGCGACCTGCCGAACGTGCCCGGCCAGGCCATTGCCGCCACCGTGGTGGTGAACGGCCAACTGGCCAACGTCGACCAGTTCAAGGAAATCGTGCTGCGCGCCAACACCGACGGCTCGACCGTGCGGCTGAAGGACGTGGCCCGGGTTGAGCTTGGCGGCCAGGCCTATGCCACGTCGGCACGCCTGAACGGCCAGCCGGCCGTGGGCGTGGGCGTTCAGCAGACGCCTTCGGGCAATGCGCTGCAAACCGCCAAGGCGGTGCGCGCCAAGATGGACGAGCTCTCCAAGTACTTTCCGCAGGGCGTGAAGTGGGCCATTCCGTACGACAGCTCGCGCTTCGTGAGCATCTCGATCACCGAAGTGGTCAAGACGCTGCTGGAAGCCGTGGCGCTGGTGTTCGTGGTGATGTTCATCTTTCTGCAGAACTGGCGCTACACGATCATTCCGACCATCGTGGTGCCGGTGGCGCTGCTGGGCACCTTTGCCACGCTGCTGGCGCTGGGCTTCTCGATCAACGTGCTGACCATGTTCGGCATGGTGCTGGTGATCGGCATCGTGGTGGACGATGCCATCGTGGTGGTGGAAAACGTCGAGCGCATCATGAGCGAAGAGGGGCTGTCGCCGCTCGAAGCCACGCGCAAGGCCATGAAGCAGATCTCGGGCGCCATCATCGGCGTGACCGTGGTGCTGATCTCGGTGTTCGTGCCGCTGGCGTTCTTTGCAGGCTCCACCGGCAACATCTACCGCCAGTTCTCGGCGGTGATGGTGGCGTCGATCGCGTTCTCCGCGTTCATGGCGCTGTCGCTCACGCCGGCGCTATGCGCCACGCTGCTCAAGCCGGTGGAAGCCGGCCACCACCACGAGAAGCGCGGCTTCTTCGGCTGGTTCAACCGGGTGTTCACGCGCACGGCCAAGGGCTATGAAAGCGTGGTTTCGCGCCTGCTGCGCCGCGCGGCGCGCTACCTGATCATCTACGTGGCAATCATCGGCGCGGTGGTGGTGGCCTACATGCGCCTGCCCAGCTCGTTCCTGCCGCAGGAAGACCAGGGCAACATCATCGTGAACGTGCAACTGCCGCCAGGCGCCACGCAGGAGCGTGCGCTGTCGGTCATGCAGCAGGTCGAAGGCTTCATCCTGAAGCAGCCTGAAGTGCAGAGCATGGTGGGCGTGATGGGCTTCAGCTTCTCGGGCCAGGGCCAGAACGCAGGCCTTGCCTTCGTGACGCTGAAGGACTGGGACGAACGCAAGGACCCGGCGCACTCCGCCAGCGCGCTGGCCGGCCGTGCCTTTGGTGCGCTGTCGGGCATTCGCGATGCCTTCATCTACCCGCTGAGCCCGCCGCCCATTCCTGAACTGGGCAACGCCACCGGCTTCAGCTTCCGCCTGCAGGACCGCGCCGGCGCGGGCCACGAGGCGCTGGTGAACGCACGCAACCAGCTGCTGGGCATGGCCGGGCAGAGCAAGATCCTGGCGCAGGTTCGCCCTGACGGCCTGGAAGACGCGCCGCAGCTGCAGATCGACATCGACCGCGACAAGGCCAACGCATTGGGCGTGACCTTCGACTCGATCAACTCGACGCTGTCGACCGCGCTGGGCTCCAGCTACGTGAACGACTTTCCGAACCGCGGCCGCCTGCAGCGCGTGGTGGTGCAGGCCGATGCGCCGGCCCGCATGCAACCCGACGACCTGCTCAAGCTGAACGCCAGCAACGGCCAGGGCCTGCCGGTGCCGCTCGCGGCATTCGCCACCACCAAGTGGGTGAAGGGCGCAACGCAAACGGTGCGCTACAACGGCTACCCGGCGATCCGCATCAGCGGCGACGCGGCACCCGGCTTCAGCACGGGCGCGGCGATGGCCGAGATGGAAAAGCTCGCCACGCAGTTGCCCGCAGGCTTCGGCTTCGAATGGACCGGCCAGTCGCGGGAAGAAAAGCTCGCGGGCTCTCAGTCGATCATTCTTTACGGCTTCGCGATTCTGGCGGTGTTCCTCTGCCTGGCCGCGCTGTACGAGAGCTGGACGATTCCGCTCGCGGTGGTCATGGTGGTGCCGCTGGGCGTCATCGGGGTGCTGCTGGCGACCATGCTGCGGTCGTACTCGAACGACGTGTACTTCCAGGTGGGCCTGATCACCATCATCGGCCTGTCCGCGAAGAACGCGATTCTGATCATCGAGTTTGCGAAGGACCTGCAGGCGCAGGGCAAGGGCGTCGTGGAAGCGGCGCTCACCGCAGCCCACCTGCGATTCCGGCCCATCATCATGACCTCGCTGGCCTTCGGGCTGGGCGTGCTGCCGCTGTTCCTCGCCTCCGGCGCGGGTTCGGCCAGCCAGCGTGCCATCGGCACCGGCGTGATCGGCGGCATGATCACCGGCACCGTGCTCGCCGTGTTCTTCGTACCCATCTTCTTCGTGGTGGTGCGCACCCTGTTCAAGGGCAGCCCACGACAACGCGAGGCCGACCAGCGGCACGCCGCCTCCGCCGGCATCGTGGAGGAACCCAAGCATGACTAAGAAACTGATTCCCACGGCACTGGCAGCGGCCATGCTGCTGGCCGGCTGCTCGCTGATTCCAACGTACGAGCGCCCCGCCGCGCCGGTGCCCACCACCTACCCGGGCGACCCGTCGCAACCGGCCGGCCAGGCCGCGGCCAACCTGCCCTGGCAGAACTTCTTCACCGACGCTCGCCTGGCGGGCCTGATTCAGACCGCGCTGGTCAACAACCGCGACCTGCACGTGTCGGTGCTCAACATCGAGCAGGCGCGCGCGCAGTTCCAGATCGAGCGCTCGGCGCTGTTCCCGGCGCTGGGCGTCACGGGGTCGGGCTCGCGCTCGAGCCCCAATGCCTACCGGGCGATCGACCCGAGCCAGGGCAGCGTGTCGTCGCAGTACAGCGTCAACCTGGGCTTCACGGCCTGGGAGCTGGACTTTTTCGGCCGCATCCGCGCGCTGAAAGACCAGGCGCTGTCGCAGTACCTGGCCACCGACGAAACCCGCAAGGCGGTGCAGATCAGCCTGATTGCCTCGGTCGCCAACGGCTGGCTCACGCTGCTGGCCGACGACGAGCTGCTCGAGATCACGCGCCAGACGCTGGCCACGCGCGACGAGTCGGTGCGCCTGACCAAGCTGCGCTTCGACAACGGCGTGTCGTCGGAGCTGGACTTTCAGGCCGCCAACTCGCTGCTGGAAACCGCACGCGCCTCGTATGCGCAGCAACTGCGCACGCGCCAGCAGGACGAGAACGCACTGGCACTGCTGTTGGGAGCACCGGTGCCCGCAGAGGCCACTGCCGGTGGCACCAAGGGCCTGGACGGCATCAGCCCGATGCCCGACGTGCCCGCCGGCCTGCCGTCGGACCTGCTGGCCGAACGCCCGGACATTCGCTCGGCCGAGCAGCAGCTGATTGCGGCCAACGCCAACATTGGCGCGGCGCGCGCCAACTTCTTCCCGCGCGTGTCGCTCACCAGCAGCATCGGCACCGCGAGCACGGAGTTCTCGGGCCTGTTCGACCGCGGCTCCAAGGCCTGGTCGTTCGCACCGTCGATCACGCTGCCGATCTTCAATGCCGGCGCCAACATCGCCACGCTCGACTCGGCCAAGGCCGGGCGCGAGATTGCGGTGGCGCAGTACGAGAAGTCGATTCAGACGGCGTTCCGCGAAGTGGCCGACGCGCTCGCGGGCCGCGCCACGCTGGGTGAGCAGGTGCGCGCGCAGCGTGCGCAGGCCGACGCGGAAGGCGTGCGCTTCAAGCTGTCGGACCTGCGCTACCGCAACGGCATTGCCAGCGCGCTCGATCTGCTGGACGCGCAGCGCTCGCTGTTCACGGCCCAGCAATCGGCCGTGACCACGCGGCTGCTGCAGCTGCAGAACCAGGTCACGCTGTACAAGACGCTGGGTGGCGGCTGGGCCACGACCGACAAGGGCGACCAAGGCAACAACAAGGCCGACAACAAGGGTTGATGCGATTGCGCGTCCTCTAAGGGTAGGCCCCTTCCCCCTTCAGGCGGGGGGTCTCTCTATAATCGCCGGTTGGTTAGGACACGCCCCCCGACGAGCCCCCGATATTGAGGACGCCAATGAGCGCAGACCCGCATTACCAGGCCACAGAAGAAGCCCACACCGGGCCCATCAAGAACCCGAAGCAACTGCTGCTCGCGGTATTTTTCTCCTTCATCGCACCGATTCTGATCATCGTGGGGCTTGTGGCCTACGTGGTCTCGGGCACCAAGCCCGCCGGCATTGCCGAGGGCGACAACATGGCGCTCTACGGCGTGACGAAGGAAGCGCGCGACCGCGAAGTGGCCGAGCGCCTGAAGAAGGTGGGTGCCATCGAGATCCGCGACGTCAACCGTCCGCTGGCCACCGGTGACGCCGTGTTCAAGGCCCAGTGCGCCACCTGCCACGGCGCGCCGGGCATCCCCGGTGCCCCGCACTTCCAGGACGCAGCCGCCTGGGGCCCGCGCATCGGCCAGGGCTATGCCACCCTTCTCGAACATGCCCTGAAGGGCAAGGGCGCCATGCCTGCCCAGGGCGGCGGCGACTTCGAAGACCTCGAAGTGGGCCGTGCCGTGGTCTACATGGCCAACGCCGGCGGCGCCAAGTTCCCCGTGCCGGACCGCCCTGCGGCCGCAGCCCCTGCTGAAGGCGCTTCGGGTGCGGCACCCGCGGCCGACGGTGCGGCTTCAGCGGCTTCCGCTGCCGCACCAGCGGCTCCAGCAGCCAGCGCACCCGCCAACTGATCGTTCAACCGAGCGCTTCCCCGCGCACGTAGAAAAGCCGGCCCAGCGCCGGCTTTTTCAATGGGCGCTCGCCGCGCGAACTCAGGGCGTCGATGAAGTCGATGAAGTCGACGGCACCGCAGCCGCTTCACCATGCCGCTGCGCCGGGCTCAGCACATGCCCGAAGCGCCCCGGCAACTCGCTGGCCTGCACGGCCTCCGGCGTCCACAGGCCGCGCTCGATGGCCTCCGCCGCAATGCCCACGTCCTGCGTGTGCACCAGGCCCAGTCCGATGGGCGAGGCCAGGTAGAGCCGGCCTTCCTCGTCGAGCAGGCAGCCCGACACCTCGACCGCCCTGCCGGTGTGCGACGTCACGGTGAAGCCGTCGCCCTCCTCCGCCACGCGCCACACCTGCGGCGCGGCCTCCAGCTCCACGTACACGCGCTGCGGGCCGTTCTGAAAGAACCACTGCCCCTCGTCGTCGTGTTCGTAGTTGCGGTGAATGAAGTCGATCAGCTTGTCGTGCCGCAGCAGCGAGCCCTTGGCCGTGCGGAACGGCCCTTCGGCCTGCGTGCGGTCGTCGCGCATGTACCAGTTGCCGCGCGCGTCGAGGCCGAGCCAGCCGTAGCAGTGCGGCACGTTGGGCCACTTGGCCAATGCTTGTTTGACGATGTCGTCCATGGCGTCATTCTCTTCCCGGCGGCAAGCCCGCGGCGTCAGCCAATGTGCCGCCGTGCAGGCGCAGCCACTGGCCCACCTGCTGCGGCATGCCGCGCACATGCCCCGGCGGCGGGCCCATCGGAAAACCCACATGCCCGCCGTGCGCCGGCTTCCACAGCGTGACATGCGCGCCCACCTCGCCGGCCCCGGGCAGGCTGCGCGCGGGAATGAACGGGTCGTTGCGCGCGTTCACGATCAGCGCGGGCACGCGGATCGACGCCAGGTGCGGTTTGGCCGAGCCGCGCGACCAGTAGTCCTGCACATCGCGAAAGCCATGCAGCGGCGCGGTGAAGACGTTGTCGAAGTCATGCAAGTTGCGCGCGGCCATCAGCCGCTCGCGGTCGAACAGGCCCGGAAACTGCGCCAGCTTGGCCAGTGCCTTGGGCTTCATGGTGTTGAGGAACATGCGCGTGTACACGAGCTTGTTGAAGCCGCGCCCAATGGCCTCGCCGCCGGCCGCCAGGTCGAGCGGCGCGCAGACCGAGGCCACGGCGCGCACCACGCCCGCCGCCGTTTCTCCGGCTTCTGAGGCCCATCGCATGAGTGCATTGCCGCCCAGCGACACGCCTGCGGCCAGCACCGGGCCGCCGCCCTTTTGCGCATGCTGGTCGCGCATGCGCGTCAGGATCCAGCCGATCTCCTCGAAGTCGCCCGAGTGGTAGGCGCGCGGCGCCAGGTTCAGCTCGCCGCTGCAGCCGCGAAAGTGCGGCACCGCAAAGGCCATGCCCTGCGACGCGGCGAAGGTGGCGAAGGCCTCGGCGTAGTGGCTGCGCGACGAGCCCTCCAGGCCGTGGAACAGCACGAGCAAGGGAGCGGGCGTGGAAGCAGATGCATCGGCAGGCGCATCGACGAAGTCGACGTCGATGAAGTCCCCGTCCGGCGTGGGCCAGCGCTCGCGCCGGTACACCGGGGCCGCGCCGTCGAAGCGCCGCGCGTACAGCGCGGCCCAGATGGTCTGCAGGTTGCCGCCGGGCAGCCAGCGTGGCGCGGCGTAGTGCAGCAAGGGCTGCGGCAAAGAGGCCAGGGCCGAGGCAGCGGAAGAAGAAGATGAAACGAGCGAGGGCATCAATGCAGCGTCTGGGGCGGGTCGTTGGCCTCGTCGGGCTCGCGCGCGGTGCCGGGGCTGGCATGGTGCGCCACCAGGCGCCAGCCCTGCGCGGTCTTGTGATAGACGTTGGTGGCCAGCACGAAGGCATGGCGCGGGCCTTCGGCGGTGAGCACTTCGATGCGCTCCAGCACGTTGTGCACCGCGCTGGCAAGCGACTCGATCTTGCGCACCCGCGCCGGCGTGGCGTGGATGGCGCCGTTGCCGAACATCTGCTCGAAGGCCGAACGAATGGCCACCGTGCCCACCAGCCGCGGGCCGCCGGGGTGCACGCAGAACACCTCGTCCTCGTCGGCCCAGCAGGCCATCAGCGCATCGATGTCGCCGCGTTGCAGCGCTTCATAAAAGGCCGCCTCGACGTCATCGGCGGTGCCGCCGATGGCCGCGGCGGCGCGGAGTGGGGTCTTGGGCATGGCGTGATTCTGCCGCGCGGACCGTGACGGCGGCACTGCACCGCTTTGGTCCGGCCCGCACCGTGCCGCTGCACTTTTTGCCGGCCGACTGCGCCACTTTGGACCAATTGGTCAAAACATGAATGCCAATTCTTCATAAGTCATTGATTAAAAACAACTTATTCAACTGGCACGGCGCATGCAAGGCGTTCTGCAATCACGCAACAGGAGCCTTTCCATGAACGTCGGCATCTTCATTCCCATCGGCAACAACGGCTGGCTGCTTTCCGAAAACGCACCGCAGTACAAGCCCAGCTTCGAGCTCAACAAGCAGATCACGCTGAAGGCCGAGCGCTACGGCGTGGACTTTGCGCTGTCCATGATCAAGCTGCGCGGCTTCGGCGGCAAGACCGAGTTCTGGGACCACAACCTGGAGTCGTTCACGCTCATGGCCGGCCTGGCCGCCGTCACCAGCAAGATCAAGCTGTTTGCCACGGCCGCCTCGCTGGTGATGCCGCCTGCCATCGTGGCGCGCATGTCCTCGACCATCGACTCCATCTCCAACGGCCGCTTCGGCCTGAACCTGGTCACCGGCTGGCAGCGCCCCGAGTACTCGCAAATGGGCATGTGGCCCGGCGACCAGTTCTTCGGCACGCGCTACGCCTACCTGAGCGAATACATCCAGGTGCTGCGCGACCTGTGGGGCACGGGCCAGTCGGACTTCAAGGGCGACCACTTCCAGATGGACGACTGCCGCCTGAGCCCGCAGCCGCAGGCCGACATGAAAGTGATCTGCGCCGGCCAGAGCGACGCGGGCATGGAGTTCTCGGCCAGGTACGCCGACTACAACTTCTGCTTCGGCAAGGGCGTGAACACGCCCAAGGCCTTCGCGCCCGCGGCCGAAAAACTCATCGAGGCCACCGTCAAGACCGGCCGCCACGTCACCACCTACGTGCTGATGATGGTGATTGCCGACGAGACCGACGAGGCCGCGCGCGCCAAGTGGGAGCACTACAAGGCCGGCGCCGACCACGAAGCCATTGCATGGCTGGGCCAGCAGGGCGCGGCCGACACCAAGTCGGGCGCCGACACCAACGTGCGCCAGATGGCCGACCCGACCTCGGCGGTGAACATCAACATGGGCACGCTCGTAGGCTCGTATGCCAGCGTGGCACGCATGCTGGACGAAGTGGCCGAGGTGCCCGGCACCGAAGGCGTGCTGCTGACCTTCGACGACTTCTTGCAGGGCGTGGAAGCCTTCGGCGAGCGCATTCAGCCGCTCATGAAGAGCCGTGCGCATGTGGAGAGCCCCGTGCCTTCGCAGGTCGAGCCCGAACGCCTCGCGGCCTGAAGAGGAGAGCCCACGTGACCGCATCCACTCCCACCCCCGCTCCCACCCCCGCACGCAACACCACCCTCACCTCGACCACGCCGGTGGGCGCACCGCGCCTGCCCGGCGCGCCCGCACCGCTGGTGCTGCCCGCGCGCCCCGAGCCGCTCGCGCTGCACGCCACCGACTCCGCGCTGATCGTCGTCGACATGCAGAACGCCTACGCCTCGCTCGGCGGCTACGTCGACTCGGCCGGCTTCGACATCTCGGGCGCGCAGGGCACCATTGCCGGCATCGTGCGTGCCATTGCGGCGGCGCGCGCGGCCGGCATGCTGGTCGTGTTCCTGCAGAACGGCTGGGACGCTTCTTACGTGGAAGCCGGCGGCCCCGGCTCGCCGAACTGGCACAAGTCGAACGCGCTGAAAACCATGCGCGCCAAGCCACAGCTGCAAGGCCAGTTCCTCGCCAAGGGCGGCTGGGACTACGAACTCATCCAAGAAATGAAGCCGCAGCCCGGCGACATCGTCGTGCCGAAGACGCGCTACAGCGGCTTCTTCAACAGCACGCTGGACAGCACGCTGCGCGCGCGCAGCATTCGCCACCTGGTGTTCACCGGCATTGCGACCAACGTGTGCGTGGAGTCGACGCTGCGCGACGCGTTCCACCTCGAGTACTTCGCGGTGATGCTGGAAGACGCCACGCACGAGCTCGGCGGCGCCGCGATCCAGAAGGCCTCGGTCTACAACGTGGAGACCTTCTTCGGATGGGTCTCCACGGTGGACCAGTTCTGCCAAACCTTCGCGCCTGAACACACGTCAGCCACCACGCAACCCACACCGGCCGGCATTGCAGACGCGGCCATCGCCTGATTCTTTCCAAGGAGCCTTCTTCATGCCCAAGCAAGCCATCATTCCTCCCGGCACCGGTGTTCCGCTCGCACCCTACGTTCCTGGCGCGCTCGCCGACGGCGTGCTCTACGTGTCGGGCACGCTGCCCTTCGACAAGGACAACAACGTGGTGCACGTGGGCGACGCCGCCGCGCAGGCGCGCCATGTGCTCACCACCATCCAGGGCGTGGTCGAGGCCGCCGGCGGCACCATGGACGACGTGACCTTCAACCAGATCATGATCAAGGACTGGGTCGACTACGCGAAGATCAACACGGTGTATGCCGAGTTCTTTCCCGGCACCAAGCCCGCGCGCTTCTGCATCCAGTGCGGCCTGGTGAAGCCCGATGCGCTGATCGAGATTGCCTCGATCGCGCACGTCGGCAAGAAGGGCTGAGCCGCATGAGCTCGCTGCACTACGAAGTGCATGGGCCGTCCGATGCGGCGTCCTCCGTGCTTCTGTCGTCGGGCCTTGGCGGCTCGGCCGGGTTCTGGCAACCGCAGCTGGGCGCGCTCATCGCCGCGGGGCACCGCGTGATCGCGTACGACCAGCGTGGCACGGGGCGCAGCCCGGCCGCGTTGCCCGAGGCGTACACGATCGCCGACATGGCGCAAGACGTGCGCGATGTCCTCGACGCCACCAACACCTCGCGTTGCCACTTCGCGGGCCATGCGCTCGGCGGGCTCGTGGGGCTGCAGCTGGCGCTCGACACGCCCGCGCGCATCGCGAGCCTGGTGCTCGTCAACGCATGGTCCAAGCCCAACGCGCATTCGGCGCGCTGCTTCGATGCGCGGCTCGCACTGCTCGGCGCCGTGGGCCCGCGTGCGTACGTGGAAGCCCAACCGATCTTTCTGTACCCCGCCGCATGGTGCGCCGCGCATGCCAAGCGGGTGGCCGACGAGGTCGATCACGCCTTCGCGCATTTTCCCGGCGAAGCCAACATGCGCGCGCGCATTGCGGCGCTGCGCGCCTTCGACATCGATGCACGCCTGCCCGACATTGCCGCCCCCACGCTGGTGGCCGCCGCCAAGGACGACGTGCTCGTGCCCTGGACCTGCTCGCTGCGCCTGGCCGACGGCTTGCCCAACGCCACGCTCAACCTCATGGCGCACGGCGGCCACGCCCACAGCGTGACCGAAGCCGATGCGTTCAACAGCACGCTGCTGGCCTTTCTTTCGCGGGTCAGTGCGCCTGACCTTTCCGCCATAACCGTATGACCGCATGACCACGCCTTCCACCCTCGACGACGCCGCGCTGTCGCTGCTCTTCACCGCCGCGCGCAGCCACAACGGCTGGACCGACCAACCCGTCTCCGACGCCCAGCTGCAGCAGATCTACACGCTGGCCAGCCTCGGCCCGACCTCGGCCAACTGCTCGCCCGCGCGCTTCGTGTTCGTGCGCACGCCCGAAGGCAAGGAGCGCCTGGCGCCCGCGCTGTCCAAGGGCAACCTCGACAAGACGATGAGCGCGCCCGTCACCGTCATCGCCGCGTGGGACCGCAAGTTCTACGACAAGCTGCCCACGCTGTTTCCGCATGCCGACGCGCGCAGCTGGTTCACCGGCAGCCCCGAGGCCGCGCACGAAACCGCCTTTCGCAACGCCAGCCTGCAAGCCGGCTACCTGCTGCTGGCCGCGCGCGCGGTGGGCCTGGACGCGGGGCCGATGTCCGGCTTCGACAAGGCGAAGGTCGACACCGCCTTTTTCGACGGCACCGACTGGACCGTCAACTTCCTCATCAACCTCGGCCACGGCGACGCGTCGAAGGTGTTCGGGCGCCTGCCGCGCCTGCCCTTCGACGAAGCCTGCGTGCTGGCCTGAAGGAGCTGCAACATGCTGAACGCCATGGCCTCCCACCCTGCTGCACCGAGCCCGAACGCGATGCCGGCCGAATGCCCCGAACTCCCCGGGCTTCACAAGGCCGACTACCGCAATGCGATGGCGCGCCTGGGCGCCGCGGTGAACATCATCACCACCGACGGCCCCGCCGGCCGCGCCGGCTTCACCGCCTCCGCCGTGTGCAGCGTGACCGACGAGCCACCTACCTTGCTCGTGTGCCTGAACCGGTCGGCGTCGGTGTATCCGGCATTCAAGGCGAACGGCGTGCTGTGCGTGAACGTGCTGGCGGCGGGGCACCAGTCGCTGTCGGCATTGTTCGGCGGCAAGACGCCGATGGACGAGCGCTTTGCGGCAGGCCAATGGACCCGCAAGACGACCGGCTCGCCGATGCTCGACGACGCTGCGGTGTCGTTCGACTGTCGCGTGATGCACGCGACCAGCGCGGGCACGCACGATGTGCTGTTCTGCGAAGCGGTGTCGATCGCCATTGGTGGTGCGGCGCAGGGGTTGATCTACTTCGACCGCCGGTACCACGAGATTGCGGTGCCGCCGCAGCATTGATTTCGGTTTGCCCCCTCTTGTCCCCTCTCCCCTTGGGGAGAGGGTTAGGGTGAGGGTGCAGCGGCCCTTGCAAAGACTGCGGCGGCTTCAACGCCGCTGCCCTCACCCCAGCCCTCTCCCCAAGGGGAGAGGGGGCAAGACAGGGGGCAAGGTTCAGCGCGGCGTAATGCCCTGCAGCACGATGCGCTGCACGTTCTCCACGGTGCGCTCGAAGAACGCCTCGTCGTCCAGCGTGTGCCCCGACAGCGCCTGCACCTGCACGCCAAAATCCGCATAGTGCTGCGTGATCGCCCACAGCGCGTAGATCAAATGCTGCGGATCGACCGGCGCCAGCTTGCCCGCCGCCACCCACGCGGCAATCACCTCCGACTTGCGCTCCACCAGCGTGCGCAGTTCGCGGTCGAGTTCGTCGCGAAGCAGCGGCGCGCCCTGGATCATTTCAAGACAGAACAGCCGCGACGCATCGGGCCGGTCGCGCGAGATCACCAGCTTGCGGCGGATGTAGTCGCCAATGGCTTGGCTCGGGTCCTGCTCGGCGCTGAAGCCGCGCAGCGGTTCGAGCCACAGCGCGAGCAAATCGCGCAGCACATTGACGTAAAGCTCTTCCTTGTTCGCGAAGTAATAGAGCAGGTTGCTCTTGGACACATCGGCGCGCGCCGCCACCTGGTCGATCGACGTGCCGTGCAGGCCGAAGCGCGAGAACAACCCCAGCGCCGCACCCAGGATGGCGCTGCGCTTGTCCTCGATCTGGCGCAAGCGTCGGCTCACCGCGGACGCACTGCGCACCACGGGCTTGGCACGCTTGCGCGCGGGGCTCTCTTTGCTGGCCGGTGCGGCCAGCGCCTTGGTCTTCGGCATCTTCCCTCGCTCTCTCTGTCTTGGTTTATCTGCTGCGCACCACTGTAAGGCCGCGGTGCATCGCCTTGCGTCGCAACGGCCTTCCAGGGCCTGCCAGAAGGCCTTTGCACGCACCATGCCGGCGCGGCAATTGCGATTTGTCCATTTGGTCCAACTGGCACAGACGTTGCATGGCGAAAGGCATGCCAAGCAAGAGGAATTCGCCATGACCCTGCTGTCCGTTCCCATCATCGATCTCGCGCCCTACTTCGCCGGCACGGCCGAAGGCAAGGCGAAGGTTGCAAGGAAAGTCGATGAAGCCTGCCGCAGCATCGGCTTTCTGGTCATCACCCACCACGGCATTGCGCCCGAGCTGATCTCGGGCGTGTCGTCGCTCTCGCGCACCTTCTTCGACATGCCGCTGGGCGAGAAGCGCAAGGTCGATCGGCCGCGCGAAGATGCGGTGCGCGGCTACAGCGCGGTGGGTGAAGAGGGTCTGTCGTACAGCCTCGAGGAGGCGGCCCCAGGCGACCTGAAGGAGTCGTTCTCCATCGGTCCGTCGAACGTGCCGAACGACGACTACCACCGCGGCCCTGCGGCGGGCCCGCACTTCGAGCCCAACAGCTGGCCGCCCATCGAAGGTTTTCGCGAAGCGTACGAGGGTTACTTCAGTGCCATGAGCGATCTTTCGCGCTCGCTCATGCGCATCTTCGCGCTTGGCCTTGCGCTGCCCGAGACTTTTTTCGACGACAAGATCGACGAGCACATCAGCATGTTTCGCGTGCTGAGTTATCCGCCGCAGCGTGAGCAGCCGTTGCCGGGCCAGTTGCGTGCGGGCGCGCACAGCGACTACGGCAGCCTGACCATCGTGTTGCCCGACGACAAGGGTCTGCAGGTGTTCAACAAGGCCGGTCAGTGGGTCGATGTGCCGCAGGTCGAGGGTGGGTTGGTGGTGAACATTGCCGACCTGATGATGCAGTGGACCAACGACCAGTGGGTGTCCACGTTGCACCGTGTCGTCAACCCGCCGTTCGAGGTGGCGAGCACCAACCGGCGTCAGTCGCTGGTGTTCTTCCATCAGCCCAATTACGACGCGATGGTGGAGTGCCTGCCCAGTTGTCTTGCGCCGGGCGAGGTGGCCAAGTACGCACCGATTTCTTCGGGTGACCATCTGACTTCCAAGTTCGTCAAGCAGACGACCTTTGGCGGGACCAAGGCGACTGTCTAGATGGCGCGCTTCGTCTTTTGCGCTGGGAGCTGTTCAGGGCGCGCACACGAGGGTGGGGTACCTTGCTCCGCGAATGTCCCCCGGGCTTCGCCCTCCTCCTTTATTTCGCTGCGCAAGGCACCCCACCCTCGTGTGCGTTATGCGGAGCAGTCTTTGATCGTGCGATCACCCAGGGCGTGCCCAGGTGCACAGGGCGTCGGGTGCTCCCCGCAGCGAAATAAAGGAGGAGCGAAGCGGGGGACATTCGCGGAGGGGAGCACCCGGCGGCCTGTGCACGCGCCCTGAACGACAGCGTCAAGAACAACGCAGCCCTGAAACAACAACGCAGCAGGCCCACTGACATGCCCCACCTCTCCTACGTCAACGTCTTCGCGAAAGACGTCGTCGCCCTCAGCGGCTTCTACCAGCGCGTGTTCGGCTTCCCCGAAATCGAAGCCATCCGCTCACCCATTTTTCGCGGCCTGGACACTGGCAAATCGAGCCTCGGGTTCAACGCACTCGACGCCTACGAACTGCTGCACCTCGCAGAGTTTTCCGACACACGCGGCATCAAGTTTTTGCTGAACATCGACGTCGACAGCCAGGCCGACGTCGACCGCATGGTGCCCGTCGCACTCGAGGCCGGCGCCACCCTCGTCAAGGCGCCGTACGTCACCTACTACAACTGGTACCAGTCGGTGCTGCTCGACCCCGAAGGCAACGTGTTTCGCATCAACTTCATGATGTGACGCGCACTGCTCTCGCCCTGCTTTCAAGTCTCTCCCGTCCCTTCCCCTTCAAGCATCTCCACCAAAGGTAGTTCCATGCAGTTGCGCACCCTCACTCCCGGCCTGGGCCTCGCGATGACCGTCGCAGCCGGCGGCGCGTTCCTCACCACGCTGCCCGCCACGGCCGCCGACGGCTTCACGCTCAAGGACAAACCCAAGATCGCGATGCTCTACTTCGGCCCGAAGAACGACGGCGGCTGGACACAGGCCTTCGACGAAGCCCGCGTGAAGATCGAGAAAGAAATCGGCCAGAAGATCCAGTTCGTCGAGAACGTGCCCGAAGACGCCTCGGCCATCAAGCCCGCGGCAGAGAAGTTCATTCAGCGCGGCGCCAACATCATCATCGGCACCGCCTTCGGCTACTCCGACAGCTTCAAGGACCTGGCCGCCAAGTACCCCGACGTGGCGTTCCTCAACGGCTCCGGCACCACCAACGGCAGCAACCTCGAATCGTTCTACGGCCGCACCTACGAGAGCCAGTACCTCTGCGGCATGGCCGCCGGCGCGGCGTCCAAGACCGGCAAGCTCGGCTTCGTCGCGGCCAACCCCTTCGGCGTGGTGAACTGGACCATCAACGCCTTCGCGCTCGGCGCGCAGAAGATGAACCCCAACGCCACGGTCAACGTGATCTACACCGGCGCATGGAACGACCCCATCAAGGAACGCGCCGCCGCCGCCGCACTGATCGACCAGGGCGCCGACGTCATCGGCCAGCACGTGGACAGCCCCACGCCGCAGATCGTGGCGCAGGAGCGCGGCGTGTACGGCACCGGCCACCACCGCGACCTGCGCCAGTTCGCGCCCAAGGCCACGCTGTGCTCGTCGGTGTGGGTGTGGGACAGGTTCCTCACGCCGGAACTGAAGAAGGTGATGGCGGGCGGCTGGAAGCCCGCGCCATACGGCGCCTTCATCGAGATGAAGGACGGCGGCACCGACATCGCGGGCTTCGGCCCCGCGGTGCCCAAGGACAAGGCCGCGGCCATCACCGCCGAGCGCGACGCCATCCTCAAGGGCAAGCAGGTGTACGCCGGCCCGCTGGCCGACCGCGACGGCAAGGAGCGCGTGGCCAAGGGCGCCGTGCTGTCCGATGCCGACCTGTGGAAGATGGACTGGTTCGTCAAGGGCGTGGTCACGCAGAAGTAGCCAGTCGGAGCCCGAACACGCCATGCCCAACGCGCTCGAACTCACCGGCATCCGCAAGTCCTTCGACGGCTTTGCGGCTCTGACCGACGCCCACTTTTCCGCACGCTGGGGCGAGGTGCATGCGCTGCTGGGCGAGAACGGCGCGGGCAAGTCCTCGCTGATGAACATTGCGGCCGGGCTCTATGCACCGGAGGCCGGACAGCTGCTGGTGGACGACAACGCCGTGCGCTTTGCCGGGCCGCGCGATGCAGCGAAGCACCGCATCGGCATGGTCCACCAGCACTTCAAGCTGGTGCGGCCGTTCACGGTGGCGCAGAACATCTTGCTCACCGCGCCGGCGCCGGCCGAGTTTCAAAGCCACGGCGAGCGGCTGCGCGAGATGGCGCGCGACATCCGCAACAAGGCGTCGGAGCTGGGCTTCGACATCGACCCCTCGAAGCGTGTCGATGCGCTGTCGATTGCCGAGCAGCAACGCGTTGAAATTCTCAAGGTGCTGCTTGCGGGCGCGCGCATTCTCATCCTCGACGAACCCACGGCCGTGCTCACCGACCAGGAGGCCGCGCGCCTGCTGCAGACCGTGCAGGGGCTGGCGCGCGCCGGTGCCGCCGTGGTGCTGGTCACGCACAAGATGGCCGATGTAAAAACCTATGCCGACCGCGTGACAGTGATGCGCGGCGGGCGCACGGTGGCCACGCTGCAGCCGGCGGAAACGTCGGTCGCGCAGTTGGTGAAACTCACCGTGGGCGAATCGATTGCCAGCGAAAGCTTCAAGCCCTCGGGCGTGCCGCGCGGTGCGGTGCGCCTGTCGGTGCGCGGGCTGCGCACACCGGCGTCGCCCGAAGGCCGGCGCGTACTCGACGGTGTCGACCTGGAGCTGCACGCCGGCGAAATCTACGGCCTGGCCGGCGTCGGTGGCAACGGGCAAGGCGAACTGGCAGGCGCCATCATGGGCCTGCCGGGCGAAGCCACCGAAGGCGAGATCCGGCTCGAAGGCCATGGCGACCTGAAGACCATGGCTGCATCGGCGCGCCGCGGCGCCGGCATTGCCGCCATTCCGGCCGACCGCTACGGGCTTGCGCTGGCGGGTGGCCTGTCGGTGGCGGAGAACTACGCCATCGGCCGCGTGCACACCGGCCGCTACGGCCCCGTGTGGCGCTTGCGCCGGGGCCGCATCCAGAGCGACACGCAGGAGGCCGTGCGCGCCTTCGACGTGCAGGGCGTGCGCTCGGTCGCGCAGAAGGCGGCGTTGCTGTCGGGCGGCAATGCGCAAAAGCTGGTGCTGGCGCGCGAGTTCGGCAAGTCGCCCACGCTGGTGCTTGCGCACAGCCCGAGCCGCGGGCTCGACGTGCGCGCCAGCGCCGAGGTGCATGCGCGCCTGCGTGCCGCGCGCGACGCCGGCGCCGCGGTGCTGCTGATCAGCGAAGACCTCGACGAAGTGCTGCAACTGGCCGACCGCGTGGGCGTGATGACGCGCGGACGCATTGCCGGCGAATTCGCACAGCCCGCCGACCGGCAGGCCATTGGCCAGGCGATGGTCGACCATGGCTGAAGCAACCCTCTCGGCCGACATGGCACACACACCCAAGACCTCTTCCGCACTTCAAGAAGCGCCGCGCGCGGTGCAGCCGCTGGCACGCCGCCGCTACGCGCTGGAGATTCGCCAGCACATGGCGTGGCGCTGGCAGGCGCTGATCCTCGCGGCGGCGCTGCTCATCGGCTTTGCGATTTCGGCCGCGATTCTGGTGGCGGCGGGCGTGCCGGCCGACGAGCTGGCCAACGAGTTCGTCACGCAGACCTTCTTCGACGGCCAGAACTTTCGCGCGGTGCTGTTCCAGGCCGCGCCGATGATTCTGGTCGGCCTGGCCGGCGCCATCGCGTTCCGTGCGCGCTTCTGGAACCTGGGCCTCGAAGGCCAGATGGTGTGGGGCGCCATTGGCGCGACGGCCATCTCGATGTGGCAGATCGGCCCGGAGAACCTGCGCCTGCCGCTGATGTTCGTGGCCGCCGTCGCATGCGGGCTGCTGTGGGTGCTGGGGCCGGCATGGCTCAAGCTGAAGCTTGGCGTGAACGAGATCATCTCCACGCTGATGCTCAACTACATGGCGGCCAACTTTCTGCTGCACCTGGTGTACGGCAGCTGGAAGGACTCGAAGGACAACTTTCCGTACTCGCCGCAATTCCGCGCCTTCGAGCGCCTGCCCGAGCTGGGCGCCGGCGTGGGCAGCGCGATTCTTCTGGCCGGCGTGGTGGCGTTGCTGGCGTGGTGGCTGGTGAGCGTGAGCCGCGCGGGCCTGTACCTGCGCTTTGTCGACGCCAACCCGCGCGTGGCGCATGCCAACGGTGTGCCGGTGCGGCGCACCATCTATGGCGCCGTGTTGCTGTCGGGCGCGATGGCCGGGCTCGCGGGCTTCGCGGTGGTGGCGGGGCAGGAAGGCCGGCTCACGCAGGCCTTCTATCAGGGCTACGGCTTCTCGGGCATCCTCATTGCATTTCTCGCGCGCAACAACCCGCTTGCGGCCACGGTGGTGGCGTTGCTGGTGGCGGCGCTGTTCGTGACCGGGCGCAGCCTGCAGGTGTTCTACCAGGTGCCGTTCTCGATGGTGCAGCTCATACAGGCCATCATCGTGGTGTGCGTCGCGTCGAGCGACTTCTTCATTCGCCACCGGCTGCGCCGCGTGGGCGGGGAGGCTGCTTGATGAGCGGTGGTGTCATTCTCAACTGGCTGGCGAGCACGCCGGACTTCGCGGTGCCTTATGCGCTGGCGGCGCTCGGCCTGATCATCAGCGAGCGCGCGGGCGTGCTCTCGCTCGGCGCAGAAGGGCTGATGCTGGTCGGCGCGCTGGCGGGCATCGGCGCGCAGATTGCCATCGGACAACCGGCGGTGTCGCTGGTGCTGGCGATGCTGGCGGCCAGCGTGGTGTCGATGCTGTTCGCGGTGATGGTGATCTGGCTGCGCGTGAACCAGGTGATTGCGGGGCTCGCGCTGGTGTTCTTCTGCCAGGGGCTCACCTCGCTGGTTGGCTCCATGGCCGACTGGACCAACCATGCCACCGAGGGCATCGGCGGCATGGCGCTGTGGCCGCTGTCGATGCTGCCGGGCGTGGGCAAGCTCTTTGCGCAGAACGCGATGGTGTGGCTCACGCTGCCGATCTTCGGCGCGGTGGCGTGGTTCTTTGCGCGCACCTCCACCGGCCTGCGGCTGCGCGCCGTGGGCGAGAACCCGCAGGCAGCCGATGCCGCGGGCATCAACGTGACCGCGTGGCGCTTTGCGGCGGTCCTGGCGGGCTCGGCCCTGGTGGGGCTGGCGGGTGCGTACATCTCGGTGGTGAGCACCAAGCTGTGGATCGCGGGCATGACCGGCGGGCGCGGCTGGATTGCCGTGGGCCTGGTGATCTTTGCGCGCTGGTCGCCATGGAAGGCGCTGGTGGGCGCGGTGCTGTTCGGTTGCATCGAGGCCCTCATTCCCCAACTGGCCGCCGCCGGCGTGCAGCTGCCGCAGTACTTCGTGATGATGACGCCGTACGCGGTCACGCTGGGCGTGATGGTGTGGGTGGCGCTGTCGCGGCGCGGCGCCGACGAAGAGCCCGGCGCGCTGGGCCAACCCTATGTGAGAGAAGAACGCCGATGAAAGCCTGGGTCTACAACGAGGAGCGCGAGCTCGACGCGGCGCAGTTCGCCGACTACCTGAACCCGGCCACCACCGCTGTCGTTTCCATCGACATGCACCGCGGCCATCTCGACGACAGCCCCGACTGCCCCTGCCCCGCGCCGCGTGCGCGCGATGTGGTGGCGCCCATCGACGGCTTTCACGACGAAGTTCGCGCGCTGGGCGTGCGCATCGTGCACATCAAGTCGGTGCTGCGCCCGGGCGGGGAAGACGACATTCGCGGCATTCCCGCGGCATGGCGGCGCACCTTTCCGCTGCACGTGGGCGCCATTCCGAATGCGGACGCGCACGCCATCGAAGGCTCCAGATGGACCGAGTGGGTCACGCGCGTGGAGCCCGGCGACATGCGGGTGGACAGCAAGCGCCGCCTGTCGGCCTTCTACCCGACCGACCTGGACTTTCTGCTGCGCAACCAGCGCATCGAAACGGTGGTGCTCAACGGCGGCTTCACCGACTGCTGCGTGCTCAACACCGCCTTTGACGCCAACAACCACAACTACCGCGTGATCGTGCTGCGCGACCTGGTGCGCGGCACCGACCCGCACCTGGAAGGCGCGGCACTCGCGATGGTGTCGCTGCACCTGGGGCTGGTGGTCGATTCGGCGGAACTGCTGCGCCAGTGGCGCGCCTGAATCACTGAGCCGGCACGCCGAGCCAGCGCGCGGCCACGCCCTGCATGTCGCCCTGCGCTGCCTGCCACACCAGCTCGGGCGCGGCCACGTGCACGCCCGGTGGCGCGATGCGCAGCGCCAGGTCGACCAGCTCGGCCACCTTCGACGCGCGCACGGGTTGCTCGCTGCTCGGCACCATGAAGCGCAAGACCGACAGCATCCACGCGGCCAGCCGCTCCAGGGGGTTGGCGAACTTCGCGTTCACCGGCTTGCGCGCCGAGCGCACAAGAATCACGCGCTCGAAGCCGCAGGCCACCACGGCCTGCTCATCGAGGCTCGCAAGGCCGTGCTTCAGCGCATCGGGCAGCCGGCCCTGGTCGTGCGGCTGCACGATGGCCAGCGTCTGTACGCCGCAGGCGCGCAGCCAGCGTGCGAGCGCGGGCAGCTCGGCGGGGTCTGGCGCCCACAGCGCGCGTTCGCGGTCGTGGTACATGCGCGGCGGGTCGAAGGCCACGATGGCGGTGTGCGCGGAGGTTACGGGCCACTGCGCGATCGGCTGCGGCGGGCTCAGGTAGGTTTCCACGCCGCGCAGCCCGTCGCGAATGGGCTCGCGCGCCAGCACGCGGGTGTGGGCATGGCGGTGGCTGCCCGCCAGCCGGCGCAGCAGCTCGGCCCCCAGGGCACCGGTTGCCCCGGCAATCAGCAGCGTGCCGAAGGCGTCGGAAGCCACGGGCAACACCGCGAGGTTGGCGGCTTGCAGGGCGTGGAGGGGGTCGATGGCCATGGGGGCTTCTATGCTAACTTCCGCCTCTTCTGCGGAGGTAATGCAAATGATGAAGATGAAGCGCTGGTTCCTGATTCTTGCGGCAATGGTGTCGCTGAGCGGCTGCGGCTACAACCAATTTCAGTCCCTCGACGAGGCCAGCAAGTCGGCCTGGAGCGAGGTGCTCAACCAGTACCAGCGCCGCGCAGACCTGGTGCCCAACATCGTGGCCACCGTGAAGGGCGAGGCCAGCTTCGAGCAGGACACGCTCACCAAGGTGATCGAGGCGCGCGCCAAGGCCACCTCCATCACGGTGACGCCCGAGACGCTGAACAACCCCGAGGCCTTCCAGAAGTTCCAGCAGGCGCAGGGCGAGCTGTCTTCTGCGCTGTCGCGGCTCATGGCAGTGTCGGAGCGCTACCCCGACCTGAAGGCCAACGCGGCCTTTCGCGACCTGCGCGTGACGCTGGAAGGCACCGAGAACCGCATCACCGTGGCGCGCAACCGCTACATCGAGAGCGTGCAGGAGTACAACGTGCTCGCGCGCAGCTTCCCGAGCAACATCACGGCCAAGATCTTCAGCTACGCGCCCAAGCCCAACTTCACGGTGCAGAACGAGGCGCAGATTTCCGCTCCGCCCACCGTCGACTTCAGCGCACCCAAGAAGTAAGGCCGCAACAGATGGCCGTTGTTGCCGCATTGCTGCGCCGCGCCCTGGGCGCGTTGGTTATCACCGCGCTGGGTTGGGTGGCACTGCCCGCGCTGGCCCAGCAGGGCCTGCTGCCGGTGCCCGCGCTCACCGCGCGCGTGATCGACCAGACCCAGACCCTGGACAGCGCGCAGCGCAGCGGCCTGGAGGCCAAGCTTGCCGCGTTCGAGCAGCGCAAGGGTTCGCAGATCGTGGTGCTGATGGTGCCCACCACCGCGCCCGAGGACATTGCAAGCTACACGCAGCGCGTGGGCGACGCCTGGAAGATCGGGCGCAAGGGCGTGGGCGACGGCCTGCTGGTGGTGGTGGCCAAGAACGACCGCGCCATGCGCATCGCCACGGCCAAGGCGCTCGAAGGCGCGGTGCCCGACCTGGCGGCCAGCCGCATCATCGACGAGGAGATGAAGCCGCGCTTTCGCAACAACGACTTTGCGGGCGGGCTGAACGCGGCGCTCGACCGGCTCATCGGGCTGGTCGACGGCGAGCCGCTGCCAGAGCCTTCGCGCGCCAGCAATGGCGCCAGCGGTGGCAGCAGTGACGACGAAGGGATCTTCGGTTTTCTGCAGCACTTTGGCGTGTTCCTGTTCGTGGGCGTGTTCGTCGGCGCGCCGATCGTGCGCGCCATGCTCGGCAAGAAGCTGGGCACCGTGGTGGTGGGTGGTGGCGTGGGGGTGATCGTGTTTTTCATCACGGCCAGCATCGCCATCGCGGTGATCGCAGGCCTGGTCGCGCTCGTGCTCACGCTGTTCGCCGCCGCCGGGCTGCCCGGGGGCGGCGGTGGCCGTGGGGGTGGTGGCGGGTTCGGCTCTGGCGGCGGTGGTGGCTGGAGCAGTGGCGGTGGCGGTGGCGGTGGCGGTGGCGGCGGCGGTGGTGGCGGTTTCAGCTCCGGCGGTGGTGGCAATTTCGGCGGCGGCGGCGCCTCGGGCAACTGGTGAACACGATGGCAACCGACGCAACCCTGTTCTCCCGGCTCGGGCGTATCTGGCGCCATCGCTGGATCGACGAAGCCGAAGTGCGCCGCGCGCTGCCTGAGGCCGTGATGCAGCGCCTCACGGGCCGCGTGGCCGCGAGCGAGCGACGCCACAGCGGCGAAGTCCGCATCTGCGTGGAGGCCGGCCTGCCGATGTCGTACCTGTGGCGCCACGCCTCGGCCCGCGAGCGCGCCGTGATGCTGTTCGGCAAGCTGCGCGTGTGGGACACGGCGCACAACAACGGCGTGCTCATCTATCTGCTGCTGGCCGAGCATGCGATCGAGATCGTGGCGGACCGGGGCATCCACTCGCAGGTCGACAGTGCGGAGTGGGCGGCGATGGCGCAGCGCATGAGCGCGGCGTTTCGCGAAGGGCGCTTCGAGGACGGGCTGACGCAGGCGCTGGAGGAAATTTCGGCACTGCTGGTGGAACACTTTCCGCTGGGCGAAGCGGACGCCGACGTGAACGAGCTGCCCGACGAGCCCGTGGTGCTCTGACCCTGCCTTGTGCCTTGCTCCCTCCCCTCCCGGGGGAGGGCTGGGGTGGGGGCAAGCGGCGTATCCACCGGGCGCTCTGCATGCCCCCCTCCCAGCCTCCCCCCGGAAGGGGGAGGAGCGAAGACCGGATCACACAGCACCCGGCTTCTGCCTTGCTCCCTCCCCTCCCGGGGGAGGGCTGGGGTGGGGGCAAGCGGCGTATCCATCGGGCGCTCTGCGTGCCCCCATCCCAGCCTTCCCCCAAAGGGGGAAGGAGCAAATCCCTCAGTCCGATGCAGGCAGCGCCCACACGGCCGCGCCGCCCACGGCATAGAACCGCCGCCCCGGCGCCGCCTCCATCAACCACCCGCCGGTGAATTCACCAAAGGCCGGCAGCACCGCCTGCCCCGGCTCGCTCACGAAGCACGGCAGCCTCACCCTGTCACGGCCAGGCCCGTAGAGCCTGCAGGCCGGATGCAAATGCCCCGCCAGCACGAAATGCGTGGCGTGCGCCTGCGGGTGATGACAGCAGGCGAACGGCCCGAGCAGGTGCGGCTCGTCGACCACCTCGATGCCCAGCGCCGTCGGCGGGTCGCCCGCGCGGCTGTCGTGGTTGCCGCGCACCAGCGTCATCGCGATGCCCGCGTGGCGCGCCCGCCAGTCCGCCACGGTGGGCAGCACCGTGCGCGCCTGCGCGGCATGCAGAAAGTCGCCGAGAAACACGATGCGCCGCGGCGCCAGCCGCGCGATGAGCGCATCGAGCCGCGCCAGGTTCTCCTGCGTGGTGCCACCCGGCACCGGCTGGCCCAGCGCGCGGTAGGTCGCGGCCTTGCCCAGGTGCAAGTCGGCCACGAACAGCACCTGCTCGGCGGGCCACCACAGCGCGCGCTCGGGCAGCAGTTGCAGCAATTCACCCGCCCAATGGACCGGCAAGGACGAAGCGAAAGTTTCTGGTTGCATCACGGGCTCGAAGTGTCGCAAAAGACGCCAGCAACCGCGGCCGGCTTGCAATTGGCCCCGACAGCCCCTATTTTTTGTCGATGACCGAATCGCCCCCGCTGCACGTCGTCTGCCCGCATTGCCACACCACCAACCGCGTGCGCGCGGCACAGCTGGCCAGTGCGCCCGACTGCGGCAGCTGTCACCGCCCCCTGTTCACCGGCCATTCCACCGCGCTGCCCGACGAAGCCACCTTCGACAAGCACATTGCGCGCAACGAGATTCCGGTGCTGGTCGACTTCTGGGCGCCCTGGTGCGGCCCGTGCCGCCAGATGGCGCCGGGCTACGAGCAGGCCGCAGCCCAGCTCGAGCCCCATGTGCGGCTGGCCAAGGTCGACACCGAGGCGGTGCAGGCCCTGGGTGCGCGCTTCAACATCCGCAGCATCCCGACGCTGGCGCTGTTCCGCAATGGCCGCGAGGTGGCGCGCCAGGCCGGCGCGATGGGCGCGGCGGACATCGTGCGGTGGGTGAAGGCGCACGGCGCGGGCTGAGCGCCGCTTCACAGTGGCGGCAAGGGCCGTGACGGCTTGCGCCGATCACGCCTTCCTTCCCGCTTCGGTGCCGGCGGCTTGCCCGTCCCCTCTTGCCCGAAAACCAGCGTGCTCTTCACACGCTCCACGCCCCCGGCCGTGACCACGCCGCCCGCGGCTTTCTCCAGCTGCTCGACCATGCGCGCGATGCGGTCGGCCACGCTCTCGTTCGACAGCTTCTCGCGGAACAGCTCGACCATCAGCGGAAACGAGAACGGCGTAGGCCGCGCGAGCGGCTTCAGCACCAGCTGCTGCGTGGCCATGCGCACGAGGCTTTCGCGCAGGCGGCCGATTTCCAGCTCCTGCGCCAGCAGCTCCTGCTCGGCCTGCTGCAGCAGCTTGTTGTCGGGGTCGTACTTGCGAAACACCTCCCAGAACAGCGACGACGAGGCCTGCAGTTGCTTGCTGCTGCGCTTCTCGCCCGGGTAGCCCTGAAAGATCAGCCCCGACACGCGCGCAATTTCCCGAAAGCGCCGCTGCGCGAGTTCACCCGCGTTGAGCGACGCCAGCACCTCGTGCAGCAACACTGCATGCGCCTGCGCGCCCTCGCCTTGCGGCAGACGCAGCACCTGCGGCAGCAGCGTGGGCCAGTCGACATCGGTCGCGCTCAGCAGCTCGAAGCCGTAGTCGTTCACGGCAATAGAGAAAGTACGCGCCTCGTGCTGCGCGACGCGCCACGCCAGCAGGCTCGCAAGCCCCAGGTGCACATGCCGCCCCGCGAACGGATACAGGAACAGGTGCGAGCCCTCGCGCGTAGTCAGCGTCTCGGCCAGCAGCGTCTGCGGCGTGGGCAAGGCCGACCACTGCTGTTGAATTTCGAGCAGCGGCCGCACGCAGCGCAGCTCGGGCGAGTCGTAGCGGCCTTCGTCCGCCAGCGCCAGCTGCTGCACCACTGCGTCGGCCAGCGTGTTCGACAAGGGCATGCGACCGCCGTTCCAGCGCGGCACCGCCGCGCGCTTGCCGCTGGCGCGCCGCACCCAGGCGGTCATGTCGTGGATGCGCACCAGCTCCAGCAGGCGGCCGCCGAACAAAAAACAGTCGCCGGGCTTCATGCGCGCGACAAAGCCTTCTTCCACGCTGCCGATCTTCGCGCCGGCCAGGTACTGCACCGCCATGCTGGCGTCGCTCACGATGGTGCCGATGTTCATGCGGTGCCGCCGCGCGAGCCGCGCATCGGGCACGCGCCACACGCCCTCGGCGTCGGGCACGGCGCGCCTGTAGTCGGGGTAGGCCGCGAGCGAGGCGCCGCCCTGCGACACGAAGTCGAGGCACCACTGCCAGCTCTCGCGCGAGAGGTTTTGGTAAGCCGCCGTGGCGCGCACTTCGGCGTACAGGTCGTCGGGCACGAAGCCGCCGCCCAGCCCCACCGTCACCAGGTGCTGCACCAGCACGTCGAGCGGCTGGTCGGGCGAATGGCGTGCCTCGATATGGCCGGCCGCAATTGCCGAGCGCGCGGCCGCGCCCTCGACCATCTCGATGCTGTGCGTGGGCACGAGCGTGATGCGCGACGGCCGACCTGGTGCGTGGCCCGAACGGCCCGCGCGCTGCAGCAGCCGCGCCACGCCCTTGGGCGAGCCGATCTGCAGCACGCGCTCGACGGGCAGAAAGTCTACGCCCAGGTCCAGGCTCGACGTGCACACCACCGCCTTCAGCTCGCCGCTCTTCAAACCCTGCTCGACCCATGCGCGCACCTCCCGGTCGAGCGAGCCGTGGTGCAGCGCGATGGTGCCGGCCCACTCGGGTTTGGCTTCGAGCAGCGCCTGGTACCAGATCTCCGACTGCGAGCGGGTGTTGGTGAACACCAGCGTGGTCTTGCTGCCGGCGATTTCCTCGATCACCTGCGGCAGCATCGTGAGGCCGAGGTGCCCGCCCCACGGAAAGCGCTCGGCGCGGCCGGGCAGCAGCGAGTCGATGACGAGTTTCTTGGGCACCTGGCCCTGTACCAGCACGCCGTTTTCATGGCCCAGCAGGGCGTGCATGGCCTCGCGCAGGTTGCCCAGCGTGGCCGACATCCCCCAGACCGCGATGCCCGGGTTCCAGCGCCTGAGCCGTGCCAGCGCGAGCTGCACCTGCACGCCGCGTTTGTTGCCCAGCAGCTCGTGCCATTCGTCGACGACCGTCATGCGCACATGGCCGAGCACCTCGCGCGCATCGGCGCGCGCGAGCAGCAGCGACAGGCTCTCGGGCGTGGTGACGAGCACGGTGGGCAGGCGCTGGTTCTGCGCACTGCGTTCGGCCGAAGATGTGTCGCCGCTGCGCGCACCGGCGCTCCACGGGTGCACCTCGGCGCCCAGGGCTTCGAGCGGCTGGTGCAGCGCGCGCAGGGTGTCGGCCGCCAGGGCGCGCATGGGTGTGATCCACAGCACGGTGAGCGGCGGGGCCGCGGGGCGCGCCGTTTCTTTTCGGGCTCGCGATAAGGCCAGCAGCGCGGCGAGCCACACGGCGTAGGTCTTGCCCGCGCCGGTGGTGGCGTGCAGCAGGCCGGACTTGCCTTCGGCGACGGCCTTCCACACTTCGCGCTGAAATTTGAAGGGCTTCCAGGCGCGCGAGGTGAACCAGGCGTCGAGCGCGGCTTTGACGGCCTTCGCGTTGCTCCTTCCCCTTCCGGGGGAAGGCTGGGATGGGGGCACGCGGCCTTCAACGCCGCGCGGTTTCAGAGGCCGCTTGCCCCCACCCCGGCCCTCCCCCGGGAGGGGAGGGAGCAATGCGGGGTCCGACTTTGCAGTCATGTCGGCAGCAGCGCAGCCAGCGTCTGCAAGGTGTCCGCCTCCGCCACCGGCTTGTCCTCGCGCCACCGCAGCATGCGCGGGAACCGCACCGCGATGCCGCTCTTGTGGCGCGTGCTGCGCGCGATGCCTTCGAAGCCCAGCTCGAACACCAGCGTCGGCTTCACGCTCTTCACCGGCCCGAAGCTCTCGAGCGTGGTCTTGCGGATGACCGCGTCCACGCGCCCCATCTCCACATCGGTCAGGCCCGAGTAGGCCTTGGCGAAGGGCACCAGCTTGCGGTCTTCCTGCTCGGGCGGGCCGTCCCACACGGCGAAGGTGTAGTCGCTGTAAAGGCTGGCGCGTCGGCCGTGGCCGCGCTGCGCGTAGATCAGCACCGCGTCGATGCTCAGCGGCTCGATCTTCCACTTCCACCACACGCCCACGTCCTTGGTGCGGCCCACGCCGTACTGCGCGTCGCGGCGCTTGAGCATCATGCCCTCCACGCCCATGCTGCGCGCCGCTTCGCGCTGCCGCGCCAGGTCGTTCCAGTCAGCACCCGTGAGCATCGGGCTGGGCAGCAGCGACGGGTGCTGCATGCGCGCGACAAGTTCGTCGAGCAGCACGCGGCGCTGCGACTGCGGCAGCGCGCGCAGGTCGCGGCCTTCCCATTCGAGCAGGTCGTAAGCCAGCAGCACCACCGGAATTTCGCGCAACAGTTTGGGCCCCAGCGTCTTGCGGCCGATGCGCCGCTGCAGCTCGGCAAAGGGCTGCACGCGGCCTTCACCCTGGCCCTCAGCCTCGGGCAAGGCCTCCTCCCTGCGCCACACCGCGATCTCGCCGTCGAGCACGGTGCCGTCGGGCAGGGCCTCGCCCAGCACCGCGAGTTCGGGGAAGCGGTCGGTCACCAGCTCTTCGCCGCGCGACCACACCCACACCACGCCCGCGCGCTTCACCAGTTGCGCGCGGATGCCGTCCCACTTCCACTCGACTACCCAGTCGGCCGGCGGCCCCAGCACCGCATCGAACTGCGCGAGCGGCAGGTTGAATGGATGCGCGAGAAAGAACGGATACGGCTGCCCGCTGGTCTTTTGCACCTGCTCCGCACTCGACTCGGGCGCGATCAGCGTGAGGTAGTCGCCCTGCTGCGGCCGCGCGCCGATGTGGGTGTAGCCCATGAGCCGTTGCGCGACGCGCTTGGCGTCGATGGCGCCCACGGCAGCCAGCGCCTGCGTGACCTGCAGCTTCGACACGCCCACGCGAAACGCACCGGTGATGAGCTTGAAGTACACCAGCCGCTCTTCGGCCGCGAGCTGGCGCCACTGCGCGCGCAAGGTGTCGGCGAGCTGATCTGGCGCGGTCTTGGCGGTGTCGCGCAGCGGCAGCAGGTGCTGCTCGACCCAGACCGCAAGGCCGAGCGCGTGCGTCTCGCTGGGCGGCGGCAACAGCAGCGCGATGGTCTCCGCAAGGTCGCCCACGGCGTCGTAGCTTTCGTCGAACAGCCACTCTGGCAGGCCGGCCGATTCCTGCGCGAGCAGGCGCAGCAGCTTGGTGGGCACGAGCTGGCGCGGCTTGCCACCCGCCAGGAAGTAGACGGCCCATGCGGCATCGGCGGGGTCGGCCTCGCGCAGGTAGCGCTGCAGCGCGGCCTGCTTCGCGAGGTTGGAGGTGCTCGCGTCCAGCTCGCGGTACAGCGCGGCAAAGGCCTTCATGTGTCGGCTCCTTCCCCAGTTGGCTCCGCTGGGGGAAGGCTGGGATGCGGGCCGGCGGCGTCTGCATCGGACGGTGACTTGGCAGCCTCCTGGTCGTCTTCATCCCCGTACTCGGTCTTGAAGCCCTGCGCGTCCAGCCCGTTCTCCGTGAGCCACCGCACCATCACCTGCACGCTGCCATGCGTGACGAACACGCGCTCGGCCCCCGTGCCGGCAATCGCCTGCTGCAGGCCCGGCCAGTCCGCGTGGTCGGACATGACGAAGCCACGGTCCACGCCCCTGCGCCGGCGCGTGCCGCGCAGCTGCATCCAGCCGCTCGCGAACGCATCGGCGTAGTTGCCGAAGCGCTTCATCCACGGCGTACCCTGCGCTGACGGCGGCGCCAGCACCAGCGCGTGTTTCAGCATGGCCGCGTTCACACCCTCGTCGCTCACGCGAAAGGTCGGCGGCAGCGCCACGCCCGCGGCGCGGTACACCGCATTGAGCGGCTCCACCGCCCCGTGCACCACGATCGGCCCGATGCTCGCGTCCACCCCGTGCAGGATGCGCTGCGCCTTGCCGAAGGCATAACAAAACAGCACCGACGCGCGTCCCGCTTCGGCATTGGCGCGCCACCAGGCGTCGATCTGCGCGCACAGCACGGCCTGCGTCGGCCAGCGGTAGATCGGCAGGCCGAAGGTCGACTCGGTGATGAAGGTGTCGCAGGGCACCGGCTCGAAGGGCGGGCAGGTGCCGTCGGGCTCGGTCTTGTAGTCGCCGGACGCCACCCACACCCGCCCGCCATGCGCGAGCCGCACCTGCGCCGAGCCCAGCACATGGCCGGCCGGGTGCAGAGACACGCGCACGCCGTGGTGCTCGATGGCTTCGCCGTACGGCAGCGTCTGCAGGTTGATGTCCTGCCCGAGCCGCGTGCGCAGCGTACCGGCGCTGTCGGTGTGGGCCAGGTAGTGCGCATGCCCCACGCGTGCATGGTCGGAGTGCGCGTGCGTGATGACCGCGCGGCCCACCGGCCGCCAGGGGTCGATGTAGAAATCGCCGGGCGGGCAGTACAGCCCTTCGGGCCGGGCGACGACGAGATCTTCTTGCAGTGCGGGCATGGCACGCCATCGTAGGCGCAGCCCGGTGGCCGTGGCGCCGCGTGGCAGCCGCGAGGCGCTGTCGTCCGGCGCCTACTCCGCAGGCTCTTTCAGTGGGCTATATCAGCGGGCTAAATCGGCGGGCTATTTTTTCGGCCGGTTGCTCATCATCTCGAGCATGTTCATCTTCATGCCGTTCGACATGACCATGTCGCCGGGCTTCTGGTCGGCCTTGCAGGGGCCGATCCATTTGGCCTCCATGACGCTGGTGCCTTCGGCGCGCCCCATCAGCGGCGGGTTGTAGGTCGACTGGCTCTCCATGCGGTAGGCCGAGCCGAAGTCCCCGCTGAGCACCGCGTGCGAGGTGGCGGTGGTGTTGCCGATCTTGCAGACCGAGTCCATCACCAGCCTGGCGCCGTCGGCGCGCAGCTCTTGCCGGGAACACATGTCCTTGCCCATGCCCTGGCCCATGTCGCGCATTGCCTTGTCGCTGGCCGCGTCGATGCACTGCTGCATGGTGTGCGCGCCGGCCGGACTTTTTCCGGTGCCCTCCCCGGTCTGAATTTCCCAGAGGCCGGGCTTGCGCGCCGGAAAGTCGAGCGCGAACGCGGGGCATGCAATGGCGCCGGCCCCAAGGCAGGCCACGGCAATGGACAGGCGAATCTTCATGGCGGGCTCCGCATCGGTGAACAGCAATGCTCGGGTTGTACCGCGGGCACCGGCGCGGTTCCATACCGCAATCGGCCTACGCCGGGACTTACGCCGGCCCTTACGCCCGAACTTCCGCCCGAACTTATGCCGGCCGTGCCAGCGCCGTCGCGCGCGCGGGTGCCCGCTGCCGCGTGGCAATACCGAGCGCCACACCCAGCGCGAAGCCGCCCATCACGTCGATCAGCACATGCTGGCGCACCGCCATCGTCGAGTAGACGATGCCCACGGCCCACGCCACGTTGACGATGCGCAGCCACGCGGGCGCACCCACCGCGCGCAACTGGCGTGCGAGCGCCACGCATGCGAACACCGAGAACGACACGTGCAGCGACGGAAAGGCATTGCCGGCCGAATCGACCATCTTCAGAAACTGCGGCGACGTGCCCGGCATGGTGTCGACTGCAAAGTTGGGAATGGCCGTGGGCATGAACCAGAACACCAGCAGCGCCAGCACCGTCATGGCCGCGCAGCCGAAGGAGAAGCGCCACAGCTCGGGCTTGTCCTTGGCCAGCAGCACCGGCAAGGCGATGTAGCCCCAGAGCGAAAGATAGACCGGCAGCAGCGCCGGCCAGAAGGCGATGCGGTGGTCGATGGCGGTGAGCGGCAGCACCCAGGCCTGGCCCGCGTTCTTCATGATCCAGAAGTACAGCGGAAAGAAGCCGATGGTGGCGACCAGGTTGCCGGCCAGCTTCAGCGGGAACAGCGTGATGCAGCGGTGCCAGAGGGCGCTCAGCCAGTGCTGCGTCGTTGAGGTGGAAGCGCTTTTCGCGTCTGGTGTGGCTGGATGAATGGGCGTCATGGCGGCATGGGCAGCGCGCCGCGCGCTACCAGGGCGTCCACTTTAATTCGCTTTGCGCCGACGCCACCGTGCGCTCGATGAAGCGCACGCCGCGCGCACCGTCTTCCACACGCGGGTAGTCCGCAGCCAGCGGATCGGCCGGCTGGCCCGCGCCCCGCGCGCGAATGTCGGCCGCCACGCCCGCATACACATTGGCAAAGGCCTCGATGAACCCTTCAGGGTGCCCCGCCGGCAGCCGGCTCGCGCGTTGCGCGGATTCGCACAGCCACGGCGCGCCGCGCGTCAGCACGCGCTTGGGGCCGTCGTGCGGCAGGTGCATCAACAGGCTCGGCTGCTCCTGGTGCCATTCGAGCGTGCCCAGCGTGCCCGACACGCGCAGGCGCAGGTCATTCTCCAGCCCGGTGTTGATCTGCGATGCAACCAGCACGCCGCGCGCGCCGCCCTTGAAGCGCAGCAGCAGGCTGGCGTCGTCGTCGAGCACGCGGCCCGGCACCAGCGCGCCCAGGTCGGCGCAGAGGCTCTCGATGCCCAGCCCGGTGACGGTGGCCACAAGGTTTTCGGCATGCGAGCCGATGTCGCCGATGGCGCCGGCCGCGCCGCTGCGCGCGGGGTCGGTGCGCCAGTCGGCCTGCTTGTTGCTGCCGCCTTCCACATGGCTCGCAAGCCAGCCCTGGTTGTATTCGACGACGACCTTGCGGATGTCGCCGAGCTGGCCCGAGCGCACCATCTCGCGCGCCTGCCGCACCATGGGGTAGCCGGTGTAGTTGTAGGTGACGCCGAACACGGTGCCTTGCTTGCGCACCGTGGCGACCAGCGCATCGGCCTGCGCGCGCGTGTGCACCAGCGGCTTGTCGCACACCACATTGAAGCCCGCTTCAGCGAAAGCCTGTGCCACCGGAAAGTGCACGTGGTTGGGCGTGACGATCGACACGAAGTCGATGCGCTCTTGCGCCGGGCGCTTCAGCTCGTCGGCCAGCAACGCCTGCCAGTCGCCATGGTTGCGCTCGTCTGCCAGGCCAAGGTCGCGGCCCGAGGCGCGCGCCTTGTCCGGGCTCGACGAGAGTGCACCGGCGACCAGCGCAATCCGGCCGTCGAGCGCCATGGCCTTGCGGTGCACAGCACCGATGAAGGCGTCGCGGCCGCCGCCGACCATGGCGTAGCGCAATGGGCGAAGAGGTGTGTCGGTCATCAGTCGTCTCGGTGTTTCTGAATCTGTTCCCTCTCCCCTCGGGGAGAGAGCCAGGGTGAGGGATTGGGCCTTTGCGAGCGCATTGCCTTTGCCGGCGCCGCCGCCCTCACCCCGACCCTCTCCCCAGGGGGAGAGGGAGTGAAGCGATCGGCCATGAGGCCGATGGCATTCAGAAGGGCGAATTCGGGTGGTAGAAATCCTTGGCGTTTTCCTTGGTGATCAGCACCGAAGGAATGATCGTCGTCGCCGGCAGCTTCTCGCCCTTCAGGCGCGCTTCGGCCGTGAGCTTGATCGCGTCGTAGATGAACTTGGGCGAGTAGCTCACGTCGGCGCCAATGCGCTTGTCCTTGCCGTCCATGATGGTCTTGACCATGTCCTTGGCGCCCGCGCCGCCAAACACGATCTTGATGTCGTCGCGCTTGGCCTGCGCAATGGCCTTGAGCACGCCCACGGCCATGTCGTCGTCGGCGGCCCAGATGGCGTCGATCTGCTTGAAGCGCGTGAGGTAGTCCTGCGTGACCTTGAAGGCGTCGTCGCGGTTCCAGTTGGCGTACTTGGCGTCGAGCAGCTTGATGTCGGGGCTGCCCTTGAGCACGGCGTTGAAGGCGTCCATGCGCTCGTTGTCCAGCGTGGTGGCGATGCCGCGCAGCGCGACCACGTTGCCCTTGCCGCCGAGCGTCTTCACGATGTACTCGGCCGGGATCTTGCCGAAGGCGGTGTTGTCGCCGGCCACGTAGGCGTCTTGTGCGCTGGTGTCGGTCAGGCCGCGGTCGACCACGGTGACGTAGGCGCCCTTGGCCTTGACCTGCGCGACCGGCTTGGTCAGCGCGGCCGATTCGAACGGAAACACGACCAGCGCGTTGATCTTGGTGACCGTCGACAGGTCCTGCAGCTGGTTGGCCTGCTCGGGCGCGTTGGCTGCGGTCTTGATCGTGATCTTCAGGTCCTTGTGTTCCTTCTCCAGGTCCTTCTTCGCCTGGTTGGCCCAGTAGTTGATGCCGCCCATGAAGCTGTGCGTGGCCGCGGGAATCGAAACGCCGAGGTTGACCTTTTCCGCGGCAAGCGCGGGCAGGCTCGCGAATGCTGCGGCGGCAACTGCCGTGAGAGCGATGCGTCGGGTGAAAGTTGTCATGCTGGATGTCTCCTCTTGGTGGGTGGAACGGAACGAGAAAAACTAGCGCCGGCCGCGCTGCAAGAACGCGACGATGATGATCACGAAGCCCTGCACCGCAGCGTTCAGGTACACGCTGATGATGCTGGTGAGGTTCAGGATGTTGCTGATGACCGAGAGCAGGATCGCGCCCACCACGGTGCCCGTGATGCTGCCCGCGCCGCCCTTGAGCGCGGTGCCGCCAACGATCACCGCGGCAATGGCTTCGAGCTCCCACAGCAGGCCGGTGGTGGGCGAGGCCGAGCCCAGGCGCGGCACGTACAGCAGCGTGGCAATGCCCACGCACACGCCCAGCAGCACGTAGGTCATGATCTTCACGCGGTCGACGTCCACCGCCGCGTAGCGCGCCACCTGCTCGTTGGAGCCGATGGCCTGCACGTAGCGCCCGTAGGCCGTGCGGTTCAGGATGACGCCGCCGATGATCGCCACGATCACGAACACCCACACCGGCACCGGAATGCCCGCCAGGCTCGCGTAGTACACGGGTGCATAGAGGTCCGACAGGTCGTTGTCGAGCGTGAGCGCGCCGCCGTCGGCAAAGTAGGTGAGGTACGCGCGAAAGATGCCCAGCGTGCCCAGCGTCACGATGAAGGGTTCGATACGGCCCTTGGTAATGAGCAGCCCGTGCGCCAGGCCAAACACCGCGCCCAGCACGATGGCCAGCACCGCCCCCATCACCACCGCCAGCAGCGGCGAGCCCGACGCAGGCCCGGCCCAGTTGATGAACATGATCACGCTGCCGGCAATGAGCGCGGCCATCGAGCCCACCGACAGATCGATGCCGCCCGAGATGATCACGAAGCACATGCCCACTGCAATGATGCCGATGAAGGCCGTGCGCGTGAGCACGTTCATCGCGTTGTCGACGGTGGCGAAGTCACTGTTGAGCAGCGTGCCGGCAATGCACAGCAGCACCAGGCCGATGACCGGGCCGAGGCCGTGCAGGCGCTCTGTCCAGCGCGGCTTCGTTTCGCTGCGGTGCGCTGCTGCAGCCTCGGGCTGCTTGGCCTGCTCAGGCGGCGACGGGGGAGTTTGCGGTTCCAGTGGCATGAGCGATGAGCTCCTCTTCGGTCAGATGATTCGCGTCGAGCGTGGCAACCAGCTTGCCTGCGCGCATCACCGCAACGCGGTGGCACAGGCCGATGAGCTCCATCAGCTCCGACGAGACGACGATCACCGCGAGCCCTTCGCGGGCGAGTCGCTGGATCAAAAAATAGATGTCGCGCTTGGCGCCCACGTCCACGCCGCGCGTGGGCTCGTCGAGCACCACCACCTTGGGGCGAGGCTGCAGCACCTTGGCCAGCGCAAGCTTCTGCTGGTTGCCGCCCGAGAGCGAAGAGGCCTTGACGTCGAGCGAGCCGGTGCGAATGCCGTAGTCCTTCACCGCCTCGGCCAGCGCGCCGCGTTCGGCCTCGGGCTTCAGCCAGGGCTGCGCATAGCGTTCGAGCGCCATGAGCGTGAGGTTCTGGCGCAGGCCGAAGTCCACATGCAGGCCCTTGCCCTTGCGGTCTTCGCTGAGGTACGTGAGGCCGTGCTTGGCGGCGTCGCGCGGGTTGCGCCAGCCTTTGTTGTGGGGCACGGGCTGGCCGAGCATTTCCACGGAGCCGCTCGCGGGACGCAGGCCCAGGAGGCCTTCGAACAGCTCGGTGCGGCCCGCCCCGACCAGGCCCGCGAAGCCGAGGATCTCGCCGGGGCGCACCTCGAAGCTCGCGCTCTGCGCCCAGCCGGGCACGCTGAAATCGCGCACGCGCATGGCGGGCGCATCGGTGTCCACGACGAGGTCACGCGGCGGATACAGGTCGGCCAGCTCGCGGCCCACCATGAGGTTGGCCATCTGCTGTCGCGTGACGTCGGCGGTGGGCGAGCGCGCAACGAAGCGGCCGTCGCGCATCACGATGACCTCGTCGGTCACCTGCGCCACCTCGTCGAGCTTGTGCGAGATGTAGACGATGGTCACGCCGTCGGAGCGCAGTTGCGCGATGAGCTTGAACAGGCGGTCGGTCTCGCCCGGCGTGAGCGTGGCGGTGGGCTCGTCCATGATGAGCAGGCGCGCACGGCGGGCAATGGCCTTGGCAATTTCTACGAGCTGCTTCTCGGCGACGATGAGCTTGCGCACCTTGGTGCGCGCATCGACCTGCAGGCCGACCGCGGCCAGCGCTGCGGCGGCGTCGCGCTCCATCGAGGCATCGTCGAGCAGCCAGCCTTTTTTCTTCTCGTGGCCCAGGAAGATGTTCTGCGCCACGCTCAGGTCTTCCGCCAGGTTGAACTCCTGGTGGATCAGCACGATGCCCAGCGCCTCGGCATCGCGCGAGCTGGTGAACTGCTGCGGCTGGCCGTTGATGCGCAGCGCGCCGCCGGTGAGCGCCTCGTAGCCCGCAAGGATCTTCATCAGCGTGGACTTGCCCGCGCCGTTCTCGCCGAGCAGGCCGTACACGCGGCCAGGCGCCAGCGCAAAGCTCACGCCGTGCAGCACCTGCACCGGGCCGAAGGCTTTCACCACGCCGTCGAACTCGACGGCGACGCTGCCCTTGGGGTTGTCTGCTGCACTCATGGCGCCACTCCGCGAACTTTCAGGGTCTCGTGCATCGCGAGCACGCCGGCGCCGACCAGGCCGCCCTGCGTGCCCAGCGGCGTGTACTGAATCTCCAGGTGCCGCGTGGAAAGCGCCAGCGAGCGCTGGTACACGCTTTGGCGCACGGCGGCCAGAAACAGCGGCCCGATGCGCGTGATGCCGCCGCCGATGAACACATGCGACGGATTGAAGAAGTTGACGACCGACGCGAGCATCTGGCCGATCAGGCCGCCCGCGCGCTGGATGATCGCGTTGGCCGCCGTGTCGCCGCCGCGGCTGGCCTGGCCCACGTCGACGGCGTCGATGTGCCCGTGCAACCGCAGGCACTCGGCCAGCGCCGTGCTCTCACCCGCTTCGGCGGCCTGCACTGCCATGCGCGTGATGGCCGGGCCGGCCGCCATCGCCTCGACGCAGCCGACGTTGCCGCAATGGCAGCGCGGGCCTTCCTGGTCGACGCAGATGTGGCCCACGTCGCCGGCCGAGCCTGCCGCGCCGCGGTACACCTCGCCGTGGCAGACGATGCCGCAGCCGATGCCGGTGCCGATCTTGATGACCAGAAAGTTGTTTAACGAGCGCTTCAGGCGCCACAGTTCGCCGAGCGCCATGAGGTTGACGTCGTTGTCGACGAACACGGGTGCGGCGTAGTCCTCGCGCAGGTAGTCGCGCACCGAGAAGCTGTCCCACGCCGGCATCAGCGGAGGGTTCACCAGCTGGCCAATTTCGAAGTTCACCGGGCCAGGCACGCCGATGCCGATGCCCAGCACGTCCTTCGCGCTGGCGCCGCAGCGCGTCAGCAGTTCGCGCATGAGGGCGCGCACGCGGGCCAGAACGACGGCCGGGCCCTGGCGCACATCGGCGGGTTCGTCGTGCTGGGCAAGCACGGTGAGGTCGGGGCGCAGCACGGCAACATCGAGGCTGGTGGCACCGATGTCGATGCCCACGAGCACACCGAGTGCGGCATGCAGCTGGAGGTTTTCGGGGCGGCGCCCACCCGAGGAGCGTTGCAGGCCGGCTTCGGCCAGCAGGCCCTGCTCGACCAGGCCGGCAATCAGCCCGTTGGCCTTGCTCTTGGAAAAGCCGAGTTGTTCGGCCATGGCATGGCGCGAGCCGCCGGCCGACCAGAAGGTCGTTTCCAGCAAGCGCATTTCATCGGCGGTGATGCCACTCCAACGTGCCACGCGTCTTGTCTCCGGTGCTCTTGTTGTCTTCGCCGCGAATACTAGGGGCATGGCTTCAGCCAGACAAGGCTGAACTTCGACCAAATTCAGGCCAATGCCGTGCTCGTTCGTCCTGCGATCGGCCCGGACGCAAAAAAGCCGCCCGAGGGCGGCTTCTTGTTGGCAGAGCCCAAGGGCTCTTGCTTGCTTACTTCTTCTGGCGGTACTTGCGCAGGGCTGCGATCTGGGCGGCCATCACGGCCAGCTCGGATTGCGCCATGGCGATGTCGATGTCGCTCTTCGCGTTCTTCAGCGCTTCTTCAGCCGCCGCCTTGGCCTGGTTGGCCTTCTCGTCGTCGAGGTCCTTGCCGCGGATTGCGGTGTCGGACAGCACGGTGACGGAATTAGGCTGCACTTCGAGAATGCCGCCCGCCACGAAGACGAACTCTTCCTTGCCGTCGGCCGTCTCGATGCGCACCGCGCCGGGGCGGATGCGCGTGATCAGCGGGGTGTGACGCGGATAGATGCCGAGCTCGCCGGCTTCACCGGGCAGCGCGACAAACCTGGCTTCGCCCGAGAAGATCGACTCTTCCGCGCTGACCACGTCGACGTGAATGGTGTTTGCCATCTGGTTTTCCTTGGATGCTGCCGCGTGAGGTCCGCGGTCAGGCCATCTTCTTGGCTTTTTCGAACGCTTCGTCGATGCCGCCCACCATGTAGAACGCTTGTTCCGGCAGGTGGTCGGCTTCGCCGTTCACGATCATCTTGAAACCACGGATGGTTTCGGCCAGCGGCACGTACTTGCCGGGCGAGCCGGTGAACACTTGCGCCACGAAGAACGGCTGCGACAGAAAACGCTGGATCTTGCGAGCGCGCGCCACGGCGAGCTTGTCGTCGGGAGCCAGTTCGTCCATGCCCAGAATCGCGATGATGTCGCGCAGTTCCTTGTAGCGCTGCAGGATGCCCTGCACGGCGCGGGCCACGTTGTAGTGCTCTTCGCCGACCACGTTCGGGTCGAGCTGACGCGAGGTCGAGTCCAGCGGGTCCACGGCGGGGTAGATGCCCAGCGAAGCGATGTCACGCGACAGCACCACGGTGGAGTCCAGGTGGGCGAAGGTGGTGGCAGGCGACGGGTCGGTCAAGTCATCCGCTGGCACGTACACGGCCTGGATCGAAGTGATGGAGCCGACCTTGGTCGAGGTGATGCGCTCTTGCAGACGGCCCATTTCTTCGGCCAGCGTGGGCTGGTAGCCCACGGCGGAAGGCATGCGGCCCAGCAGTGCGGACACTTCGGTGCCGGCCAGCGTGTAGCGGTAGATGTTGTCCACGAAGAACAGAACGTCACGGCCTTCGTCGCGGAACGACTCGGCAATGGTCAGGCCGGTCAGCGCCACGCGCAGACGGTTGCCCGGGGGTTCGTTCATCTGGCCGTAGACCATGGCCACCTTCGACTCTTCGAGCTTCTCGAGGTTCACGACGCCGGAGTCGGCCATCTCGTGATAGAAGTCGTTGCCTTCGCGGGTACGTTCACCCACACCGGCAAACACCGACAGACCCGAGTGAGCCTTGGCGATGTTGTTGATGAGTTCCATCATGTTCACGGTCTTGCCCACGCCGGCACCGCCGAACAGGCCCACCTTGCCGCCCTTGGCGAACGGGCACACCAGGTCGATCACCTTGATGCCGGTTTCCAGCAGGTCTTGCGAAGGCGACAGTTCGTCGTACGCGGGGGCCTTGCGGTGGATCGATGCGGTGAGCTCCTGGCTGACCGGACCACGTTCGTCGATGGGCGCGCCCAGCACGTCCATGATGCGGCCCAGCGTGGCCTTGCCCACGGGCACCGTGATGGAGGCACCGGTGTTGGTGACGATCAGACCGCGGCGCAGGCCGTCGGACGAGCCCAGTGCAATGGTGCGCACGATGCCGTCGCCGAGCTGCTGCTGCACTTCGAGGGTCAGCGCGCTGCCTTCGAATTTCAGTGCGTCGTAAATCTTCGGCATCTGGTCGCGCGGGAACTCCACGTCGACCACGGCGCCGATACATTGGACAATTTTTCCTTCAGCCATGGCGTTTCCTTCTGGATCTCAATAATGTTGCGACAGGTTCTTGCAGAAGCGTCCTTTTGCCTTTGCGGGCCGCTTTTGCAAGATTGCCGGACGGGCCGGCACCCTTGAATGGTCAGATCAGCACTTGTCGGCTCTGGCTTGCGAGGGCGTCCTCGTCAGGCCAGGGCCAGCCGCGTGCTTCACTGACGCGCCTCGGTTACACGCCCGCCGCAGCGGCCGCACCGGACACGATTTCGGACAGTTCCTTCGTGATGCCAGCCTGACGGGTCTTGTTGTAGACCAGCTTCAGCTCGCTGATCACGTTGCCCGCGTTGTCGGTTGCCGCCTTCATGGCCACCATGCGCGCCGAATGCTCGGACGCCATGTTCTCGGCCACGGCCTGGTACACCAGCGATTCCACGTAGCGCACCAGCAGCTCGTCGATCACGCTTTGCGCATCGGGTTCGTAGATGTAGTCCCACGAATGATGTCCCGACTCGGTCTGCAGCGTCTCGGCCTTCAGCGGCAGCAGTTGCTCCACCATCGGCTCTTGCTTGATGGTGTTGATGAACTTCGTGTAGCACAGGTACACGGCCGACAGCCTGCCTTCGGCATAGGCGTCGAGCAGCGTCTTGACAGGCCCGATGAGCTTGTCCAGATGCGGCGTGTCGCCCAACTGCGTCACATGGGCCACCACGCGGGCGCCAATGCGATTCAGGAAGCCCAGACCCTTGCTGCCGATGGCGACCGACTCGACCACGTTGCCCGCTGCCTGCGCTTCGCGCAGCTTGACCGTGACGGCCCGCAGCAGGTTGGTGTTCAAGCCGCCGCACAGGCCCTTGTCGCTGGTCACGATGATGAAACCGACGCCCTTGGCTTCGGTTGTCTTCATGAACGCGTGGGTGTACTCCGGGTTCGCCTTGCCAAGGTTGGCCGCAATGTTGCGGATCTTTTCGCTGTAGGGGCGAGCGGCGCGCATGCGTTCCTGCGCCTTGCGCATCTTGGAAACCGAGACCATTTCCATGGCCTTGGTGATCTTCTTGGTGTTCTCCACCGATTTGATCTTGCCGCGGATTTCCTTACCAGCTGCCATGAGAGCTCCTTCTTGCGTCGATCAAGGCGTCGATCAGGCGAACGACTTCTTGAACGCGGTGACAGCGGCCGTCAGTTCAGCTTCCGCTTCCTTGTCGAGCGCCTTGGACTTCTCGATCTTCTCGAGCAGCGGGGCGTAGCTGGACTTCAGGAACTGATGCAGACCGTGTTCGAACGGCAGCACCTTCTTGATGTCCAGGTCGTCCATGAAACCCTTGTTCACGGCGAACAGCGTCGCGCCCATCAGCGAGACTGGCAGCGGGCTGTACTGAGCCTGCTTCAGCAGTTCGGTCACGCGGGCACCGCGGTCGAGCTGCTTGCGGGTGGCTTCGTCCAGATCGGAGGCGAACTGCGCGAACGCAGCCAGCTCACGGTACTGCGCCAGGTCGGTACGGATACCGCCGGACAGGCCCTTGATGATCTTCGTCTGGGCCGACGAACCCACGCGCGACACCGAGATACCGGCGTTGATGGCGGGGCGGATGCCTGCGTTGAACAGGTTGGTTTCCAGGAAGATCTGGCCGTCGGTGATCGAGATCACGTTGGTCGGCACGAAAGCGGACACGTCGCCGGCTTGCGTTTCGATGATCGGCAGTGCCGTCAGCGAACCGGTCTTGCCTTTGACCGCGCCCTTGGTGAAGGCTTCGACGTAGTCGGCGTTCACGCGGGCTGCGCGTTCGAGCAGACGGCTGTGGAGATAGAACACGTCGCCGGGGTAGGCTTCGCGGCCTGGCGGGCGGCGCAGCAGCAGCGACACCTGGCGGTAGGCCACGGCTTGCTTGGACAGGTCGTCATAGACGATCAGCGCGTCTTCGCCGCGATCGCGGAAGTACTCGCCCATCGTGCAGCCCGAGTAGGCCGACACGTATTGCATGGCGGCCGATTCCGAAGCGGAAGCAGCAACCACGATCGTGTAGTCCATGGCACCGGCTTGTTCCAGTGCGCGCACCACGTTCTTGATCGACGAAGCCTTCTGACCGATGGCAACGTAGATGCAGGTCACGCCCTGGCCCTTCTGGGCAATGATCGCGTCGATGGCGACGGCGGTCTTGCCGGTCTGGCGGTCACCGATGATCAGCTCGCGCTGGCCACGGCCGATCGGCACCATCGAGTCGATCGACTTCAGGCCGGTCTGCAGCGGCTGGTCGACGGACTTGCGTGCGATCACGCCCGGTGCGACCTTTTCGATCACGTCGGTCATCTTGGCGTTGACAGGACCCTTGCCGTCGATAGGCTGGCCCAGTGCGTTCACCACGCGGCCGATGAGCTCGGGGCCCACGGGCACTTCCAGAATGCGGCCCGTGCACTTCACGGTGTCGCCTTCGGAGATATGTTCGTATTCACCCAGAATCACGGCGCCGACCGAGTCGCGCTCGAGGTTCAGGGCCAGACCGAACGACGGCGTGCCATCGGCGCTCGGCGGGAACTCGAGCATTTCGCCTTGCATCGCATCCGACAGGCCGTGCACGCGCACGATGCCGTCGGTCACCGACACCACGGTGCCTTCGTTGCGGATGTTCGCGCTGACCCCGAGGCCCTCGATGCGGCTCTTGATCAGTTCGGAAATTTCTGCGGGATTGAGTTGCATGACTCTTTCCTTCTTTCTTTGTAAGGCGATGGAGACCGTCAGGCCGCCAGCGCAACTTTCATTTGTTCAAGGCGCGCTTTGACGGAGGTGTCGAGCACCTCGTCGCCGACCACCACACGAATGCCACCGATCAGTTCCGGCTCTTGCTGGACCGTGACCTGCAGCTTGCGGCCGAAGCGCTTTTCAAGCACCGCCGACACAGTGGCCAAGGCCGCCGCATCGATCGGGAACGCGCTGTAGACCACGGCGTCGGACGAACCGCTCTTCGCGTTGGCCAGTGCCCGGAACTGCTTCGCAATTTCCGGCAGCACCGAAAAACGCCCGTTCTCGATGAGCGCAGCCAGAAAGTTCTGGGCGGGGGCGGTCAGCGGTGCACCGAATGCACCGGCGACCACGCCGATCACCTGTTCGGCCGTGGCCTTGGGGTTGTCGGCGAACTGCCGGAGCTCGGAGTTGGCCGCGATGGCGGCCATCTTTTCGAGCCAGGCGCTGGTTCCAGCGACGTCGGACGACGACGCCTTGAAGAGCGCCTCGGCGTAGGGGCGTGCAATGGTGGCGAGTTCTGCCATGGCTTCTATCAGAGTTCGGTCTGCAGACGGGCGAGCAAATCGGCGTGGACGCCTGCATTCACTTCCTTGCGCAGAATCTGCTCTGCGCCCTTGACGGCCAGTGCGGCAACCTGCTCGCGCAGTGCTTCACGGGCCTTCAGTGCCTGCTGGTCGGCTTCGACACGTGCGGCTGCAACGATCTTGTTGCCTTCCTCGGTCGCGCGGGCCTTGGCCTCTTCAACGATGGCCTGGGCGCGACGTTCGGCGTCGGCAAGACGCTGTGCGGACTCGTTGCGTGCCTGACCCAATTCGGCTTCCACGCGCTTGTTGGCGGCGGACAGCTCGGACTTGGCCTTGTCGGCAGCAGCGAGGCCTTCGGCGATCTTCGCAGCGCGGTCGTCCAACGCTTTCGCGATCGGCGGCCACACGAACTTCATCGTGAACCCGACCAGGATCAGGAACACGATCATCTGAACGATCAGGGTACCGGTAATGCTCACTTTTCACCCTCTCTATGGGATTGAATCGAAGCCATTCGCTAGGGGATCCAGGGAACGACGACGCAGGTCCGACGAGAAAGAATTACTTCGGCAGGAGAGCGATCTGGGCGAGGAACGGGTTGGCCGTTGCAAACCACAGAGCGATACCGGTGCCGATAATGAAAGCAGCGTCGATCAGACCAGCCAGCAGGAACATCTTGGTTTGAAGTTCACCCATGAGTTCAGGCTGACGTGCGGCCGACTCGAGGTACTTGCTGCCCATGATGCCGATGCCGATACATGCGCCGACAGCGCCGAGACCGATGATCAGGCCGGCGGCCAGTGCAACAAAGCTAATAACTTCCATGATGACTCCTAGAGGACTTTGGTTGAAGAGAAAACAAAAAACAGAAACGAAAACGGTTGATCAGTGCGATCAGTGCTGCTCGTGGGCCTGGCCGATGTAGACCAGCGTCAGCATCATGAACACGAAGGCTTGCAGCGTGATGATCAGGATGTGGAAGATGGCCCAGGCAGTGCCCGCGATGATGTGGCCGATGGCCAGGCTGATGCCGGTGGCCGACAGCGTGAAGGCGCCGCCCATCAATGCGATCAGCAGGAAGATCAGCTCGCCGGCGTACATGTTGCCGAACAACCGCATGCCGTGAGAGACCGTCTTGGCGACGAACTCGATCATCTGCATGGCGAAGTTGAAGGGGTACAGCGCCCAATGGTTGCCGAAGGGTGCGGTGAACAGCTCGTGAACCCAGCCGCCAACACCCTTGATCTTGATGTTGTAGTAGATGCAGATCAGCAGCACGGCCACCGACATGCCCATGGTCACCGAGAGGTCGGCGGTGGGCACGACGCGCAGATAGGCGTGGTGCGGGTCTTCACCGACGATGCCGAAGATCTTGGCCCAGATGGCCGGGAACAAATCGACGGGGAACAAGTCCATTGCATTGAGCAGGAAGATCCACACGAAGATCGTGAGCGCCAGCGGAGCAACGAACTTGCGGCTCGTGGCGTTGTGGACGATGCCCTTGGCTTGCTGGTCGACCATTTCGACGAGCAACTCGACAGCCGCTTGAAAACGACCGGGAACGCCCGAAGTAGCCTTGCGGGCAGCAAGCCACAGCAGCCAGCAACCCAGCACGCCGAGCAAGATCGAAAAGAACAGTGAGTCGAAATTGAAAACAGTCAGGTCCGCAACACCTCCAGGCTTGGAGCTTTGCAGGTGCGTCAAGTGGTGAACGATGTATTCACCCGCGGTCTGACCATGTTCCGCAGCGTTTTCAGCAGCCATTCCGTTACTCGTCTCTCTGTTTCCGGCGCCGGGGCGAGAACATCACCGCCAACCAGGCCGCCTTCATTGTCACCACCAAGCCGACCAGCATTGCAGGCCAGCTCAGCGCCGTAATAAGCCTTGGCGCAGCGATCAGCATCGCCACCGACAAGGCCATCTTGACCATTTCCCACAGGAAGAATCCGAACACCGCAGTGCCAGGATTCAAGGAAGAAAACCGACCGGTCAGCCCACGTGCGAAGACCGCAGATGGAACAACCACCGCGATCGCACCGTAAGCGGCGGACCAACCCAGATTTTGCCTCCCCGTCAGTCCCCAGGTGGCCAGAGCCACCACCAGACCGACAACCAACTGACCCGCGACCACCCGCCAAGGGGAGACCGAAGGGTTCTTTGCTCGCAGTTCACGCGCCTGTTCGGCGGTCAACGGCTTGAATTCTGCATCGAGGTCTTCAGCGACCTCCGAGTCTTGACGGGCGATTGTTTTCATTTCGAATGAAGCCCGGATGACGACCCAGCATTTCTACAAAGCCATTGATTATAAGTAAAAACGCAACCCATCCCGCCACCTCACGTGTCTCGCATGCAAATCGGTGCCGCATTCCCTGACGCGAGCCCGACGCCGCGCACCCAACCATAATTCCGGCATGCACCCTATCACCGACGCCCTGCCCGCCACGCTTTGTTACCTGGACGGCCAATACACCGCCCTGCGCGACGCCAAGATCAGCGTGCTCGACCGCGGCTTCATCTTCGGCGACGGCATCTATGAGTACGTGCCCGTCTACTTCGGCCAGCCCTTCTGCTTCGAGGAGCACATGGCGCGCCTCGATCGCTCGCTCACCGAACTGCAGATCGACAACCCGCACTCACTCGACGCATGGCGCGAGATTGTCATGCGTCTTGTCGCGCCAGGCGGCAATGCCCCTCAATCCGTGTACTTCCAGGTCACGCGCGGCGTGGCCCCCCGCGACCACGCAATGGTGCGCGGCCTGGTACCGACGGTGTTCGTCATGGTGAACCCGCTGCCGCCCATCGCCGATGCGGTGCGCGCCAAGGGCGTGGCCTGCGTCACCGCGGCCGACTTCCGCTGGCAGAAGGCGCACATCAAGAGCACCAGCCTGCTGGGCGCGGTGCTCGCGCGCCAGATCAGCGTGGAGGCCGGCGCCACCGAGACCATCATGTTCCGCGACGAATGGCTCAGCGAAGCGTCTTCCAGCAACGTGTGGGTCGTGAAGAACGGCAAGCTCATGGGCCCGCCGAAGAACAACCTGGTGCTGACCGGCATACGCTACGGCCTGTTCGAGCGCCTGTGCGAGGAGCGCGGCATTCCCTTCGAGCTGCGCCCCCTGTCGCGCGACGAAGTGTTCGCCGCCGACGAGCTGCTGATTTCCTCGGCCAGCAAGGAGCTGCTGCCCGTGGTCACGCTCGACGGCCGGGCTATTGGCAACGGCCATCCCGGCCCCATTTACGACAGCTTGTACAAGGCCTACCAGGAGGCCAAGGTACGCAACGCACAGAAGCACGGAGCCCCGGCATGACCGAAGACACGACGCCCATCGAGACCCCCGACACCAACGGCACCGGCGATGCCAGCGACGCCAACGCCACGCCCGCGATCCCCGATCCGCGCAAGGAATCGCTGATCGAGTACCCCTCGCAGTTCCCCATCAAGGTGATGGGCATGAAGGCCGACGGCATCGTGCATGCCATCACGCAGATCGCCAAGCAGTTCGATCCGGCCTTCGACGCCAGCACCATCGAGTTGCGCGAGAGCAAGGCCGGCAACTACCTTGGCGTGACCATCACCGTGACGGCCACCAGCCGCGAGCAGCTCGACGACCTGTACCGCGCGCTGTCCGGGCATCCGATGGTCAAGGTCGTGCTTTGACCCTGCGCTGGCGAGCCGTGGCGGCGGCACTGTGCGCAAGCGGCCTGGTGGCGGCTTGCGGCACGGCGCCCAACCCGTACTACGACGTCAGCCGCTCGCACCACCGGCCCGACGGCTTTCAGGACAACTACATCGCGTTCAAGCCGAAGAACTTCTTCACCGATGTGTTGCTCGGCTGGCAACTGCCCTCGTGGTTCAAGGGCCTGCCGCCCGCGCCCGAGGCACCGCCACCGGTGGTCTCCCCGGACCTTGCCTTCATCCACGCGAACAGCGGCGCCGCCATGCAGCCTGCGGCCACCTTCATCGGCCATGCCACCGTGCTGGTGCAGGTGCCCACCGCCGGCGGCGGCCTCAACGTGCTGACCGACCCGGTGTTCGGCGAGCGCGCCTCGCCGGTGTCGTTCGCCGGGCCCAAGCGTTTTCAGCCGCCCGGCGTGGCGCTGAAGGACCTGCCGCACATCGATGTGGTGCTGATCAGCCACAACCACTACGACCACCTCGACGAAGGCAGCGTGAAGGCGCTCAACGCGCAGGCTGGTGGCCCGCCGCTGTTCGTGGTGCCGCTGGGCATTGCGCCGTGGCTCGCGGAACGCGGCATTGCCAACGCCATAGAGCTCGACTGGTGGGACAGCCTCACGCTGCCGGCCTCCGAAGGCCCGCTGCAGGCGAAGCAGGCCCGCGTTCAGCGCAACGGCGCGGGCGTTGCCACCGACACGCCCGGCGCGGTGCAGGTGTTTCTGGTGCCCGCGCAGCACTGGAGCGCGCGCGGCCTCGGCGACAAGATGCAGACGCTGTGGGGCGGCTTTGCGCTGCTCTCGCCGAAGATGCACCTCTTCTATTCCGGCGACACGGGCTACTCGAAGGACTTCGCCGACATTCAGGCCCGGCTGGCGCCGCGCCAGACCGATGCGCAGGGCGGCGGCTTCGACCTGGCCTTGCTGCCCGTCGGCGCCTACGAGCCGCGCTGGTTCATGACCGACCAGCACGTCAACCCCGACGAAAGCGTGCGCATCCACCGCGAGCTGCATGCCAAGCGCAGCCTGGGCGTGCACTGGGCCACCTTTTCGCTGACCGACGAGGCGCTCGACCAGCCGCCCAAAGACCTCGCCGTGGCCCGCAAGGCCCAGGGCGTGGCCGACGACGCCTTCTTCACGCTCGCCATCGGCGAGACCCGCAAGCTGCCCGCGCGGCAGGCCACGCCATGACAGACACCCCTGCAGTCGCAATCGCAACCGCTGCCGCCATCGAGCGGCACCCGCTGGGCCGCGTCGACTACGCCGACACCTTCGCGGCCATGAAGCAATTCACGCTGGACCGCACGCCCGACACACCCGATGCGCTCTGGATTTGCGAGCACGCCCCGGTCTTCACCCAGGGCGTGGCGGGCAAGCAGGACCACCTCCTGAACCCCGGCGACATCCCTGTGGTGCAGACCGACCGCGGCGGCCAGGTCACCTTCCACGGACCGGGCCAGGTGGTGGTCTACCCGCTGATCGACCTGCGCCGCGCGGGTTACTTCGTGAAGGAATACGTCTACCGCATCGAGGAATCGGTGCTGCGCACGCTGGCCCATTTCGGCGTGACCGGCCACCGCGTGGCCAGTGCGCCGGGCATCTACGTGCGCCTGGACGACCCGTTTTCTCACGCTGCATTGACCGGCCCCCTGCCCGCCGGCGACCCGTTTCGCGGCCTCGGCAAGATCGCCGCGCTGGGCATCAAGGTGAGCCGCCATGCCACCTACCACGGCGTGGCGCTGAACGTGGCGATGGACCTCGAACCCTTCTCGCGCATCAACCCTTGCGGGTATGCGGGGCTGCAAACGGTCGATCTTTCTACAATCGGCATCCAAACCACATGGGAAGAAGCCGCCCGGGTCCTGAGCCAAAAACTCACCACCTACCTGGCGCCCTAGCAATCCAATGAGCACCACCGAAGTCGTCCGCGACGCCCAGAGCGCCGAAAACTACAACCCGCTGGCCAAGCAGAAGGCCGCGGCCAAGCTCTCGCGCATCCCCGTCAAGGTGGTGCAGACCGGCGAAGTGCTCAAGAAGCCCGAGTGGATCCGCGTCAAGGCCGGCAGCCCCACCACGCGCTTCTACGAGATCAAGCAGATCCTGCGCGAAAGCAACCTGCACACCGTCTGCGAAGAAGCCTCCTGCCCGAACATCGGCGAATGCTTTGGCAACGGCACGGCTACCTTCATGATCATGGGCGACAAGTGCACCCGCCGCTGCCCCTTCTGCGACGTGGGCCACGGCCGCCCCGACCCGCTCGACAAGGACGAGCCGCTCAACCTGGCCAAGACCATTGCCAAGCTGCGCCTGAAGTACGTGGTGATCACCAGCGTGGACCGCGACGACCTGCGCGACGGCGGCAGCCAGCACTTTGTGGACTGCATCAAGAACATCCGCGAGCTCTCGCCGATGACGCAGATCGAAATTCTGGTACCCGACTTCCGCGGCCGCGACGACCGCGCCCTGGAAATCCTGAAGGCCGCGCCGCCCGACGTGATGAACCACAACCTGGAAACCGCGCCGCGCCTCTACAAGGAAGCGCGCCCCGGCAGCGACTACCAGTTCAGCCTGAACCTGCTGAAGAAGTTCAAGGCGTTGCACCCCGGTGTGCCGACCAAGAGCGGCATCATGGTCGGCCTGGGCGAGACCGACGAAGAGATCCTGCAGGTCATGCGCGACATGCGCGCCCACGGCATCGACATGCTGACCATCGGCCAGTACCTGTCGCCGTCGGGCTCGCACCTGCCGGTGCGCCGCTACGTGCACCCCGACACCTTCAAGATGTTCGAGGAAGAGGCTTACAAGATGGGCTTCAGCCACGCGGCAGTGGGTGCGATGGTGCGGTCGAGCTACCACGCGGACCAGCAGGCCCACGCGGCCAAGCAGGCACACGCCACCGGCGCCTGATCGCCCTTCGGCCGGCCTGCCCCGGGCCCCTTCAGGGCAGGTCCAGCCGGTACCCCACCCCATAGATCGACCGAATCAGCTCCTGCCCGCCGGTCGCGGTCTCGAGCTTGCGGCGCAGGTTCTTCACATGGCTGTCGACCGCGCGATCGGTCACCGCGCGCTGGTCGGCATGCACATGGTCCAGCAGCTTGTCGCGCGACAGCACGCGCCCGCGCGCGTCGGCCAGGGCCTTCAACAAACGGAACTCGATGGGCGTGAGGTCCATCGGCGCGCCCTGCCACGCGGCCTTGTACGTCTGCGCATCGAGCAGCAACGGCGACACCTCGCGCGCCGAATGGCCGCTGCGCCGCAGCAGCGCCTTCACGCGGGCCACCACCTCGCGCGGGCTGAACGGCGTCTTGCAGATGTAGTCGTCCGCGCCGATCTCCAGGCCCATCAGCCGGTCGGCCTCTTCGACACGCGCGGTGAGCATGATGACCGGCACGTCGCTGAACTGCCGCAGCTCGCGGCACACGCTCATGCCGTCCTGGCCGGGCAGCATGAGGTCGAGCAGCACCAGGTCGGGCGCGCGGGCCTTCACGCAGGGCACCACCTCCAGGCCGTTGGCCAGCCAGGCCGAGGTGTAGCCCGACGCCTGCAGGTAGTCGGCGAGCAGCGCGGCCATGCGCGGCTCGTCCTCCACGATCAGCACATGGGCGCAAGAAACAGGGGTCATGGGTGCGTCGCTCATCATCGTTTCTCTTCGTGCATCAGGCCCGCGGCAGGCGCACCGCGACCCACACGCCGCCCATCGGCGAGGCCTTGGCCTCGATGCTGCCGCCATGCGCCTCCACGATGCTGCGGCAGATCGACAGCCCCAGCCCGGCGCCGCCGCTGGCTCGGTTGCGCGAGCCCTCGCCGCGAAAGAAGCGCTCGAACAGGCGCGGCAGCTGCGCCGCCTCGACGCCCGGCGCGGAGTCCATCAGGTCGATGGCAATCGCCTTGTCTTGTTCGCGCGCGGAGATGCGCAGCACGCCGCCCGCATCCGTGTAGCGGCAGGTGTTGAGCACCAGGTTGCTGAAGAGCTGCTGCATGCGCCGCTCGTCCGCGAACGCCACCAGCGGCTGCGCGGGCAAGTCGAGTTCGAGCCGCAGGCCCGCCGACGCCAGCCGTTCGCGAAAGGCATCGACGCTGGCCTCGATCAGCTCGCGCAGGTCCACGTCGGCCTTGCAGTAGGCGAGCGCCCCCACGTCGGCCAGAGACAAGTCGTACAGGTCGCTCACCAGCTGGTTGAGCATGCCGACCTCGTGCTGCAGCGAGCGCACGGCCTGCGCGTCGAGGCGGCGCACGCCGTCTTCCATCGCCTCAAGCTCGCCGTGCAGCACGCCCAGCGGCGTGCGCAGTTCGTGCGACACGTCGGCCATGAACTCGCGGCGCATCTGCTCGTTGCGCTGCAGCGTGTGCGCCAGAGAATTGAAGTCGCGCGCCAGTTGCCCGACCTCGTCGTTCGACGACACGGCCACGCGGCTTTCGTAGTCGCCTGCCGCCAGCCGGTGGGTGACGCCGGCCACGCGCTTCACGGGCGCGAGCAGCACGCGCGCGATCCACCATGCGATGCCTGCGGCCAGCAGCACGCACAGGCTGCCGATGACCCAGCTCGCACGCGCCTGGTTCTGCTGAAAGCGCTGGTCGCCGGCCTCGCTCACGCTCTGGAACGGGTTCATCACGACCCAGCCCACGGTCTTGCCGTCGACCGACACGGCGCGCTCGGTGGCGCCCCGGCGCACCTCGCGGTAACCGGCGATCACCTGGCGGCGGGCGTCCAGCAGCGTAATGCGCAGCATGGCGCCCGTGAGGTCGGACACGGGCGGCAGCGAGCGGCCCGGCTCGAAGCGCTCGCCAGAGCTCGCCCGCGCGGGCCGCATGATCTCGAACCACGGCCCGGGCCCCTCGCTCAAAAAGTCCCAGCTGCCGTGCGCGCGGTACGCGGCCACCGCGTTGGGCAGCATCGCGTCGAGCCGCTCCACGCCCTGCTCGTTGAGGTAGCCGACAAAGCCGCGCTCGAAATTCCATCGCGAGGCGGCGCCCATCGCAACCACCGCCAGCACGGCGGTGGCCAGCACGGCGAGAAAGAGCTTGGTGGTGATGCTGATCTTCATGAAGGGCCACAAGATAAGCCAGATGAGGCCATGGCGGTGCATTGCACCGCCATGGCCGCGCGCCGCGGGGGACCTTCACATTGGCTCCACATTGCCTGCGGAGCATGGGTTCCAACCTGATTGGAAACCTGCACATGTCTTCACGCTTCACCCGCACCGGCCTCGCGTGCGCCCTGGGCCTCGGCCTGCTGGGCGCAATGGCGGGGTGCTCCGGTTCTTCGTCCGCGCCACCACCAGCAGCAACAGCCGCGCAAGTCAGCGTGGTCACGCTGCAGCCCGAGAACCAGCCCATCACCACCGAGCTGTCGGGCCGCACCCGCTCGCGCCTGAGCGCGGAGATTCGCCCGCAGGTCGGCGGCATCGTGCAGCAGCGGCTGTTCGAAGAGGGCGCGCTGGTCAAGGCCGGCCAGGTGCTCTACCAGCTCGACCCCGCCAGCTACAAGGCCGCGCATGCCAGCGCGCAGGCCAGCGTGGCCAAGGCAGAAGCCACGGTGAACGCCGCCAGAACCGCCGCGCGCCGCAACGCGGAGCTTGCAAAGATCGACGCGGTGAGCCAGCAGACCAACGACGACAGCCAGGCCACGCTGCAGCAGGCCGTGGCCGACCTGGGGGTGGCGCGCGCCGCGCTCGACACCGCGCGCATCAACCTCGGCTTCACGCGCATCACCGCGCCGATCGCGGGGCGCATCGAGGCCTCCACCGTCACGCCGGGCGCGCTGGTCACGGCCGGCCAGACCACGGCGCTCACCACCGTGCAGCAGCTCGACCCGATCTACATCGACGTGACGCAGTCGACCACTGACCTGCTGCGCCTGCAGCGCGAACTCGCGAGCGGCGCGCTCAAGAGCGGCACCGACAAGGCCGAGGCCGCGGTGCGTCTGGTGCTGGAAGACGGCAGCGCCTATGCGCACGCGGGGCGCCTGCAGTTTGCAAGCGTCACCGTCAACGAAGGCACCGGCGCGGTCACGCTGCGCGTGCTGGTGCCCAACCCCGAGCGCACGCTGCTGCCCGGCATGTATGTGCGCGCCGTGCTGGAAGAAGGCGTGGCCGAGCAGGCGCTGCTGGTGCCGCAGCAAGGCGTGACCCGCACCGCGAGCGGCGATGCCTCCGCGCTGGTGGTCACGCCCGACAACAAGGTCGAGCAGCGCGCGCTGAAGGTGTCGCGCGCCATCGGCAGCCGCTGGCAGGTGACAGAGGGCCTGAAGGCGGGCGAACGCGTGATCGTCGAGGGCTCGCTGAAGGTGAAGGCGGGCGACACGGTGCAGCCGGTGGCGGCCACCGACACCGCCCCTGCGGCCACCAACGTGGCCACCAACGCAACCACCCGCTGAGGCAACGCATGGCACGTTTCTTCATCGACCGACCCATCTTCGCGTGGGTCATCGCCATCGTCATCATGCTGGCCGGCGCGCTGTCCATCACCACGCTGCCGCTGGAGCAGTACCCCGACATCGCGCCCACCAAGGTGTCGGTCAACGCCACCTACCCCGGCGCCTCCGCCAAGACCATCGAAGACTCGGTCACGCAGGTCATCGAGCAGAAGATGAAAGGGCTCGACCGGCTGGTGTCGATGGCCTCCAGCAGCACGTCTTCAGGCAGCGCGCGCATCGAGCTCACCTTCGAGGCCGGCACCAACGCCGACGTGGCGCAGATGCAGGTGCAGAACAAGCTGCAGCAGGCCCTGTCGCAGCTGCCGCAGTCGGTGCAGAGCCAGGGCGTGACGGTCACCAAGTCGGGCACCGACTTTCTGATGATCGTCTCGCTCACCTCGCAGGACGGCAGCGCCTCGGCCACCGACATTGGCGACTACATCTCCAGCAGCCTGCTCGACGTGGTGAGCCGCATCGACGGCGTGGGCGACGTGCAGGCGCTGGGCTCGGGCTATGCCATGCGCATCTGGCTGGACCCGGCCAAACTGCAGAAGTATTCGCTGATGCCCTCGGACGTGAGCAGCGCGCTCACCAGCCAGAACACCGAGGTGTCGGCCGGCCAGTTGGGCGCCCTGCCCGCCACCGGCGGCCAGCGGCTCACCGCCACCATCACCGCGCGCAGCAAGCTGCGCACCGCAGAGCAGTTTCGCGAGGTGATCGTCAAGTCGGACAGTGCCGGTGCGGTGGTGCGCCTGGCCGACGTGGCACGCATCGAGCTGGGCAGCGAGAGCTACACCATCAACACGCGCTTCGACGGCAAGCCCTCGGCCGCCATGGGCGTGAAGCTGGCCACGGGCGCCAACGCCCTCACGGTGTCCAAGGCGGTGCAGGCCAAGCTGGCGGAGCTGGCGCCCTTCTTTCCGAACCAGATCAAGGCCGTGGTCGGCTACGACACCACGCCCTTTGTGCGCGTGTCCATCGAGGAGGTGGCCAAGACGCTGGTCGAGGCGATGGTGCTGGTCGTGCTGATCATGTATCTCTTTCTGCAGAACCTGCGCGCCACGCTGGTGCCCGCCATTGCGGTGCCGGTGGTGCTGCTGGGCACCTTCGGCGTGCTGGCGGCGCTGGGCTACTCCATCAACACGCTCACCATGTTCGGCGTGGTGCTGGCCATCGGCCTGCTGGTGGACGACGCGATCGTGGTGGTGGAGAACGTGGAGCGGCTCATGTCCGAAGAGGGGCTGTCGCCCAAGGAGGCCACGCGCAAGTCGATGCGCGAGATCACCGGCGCGCTGGTGGGCATTGCGCTGGTGCTGTCGGCGGTGTTCGTTCCCATGGCCTTCTTCGGCGGCTCCACGGGCGTGATCTACCGGCAGTTCTCGGTGACCATCGTGGCGGCCATGCTGCTGTCGGTGCTGGTGGCGCTTACCTTGTCGCCGGCGCTGTGCGCCACGCTGCTCAAGCCGGTGCAGGCCGGCCACCATGCGCACAAGCGCAGCTTCTTCGGCTTCTTCGGCTGGTTCAACCGCAACTTCGACCGCAGCGCAGATCGCTACCGCTCCGGCGTGGGCGGCCTGCTGCGGCGCGGCAAGCGCAGCCTGCTGGTGTATGCGCTGCTGGTGGGCGTTCTGGGCGTCACTTTCATGCGCCTGCCCACCTCGTTCCTGCCCGACGAAGACCAGGGCACGCTGATGGCGCAGGTGAAGCTGCCCTCCAGCGCCACCGACGAGCAACTGCAGCAGACCATGAAAAGCGTCGAGACCTATCTGCTCGCACAGAAGGAGGTGGCGCACTTCATCATGTTGACCGGCCTGAGCGGCGACCAGGCCACGGGCAATGCCTTCATCACGCTGAAGGACTGGAGCGAACGCGGCGGCAAGGCGCAGGACGCCGCATCGCTGGCGCGCCGCTTCACGCAGGACCTGGCCACGCGCGCCAACAACGCCAGCACCTTCGTCATGCTGCCGCCGGCCGTGCGCGGGCTGGGCTCCAACGCGGGCTTCGACGTGCAGTTGCAAGACCTGGGCGGCATCGGCCACGACGCACTGGTGAAGGCGCGCGAGCAGTTCCTGGCGCTGGCGCGCAAAGACCCGGCGCTGAGCCAGGTGCGCAGCAACAACCTGGACGACACGCCGCAATTTGCAATCGACATCGACGACCGCAAGGCGGCCGCATTGAGCCTGTCGACATCGGACATCAACGACACGCTCTCCAGCGCGATGGGCGGCAGCTACGTGAACGACTTCGTCAACAACGGCCGCGTGAAGAAGGTCTATGTGCAGGCCGACGCGCCGTTTCGCATGCAGCCCGACAGCGTGAACAGCTGGTACGTGCGCAACAGCGGCAGCGAGATGGTGCCGTTCTCTGCCTTTGCCACCAGCCGCTGGACCTACGGCTCGCCGCAGCTGTCGCGCTACAACGGCATGTCGTCGTTCGAGCTCATCGGCGACCCCGCCGCGGGCGTGAGCTCCGGCGCGGCCATGGCGGCGGTGGAACGCATCATGAAGCAGCTGCCGCAGGGCATCGGCTACGAATGGGCGGGCAGCTCCTACCAGGAGCGGCTGTCGGGCTCGCAGGCACCGCTGCTGTATGCGGTGTCGATCCTGTTCGTGTTCCTGTGCCTGGCTGCGCTGTACGAAAGCTGGTCGGTGCCGTTCTCGGTGATTCTGGTGGTGCCGCTGGGCGTGCTGGGCGCGGTGCTGGCGACCCGGTTCGCGGGGCTGTCGAACGACGTGTACTTTCAGGTGGGGCTGCTGACCACCGTGGGCCTGTCAGCGAAGAACGCAATTCTGATCGTCGAGTTTGCCAAGCAGCTGCAGGACGAGGGCATGGCGCTGGTCGATGCCACGCTGCAGGCGGTGCGCCTGCGGCTGCGGCCCATTCTCATGACCTCGCTGGCCTTCATGTTCGGTGTGCTGCCGCTGGCGCTGAGCAGCGGCGCGGGCTCGGGCAGCCGACGCGCCATCGGCGTGGGCGTGCTCGGCGGCGTGGCAACGGCCACGGCGCTGGGCATCTTCTTTGTGCCGCTGTTCTTCGTCGTGATCCGGGGCTTCTTTGCGCGGACGAAAAAACCCGATGCAGCGCCAAAGCCACCGACGCTGCCCACGCTTGCTCAGCAAGGAGCCCTGTGACCACGCGCGCCTTCAAACTCTGCGCGCTGGCCGCGGCCGCGCTGCTCACGGGCTGCGTCAACCTGGCGCCCGTGTACTCGCGGCCTGAAGCGCCGGTCGCTTCGGCGTGGCCCGTCTCGACCAATGCGACGGACACCACGGATGTGAAAGACACCCTCACCGCCACCGCCGGCTGGCAGCGCTTCATCACCGACGACCGCCTGCGCGACACGCTCACGCTGGCGCTGGCCAACAACCGCGACCTGCGCGTGGCGGTGCAGAACATCGAGAAGGCGCGCGCGCAGTACGGCGTGCAGCGCGCCGAGCTGTTCCCCAGCGTCGCGGCCACCGCAGGCGGCACGCGCCAGCGCACATCGGCGGCGGCCAGCAGCAGCGGCACGCCGTCCATTGGCACGCAGTACACCGCCGCGCTGGGCTTCAGCAGCTACGAGCTCGACCTGTTCGGCCGCGTGCGCAACCTGAACGAGGCCGCGCTGCAAAGCTACCTGGCGACCGAGGCCACGCGGCGCAGCACGCAGATCAGCCTGGTGGCGGAAGTGGCCGCTGCCTGGCTCACGCTGGCGGCCGACAACGCGCGGCTGCAGCTCGCGCAAGACACGTTGGCCAGCCAGCAACGCTCGTATGCGCTGACCGGGCGCATGCACGCGCTGGGCGCCAGCTCGGCGCTGGTGCTGGCGCAGGCGCAGACCACGGTCGACGCGGCGCGCGTGGACGTGGCCAGCTACACCGCGCAGGTGGCGCAGGACCGCAATGCGCTCGACCTGCTGGCCGGCACGAGCGTGCCCGACGCGCTGCTGCCCACGGCGGGCCTGTCATCGGCCAGCGCGCTGGTCGGCGTGCCCGCGGGCCTGCCCTCGCAGATGCTGCAGCAGCGCCCCGACGTGCTGGCCGCCGAGCACACGCTGCAGGGTGCCAACGCCGACATTGGCGCGGCGCGTGCGGCGTTCTTCCCGAGCATTTCGCTGACCGCGAGCGCGGGCTCGACCAGCACGGCGCTGTCGGGTTTGTTCAAGGGCGGCAGTGGCGCGTGGAGCTTCGCGCCGTCGATCAGCCTGCCGATCTTCAACGCCGGCAGCAACCGAGCGAGCCTGGACGCGATGAAGGCGCAGCGCGAGATCGACCTGGCCACCTACGAGAAGACCGTGCAGACGGCCTTCCGTGAAGTGGCCGACGCGCTGGCGGTGCGCGCCTCGCTGGGCGAGCAGCTGGCGGCGCAGCAGTCATTGGTGGACGCCACGCAGAAGACCTACACGCTGTCGAATGCGCTCTACCGCAACGGCAACTACAGCTACCTGGAGGTGCTGGACGCGCAGCGCGCGCTGTACACCGCGCAGCAGACGCTGATTGGCCTGCGCCTGTCGGAGCAGAGCAACCGCATCACGCTCTACAAGGTGATGGGCGGCGGGGACACGGTGCAGGCGCAGGCCACCGTGTCATCGCGCTGAACGCGAAGGACACGGCCACGCGGCCTCAGCCCCGCGTGGCGTTCTCTTTCATCTTCGCCAGCGCAATGGCAATGGCCGCGCCGCCCAGCGTCTTGATCAGGCCCGAGTGCTGCGCATAGAACTGGCTCACCTCGTCGATCACGCCCGCGTGCTGCTGCTCCGCATGCGCGGCAATCTCGGTGACTTGCGCGGGCGACAGCTGCGAGGCCTGGTCGGGCGTGACCTGTGTCTGGCCCGGCTGCAGCATGCGCCCCAGCACGCCGCCGGCCAACGCCGATGCGGCCGCGGGGCCGAGCGTGGCCAGAATCTGGTTGAGCACGCCGGCCTGCTGGGTTGGCGACGACTGGCCGAACAGCTTGCCGACCATGTCGCCAAAGGGCGGCGTCTGGTCGGAGCGCATTGCTGCGGCAAGCCCCGCGCCCACCTCGTCGGTGGAGGCGTGCTGCGTGACCTGGTCGATGTGGGCTTCGGCGTTGTTGTTGCCAATGGCCTGCTGGAGGATGTCGAGTAAACCCATGGTGAGCTCCTTGCTTGAATCGAAGTGCTGTGGTGTATGCGGGTCAGCGGGTGTGCGGGTCAGCGTGTCACCAGGTGCCACACCACCAGCAGCACGGCCGCGCCGACCACCGAGGCAATGAAGCCGGCGGCCCCGCCCGCGGCGTAGAGCCCCAGCGCCTGGCCCGCATAAGTGGCCACCAGCGAGCCGGCAATGCCCAGCACCACGGTCAGGATGAAGCCCATTGAATTGTTGCCGGGCAGCACGGCGCGGGCCAGCAGCCCGGCGATGAAGCCGATCAGGATCGTCCAGAGGATGTGCACGGAAAACTCCCTGTTGTTGCAAAAAGCGCTCACGTTGTCGGCGATGGCGCGCAGGGATCGTGGCGCCCGCATCCTGAGCGGCAACTGACGGGGGTTTTCCTGCGCGGGCCCGCGTCGCCAAGGCGCTGGTCAGCCGCAATGGCTCCGCTATCCTGCCGGCTGGCCAAGTTCGAAGGACCGACTCTCTCATGCACACCGCTTTTCAAGCCGCGATGGAACGCGAATTCGGCGCCATTGCCGACCTGGTTCGCCTACACGCGCAACACACCCCCGAGCACGCCGCGCTGGCCGATGCGCAGCACACGCTGAACTACGGCGCGCTCGACGCGCTGATGGACCGCATTGCCGCCAGCCTGCAGCGCGACGGCCTCCAGCCCGGCGACGCCATTGCGGTGTGCGCCGCCTCGTCGGTGAACTACGCGGCCGTGTTTCTGGGCGCGTTGCGCGCGGGCGTGGCCGTGGCCCCGCTGGCACCCGGCTCCACGCCCACCAGCCTGGCACGCATGATCTCGGACGCCGACGCGCGCATTCTGTTCAGCGATGCATCGGCTGCTGATGTCATCGGCCCTGTCGTACCGGGCGGCATTGCGCGCATCGCGCTGGACGGCTCGCAAGTGGGCAGCGCGTTCGAGGCCTGGCTGGCACCGGTCGGCGCGCAGCCAAAGGCCGTGAAGGCCGAGCCCGCGTGGCCCTTCAACATCATCTATTCCTCTGGCACCACCGGTGAGCCCAAGGGCATCGTGCAGGGCCACGGCATGCGCTGGGCCCATGTGCAGCGCGGCGCCAAGTACGAGTACAGCAGCGACACCGTCACGCTGCTGTCGACACCGCTCTACTCCAACACCACGCTGGTGGTGTTCTTCCCCACCATTGCCTTTGGCGGCTGCGTGGTGCTGATGCCCAAGTTCGACGCGCTGGGCTACCTGCAGCTGGCCGTGAAGCACGGCGTGACGCACACCATGCTGGTGCCGGTGCAGTACCAGCGCCTGATGGCGCACCCGCGCTTCGACGCGCACGACCTGTCGCGCTACCAGTTCAAGTTCAGCACCAGCGCGCCGTTCAACGCCGCGCTGAAGGCCGACGTGCTCAAGCGCTGGCCCGGCGGGCTGATCGAGTTCTACGGCATGACCGAAGGCGGCGGCACCTGCATTTTGGAGGCGCACCTGAACCCGACCAAGCTGCACACCGTGGGCCAGGCCGCGCCGGGCAGCGACATTCGCCTGATCGACGAGAACGGCCAGGAGCTGCCGCGCGACCAGCTCGACGTGGCCGGCGAGGTGGTGGGCCACTCCGCCGGCATGATGACCGGCTACCACCGCCAGCCCGAAAAAACGCGCGAGGCCGAATGGTTCGACGCCACCGGCAAGCGCTTCATTCGCACCGGCGACGTGGGCCGCTTCGACGCCGACGGCTTCCTCACGCTGTTCGACCGCAAGAAGGACATGATCATCAGCGGCGGCTTCAACATCTACCCGAGCGACCTCGAAGGCGTGCTGCGCGGCCATGCGGCGGTGGCCGACGCGGCGGTGGTCGGCATGCCCTCGGAGCAATGGGGCGAGACGCCGGTGGCCTTCGTGGTGCGCCGCGCGGGCGACGCCACCACCGAGGCCGCGCTGCTGCAGTGGACCAACGAGCAGCTCGGCAAGACGCAGCGCCTGGCGCGGCTGAGCTACATCGACGAGCTGCCGCGCAGCGCCATCGGCAAGGTGCTCAAGCGCGAATTGCGCGAACTGCAAGAACGCGACCCCGGCTGACGCACCGCGGCGCCGCAACGAGGCACCATCGCGGCAGATGAAATCCCTGCGCGGTCAGTTGCTGTTCTTCTGGGTGCTGCTGTTCGGCATGTGCGCCGCGCTGGCGGTGGTGATGCTCACGCTGTACCGCAGCAGCGCCGGCGCGCAGGTGGCGGCGGGGCGCAGCGCCACCGAGCAGTCTTGCCGGGCCATCGCGGCGCGGTATGCCAAGTCGGCCACCCCGGGAGCGTCGGGCGCTCCCGCCAAGCCCCAGCTCGACCTGCTGCAGGTGCTGCTGCAGCTGGTGCTGATCGAGGCGCCGCATGTGGAAGGCGGCGTGTGGCAGGCCACCGGCGGGCAGCTCGCCTATGCCTACCCCACCTACGAGGGCAGCGGCGTCAAGCGCGACGTGCCCGCGGCCGAGCAGCCGCTGATCGCCGAAATGGCGCAGCTCGCGGCACGCACCCAGCAGCCGCAGACCGACGTGGTGCGCGGCAGCCGCGAGGCGCTGATCGTCTCGGCGTGTCCGCTGGCCACGCCGGCCAACGACCTGGCCGCCTGGACCATGACGCGCACCCACGGCGGCGCGCTGGCCGCGCAGGGCAGCCTGCGCACCGGGCTGGGCGTGCTGCTGGTGCTGGTGCTGGCGTCGGGGCTGTGGCTCGGCTTCATCCTGCTGCGCGGGCTGCGCCATGTGCAGCGCCTGGAAAACCGTCTCGCGCAGGCCGAAGCCGAAGCGCAAGCCGACGCCGACGGCGGCGCCATGCCCGAGCTGCCGCGCACCGGCGTGCGCGAGCTCGACCGCATCGTCGACGGCTTCAACCGCTACCGCCTGCGCTTCGAGCAGGCCCGTGCCCACCTGCGCGACGCCGCCCAGCAGCGCAGCCGCGACCAGCGCCTGGCCGCGCTGGGCCGCATGACGGGCGGCATCGCGCATGAAATTCGCAACCCCATCGCCACCATGCGGCTGAAGGCCGAAAACGCGCTGGCCGCCACGCCCGAGCGCCAGGGCCAGGCGCTGCAGGCCATCGTCGGGCAGATCGACCGGCTCGACGGCCTGGTGCAAAGCCTGCTGGCGCTGGTGCAGCCGGTGACGCTGGTGCCGCAAGAGGTGGTGCTGCACCGCTGGCTGGACGAGCGCGTGGCCGCCGTGGCGCCCAAGGCGGACGCGGCGGGCGTGCAGGTCACGCTGCGGCACGACCGGCCCGCCAGCGCCGTGTTCGACCCGGTGCACCTGGCGCGCGCGGTCGACAACCTGCTCGACAACGCGGTGCGCCATGCGCCGCGCGGCGGACACGTGGTGCTTTGGGCGGTGCAGCCCGATGCGCGCACGCTGGCCATCCGCGTGGAAGACGACGGCCCCGGCGTGCCCGCGTCGCTGCGGGCCAGCCTGTTCGAGCCCTTTGCCACCGGCCGCGCCGACGGCACCGGCCTGGGCCTGGCGCTGGCACGCGAGGTGGCGCTGGCGCATGGCGGCGAGCTGCACCATGTGCCGCTGACACCGGGCACCCGCTTCGAACTGGAGCTGCCATGGCGCATCTCTTGATCGTCGACGACGACGACGCCTTTCGCGACACGCTGGCCGAAACGCTGCAGGGCCTGGGCCACGCCACGGTGGCGGTCGCCAGCGGCGCCGAGGCGGTGGAGACGGCATCACGCGCGCGCTTCGACGCCGTGTTTCTCGACCACCGCATGCCCGGCATGGACGGCCTGCAGACGCTCGCGGCGCTGCGGGCGCGCCTGGCGCGGCTGCCGCCGGTGATCGTGCTGACAGCGTTCGCGAGCGCGGGCAACACCATCGACGCGATGCGCCTGGGCGCCTTCGACCACCTGGCCAAGCCGATCAGCCGCGAGGCGGTGCGCGAGGTGCTGGCGCGCGCATTGCAGCAGCACACGGCGGCCTCCCCTTCGACGCCCGCGTCGGGCGGTGACTCGGACGACGACAGCAACCAACTCATCGGCCCGAGCCATGCGATGCGCGAGGTGCACAAGCGCATCGGCCTGGCCGCCGCCAACGCGATGCCGGTGCTGGTGCTGGGCGAAACAGGCACCGGCAAGGAGATGGTGGCGCGCGCGCTGCACCGCCATTCGGCGCGCGCGGAGCGGCCCTTTGTGGCGGTCAATTGCTCGGCCATTCCGAAGGAGCTGCTCGAGAGCGAGCTCTTCGGCCATGTGCGCGGCGCCTTCACGGGCGCTACCGGCGAGCGGCCGGGCTGCTTTCGCGCGGCCGACGGCGGCGTGCTGCTGCTCGACGAGATCGGCGACATGGCGCTGGACGTGCAGGCCAAGATACTGCGCGCGCTGCAGGAGGGCGAAGTCACGCCACTGGGCAGCCACCGCACGGTGAAGGTCGATGTGCGCGTGGTGGCCGCCACCCACCGCGACCTGGCCGCCGCGGTGCGCGAGGGGCGCTTTCGCGAAGACCTGCTGTACCGGCTGGACGTGCTGTCGATCCGCATGCCGCCGCTGCGCGAACGGCTGGCCGACATCATTCCGCTGGCCGAGCACTTTCTGCGGCGCGCGGCCGGGGCCGAGGCGCCCAAGGCACTGTCGGCCGATGCGGCGCAGCGCCTGCTGAGCCATCCGTGGCCGGGCAACGTGCGCGAGCTGCGCAATGTGATGGAGCGCTGCCATGCGCTGGTGCGGCACCGTGTGATCGGCGGGGCGGACCTGGCTGTCGAGGTGGGTTTCGGACTGGTGAACGACACCCGAGGCCCGCGCGGTGACCTGGCCGGCACGCTGCCCGCCGACTGGCTCGACGGCGAGCTGCCCGCCACCGTCGAAAAGCTTGAGCGCCTGCTGATCGCCCACGCGCTCGCGCAAACGAAGGGCAACCGCGCGGAGACGGCGCGCCGGCTCGGCATTCACCGCCAGTTGCTGTACCGCAAGCTGACGCAGTACGGCCTGGCGTGAGCCAAAGGTGTCCGCAAACCGGACACATGGTGTCCCCGGCGCATGCAGCCTCGGCCCTGGCACCCGACGCAAGTCGTTGATTTCAAAGGGTTCGTGAGCTGGCACGTTGTGTGAGATGTCTTTTGGCATCCATCCACAAAGGAGCCACCCATGACACCGCGCATCACCTTCATCGCCGCTGCCTGCCTGCTGGCCGGCAGCGCTGCCTTCGCCCAGACGCCGCCACCGCGTAATGGTGGCGCGGTGCCGCCGCCGCCGATCGGCGGCATGGCACCCGCCGCGCCGGTGGCCCCGGAGGCGGGCACCGTGGCCACGGGCCGCGTGCAGCAATGGCTGCTCAACCCCAACGGCGAGGCCGACGGCCTGCTGCTGGCGGACGGCACGCAGGTGGCGTTTCCGCCGCATCTCTCGGCCCAGGTGATGCAGCTGCTCAAGCCCGGCGACACGGTACAGGTCAGCGGCTGGCGCGCGCCCAACGTGCCGGTGGTGCGCATGCAGTCGCTCAGCGCCAACGGCCGCAGCGTGACCGACCAGCCGCCAGCGCCTGGCATGCCCGGAACACCCGGCATGGCGCCCCCGGCGCCGCGCGAGCCCCGTGAGCCGGGGGCGCTCACCGCGCTGTCGGCCTCCGGGCGCATCGAGCGCCTGCTGTACACCGACCGCGGCGACGTGCGCGGTGTGGTGCTGGCCGACAAGACCATCGTGCGCTTTCCGCCGCACGTGGGCGCGGCGTACGACGCACAGCTGAAACCCGGCGCGCAACTGCATGCGCGCGGCTGGGGCATGCGCGGCGCGCAGGGCACGGCGCTGGAAGCCACCAGCCTGGGCGCGACCGCGGACACGGTGCGCGAGGTGTTCGGCGGGCCGGGGCTCATGCCCGGACCCGGCGGTGCGCGCGGGCAAGTGGGCCCCGGTGGCCCCGGTGGTCCTGATGGCCAGGGCGCCCCGCGCGGCCCCCGAGGCGCCGGCCCCACGCCGCCCGCTCCGCTGATGGCGCCGCCCGCACCGCTGCCTGCGTCCTGATCCTTCATCGGGCCCACCCGCCATGACCACCGCCGCTCCCCCCGCCGCCGGCACCGCGCCGGCGCCCTCGCCCCGCAGCCTGCGCGCGCTCGACGCGCTGGCCTTCTTCGCGCCCGACATCCAGGGCGGCGTCGGCCCGTTCCTCATCGTCTTCATGGCCGGCACGCTGGCCTGGGACCCGCAGCGCATCGGCACCGTGATGTTCGTCTCGGCGCTGGTGGGGCTGGTGGTGCAGGCGCCGGCCGGCGCGCTGATCGACAGCGTGCGAAACAAGCCGCGCTGGATCGCCGGGGCCATCGCGCTGATTGCGGTGTGCCTGGTGGTCATGGCGAACTGGCCGGGCTACGGCGTGATCCTGGCGGGCCAGTCGCTCATTGGCGCGGCCGGCACGCTGGTGGCGCCGGCCATCGCGGCCACCAGCTTGGGCATGGTGGGCCGCGCGGGGCTGGACGCGCGCGTGGGCCGCAACGCGGCCATCACCGCGGCGGGCACGGTGCTGTGGGCGCTGGGCACCGGCTGGGTCGGCCACGTCTTCGGGCCGCACGCGATGTTCTTCTACGCGGTGGCGATGGCGCTGCCGACGGTGGCGGCGGCCATGCTGATCCGCCAGCGTGATGTCGACCCGCGGCTGGCGCGCGGTGCCGACCCGCGGACCGACGCCGCGCCGCACTCTGCCGCACCCGCAGCCGCTCGCTGGTACGACCGCCGCCTGTTCGTGCTGCTCGTGTGCGCCTTCCTGTTCCACCTGGCCAATGCCGCCATGCTCACGCTGGTGGCGCAGAAGGTGGGCACGCGGGCCGGCACGTCGGCCACGCTGTGGCTGTCTGCGGGCGTGATCGTCACGCAGCTGGTCACCATTCCCATTGCGCTGGCGGTCGGGCGCTGGGCGCCGCGGCTGCCGCGCAAGCCGATCTTTCTGGCGGGCTTTGCGGTGCTGCCTTTGCGCGGGCTGCTCTATCTGCTGGCCGACAGCCCGGCCGCGCTGCTGTCGCTGCAGGTGCTCGACGGCATCGGCGCGGGCATCTTCGGCGTGATGCTGACCTTGATGATCGGCGACCTCACACGCGGCAGCGGCCACTTCAACCTGGCGCTGGGCATCGGCGCGGCCTGCGTGGGGCTGGGCGCGGCGCTCAGCAACCTGGTGGCGGGCACGGTGGCGCACCTGGCCGGCTACGGCACGGCCTTCATTCTGTTGGCGGGCATCGCGGCCTGTGCGCTGACGCTGTTCGCAGTGGCCATGCCGGAAACTCGCGACCGGCGCCGAGCCCCTGCAGACGCACCCGCTAACGCACCCGCACCCGCACCCGCAGACGCACCCGCCGACCCCGCCCTGACCACCGCCGCTCCATGACCAAAGACTCCGTGCCCGCCCTCGCCCCTGCCTCTTCCACGTCGTCCGCCGCCGGGGACGCTGCGCCCGCTAAAGAGGGCGGCGGCAACGGCCTGCTCTGGGTGCTGGTGGCGGTGGCCGTGCTGTTCGCCTTTCTGCGCCCGCGCGCGCCGATGGACTGGCTGCGGCTGGTCGACTGGCAGACCGTGGGCGCGCTGGCCGGGCTGCTGGCCATCACGCAGGGCGTGGAGAAGAGCGGCATGCTGCAGTCGGCCGCCCAGCGCCTGCTGGCGCGCACCACCAACCTGCGCCAGCTCGCGCTGCTGCTGGTGGCCACGGCCGCCGTGCTGTCGGCGCTGGTCACCAACGACGTGAGCCTGTTCCTGCTGGTGCCGCTCACGCGCGTGCTGGCCACGCAGGCGCACCTGCCGCTGGCGCGGCTGGTGGTGCTGGAGGCGCTGGCGGTGAACGCGGGCTCGGCCCTCACGCCCATCGGCAATCCGCAGAACCTGTACCTGTGGCACCGCACCGGCGAGAGCTTCGGCGGCTTCATGGCCATGATGGCGCCCACCGTGCTGGTGATGCTGTTCTGGCTCTTCGTGGCCGTGTGGCTGCTGGTGCCGCGCACGGCCATCGCGCTCAAGCCGGCGGCAGAGGCGGCGCCGGTCAAGCCGCGGCTGCTGGCGCTGTCGGGCGTGCTGTTCGTGGGCTTCGTGGTGGCGCTCGACCGGCACTGGCTGCTGGCCGGCCTGGCGGTGGTGTTCATGGCCTACCTGCTGTTTCAGCGCCGCGTGCTGCTGGGCGTCGACTGGGCACTGCTGGCCATCATTGCGCTGATGTTCGTCGACCTGCGCCAGCTGGCCGAGCTGCCGGCGGTGGCCGCGCTGGTGGGCCAGTGGCCGATTGCCGAGGGCTGGCGCGCGTACCTCGCGGCCATCGTCACCTCGCAGTTCATCAGCAACGTGCCCGCGACCATCTTGCTGGACCGCTACGTGCACGACCTGCCCGCGCTGGCGGCCGGTGTGAGCGTGGGCGGCTTCGGCTGCGTGCTGGGCTCGCTGGCCAACCTCATCGCGCTGCGGCTGGCCAAGGTGCCGCACGGGCTGCGCGAGTTTCATCGCCTGAGCATTCCCTTTTTGATCGTGTGCGCGGCGTCGGCGGTGCTGCTGCGGCTCGGTTGATTGCGGTTTTTCTTTCGCCTTTTCGTTCCTGTTCCGTTCCATACCCACTCTCACAAAGGACTCTCCCATGGCTCACCCCCACGAAAAACACGACACCATCGACGTCTGGTCCGTCGAAGGCCGCTTTCAACACCTGGTGTACAGCCCCAAGGGCGGCGTCGAAGGCGTGCTGATCGACACCGACGGCGTGGCCACGCAGTTCGTTTTCGAGCGCCACGACGAAGGCGCTGCCTCCGCCTTCGCGGGCCTGCAGGTCGGCCAGGCGCTGGTGATCGAGGGCACCGAGGAAGGCCCGTCCCCCAAGGGCGAGGCCACCCACACCGTGTACCGCTTCGAGCGGCTGGCCTCGGTCGACGGCGAGCCGCCACGCCACGCGGGCGCCGACGAGCGCATCGACGGCACGGTGGTGCGCCTGAACTACGCACGCCACGGCGAAGCCAACGGCGTGGTGCTCGACACGGGCGACTTCGTCCACACACGGCCCGATGGCTTCGCGCGGCTGGGGCTGAAGGTCGGCGACAAGGTGCGGGCCGAAGGCCACGCCCAGCCGCTGGCGACCGGCGAAGGGCGCGTGGTCGAGGCGGCGCGGGTCAACGGCCGGCCGGTGCACGACGCGGAAGCGGCCTAACGCTGACGCGGTGGGGCTTGCGAGGCGTGCGGGGCTTGCAGTGCTTGGGGAGTTGAGGGCGCTGCGCGGACAATCCGCGACAGCCATGCACGCGCCCCTTCCTTCCCTTCCTCCCCTGCCAAAGCACCACGCGCTCGCGCTGCGCGACTACAGCGCCTCCCACGGCAGCCATGCGCACGACCACTTCCAGGTGCTGATCGGGCTGGAGGGCGTGCTCGACATCGAGGTGGAAGGGCGCGGCGCCGGCATCGGCGTGGGCGACGCGCAGGTGGTGACGCCGGGCGACCGGCACGACTTTCAGGCGCGCGGGCCGCACAGCCGCTGCCTGGTGCTGGACACCGCGCACGCGGGCTGGGCCCGTTGCGCCGAGCGCGCGCCGCTGGACGCGCCGCAACTGCACACGCTGGCGCGCTACCTGGCGCAGTGCCTGCAGCAACCGCAGGCATCCGCACTCGCGCTGTTGCACGGCCCGGCGCTGCTGCTGGAGGCCTGGCGCCCCGCGCCAGCCAACGCCGATTCGCGCCGCCGCCACATCGACTGGACCGTGCTGGCCGATTGGGCGCGTGACCGCTGGCACATGCCGCTGAGCGTGGCCGACCTGGCGGAGGTGGCCTGCCTGAGCCCGAGCCAGTTCGCGCAACGCTGCCGCGACGAGCAGGGCATGGGCGCGATGCAGTGGCTGCGCGCGCTGCGGCTGGCGCATGCACGCGAACTGCGGCTGGGCGGCATGAGCGTGGCGCAGACAGCGCGCCGAACAGGCTACCGCTCGCCATCGGCGCTAACGGCTGCATTGCGGCGCTGAGTTTTTTTGACTTGCTCCCTCCCCCGCTGGGGGAGGGCTGGGGTGGGGGCGCGGCGGTCGCTGAAAAAGCGTGGCGCCTGATCGAAGGCCTGCCCCCATCCCAGCCTTCCCCCGGAAGGGGAAGGAGCAAAACCGATCACACCGAGCCCGGCCTTTTGACTTGCTCCCTCCCCCGCTGGGGGAGGGCTGGGGTGGGGGCACGGCGGCTTCTGAAAAAGCGCGGCGCTTGATCGAAGGCCTGCCCCCAAAACAAACATCCCCC
>NZ_JAYLVN010000019.1:0-132011 GCF_046156345.1 Variovorax sp. H27-G14
GGCAATTCTGGCGCAGCCGGGCACGACCGTTCCGCTGGGCGGAAAAATCATTTGCGCCCCGGGTGCTTTCATGGGCGCGGCATGCGGCCTACAGTGGGCCCCAAAGTGCCCCCTACACACCAGAGACAACACGGAGACGCCACGATGCGCAACCTCGACCAGGACAACATCACCCAGGCCGTGCTCGCACGCTTTGCCGACACGCCCAGCCCGCGGCTGCGCGAGATCATGACCAGCCTCGTGCAGCATGTGCACGCCTTCGCCCGCGAGGTGAAGCTCACCGAGGAAGAGTGGTTTCAGGGCGTGCAGTACCTCACCGCCACCGGCCAGAAGTGCGACGACAAGCGCCAGGAATTCATCTTGCTTTCGGACGTGCTGGGCCTGTCGATGCTCACCATCGCCATGAACAACGACAAGCCCGCCGGCTGCACCGAGGCCACCGTGTTCGGCCCCTTCTACTTCGACGGCGCGCCCGAATACGAACACGGCGACGACGTGGCCAACGGCGCCGAGGGCGAGCCCTGCGACGTGTACGCCACCGTGCGCGGGCTCGGCGGCGAGCCGGTGGCCGATGCGGTCGTCGACGTGTGGCAGGCCGATGCCGGCGGCCATTACGACGTGCAGCACGCCGGGCTCGACCATGCGGAAAACCGCGGCACGCTGCGCACCGCCGCCGACGGCTCGCTGCACTTTCGCAGCGTGGTGGCGGTGGCCTACCCGATACCGGTCGACGGCCCCGTGGGCGACCTGCTGCGCGCCACCAAGCGCCACCCGTGGCGGCCCGCGCACCTGCATTTCAAGATCGAGGCGCCGGGCTACGAGCGGCTCATTACCCACGTGTTTCGCGACGGCGACGAGTGGCTCGACTCCGACGCGGTGTTCGCGGTGCGCCAGTCGCTGGTGGCGCCGTGGACCCGGCAGGCCAATGGGCGGTGGCGGCTGGACTTCGACTTTGTGCTGAACCCCACGCGCTGACCCTGCTGAGCTCTTCGAGGAGACCAGCGGGCCCCGCCTCATCCTGCTACCCTCGCCAAGCCTGCCGACCCGGTGGGCTTTTTTTCGCGCTGTTCATTCCCATGGCCTTTCCCCTGATCACCGACCCGCACTTCTACGCGGTCGCCATTCCCGCCGTGCTGCTGCTCGGCATCAGCAAGAGCGGCTTTGGCGCGGGCTTCGGTTCGCTCGCGGTGCCGATGATGGCGCTGGCCGTCACCGTGCCGCAGGCGGCAGCCATCCTCATGCCCTTGCTGCTGCTGATGGACGTGCTGGGCCTGGCCGCGTTCCGGCGCGACTTCGACCGCTCCCTGCTGAAGTTTTTGATTCCGTTCGGGCTGCTGGGCACGGTGATCGGCACGCTGCTGTTTCGCATGCTGTCGGCGCACACGGTGGCGGGCATCGTGGGTGTGTTCACGCTGGTGTTTCTGGCGCAGCGCCTGCTGTTCCCGCCCAAGCCCAACGACCCGCTGCCTTCGCGCGGCATGGGCGCGGTGCTGACCACGGTGTCTGGCTTCACCAGCTTCATTGCGCACGCGGGCGGCCCGCCGATCAATGCCTACGTCATTCCGCTGCGGCTCACGCCGGTGGTGTTCACGGCCACCATGGCGTACTTCTTCTTCGTGGTGAACCTGAGCAAGTGGATTCCCTACGCCTGGCTCGGCCTGATCGACCTTCGCACGCTGGCCACCTCGCTGGTGCTGATGCCCATCGCGCCGTTCGGCGTGTGGGTCGGCATTCGCATTGCGCGGCGCATCGACGCGACTTGGTTCTATCGCTTCGTGTACCTGGGCATGCTGCTGACCGGACTGAAGCTGGTGTACGACGGGTTCCTGGCCTGAGCGTCGCAAGGTGGTGACGGGCGTGAAGCCGCCGCCATGGCGTGCCGCTCACGAAGCCGGCGCTCCATCGGTTGCCGTTTCTTCTTCGCTCTGCGTGAGCACCGGCACGGCGGGGCGCAGCAGCAACGCACCGATGAGGCCCGCCATCGCCGCGAACGCGGCCCCCAGCAGAAACGCCAGGTTGTAGCCACCGGTGAGCGCCAGCGGCAGTTGCGCGCCGGCCGCTTCCATCGACGCGGTGCGCGCGGCCGCGGCGCTGGCCAGCACGGCCAGGCCCAGCGCGCCGCCCATCATGAAAGCGGTGTTGACCACGCCGGAGGCCAGGCCCGAGTCGGTGGGGCGCACCTCGCTCATGGCCGCCAGCAGCAGCGGGTTCAGTGCCATGCCCGCGCCCAGGCCGAGCAGCACCATGCCGGGCAGCACGTCCGCCACAAAACTGCCGCTGACCGGCGCGCGCGCAAACAGCGCCAGCCCGATGGCCGCCAGCCACAGCCCGCCGGCCAGCGGCTTGCGAATGCCGAAACGCATCACGATCTTCGCGGACAGCCCGAGCGAGAACACCGCCATGAGAATGTTGGCCGGCAGAAAGGCCAGGCCGATCTGCATGGGCGTGTAGTTCAGCACCAGCTGCATGTACAGCGCCGAGATGAAGAACCACGCGAACATGGCCGCGGCCCACAGCACGCCCACCACGTTGGCCACCGACACGCTGCGCAGGCGGAACAGGCCCAGCGGCATCAGCGGGTGCCGCACGCGCGACTCGATGGCGATGAACACCGCCAGCAGCGCCACGGCCGCGCCCAGCAGCCCCAGCGTTTGCGCGGAGGCCCAGCCGGCCTCGTTGCCATTCACCACGCCGTACACCGCGAGCATGAGCGACAGCGTGACGCTGAGCGCGCCGGCCACGTCCAGCTTTTCGCCGTGCGCCTGGCCGCGCGCGGCGGGCAGCAGCGCCACGCACAGCGCATACACCGCCACGCCGATCGGCAGGTTCACCAGAAAGATCCAGTGCCAGCTCAGCGTGCTCGTGAGCAGGCCGCCCAGCAGCACGCCGATGCTGCCGCCGCCCGCGCACACGAAGCCGTACACGCCCATGGCCTTGGCGCGGTCGGTGGGCGTGGTGAACAGATTCATGATGAGCGATAGCGACACGGCCGACACCACCGCGCCGCCCAGGCCCTGCACCGCGCGCGCGGCCACCAGCAGGCCCTGCGAGCGCGACACGCCGCAGGCCAGCGAGGCCAGCGTGAACAGCACCAGCCCCGCGAGAAACACGCGGCGGTGGCCGTACAGGTCGCCCAGCCGCCCGCCCAGCAGCAGGAAGCCGCCGAAGGTGAGCATGTAGGCGTTGACCACCCACACCAGCGAGGTCTCGCTGAAGCCCAGGTCGGTGCGAATGGATGGCAGCGCCACGTTCACGATGGTGGTGTCGAGCACGATCATCAGAACGCCCAGGCACAGCACCATCAGGGCGAGCCAGCGCTTGCGGTTGTCGGGCGTGCCGCTCATGCGCGTCACAGCAGGGGCTTGCCGCCGTTGACGAGCCAGGGCGTGCCGAAGCGATCGGTCACCATGCCGAAGACCTCGACCCAGAAGGTCTTGCCGAAGGGCATGGTCACCTTGCCGCCGTCGGCGAAAGCGTCGAACACGCGCTGGCCTTCGGCCACGGTGTCCAGCGTCAGCGCAACGCCAAAGCCCTTCATGCCTTCGTAGGGCTGGCCGGGCATGGTGTCGGAGGCCATGAGCATGCCGTCGCCATAAGTCAGCGCGGCATGCATGATGCGGTCCGCCGCGCCGGGCGGGAACTGCTCGGCGCCGGGCGCCTGGGCCATGGTCATCATCGTGTGCAGGGTGCCGCCGAGCGTCTTCTCGTAGAAGCGCATGGCCTCGGCTGCGTTGCCGTCGAACGTGAGGTAGGCGTGAATGGGGGACATGAGGTTTCCTTGGAGAGTTACTTTTCGGTGGCCGTCTTCAGATGGGCTGCAGCGTGAAGTCGGCCATGTTGTGGCCTTCGAAGGGCTGGACGAAGTCGAGCTTGATCGCCACCTTCGACGAAGGCACCGACTCGACGATTTCCATGCGTCCCGCGCCCGCCTGGCTGTTGCCCTCCCACGCACAGGTGGCGCCCTTGCCGCTGGCCGTGCCGCCAAAGCTGCGCTTCATTCATGATGGCGCGGCGCAACGTCAGCTCGGTTGGGCCACCACCAGCAGCCAGGCCACGCCGAAGCGGTCGTTCAGCATGCCGAAGCTGGAGGTGAAGAAGGTCTTCATCAGCGGCTGCAGCACCTGGCCGCCATCTGCCAGCGCGTCGAACCACTGGTGGGCCTCGGCGTCGGTGTTGGCGGTGAGCGCCAGCATCACGCCCTTGAACTCGGCCCGGCCCGAGCAGCGGCCGTCGGACACCATGACCTCGGTCTCGCCGATGCGCACCACCGCATGCATCACCTTGTCGGGCGACGGCATGGTGCCACTGCAGCTTTCGTCGGCATTGCCCGACGGGGCTTGCGCAGGCGCATCGCTGTAGCGCATGAGCTGGACGACTTCAGCGCCAAGCGCCTTCTTGTAGAAGCCGATGGCCTCGTCGCAGCGGCCTTCGAACGAGAGATATGACTGGACTTTCATGGCAATTCCTTTGAGCGGAGTGAGGTGTGCGGTAAGCCCGCCGGTGTATTGGCCCGCAAACAATCTGATTACCTTGTGTACACCGTACACAAAGAATAGCAAGGACAATGGACAGTGTCCACATGGAATTTCGATGAAGCTGAACAACGTCCCCGAAAGCCTGCCGCCCGCCCGCAGCACCTACCGCCACGGTGACCTGCGCCGGGCCTTGTTGGACGCGGGCATCGAGCTGGCGCGCGACGGCGGCCCCGACGCGGTGGTGCTGCGCGAAGCCACGCGGCGCGCGGGCGTGGTGCCCAACGCGGCCTACCGCCACTTTGCAAGCCGCCGCGAACTGCTGATGGCCGTGCGCGAGGCCGCGCTGGCCACCGCCGCCGGCGCGATGGAACAGGAACTGGCCGTGCTGCCGGCCGACCAGCCGCCCGCCGATGCCGCACGCGCGCAACTGCGCGCCGTGGGCACCGCCTACCTGCGGTTCGCGCAGGCCGAGCCCGGGCTGTTCCGCACCGCGTTCGTCATTTCCGACGAGGGTGCCGGCGCCCTTGGGCCCGACAAGGCCGGTGCGGGTGGGCTCGACCCGTTCCAGCTGCTGTGCCAGGCGGTCGACAGCCTGGTGGCGGCCGGCGTGCTCGACCCGGCGCGGCGGCGCAATGCCGAATACCTCGCGTGGTCGGCGGTGCACGGGCTGGCGCTGCTCATCATCGACGGGCCGCTGCGCGAGCTGCCGGCCGATGCGGCGCACGGGCTTGGCCAGCAGCTGATCGACATGGTCGAGCGAGGCCTCTGAGGCCGCTACAGCCTCCGCATCCGCTACCGGCTAGAGATACATCTTCTGCAGCAGCTTGATCAGCGTCTCGCGCTCGCGGGCGCTGAGCTTGGCGCTGGCGTCGGCCTCCAGCTGCACCACGGCCTGCTCGGCCTCGCGCACCAGCGTGTCGCCGGCGGGCGTGAGGTGCAGGCCCACGGCGCGGCCGTCGTGCGGATGCGGGCGGCGCTCGATGAGGCCCCGGCTGTCCAGCGTGGCCACCAGGCTCACCAGGTTCGGCGGCAGGATGTCCAGCGCATTGCACAGCTGGCGCGACGTGGCGCCGGGGTTGTGCGCCAGCAGCGAGAGCACCGAGAAGTCGATCTGCTTGAGCCCGTAGGGCGCCATGCGCTCCGCGAAGAAGGCGCTGACGACCAGCCACGCGCGGCGCGCGTTGTAGCCGACCAGGGCTTCGAGCATGCGGGCGTCGAGCCGGTCCGGCTTGCCTTGCGGCGCCACGGCTGAGGGGCCTTTGGCGGCAGCGGATTTCGGGGAAGAGGGCATGGGGTGAGCGTAACTTGCGGCAAGTGCAGAACGGGGGCAGGCAGGGCTACTTGGCCTCGGCCGTGGGGGCCGCTGCTTGCGCCGCCGCATGCGTCAGCGCCACCGTCTCGCAGGCCTTCTTGACGATGCCCAGGCGCATCTCGAACTCGGGCAGCACCCAGCGCCGGAAGGCGGCCGCCGCGCGGGCCTTCGATGCATCCTGCGGCACCGCAGCCTCGATGCGCGCCCAGGCCCACGCCATCAGCGTGAGCACGGTCACGCGCAGGTAGTCGTCCGCCACCTCATACGGCAGCACCGGGTTGGCATGCGCGGCCATCGCCACCGTGGTGCCCAGGTAGCGCAGTTGCGCCAGGCGGCGCTGCACGTCGGCATCGGCCTCGCGCGAGGCGTCCAGCGTGTCGCGCAGTTCGAGCAGCACCGCCGACATGCCCGCGCCGCCATCGGGCAGCACCTTGCGCACCAGCAGGTCGATGGCCTGGATCTCGTTGGTGCCCTCGTAGATCATGGTCACGCGCGCGTCGCGCACCACCTGCTCGATGCCCCATTCGCGCACATAGCCGTGGCCGCCGAACACCTGCAGGCATTCGCTCGCGCCCAGAAAGGCCTGCTGCGTGCACGCGGCCTTGAGCACCGGCGTGACGAACGCACACCAGCGCTGCGCGCGCTCGCGCGCCTTGGGGTCGGTGTCGTGCACCGCCACGTCGAGCATCAGCGCGCTGCGGTAGGCCAGGGTGCGCGTGCCGTCGATCCAGGCGCGCTGCGTGTCCAGAATGCGGCGCACCGCGGGGTGCTCGGCAATCAGGTCGGCGCTCTCGCCGCCGCGGCTCGCGGGCACCGGGCCGGGCGCGCGCATCTGGCGGCGCTCGGCGGCATAGGCATCGGCCTTCTGCCAGGCGGCGTCGAGCAGGCCGATGCCTTGCAGCGCCACATGCAGACGCGCCGAATTCATCATCACGAACATCGCGGCCAGGCCGCGGCCGGGCTCGCCGACCAGCCAGCCGGTGGCGTCGTCGAAGCGCAGGCTGCAGGTGGGGCTGCCGTGCAGGCCCATTTTTTCTTCGATGCGTTCGCAGTGCACTGTGTTGCGCGTGCCGTCGGGCAGCAGCTTGGGCACCAGCACCAGCGACAGGCCCTTGGGGCCGGCCGGTGCATCGGGCAATCGGCACAGCACCAGGTGCACGATGTTCGGCGTGAGGTCGTGCTCGCCGCCGGAAATGAATATCTTGCCGCCGCTCAACCGCAGGCTGCCGTCGGCCTGCGGCGCGGCGCGCGTGCGCACCTGGCCCAGGTCGCTGCCGGCGTGGGCTTCGGTGAGGCACATGGTCGCGAGCCATTCGCCGGTGGCAATCTTCGACAGGTAGCGCTGCTTCAGCTCGTCGCTGCCGTGGTGCTTGATGCAGGCATAGGCGCCGTGCAGCAGGCCGGGCGCCATCGTGAACCCGTGGTTGGCCGCGCTGAGCCATTCGTAGAGCACGGCTTCGAGCACCGCGGGCAGGCCTTGTCCGCCGTCTTCGGTCGCGGCCGAGAGCGCGGGCCAGCCGCCATCGACGAAGGCCTGGTAGGCCTCGCGAAAGCCCGGCGGCGACACGACATCGCCATTTGCAAAGCGGCAGCCGACTTCGTCGCCGCCCCGGTTGAGCGGTCCCACCACCGCGCCGACGAAGCGGCCCGCCTCTTCGAGCACCTGCGACTGCAGTGCCTCGTCGACCTCGGCAAAGGGCGCGAGCGCGGCCAGGCGCGCGGGCGCGTCGAGCACGGCGTTGAGCAGAAAGCGAACGTCGTCGGGGCGGGGCTGGTAGTCCATGGAGGCGCTTGTTGTCTTCAACCGATCAGGGTTTCAGGGGGTTGGGAGCTTGCAGGCGAAGCTGCTCGCGCGTTCGGTGTCGCCACCGGTGTAGGTCGCGACTTGCGGGTAGGGACACAGCGGCCGCGTGCGTTGCGCCGACCAGTTGGCCGGCACCTCGGCATTGGGCACCGGCGTGCCCGCGCCGCGCGCGGAAGCGGTGACCGATGCGGGCGCCTTGCCCTGCTCGACCCAGTCGACCAGCGCGCTCAGCATGTCGAACTGGTCGGTGGCCGGGCCGCCCGCGCAGTGGTTCATGCCGGGCACGGGAAAGTAGCGCGCAAAGGCGGAGGCATCGCCGCCGTTGGCGGCCTGCACGCGCTCGTACCAGGCGGCGGTGTCGTTCGATGAGAACACCGGGTCGCTGGTGCCGTGGTACACGATCATGCGGCCGCCCTTGTCGCGCAGCGCGCCCAGGTTGGCCGCGTCCGGCGGTGTCATGAACGACAGTGCCGACACGCCGAACACGCCGTCGGTCGCTCCGATGCGCGGTGCGTCGCGGTCCATGTCGAAGCCCAACGCAAAGGGCAGGCCTTGCGCCCGGTCGGCCAGCGGCGGCGTGCTGAAGATGAAGGCCACCGCGCCGGCGTCGCGCGTCTGCGGGCTGGCGAACTTCCAGTCGCGCCAGTTGCTGCCGCTCACGCCCGCGTCGAACGGAAAGCTGCTGTAGATCGGCTGACCCGCGCTGTTGCGCGCGCCCTTGAACACATTGGCCAGGGCCGTCTTCTGCGGCGCGCTGAGGCACTGGCCGTCGCGCACGCCCGCGGCGCAGGTGGGCACGGCAGTTTGGATGTCGAAGCGCGTCTGGCAGGCCTGCACGTTCGACACGATGCCGTCGGCCAGGCCGTCGAGCGCGTCGCAGCGCTGCAGCACCTTGTCGGCGACCAGTGTCATCTCCGCGGGTGTGAAGGCGCTCTGCGTGTCGGGCTGGCCGGCCGGCGTTTTCGCGCTGGCCACGGCAGCGTACTGCTGCGCGCCATAGAGCTGCGCCACCGCCGCCTTCGGCAGATTGAAGCCGGGGTCGCCCGCGAGGATGCCGTCGTACTGATCGGCCGAGCGCACCGCGGCCACCATCGCATGGCGCCCGCCGTTGGAGCAGCCGCCGAAGTAAGAGCGGTCGGGCGCGCGGCCGTAGGCCTTGGCGATGAGGTTCTTGGCCATGGGCGTGAGCTGCGCGACGGCGTTGTAGCCGTAGTCGAGCCGCGCCTGCGGGTCGAGCCCGAAGCGCGGTCCCATCGCGCCCGCGTGGCCGGCGTCGGAGCTGATGACGGCAAAGCCCATCTGCAGCGCGCTGCTGCGCGGCCCGCCAACGCCCACGCCGCCCAGTGCGGGCACCACCACGCCGTCGAGCCCGCCGTTGCCCTGATAGAAAAAGCGGCCGTTCCATGCCATGGGCAGCCGCATTTCGAAGCCGATGGCGTAGCGCTGGTTGTCGGCCGGGCTCGTGCGCTCGTTCATGCGGCCCTGCACGAGGCAGTGCGCCGGCGCGCTCATGGCCACGCCGCCGACCGTGACGGTGCCGGCGGGCACTTCGGTGGCCGATGTGTAGACGGTGCCCGGCAGCGCGGCGCGGGCTGCAAGGTCGGTGCAGGTCTGCAGCGTGCCGGGGCGTGCGGCGGCCAGGGGCGCGTGCGGCGCGCGCTGCGTGGTGGGTTGGCCCGCGCAGGCCGCGAGCAATGCGGCAACGCCGAGCGCGGTGGCGCACAGGCCCAGGTGAAGGTGGCGCTGTCGTGTCATGTCGTCTCCTTGCCGCGCGAGCCGCGGCTTTGCTTTGTGGTCAGGCGGCCTTCTTGGCCGCACCCAGGTAGGTGTCGATCACGCGCGAATCGACAGCCAGTTTCCTGGCTTCGCCTTCCAGGCTCACGCTGCCCATTTCGAGCACATATCCGTGGTCGGCCACTTCGAGCGCGGCGCGTGCGTTCTGCTCCACCAGCAGGATGGTCACGCCGGTGGCGCGCAGTGCATCGACGGTGCGAAAGATCTCCTGCACCACCAGCGGGGCCAGGCCCAGGCTGGGTTCGTCGAGCATGAGCAGGGTGGGGCGCGACATGAGCGCGCGGCCCACGGCCAGCATTTGCCGTTCGCCGCCCGAGAGCGTGCCGGCCAGTTGCGCGCGGCGTTCTTTCAGGCGCGGGAACAGCGTGTACACCTCGTCGATGCGGTCGCGCCATTGTTTGTTGCGCAGGCGCACCTGGCGAAACGCGCCGAGCACGAGGTTGTCTTCCACCGGCATGGTGCCGAACAGTTCGCGTTTCTCGGGCACCAGTGCAATGCCGAGCATCACGCGTTCTTCGAGCGAAAGGGCCGAAATGGATTGGCCTTTGAATTCAATGACACCCTTCGAAGGCAACACCCCCATCAGTGCATTGAGAAGGGTGGACTTGCCGGCGCCGTTCGGCCCGATCACGGTGACGACGCTGCCCTGGTCGGCCTGCAGGTCGATGCCGTGCAGTACCTCGGCGCGGCCGTAGCCGACGTGCAGGTCTCGGATGCGTAGCAGGGGAGGGGTGTTCGTCATGTCGGTTGCTGCGCTGCTGGGTGCTTTGGTTGTTTGGGTCGGTTGTTTGGAGCTCGTGTTCGGGGCGCGTGCACAGGCCGCCGGGTACTCCCCTCCGCGAATGTCCCCCGGGGCTTCGCCCCTCCTCCTTTATTTCGCTGCGGGGAGCACCCGACGCCCTGTGCACCTGGGCACGCTCTGGGTGTTCCGCTGATCAACGACTGCTCCGAATAACGCACACGCCGATGGGGTGCCTTGCGCAGCGAAATAAAGGAGGAGGCCGAAGGCCGGGGGACATTCGCGGAGCAAGGCACCCCGTCGGCGGGGGCGCGCCCTGAACAACAGCGCCCCGCAGACACAGCGCGACGCAACGAACAGATGACACGCATCTAGTGCTCCGTCCCAAGGTATGCCGCACGCACCTTGTCGCTGCCCTGCACCTCTGCCGGCGTGCCCTCCATCAGGTGCGTGCCGAACTCCATCACCACGATGTGGTCGCATATGTCCATCACCAACCCCATGTCGTGCTCGACCAGCAAGATGCTCATGCCCTCGCCGCGCAACTGCCGCAGCACCTTGCCCAACGCTTCCTTTTCCTTGTGACGCAAACCTGCAGCAGGCTCGTCCAACAACAGCAACGCCGGGTCGGCGCACAACGCGCGCGCAATCTCCAGCAGACGCTGCTGACCCATCGCCAGGTTGCCTGCAATCTCGTGCAGATAGTCGCCCATGCCCACGCGCTGCAACTGACGCTCCGCCTCGCGGAACAGCGCGCGCTCTTCGGCACGGTCGATGCGCAACATGGCTGCAACGGCGCCCTTGCGCCCACGCAAGTGCGCACCCAGCGCCACGTTCTCCAGCACCGTCATGTCCGCCACCATCTTCACGTGCTGAAAGGTGCGCGACACCCCGCGCTGCGCAATCTGCCGCGCACCGAGCCCGCCGATGGCCTCGCCACGGAAACGCACCGCGCCGCCCGACAGGCCCAACACGCCCGTCACCAGGTTGAAGGTGGTCGACTTGCCCGCGCCGTTCGGCCCGATCAGGCCCACGATCTGCCCGGCGCGGGTTTGAAAGCTGATGTCGTTCACCGCCACCAGCCCGCCGAAGGTCTTGCGGATGGCCTGCACGTCGAGCACCACTTCGCCGGGGGCCGGCTTGGCGCGCGCGGGCAGGTCCTTGGCGCCTTGCCAGTCGACGCTGCGGCGCGGGCGCGGCAGGCGTCGGTCGACGAAGGCCCAGAGCCCTTCGGGCAGGTACTTGAGCACCAGCACGATCATGATGCCGAACACGATCAGCTCGTAGCTGCCTGCCGTGCCGATGAGCCTGGGCAGCAGCACCTGCAGCTGGTCTTCGAGCAGCTTGACCACGCCCGCGCCGGCAATGGCGCCCCACACGTGGGCCGCACCGCCGAGCACGGCCATGAAGAGGTATTCGATGCCCATCTTCAGGCCGAAGGGCGACGGGTTGACTGTGCGCTGGAAGTGCGCGAACAGCCAGCCCGAGATGGACGCGAGCATGGCGGCCAGCACGAAGATGCCGATCTTGAAGCGCAGCGTGTTCACGCCCATGGCCTCGGCCATCTGCGAGCCACCGGCCAGCGAGCGAATGGCGCGGCCGCTGCGCGAGTCGAGCAGGCGGATCACCGCGAAGGACGCCAAAATTGCAAAGGCCCAGACGACGCCGTAGAACAGTCGCTGTTGGCCAAACTCGAAGCCGAACAGCGACAGGCCCTTCACGCCCAGAATGCCGTCGTATTTGCCCAGCGCCTCGAGGTTGCCCATGAGGTAGTACAGCGCCAGTGCCCACGCAATGGTGGCCAGCGGCAGGTAGTGGCCCGACATGCGCAGGGTGATGGCGCCGATGAGCGCGGCGCTCAAGCCCGTGAACGCCAGGCCGATGAACAGCGTGACCCATGGCGACAGGCCGGTGTTCACGGTGAGGTAGGCGGTGGTGTACGCGCCAATGCCGACGAACGCGGCCTGGCCGAAGGAGGTGAGTCCGCCCACGCCGGTGAGCAGCACCAGGCCCAGCACGGGCAGTGTGTAGATGCCGATGTAGTTGAGCTGAATGATCCAGAAGTCGGGCAGCGGCAGCAGCGGCAACGCGATCAACACAAGGATCAGCGCGAGCGGGCCCCAGGTGCGCAGCAGACTCTTGTCTGGCGCCTGGGTTGAAGAAGGGTTGAGGAGCGCTTCCATGTCAGTTGTCGTCCATGGCGTTTTGTTTCGCCAGTTGCTTGTGTTCTTGGTGCTGTTCCTGGTGCCGTTCCTGGTGCCGTTCCTGGTGCCGTTCCTGGTGCTGTTCAGGGCGCGTGCGAAGGCCACCGGGTGTCTCCCACCGCGAATGTCCTCCGGCTTCGCCTCCTCCTTTATTTCGCTGCGGGAGACACCCGATGCCCTTCGCACCTGGACACGCCGCTGGTGATCGCGCGATCAGCCACTTCTCTGTACAACGCTCACGTCGATGGGGTGCCTTGCGCAGCGAAATAAAGGAGGAGGGGCGAAGCCCCGGGGGACATTCGCGGAGCAAGGCACCCCGTCGGCGTGAGCGTCGCCCTGAAGCACCCAAGGCACAGCAAGAAGGACAGAACACCATCAATGCTCCTCATCCGAATGCCCACTGCGCAAAGAGCGCCACAGCAGCACAGGAAGAATGATGGTGAACACGATCACCTCCTTGAACGAACTGGCCCAGAACGACCCGAACGCCTCGATCACCCCCACGGCCAACGCACCCAACAAGGCCCCCGGGTAACTCGCAAGCCCGCCGATCACGCCAGCAACGAACCCCTTCAGACCGATGAGAAAACCCGAGTCGTAAAACACCGTGGTCGTAGGCCCGATCAACAGCCCCGACAACGCACCGATGAGCGCGGCCATGGCGAACGTTAGCTGACCCGCCGCCTGCGTGGAAATGCCCATCAGCCGCGCACCCAACCGGTTCACCGCCGTCGCACGCAACGCCTTGCCGTACAGGCTGCGCTCGAAGAACAGGTACAGCAACACGATCAACGCACCCGACATGCCGAAGATGATCAGCGCCTGCCCGCTCACGTTGAGCGGCCCCACCGCCATGCGCTCGTCCCAGAACGGCGGGTTGCGAAAACCCTCCGCGCCAAAGAACAACAAGCCCAGCCCCGTCATCGCAAAGTGCACGCCAACCGAAACGATCAGCAGCACCAGCGAACTCGCGCCCGCCAGCGACTGGTAAGCCACCCGGTACACCAGCGGCCCGAAAGCCGTGACGATGGCTACGGTCAGCACCGCCTGCACCATCAACGGCAGGTTGCGCGGCCCGGCCCAGGCCGACACCGCGCAGATGACGGCTGGCAGCGCGAAGGTGCGCAGCGCCGCCATCAGCCCGGCCACCGCGCTGCCGCGGTGCCGCCAGGTCGTGACCAGGTCCATCAGCGCTGCCACGCCGGCCAGTATCAGCAGCAACCACACCGTGCCCGGCGTCTTGCCGGTCTGGAAGATCGCCAGCGTCAGCGCACCGTACGCCACGAATTCGCCCTGCGGAATGAAGATGACGCGGGTCACCGTGAAGACGAGCACGATGCCCATGCCCAGCAGGGCATAGATCGCGCCGTTGGTGAGGCCGTCCAGCGTCAGGATGCTGGCGATTGAGAAATCCATGGCGTGAGGTGCAGGCTGCTGAGGCTGAAGAAAATTACTGCTCGACCTTGAAGGCGCCGTTCACCACCTTGAGCATCACGCCGGTCTCGGTCGTGTAGCCCCAGTGGTCCTGCGCCGTCCAGTTCAGCACGCCGTGCGCGAGCACCGTGCGGCCCATGGTCTCCAGCGCATCACGCAGCGCGGCGCGGAACTCCGGCGTGCCGGGCTTGGCCTTCTTGAGCGCGACCGGAATCGCTTTTTCAAGCACCGTGAGCGCATCGGCCGAGTGACCCGCGAACTGGTTGCGCGAGCCCGGGCCGTAGACCTTTTCATAGCCCTGCACAAAGGCGACTGCAGCAGCCTTCGACGGGTGGCTGTCGGGCAACTGCTCGGCCACGGTGGCGGGGCCCGACACCACGAAGGTGCCCTCGGCGTCCTTGCCTGCCGTGCGCATCAGGTCTTGCGTGGCGGCGGCATGCGTCTGGTAGACCTTGCCCTTGTAGCCGCGCTCCATCACCGCCTTCTGCGGCATGCCGGCGCCGCTGCCGGAGGCCACGATGAGAATTGCGTCGGGGTTGGCCGAGGTGAGCTTCAGCACCTGGCCGGTCACGCTGGTGTCGGCGCGCGCAAAGCGCTCGGTCGCAACGATCTTGATGCCGTTCTTGGCAGCCTCGGCGGTCAGCGCCTTGAGCCACAGCTCGCCGTACGCATCGGTGTAGCCGAGGAAGCCGACGGTCTTCACGTTCTGCTTCTTCATGTGCGCGACCACCGCGAAGGCCATCACGTCGTTCGACTGCGGCAGGCGGAAGAACCACTTGTCCTTGCCCGGCGGCAGGCCGGCCGGCGCGGTGGAGATCTGCGGCGTGCCGGCCTCGGCGGTCACGTCGGCCATGGGAATGGCGACGGGCGTGGCGCTGGAGCCGACGATCACGTCGACCTTGTCTTCCGTCACCAGGCGCTGCGCGTCCTTCACGCCCGTGGTCGGGTCGGTGGCGTCGTCGAGCACCACCACCTTGAGCGTTTCGCCCGCGATGGTCTTGGGCCAGATGGCGATGCCGTTCTTCACCGGAATGCCCAGGCCCGAGGCCGGGCCGGTGAGCGGCTGCACCACGCCGATGGTGATGTCGGCATGGGCCAAGCCCATGGCCATGAGCGCCAGCACGGCGGCGAGGGTGGTCTTCTTGAAGGTCATCGGTGTCTCCTGATGGGTCTTGTTGAATCTGCGAAGCGGTAACGAACGAAAGAACGAAAGATGGCTCAGCGCGGCGCCATGCGCAGCGCGCCGTCCAGGCGAATCACTTCGCCGTTGAGGTGGCCGTTGGTAACGACATGGCAGGCCAGCTCGGCAAATTCCGAAGGCTTGCCCAGGCGCGGCGGGAAGGGAATGGACGCGGCCAGCGAGTGCTGCACGGCTTCGGGCAACTCCAGCAGCAGCGGCGTGGCGAAGAGGCCGGGTGCGACGGTGCACACGCGAATGGCGTGCTGTGCCAGGTCGCGTGCCATCGGCAGCGTCATGCCGACCAGGCCGCCCTTGGAGGCGCTGTAGGCCTGCTGGCCCACCTGGCCGTCGAAGGCTGCTACGGAAGCGGTGAAGAGCATCACGCCCTTTTCGCCGTTGTCGAGTGCGGCCAGCTTGGCGCAGCGCGCCGCGAAGAGGCGCGCCATGTTGTAGCCGCCGATCAGGTTGATGTTGACCACGCGCACAAAGTCTTCCAGCGGCGCGGGGTTGCCGTCCTTGCCGACGATGCGCTTGGCGCTGCCGATGCCGGCTACGTTCATCAGAATGCGCGCGGGGCCGTGGGCGGCTTCGGCCTTGTCGAGCGCCGCGTTCACGCTGTCGGTGTCTGTGATGTCGCAGACGCAGGCGATGCCGCCAATCTCTGCGGCTACTTTTTCAGCGAGCGCGGCATTGCGGTCGAGCACCGCGACCTTGGCGCCCAGCCGTGCGAGCTCGCGCGCGGTGGCTTCTCCCAGGCCCGATGCGCCGCCGGTGACGAGGGCGGCTTGTCCTTCGATGTTCATGGTGTGTGGTCTCCTGAAATGCTTATTGACGTGGTGTGAGGGTGAAAGGCAGCGTGCCGCCGTGCATCGCATCGGCCAGCGCGGCGCGGTGCTTGAGCACGGCGCGCTGGTTGATGGAGCCCTTGTCGGTCACCTCGCCCTTGTCGATGGAGGGCGGCTCGGCCATCAGGTGCAGCCGCGCGATGCGGTTGGCGCTGCCGGTGCCCGTGGCGGACAGTTCGTTGGCCACCTGCTGAAAGTGCGCCTGCACCGGCGTGCTTTCGAGCACCTGTTGCATCGTGGCGTCGGCGCCCAGGCCCGCGAGCTGGCGCACCTTCTGCGTCGGGAAGATCAGCGCGCCCACTTCCTTCAGGTTGATGCCGGTGAGCACCGCGTCCTGCACGTAAGGCGCGCCGGCCGCGATGATCTTCGCGCGCAGCGGGCCCACGCTCACGAAGGTGCCGGTGGCCAGCTTGAAGTCTTCGGCAATGCGGCCGTCGAAGCGCAGGCCGCGGTGAATGTTGGCGTCGTCTATCCACTGCACCGCGTCGCCGGTGGAAAGAAAGCCTTCTTCGTCGAAAGCCTCGGCGGTGGCGTCCGGCGCGCGCCAGTAGCCGGGCGTGATGTTGGGGCCGCGGTAGCGCACCTCGGTCTTGCCGTCCACGTCGATCAGCTTGAGCTCGATGCCCGGCGCGGGCAGGCCCACGTCGCCCGACTTCACGTCGGGGCCGGTCACGTACAGCGCGAACGGGCCCGACTCGGTCATGCCCAGGCCGGTGCCCATGACGATGCGCTCGCCCACTTCAGACTCCTGCGTCTTGTGCAGGCTGTCCCACACGGGCTGCGACAGCGCGGCGCCCGAGTAGAAGAACATCTTCACGCGCGACAGCAGGTTGCGCCGCAGCACGGCGTCGGTTTCCATGGCGTGCGCAATGGCTTCGAAGCCGGTGGGCACGTTGAAGTAGATGGTGGGCGCAATCTCGCGCAGGTTGCGCAGCGTCTCGGCCATGCCGGCGGGCGTGGGCTTGCCGTCGTCCACGTAGAGCGTGCCGCCGTTGTCCAGCACGATGCCCACGTTGTGGTTGCCGCCGAAGGTGTGGTTCCAGGGCAGCCAGTCGACCAGCACCGGCGGCTCGTCGCCCAGCGCGGGAATCGACTGTCGCAACTGCTGCTGGTTGGCGCACCACATGCGGTGTGTGTTGATCACAGCCTTGGGCATCTTGGTGGAGCCCGAGGTGAAAAGAAACTTGGTGATGGTGTCGGGGCCGGTGGCGCGCATCGCTTCGTCGATGGCGGGCGTGGTCGGTGTGGAGGCCAGTGCGTTGAACGCGGTGACGGCGCGGCCTTCGAGCGTGCCTTCGGCTATGACCACCTCGGTGTCCGCAGGCACGACGGCGGCAATGGCGCGGCCGTAGCGCGCGGCGTCGGTGGCGAACACCAGGCCGGGCGTGAGCGTGTCCAGCACGTGACGCAGCTTTTCGAAGTCCTGGCTCACGAGCGAGTAGGGCGGGGACACCGGGCAGTAGGGCACGCCGGCGTAGAGGCAACCGAGTGCGAGCAACGCATGCTCGATGCCGTTCTCGCTGAGGATGGCGACCGGTCGCTCCGCGCTCAGGCCCCGGTTCAACAGCGCCTGCCCGATGCTGCGTGCTTCTTCCAGCGCCTGCGCGTAGCTCACGCGCAGCCAGTCGCCGGTGCTGCCGTCGGCCAGCCGTTCGCGGCGGGCGATGAAGGTGCGATCGGGCGCGTGTTCGGCCCAGTAGGCCAGGCGGTCGGTCATGCGCTCGCGGTAGGCATCGAGTTGCGTCTCGGCCTTCAGGTACCGAGTGCCCGGCGCGCCGTCGCGCAGCGTGGCGCGCGTGACGCCGAAGGCCAGGGGGCGGTAGCGAACCGCGGTAGCTGCTGGAGCGGCGGTCATCCTTTGCTCACCTTGGCCGCACGGCCTTCGAGGAAGTCGCGCACGCGCGCCTTGGCTTCGGGCGCGGCCTGCACGATGCCCGACATCAGGGCCTCGGTGAAGAAGCCGTGGTCGGCCGACTGCTCGGCGATGCGCGGCAGTGCGTGCATCAGCGCGTAGTTGGTCAGCGGTGCGTTGGTGGCGATGCGCTTGGCGAGCTCCAGGGCCTTGTCGAAGGCGGTGCCCTCGGCCACCAGGTACTGCGCGAAGTTGGCGCGCTCGCCGTCCTCTGCGTTGTAGACGCGCCCGGTCATCATCATGTCGGTCATGCGCGCCACGCCAATGAGCTTGGGAATGCGCACCGAGCCGCCACCGCCCACGAAGATGCCGCGCGAGCCTTCCGGCAGTGCGTAGAAGGTGCTGCTGTCGGCCACGCGAATGTGGCAGGCGCTGGCCAGCTCCAGCCCGCCGCCGACCACCGCGCCGTGCAGCGCGGCAATCACCGGCACCGGGCCGTGCTGGATCAGGTCCAAAGCCGCGTGCCAGGTGCGCGAGTGCTGCATGCCCTGGCCGGCGTCGCGCTCCTTCAGCTCGCTCAGGTCGAGGCCGGCGCAAAAGTGCGGGCCTTCGCCGTCGAGCACCGCGGCGCGCACGGTGGAGGGCAGCTTTTCGAAGGCGTCGCGCAGCGCGAAGATCAGGCCGTCGGACAACGCATTGCGCTTGGCACCGCGCGTCAGGCGGACGATGGCGACTTCGTCGCGGATGTCGATGTGCAGGTCTGGATTGGTCATGATGGTGTTCGGGGTTGCGTTGGATTATGGTTATGAGAAATAATCAATTCAAGGCACTTGAGGCCCCCCGAACCTAGGGACTTACCCGTACCGGAGACAACAGACATGGACCACCAGAACCTGATTGCGATCGACATCCACACCCACGCCGAGGTGAGTTGCTGGAACCCGTTCGACAACTACGGCGAGGAATACGACCGCGCCGCCGACAAGTACTTCGGCTCCAGCGGCCGGCCCACCATTGCGGAGAGCGTGCAGTACTACCGTGACAGGAAAATCGGCTTGGTGATGTTCATGGTCGACGCCGAATCGAACATGGGCCGCCGGCGCATCCCCAACGAGGAGATTGCCGAGGCCGCGGCGAAGAACAGCGACATGATGATTGCCTTTGGCAGCGTCGATCCGCACAAGGGAAAGATGGGCGCGCGCGAGGTGCGCCGGCTCATCGAGGAGCACGGCGTGAAGGGCTTCAAGTTTCACCCGACGGTGCAGGGCTACCACCCTTACGACCGCATGGCCTGGCCCCTGTACGAGGTGATTGCCGAGTACGGCCTGCCGGCCATCTTCCACACCGGCCACAGCGGCATCGGCTCGGGCATGCGCTGCGGCGGCGGGCTGCGGCTGGAGTACAGCAACCCGATGCACCTGGACGACGTGGCCATCGACTTTCCCGACATGCAGATCGTGATGGCGCACCCCAGCTTTCCGTGGCAGGACGAGGCGCTGAGCGTGGCCACGCACAAGCCCAACGTGTGGATCGACCTGTCGGGCTGGAGCCCGAAGTACTTTCCCAAGCAGCTGGTGCAGTACGCCAACACGCTGCTGAAAGACCGCATCTTGTTCGGCAGCGACTACCCGCTGATCACGCCCGACCGCTGGATGCGCGACTTCGAGGCGGCAGGCTTCAAGCCCGAGGTGATGCCGGGCATTTTGAAGGGCAATGCGGTGCGGCTGCTGCGGCTGGACACGCCCGCTGCGGCACCTGTCACAGCCCCTTCAGCCGGCTGAAGACGCCTTGCGCGAACGACCGGCCTGCGCGGCCGCGTCGTTCCAGTGCTGCTCCCACAGCGCGTCGCCGCGTTCGAGCGCCGCGCCCAGTTCTTTCTTGCGCCGCTGCGCCACCGCGGCCACCAGCGCATTGCACAGCGTGAACGCCGCCGTGTACGAGTCGAACGGCGATGCGCTCGATGTGCGCACCTGCATCACATGGTCGGCCGAGGCCGCGGCGGGCACTGAGGCGCCATCGGTGATGACGATCACGCGCGCCCCCTTCTGCCTGAAGTACCTGGCCGCGCGCGCAATGGCCAGCGAGTGGCGCCGGAAAGTGACCGCCAGCAGCACGTCGTGGTCGTCCACCCACAGCAGCTGGTCTTCCAGCGGCAGCGGGCCGGAGGCCGCCAGGGGCCGCACGTCGGGCAGGCACATGTTCAGGTGCAGCGCGAGGTGGCTGGCCAGCGCGGCACCGTGCCGCTGCCCGAGCACATGCACGCGTGCCTTGCGCTGCACCAGCAGGCGCACCGCCGCCTCGAAGGCCGCGACGTCGAGCGACGCGAAGGTGGCGGCCAGGTTGTGCTGGTCGTGCAGCAGCGCGTTGGCCAGGCAGGTGCGCACGGAGGTGTCGTCCCCCATTACTGCGTCGGCGCGCGTGGCGGGCGACGACAGCCGCGCGGTGACTTCGGAGCGGGCCTCCATCTGCGCCTGCGCATAGCTGTCATAGCCCAGCTTGGCGAGCAGGCGCACCACGGTGGAGGCGCTGGTGCCCACCTTTTTTGCAAGGCTCGTTGCAGATTCGAGCAGGCCCTGGGGGTAGCGCGTTTGCAGTTCCTCGATGAGGAGCTGCTCGCTCTTGGTGAGCTTCTTGCCGTAACCCGAGATGCGTTGGTTCAGATTCATGGTCGCGGGCATTCTGCATGCGGAGTCGTGTCAGCCCCAATTTTGCAATGGTCATTGCAAAAAACAAATGGTCTTGCAACAATGCGCGCACTTTTAATCCGGACCAGGACGCCACCCGATGAGCACCATGAGCCCCACCTTTCAAGTTTCCGCCCTGCGCCGCCGCGCGGTGCTCGGTGCCGGCCTTGCCGCGATGCTGCCGCTGGCCGCGCGTGCGCAGGACTGGCCGTCGCGCCCGGTCACGCTGGTGGTGCCGTTTCCGGCGGGTGGCTCGGTCGACCTGATTGCGCGGCTGTACGCCGAACCGCTCTCCAAGGCGCTGGGCACGCCGGTGGTCATCGACAACCGCGGCGGTGCCGGCGGCTCGATCGCCAGCGCGCAGGTGGCGCGCGCCAAGCCCGACGGCTACACGCTGGTGGTGTCGTCGCAAAGCTCGCACCTGGCCAACCCGCTCACACAGGCCAACCCGGGCTACGACCCGATCAAGGACTTCGCGTCCATCACCCAGCTGGCGCGCTCCATCAACGTGCTGCTGGTGAACCCGGCCGTGCCGGCCAAGACCTTCAAGGAGTTTGTGGCGCTGGTGAAGGCGCGCCCCGGCGAGCTCAACTTTTGCAGCGCCGGGCCGGGCAGCATGGGCCAGCTCAACGTGGAGTTGATGAAGTCGCAGCTGCAGCTCAATGCCACGCACGTGCCCTACCGTGGCGGCGGCCCGCTGGTAACGGCGCTGATTTCCAACGAGGTGCAGTTCGGCCTGGACAACCTCGCGCCCTTTTTGCCTCACATTCAGGCCGGCAAGCTGCGTGCGCTGGCGGTGGCCGCGCCGGCGCGCGTTGCCGCGCTGCCGGATGTGCCGACCTTTGCCGAGCTGGGCTACCCGGTGCTCAACACCACCTCGTGGATCGGCCTGGCCGCGCCCGCCAGGACGCCGCCTGAAGTGATTGCCGCGCTGCACAAGGCGGTGCGCTCGGTGGCCGACCAGCCGGCCATGGCCGAGGCGCTGCTGTCGCGTGGCTCGCTCACGCCCGAGGTGCAATCGCCCGCGCAGTTCACGGCCATGATGTCGGAGCGGCTCGCGACCTATGGCGAGATGGTCCGGCGTGCCGGCATCCGTGGCGAGTAAGGCCATGACAGACGCATCGTTCGCCCCCGACACCGCGCCGCTGGAGGTGCTGCCGCGCGACATCTCCTCCTACCGCCAGGGCAACACGGGCATCGACTACGTGCACCGTTTCGAATCGGGCCGGCCCGGGCCGCATGTGCTGGTCAATGCACTGACGCACGGCAACGAGATCTGCGGCATGGTCGCCGCCACGCACCTGCTGGACGCGGGCGTGCGCCCGAAGCTGGGCACGCTCACGGTGAGCTTCGCGCATGTGGAGGCCTACAACGCCTTCGACATCGAGCGGCCCTACGACAACCGCCAGCTGGTGCACAACCTGAACCGCATCTGGTCGAAGGCGATGCTCGACGGCACCGAGCAAAGCCCCGAGCTGAAGCGCGCACGCGAGCTGCGCCCGGTGCTGGACGCGGCCGACTATGTGCTGGACATCCACTCGACGCGCGCGCCGGTGCAGCCCTTCTGGGTGTACCCGGAGTTCGAGCGCAATGCGGGCCTGGCGCTGGCCATCGGCAACCCGCTGGTGCACCTGGTGATGCCCGTGGGCGGCGCACCCGGCACGGGCGTGACGGGCTATGGCCGCCATGGGGAGCCGGGGGTGGACGGCGGTGCGGTGGTCGTGGAATGTGGCCAGCATTTCAGCCAGTCTGCGGCCGACCTGGCCACCGACGTCACGCTGCGCTTTCTGGCGCACCTCGGGTTGACCGAGCCGGTGGCTTCGACCGTTGCCAAGGCGCCTGCGCGCCGGTTCCGCCTGCTTCAAGTGCACATGGTGAAGACCGAGGGCTTTGCCTTTGCGCGGCCGGTGCTCGGCTTCGAAACCTTCCACAAGGGCGAGCTGATCGCGGTCGACGCGGGCGAGGAGATTCGCTCGCCCTGCGACGACTGCACCATCTTCATGCCCACGCGCGCGGCGCTGGTGGGCCGCGAGGGCGTGTACCTGACGGTGCCACTCTAGGCGGGACCGCTACAGGCGCCGGGGCACGGGTCAAGGCGCCTGGTCTTCTTCCCCGTTCATCCGCTCCCAGTCGCGCCCCAGTCGCCGCTGGCGTTCTTCGCGCTCGCGCGCCATCTGCTCTTCGAACTGCTGGCGGCCCGCCTTGTTGGCCGCGATGAGCTTGGCGCGGTCCTTGTAGTGCGGATAGATCTCGTCGCTCAGCGCGATGTTTCTTCGGCGAAAGCGCATGGCCGATTCACGCGCCTCGTGCGAGGGCCAGCCCAGCGCCTCGAGCGTGGCGCGCGCGCTGCGCAGCGACGACTCGAACACCTCGCGCTCCACGTCCACCACGCCGCGGTCGCGCAGCTGGAACAGGTGCGTCACGTTGCGTGCGCGCGCAATGATGCGGGCCTGCGGAAAGTGCTCGCGCACCAGATCGACAATTTCGAGCGACTGCTCGATGTCGTCCACCGCCACCACGATGGCCTTGGCCGTGCCGGCGCCCGCGGTGCGCAGCAGGTCGAGCCGCGTGGCGTCGCCGTAGAACACCCGAAAGCCGAACTGCCGCAGGCCTTCGACGGTGTCGGCGTCATGGTCGAGCACGGTCACGCGCAGGCCTTGGGACATCAGCATGCGCCCCACGATCTGCCCGTAGCGACCGAAGCCGCAGATGAGCACCTTGGCGTCTTGCTGCTCGGAAATTTCGTCCATCTGCGGGCCGGTGTGACGGCTGTAGCGCGGCAGCACGAACTTGTCGAGCAGCACCAGCAGCAGCGGCGACAGCAGCATCGACAGCGCCACGCCGCCAATCAGCAGCGAGGTGATTTCAGGCGGCAGCACGTCGGGCCCCGCCGCCTGGAACACCACGAAAGCGAACTCGCCGCCCTGCGCCAGCAGCAGCGTGAACACGGGGCGCTCCTGGTAGGCGATGCCCATGGCCTTGGCCAGCGTGTAGATCACCACCAGCTTGATGACCATGAAGCCCAGCACCAGCGCCGCCATGACCCAGGGGCTGGCAATGAGCACGCCGAAGTTGATCGACATGCCCACGGCAATGAAGAACAGGCCCAGCAGAAGGCCCTTGAAGGGCTCGATGTCGGTTTCCAGCTCGCGCCGGTATTCGCTTTCCGCCAGCAGCACGCCGGCCAGAAAGGCGCCCAGCGCCATGGACAGGCCGACCAGCTGCATCAGCGCGGCAATGGCCACCACCAGCAGCAGCGCGGCGGCGGTGAAGATCTCGGGCGTGTTGCTGCGCGCAATCCAGCGCAGCACCGGGCGCAGCAGCAGCCGGCCGCCCAGAATGATGCCGCCGATCACGCCGATGATCTTGGCGGCCTCCAGCGCGCGGTCGAGTCCGGTGATGGCCTGTTCGGCCGCGGTGGCGCCCGCGAGCAGCGGCAGCAGCGCCAGGATGGGGATGGCCGCCACGTCCTGGAACAGCAGGATCGAAAAGCCGGCCTGCCCGCTGGGTGTTTTCAGCAGGTTGCGTTCGCCGAACACCTGCAGCGCGATGGCGGTGGACGACAGCGCCAGCCCCAGCGCGGCCACCAGCGCTACGCGCCACTCTGCCCCCACTGCATAGCCCGCGGCAAACAGCACGGCGGCGCAGCTCAGCACCTGCGCGGCGCCCCAGCCGAAGATGGGCCGGCGCAGGTTCCACAGGCGCTTGGGTTCGAGCTCCAGGCCCACCAGAAACAGCATCAGCACCACGCCGAATTCGGCAAAGTGCAGCACGTCTTCCACGCTGGACACCAGGCCCAGGCCCCAGGGCCCGATGGCGATGCCGGCCACCAGGTAGCCAATGATGGAGCCGAGCCCGAGGAACTTGGACAGCGGCACGACCAGCACGGCGGCGCCCAGGTAGATCAGGCTGCTGGTCAGCCAGGCGGGTGCGTGTTCCATGCTCAGGCCACCTTCTGCGCGGAGGCGACCGCCAGGCCGCGGGTCATGGCGGCATGGAAGGCGTTGCCCGTGACCTTGCCGAAGTCGTCGTCGGCCGGCCGGTCGCTCTCGGGCACGGGGCAGGCCACGCAGGCGTCGATCTCCTCGATCTCGGGCCAGTCGGGGTAGCTGCCCAGGCGCTGCGCAAAGGTGGCCACATGCGCGGCCACCTCGGCCTCGGTGGCGCTGCGCGCGCCATGGAGCATCAGCGGCGGCAGAAAGCGCATGCCGCACAGCGCGGCGGTTTGTTCGTACGGCGGCAAAAAGGCGTCGAAGAAGTAGCGGTGGTAGTTCTGCGGGTGGTAGCTGGACTCCGGGCTGCCGGTGGTGGCGACCAGCCACAGGTCCTTGCCCTGCAGCGCGTTGCCTTCGGGGCCGTAGGCCCAGCCGTAGGCGAGCACGTCGTCGAGCCAGAGCTTTTGCAGCGCGGGCATCGAGTACCACTGAATCGGGTGCAGCAGCACCACCAGCCGGGCCTTGGCAAGGCGGGCCTGCTCGGCTTCGACGTCGATGGCGTAGTCGGGGTAGCTGCCGTAGAGGTCGTTCACCTCGACGCCGGGCACGGCGCGGGCGGCGGCGAGCATGCGGCGGTTGACGCGCGAATCGCGCCAGTGCGGGTGGGCGGCAAGCACGTAGACGCCGCTGCTTTCGGCGGCCGGTGTTCCCGAGGATGTTGTTGTAGTCATCCCGCGAACATAGCCTAGTCGCGGCGGATTCGCCGGGCAAAAAGGGAGTCAGCCACTACCATGGAGCCCGTTCCAGTTCTGGAGGAGACGCTCATGCCGGTGGTTCTGGTCGCCAACCCCAAGGGTGGCGTAGGCAAGTCGACAATCGCGACCAACGTCGCGGGTTACTTCGCAAGCCGCGGCCACGCCGTGATGCTCGGCGACGTGGACAGGCAGCAGTCTTCGCGGCTGTGGCTGGGGCTGCGCCCGCCGCAGGCGCGGCCCATCGCCACCTGGGAGGCGGCCGGCGACAGTTCTGTGGTCAGGCCGCCGCGCGGCACCACGCACGCGGTGCTCGACACGCCGGCCGGCCTGCACGGCTGGCGCTTCAAGGAGGTGCTGGCACTGGCCGACCGGGTCATCGTGCCGCTGCAGCCGAGCATCTTCGACATTTACGCCACGCGCGACTTTCTGGACCGCCTGCTGGAAAGCCGCCGCGCCGAGAAGACGAAGATCGGGCTGGTCGGCATGCGCGTGAATGCGCGCACGCTGGCGGCTGACCGGCTGCACGAGTTCATTGCGGGGCTGGGCGTGCCGGTGATCGGCGAACTGCGCGACACGCAGAACTATGTGCAGCTGGCCGCGCGCGGGCTCACGCTGTTCGACATTGCGCCGGGCCGCGTGCAACGCGACCTGGACCAGTGGCAACCCCTTTGCGAGTGGCTGGACGCCTGAGCGCCACAACGGCCGGATGCTTTGCCGCCCCCCGGTTTTCCCTGAGCCCGGTTGTCGCACGGCCGACAGCCGGCCGAACACCCCACGCGCCAGAATGCGCCGCATGACCAAAAAGACATTCCAGACCCTTCAGGATCTTTCCGCCTGCGTCGGCCAGGAAGTCGCCGTGAGCGACTGGATCACCATCACGCAGGAGCAGGTGAACCTGTTCGCCGAGGCGACCGGCGACCACCAGTGGATCCACGTGGACGTGGAGCGGGCCAAGGCCGGCCCCTTCGGCGCGCCGATTGCCCATGGCTTTCTCACGCTGTCGCTGCTGCCGCGCTTTTTCGAGGAAACGATCGAGGTGGTGGAGTCGCGCATGGGCGTGAACTACGGCATGAACCGGGTGCGCTTCATGTCGCCGGTGCCAGTCGGCAAGCGGCTGCGCGCGCGCATGAAGCTGCTGAGCTCGGCCCCGATTGCCGACAACGGCGTCCAGATGGCCTGGGAGGTCACCATCGAGCTCGAAGGTGCCGCCAAGCCGGCCTGCGTGGCCGAGTCGGTGGCGCGCCGCTACCCTTGAACGGCCCCTGAAAGCCCCGCTCGCGGGGCTTTCTTCTTTGCTTACATGGGACGGTCGGTCACTTCACCGTAGGTGGCCGCGCCCTGGCGGGTGATGCTCAGCGCGCTCTGGCGCACGGCGTTGCGGTCGGTGCTGCCGTTGCGGGCCTGCTGCACGCCGGTGCCGCCATTGCTGATCCTGAACGGCTGGCGCGCGTCGGCCTGCACCTGCGCACGCGACAGCGTCGACTGGAAGGGCTGCGGCGGCAGCGGGTTCTGTTCACCCTGGAAGGCCTGGGCGCCGCTGGCGAGGGCGAGCGTGGCGAAGGCGGCAAAAGCAATCGACTTGGCGTTCATGGCGAGACTCCTTGTGGCAAAACTTTGAATGGACCGGATGCAGACCGCGATGTGTGGCCTGCATGTCTTTCCATACGGCGCGCCCGGCCGATCGGATGCACTCTCTCCGCCCCAAGGCGTGGCGAGCTTGTTTCCAGTTGTCAGCCGAAGCCGTTTTGCCGCCAGGCTTCGAACACGGTGACCGCCACCGCGTTCGACAGATTCAGGCTGCGCTGGCCCTCGCGCATCGGCAGGCGCAGCTTCTGTGGCTCGGCGAAACCGTCGCGCACCGCGGGCGGCAGGCCGCTGGTCTCCGAGCCGAACACCAGCCAGTCGCCCGGCTGAAAGCGCACGTCGTGCACCGCACGCGTGCCGCGCGTGGTGAGGGCGAACATGCGCTCGGCGGCGGGTTGCTCGGTGGCGAGCAGGGCCTGCCAGTCGGCGTGGCGCTTGACCTCGGCGTACTCGTGGTAGTCGAGGCCGGCGCGGCGCAGCAGGCGGTCGTCCATGGAAAAACCCAGCGGCTCGACCAGGTGCAGCGTGCAGCCTGTGTTGGCCGCGAGGCGGATGACATTGCCGGTGTTCGGCGGAATCTCGGGGTGGACCAGGACGATATGGAACATGCGCCGATTGTCGGCGGGGCGGGGGTGCCGGTCGGCGGGCAATGCGAATTCGGTGGCCGTAACTCGGCGGTCTCAGCGCGGCGGGTCTGTGCGGGCCAGCACCACCGCCGTGATGTGCGCCGCGCCGGCCAGCCGCAGCGCCTGGGCCGCGGCAAACAGCGAGGCGCCGCTGGTCATCACGTCGTCGACCAGCACGATGCGCTTGCCCCGCACTGCGTCCGCGCGCAGTGGCTCGACGGCAAAGGCGCCGCTCAGGTTGCGCAGCCGTTCGGCGCGCGGCAGGCCGCTCTGGGCAACCGTGTCGCGGGTGCGCAGCAGCAGTGCGGGGTCGGTCCTGGCGGGCGAGAGCCGCCGCGCGAGCTCGTGCGCCTGGTTGAAGCCGCGCTCGCGCAGCCGCTCGGGCGACAGCGGCATCGGCAGCACCAGGTCGCACTGCTCCAGCGCCAGCTCGACCCAGGGCGCGCTGCGCAGCAGGGTGGCGAAGGGGCCGGCCCGGCCGGCGTCGCCGTGGAACTTGAAGGCGGCGATGGCGTCCGGCCACGGCCAGGCGTAGGTGCAGGCGGCCAGGCAGGCGTCCAGCGGCGGCGGGTGCTTCACGCAATCGCCGCAGCGGCTCACGCCCTCGGGCAGCGGCAGGGCGCAGCCGCCGCAGCGTGCGGTGGGCGGGGCGAAGCGGGCCACGCAGGCGTCGCACACCGGTCGCGACGGCCAGGCGCGGCAGACCGCGCATTGGCTGGGCAGCCGCGAAAGCACAGAGCCAAGCAGCGAGGCGAGGGGCCGGAAAGGGGAGAACGACGAGAAAGACAGGAAAGGCCACAGGGCCCGATGGCTGCGCATGTCTCAATATACTCACGGCCCCATGGCCACCGACCCCACAAGACGACCGCCGACCATCGATGCCACGGCGGCCGCCCGCTGGCGTCGGCTCGCGCCCGCCGACGCCTCCCCCTGGCTGCACGAAGAAATCGGCCGCCGGATGGAAGACCGCCTGCAATGGATCAAGGCCCAGCCCCGCACGTGGGCCGACTGGGCTCCGTTGCGCGGCGGCCTCGAGGCCCATGAGCTGGTGGCGCGCCGCTACAAGGACGCCGCGTCGTTCGTCATCGAGCCCGAAGCCGCGTTGGCCACCCTCACCGGCCAGGCGCTCAGCGCTCCGTGGTGGAGCGCGCGCCGCTGGCAAGGCGGCAAGGCGCGCTTCGACGCCCCGCCCGAAGACGGCGTCGACCTGCTCTGGGCCAACATGTCGCTGCACATGGCGGCCGACCCCGAGGCGCTCATCTCGCACTGGCACAAGCTGGTGGCGACCGACGGCTTCCTGATGTTCTCCTGCCTGGGCCCCGACACCGTGCGCGAACTGCGCGCGCTGCATGCCCGCCTGGGCTGGCCCGCCGCGGGCCACGAGTTCACCGACATGCACGACTGGGGTGACATGCTGGTGCACGCCGGCTTTGCCGAGCCGGTGATGGACATGGAGCGCATCGTGCTGACCTGGGCCACGCCCGAGGCGGCGCTGGCCGAGCTGCGCGGGCTGGGCCGCAACCTGCACCCCGCGCGCTTCCCCGGGCTGCGTGGCAAGGCGTGGCACCAGTCGCTGAAGAAGGCGCTGCCCGAGCTGGCACCGGCTGAAAACGGCGCTGAAAGCGGGGAGGGTGCCGGGCGCATCGCGCTGACCTTCGAGGTCATCTACGGCCACGCGTTCAAGCCCGCGCCGCGCGTGTCGCTGTCGGCCGAAAGCGCGGTCTCGCTGCGCGAGATGCGCGCCATGCTGCAACGGGGTCGGCCGGGCGGCTGATCGCTGGCGGATCGCACCGCAAAAACGCTTGTCGCACAGCGCGTTTTCTGCCTACTAGGGGTGACCCGTAGGGGTCCCACAGGGCACTCGGACGCCGGTATCTACCCGCTACAATCCGCCGTTGCGTGGAACTCGCGGGTACTGTCCCGTGAACGAGGGGTGTCGAATCCTGTTTGTACGAGGGGTTTGGCCACCGTCGACGCACCGATTTGCTGAACTCGCCCGTGCCGAATTCCGTCTTTCGATTTGCCACCGTTTCAGGCCAGAACATCCACTGGTTTTTGAAGCGAAACTGCTCGGTGACGCCGAGCCAGCTGGGCTGGCTCTACGCGTCGCTGTGCGTGGTATCGCTCGGCATCGGCACCTTGTTCTGGCTGCACGGTGCGCCCCTGGTGCTGCCTTTCGCCTGGCTCGAGCTGGCCGCGGTCGGTGTGGCGTTCATGGTGTACGCACGGCACGCGACCGACGGGGAAAAGATCGCGCTGCAGGAAGGACGACTTGTCGTGGAGCTCGAGAACGGCGGGCACTACGAGCGCACGGAATTTCTTCCGCACCAGGTGCGGATCGAACCGCAGACCGGCGATCGCTCATTGATCGAGGTCTCGGGGCAGGGTCGATCGGTCAGGGTGGGGCGCTATGTACGCCCGGAGTTGCGTGCCGCGTTGGCCCGCGAGATTCGCATGGCGTTGCGCGGCGCCTGAGGGGGCTCGCGCAGTGCCGCACGGTTGGGTTTGTCGAAAAAATTGAGAAACGTGAACACGATGAAGAGCATTTGGCGCAATACGTACAGGCCGGCGAATCTGTTGCTGGCGGCCGGCGCGGCTTTCAGCAGCGCGGCGCACGCAGTCAACGATCTGCCCGGTGGACCTTCGGTGCGCCAGCTGAATCTTCCGGTCGGGGTGACCAAGATCGCGCAGGAACAGCATTTCCTGCACACGATCATGATGATCCTGTGCACGGTCATCTTCGTTGCCGTGTTCGCGGTCATGTTCTATTCGATCTGGAAGCACCGCAAGTCGGTCGGCCACAAGGCGGCCAACTTTCATGAGTCGGTGGTGGTCGAGGTCATCTGGACCATCGTGCCCTTCCTGATCGTGATCGTCATGGCGCTGCCCGCCACCAAGGTGCTGGTGGCCCAGAAGGACACCACCAACGCCGACCTCACGATCAAGACCACCGGCTACCAGTGGAAGTGGGGCTACGACTACCTGAACGGCGAAGGCGAGGGCCTGGCCTTCATTTCCACGCTGGACAGCTCGCAGCGCGCCATGTCCGACGCCGGCGCCAAGGGCGTGATGCCCGACGACTACCTGCTCAAGGTCGACAACCCGCTGGTGGTGCCGGTCAACAAGAAGGTGCGCATCATCACCACGGCCAATGACGTGATCCACGCCTTCGCCGTGCCGCAACTGGGCCTCAAGCAGGACGCCATTCCCGGCTTCGTGCGCGACACCTGGTTTCGCGCCGAGACCGTGGGCGACTACTACGGCCAGTGCCAGGAACTGTGCGGCAAGGAACACGCCTACATGCCGATCCACGTGAAGGTGGTCTCGGCCGCCGACTACACGGGCTGGGTCGCCACCAAGCGCAAGGAAGCCGCCGCCAAGCTGGACGACCCGACCAAGGTCTGGACGCTGCCCGACATGCTGGTGCGCGGCGAGAAGGTCTATGCCGCCAACTGCGCCGCCTGCCACCAGGCCAACGGCAAGGGCGCGGGCCCGATCAAGGCGCTCGACGGCGACGTGAAGGTGCTCGACGCCGACCACTCGGTGCAACTGCATGTGCTGCTCAACGGCCAGAACAACGGCGCCATGCCGTCCTGGAAGCAACTGAGCGACACCGATCTCGCGGCCGTGGCCACGTACACCAAGAACAGCTGGTCGAACAAGACGGGCCAGCTGGTGCAGCCGGCCGAAGTGCTGGCCCTGCGCGGCAAGTGACACCGCAGCGCCCCGCGAAGAAGAAATTGCAAGGAACAACGACATGAGCGCAGTCCTCGACCCCCACGGTCACGCCCCTGGCGACCACGCACACGATGGCCATGCACACGACGGCCACGACGAGCATCACGGGGCGCCCACCGGCTGGCGCCGCTGGGTGTTCGCGACCAACCACAAGGACATCGGCACGCTCTACCTGCTGTTCAGCTTCACCATGCTGATGGTGGGCGGCGTGCTGGCGCTGCTGATTCGCGCCGAGCTGTTCCAGCCCGGCCTGCAACTGGTGAACCCCGAGCTGTTCAACCAGTTCACCACCATGCACGGGCTGATCATGGTGTTCGGCGCCATCATGCCGGCCTTCGTGGGCTTCGCGAACTGGATGATTCCGCTGCAGGTGGGCGCCTCCGACATGGCGTTCGCGCGCATGAACAACTTCAGCTTCTGGCTGCTGATTCCGGCGGCGCTGATGCTGGTGGGTTCGTTCTTCATGCCCGGCGGCGCACCTGCGGCCGGCTGGACGCTGTACGCACCGCTCACGCTGCAGATGGGCCCGTCGATGGACGCCGGCATCTTTGCGATGCACATCATGGGCGCCTCGTCGATCATGGGTTCGATCAACATCATCGTCACCATCCTGAACATGCGCGCCCCCGGCATGACGCTGATGAAGATGCCGATGTTCTGCTGGACCTGGCTCATCACCGCGTACCTGCTGATTGCCGTGATGCCCGTGCTCGCAGGCGCCATCACCATGACGCTGACCGACCGCCACTTCGGCACCAGCTTCTTCAACCCCGCCGGCGGCGGCGACCCGGTGATGTACCAGCACATCTTCTGGTTCTTCGGCCACCCCGAGGTCTACATCATGATCTTGCCGGCCTTCGGCATCATCAGCCAGGTGGTGCCGGCCTTTGCCCGCAAGCGCCTGTTCGGCTACGCGTCGATGGTGTACGCCACCTCGTCGATCGCCATCCTGTCGTTCATCGTGTGGGCGCACCACATGTTCACGACCGGCATGCCGCTCACGGGCCAGCTGTTCTTCATGTACGCGACCATGCTGATCGCCGTGCCCACGGCCGTGAAGATCTTCAACTGGATCGCGACGATGTGGCAGGGCTCGATGACTTTCGAGACGCCCATGCTGTTTGCGGTCGGCTTCATCTTCGTGTTCACGATGGGCGGCTTCACCGGGCTGATCCTTGCGATCGCGCCGATCGACACGCAGCTGCAGGACACCTACTACGTGGTGGCCCACTTCCACTATGTGCTGGTGGCCGGCTCGCTGTTTGCGATGTTCTCGGGCTTCTACTACTGGGTGCCCAAGTGGACCGGCGTGATGTACAACGAAACGCGCGGCAAGGTGCACTTCTGGTGGTCGCTGATCTCGTTCAACGTGACCTTCTTCCCGATGCACTTCCTGGGCCTGGCGGGCATGCCGCGCCGCTATGCCGACTACCCGATGCAGTTTGCCGACTTCAACGCGGTAGCGTCCGTCGGTGCGTTTTTCTTCGGTTTTGCCCAGGTGTACTTCTTCCTGTTCGTGGTGCTGCCCACCATGCGCGGCAAGGGCGAGAAGGCCACGCAAAAGCCATGGGAAGGCGCTGAAGGCCTGGAGTGGGAAGTGCCGTCGCCGGCCCCGTTCCACACCTTCGAGACCCCGCCCAAGCTCGACGCGACCGCCTCCAGGGTGATCGGTTGATCGCTTTGCCCCCAGTACAACCCGCACGATGACACCCGAACAGAAACGCAACAACCGCCGCATGGGGCTCACGCTGGCCTCCATTGCGGTGGTGTTCTTCGTCGGCTTCATCGTTCGCATGGTCTGGTTCAGCGGCCGCTGAGCCTCAGCTGAACCGCCAGTGAACACCTCTCCACGCACGCAACGAACGGGAGCACGCGCATGAGCCTCGGTCAACGCATTCGCAAGGCCAATGTCCGCATGGTCGGCAAGCTGGCCGTCGTGGCCTGCGGCATGTTCGCCTTCGGCTATGCGCTGGTGCCGATGTACCGCGCCATCTGCGAAATGACGGGCATCAACATCCTCGCGCTGTCGGAGCTCGAGGTGCCGGGCGGTGCCAGTGGTGGCAAGAACGTGCGCGTGCCCGACAACACGCAGGTCGACATGACCCGCACCATCACGGTGGAGTTCGACTCCAACGTGCGCGGCGGCCTGTGGGACTTCAAGCCCGCGGAGCGCACGCTGCAGGTGCACCCGGGCCAGCTCAACACGGTGATGTACGAGTTTCAGAACGTGCAGAACCGCCGCATGGCCGCGCAGGCCATTCCCAGCTACGCGCCGCAGCAGGCCGCGCCGTACTTCAACAAACTGGAGTGCTTCTGCTTCAACCAGTACACGCTGGAGGCGGGCGAGAAGAAGCAGTGGCCGGTCGCGTTTGTGATCGACCCCAAGATTTCGAAGGACGTGAAGACCATCACGCTGTCGTACACCTTCTTCGAGGTGGGCGGCAAGACGCCTGCGGCACCTGTGGCCGCCGTTTCGAATATGGCGCCTGTGGCCGCCGCTGCCAGCTCCGCCAATGAGCCGCGCTCGTGACCGATCCCTCGACCCGGCCGAAGGCTTCGCTGTGGGACACGGTGAAGGCGGTGGGGTGGTCGTTTTTCGGCGTGCGAAAGAACAGTGCCTACCAGGAAGACCTGGGCAAGTTGAACCCGCTGCACATCATTGCGGTGGCGTTCGTGGCAGTGATCGTTTTCGTGCTCGGGCTGGTGGTGCTGGTGCGCCATGTGGTCGCGGCCTGACGACGATGCAAACCGCCCACGACAAGCGCAATTCCCTGAATCGAGAGAAGAAAGAAAGCCAGGAGCTGATATGAGTTCAACCACCCACGGCACCACGCCCTACTACTTCGTGCCCGGACCGTCGGCCTATCCGGTCTCGGCCGCGATCGGCCTGTTCTTCGTGATCCTGGGCGCCGCGCAGTGGATCAACGGCCACGAATGGGGCGCCTGGTCGCTGCTGGTGGGCATGGTGGTCTGGCTTGGTACGTTGTTCGTGTGGTTCCGCACCGCCATCGCCGAGAGCGAGAGCGGCCAGTACGGCCACAAGATCGACCTGTCGTTCCGTTGGAGCATGAGCTGGTTCATCTTCTCGGAAGTGATGTTCTTCGGCGCCTTCTTCACCGCGCTGTGGTGGGCCCGCACCCACTCGCTGCCCGCGCTCGGCAGCCTGGACAACGCCATTCTCTGGCCCGACTTCAAGGCCGTGTGGCCCAGCATGGCCGCCGGTGCCACCGGTTCGCCGGCCGGCATCGTCGAGCCGTTCGAGACCGTCGGCCCGTTCTGGCTGCCCACGATCAACACCGCGCTGTTGCTGACCTCGGGCGTGACGCTCACCATTGCCCACCACGCACTGCGTGCCGGCCACCGTGCGCAGACCATCCGCTTCATGTGGCTCACCGTGCTGCTGGGCATCGTCTTCCTGGGCGTGCAGGGCTACGAGTACCACCATCTGTACACCGAACTGAACCTCAAGCTCAGCTCGGGCACCTACGGTTCGACCTTCTTCATGCTGACCGGCTTCCACGGCCTGCACGTGTTCATCGGCATGCTGATGCTGCTGTTCATCACGCTGCGCCTGCAGAAGGGCCACTTCACGCCGGAGCGCCACTTCGGCTTTGAGGGCGCGGCCTGGTACTGGCACTTTGTGGACGTGGTCTGGCTCGGCCTTTACATGCTGGTGTACTGGCTTTGAGCGAACCCCGCGGCATTCCACAAAAAAGGCGCCGGAAGGCGCCTTTTTCATGGTTCTCGTGGAACGAGCACCACCTACTTGCCGAGCGGGAGTCCGGTGGGCTGGATGTAGCCGAGTTTCCAGGCGAGCAGCATGCAGAGGAACAAAAACACCGACAGGCCGATCCGAAAGGTGAGGGCGCGCGCCATGCCGCCGCTCTTGGCTCGCCCGTCGCGCCCGTCCTTCAGCATGAAGTACAGGGCAAACGCGAGGCTCGCGAAGATGCCCACGAACACCAGGGCGACGAAATAATTCATGACCCGCATTATCGGCCGCAGGCCTCGCCTACTCCAGTGACTCCCGAACCCCTGTACCCCGAAGAACGGCGCCGCCCGGGCCGCTTCTGGGTGATCACCCTCGCCGCCGTGCTGACCTTGGCGGCCACCGTGTCGCTCGGGCGCTGGCAACTCTCGCGCGCCGCCCAGAAGGAAGCGCTCCAGGCCAGCATCGACGCCCAGAAGCTCAAGCCGCCGCTGAGCCAGGCCGAGTTTCTGGCCATGGACAAGGCGAGCGACGCGCTGCATCGCCCGGTGCGCCTGCGCGGCCTGTGGCTCACGCCGCAGACCATCTATCTCGACAACCGCCAGATGCACGGCATGCCCGGCTTCTACGTGCTGACGCCCTTCGCTCTGGAGGGCACCGAGCAGACGGTGATGGTGCAGCGCGGCTGGATCCAGCGCAATTTTGTGGACCGCACGCAGCTGGGCGCGGTCGAAACGCCGGCCGGCATCGTGGAGGTCACGGGCCTGATCGAGCCACCGCCCAGCCACCTGCTGGAGCTGGGGGCCGCGGCGCCCGTCGCGTCGGCACCCGCTGCTGCGGCCTCGGCCCCGGCCGCACCTGCCACCCTGGCACCGGCGGTCGAAGGGTATTCGCCCATCCGGCAAAATCTCGACCTGGAGGCCTTCCGCGCCGAGACCAAGCAGCCGTTGCGCACCGACGTGTCGCTGCAGCAAAGCGGCGCATCCTCCGAGGGCCTGCAGCGCGACTGGCCGGCCCCGGCGCTGGGCCTGGAAAGGCACTACGGTTACGCATTCCAGTGGTTCGGCCTCTCGGCCCTCGTCGTCATCCTCTATGTCTGGTTCCAATTCATCACACCCTTCCTCCGCTCAAGGCGACGCGCACGCAATGGCCGCTTCTGACGAGCCCCTGGGCCTGACGGTGCATTCGATGCCGTCGCCCAGCCAGGCGCTCGACGAAGGGGAGGGCCGTCGCACGCTTTCCGGGCGCTGGAAGATGATTGCCGTGATGCTGATGTGCGCGGCGCCGGTCATTGCCTCGTACTTCACCTATTACGTGGTCCGGCCCGAGGGCCGCAGCGTCTATGGCGAGCTGATCGATCCGCAGCACGAGCTGCCCAAGCTGATCGCCACCGACCGCAACGGCGCGCCGGTCGACTTCGCCACGCTCAAGGGCCAATGGCTGCTGGTGGCCGTGGCCGACGCGGCATGCAATGCGCTGTGCGAGCAGCAGCTCTATCTGCAGCGCCAGCTGCGCGAGAGCCTTGGCCGCGAGAAAGACCGCATGGACCGCGTCTGGCTCGTGAGCGACGCTGCCCCCGTGCCCGAGCGTCTGGACAACGGCCTGCACGGCGCCACCGTGCTGCGCGTGCCCGCCGACGAGCTGGCCAAGTGGCTCGCGCCGGTGTCGGGTCACACGCTGGCCGAACACCTCTACGTGGTCGACCCGATGGGCAACTGGATGATGCGTTTCCCTGCCCGCATGGACGCGGCCGGCGCCGGGCGCGCCAAGCGCGACCTCGACCGCCTGCTGCGTGCCTCGGCCTCGTGGGACGAACCGGGTCGCTGAGACCGATCGTATGGACACCAGCTCCCTCTACGACCTGACGCCCATCGTCTGGCTCATGGCCGCCGGCGTGCTGATTGCGCTTGGCCCGCTGGTGTGGGTGTGGCGGCGCAACGCGGGCGCCGGGCCGGCGCGCCGGCTGCATGCGCTGACGGTGCTCACGCTGTTTCTCACTTTCGATCTCACGCTGTTCGGCGCCTTCACGCGCCTGACCGATTCGGGCCTGGGCTGCCCCGACTGGCCCGGTTGCTACGGCAACGCCAGCCCGGCTGGCGCGCGCCATGAAATCGCCATGGCGCAGGCCGCGCAGCCGACCGGCCCCGTCACGCACGGCAAGGCCTGGGTCGAGATGGTTCACCGCTACCTGGCCACGGGCGTTGGCGTGCTCATTCTCACGCTCGCGGGCGCGACCTGGATCGTGCGCCGCCGCCAGCGCCGCGCACCGCCGCCGTCCTCGAAAGAAGGCGAAGGTGCGGATCACCACGCCACGCTCAGCGCCTGGTGGCCGGCCTTCACCCTGGTGTGGGTGTGCCTGCAGGGTGCCTTCGGTGCGCTCACCGTCACATGGAGGTTGTTCCCCGCCATCGTCACGCTGCACCTGCTCGGCGCCGTGGTGCTGCTGGCGCTGCTGTGCATCCAGGCCGTGCACTACCGCCAGGCTGCGGCGCAGCGGCTGCCCACGCCGGTGTCGCCCGCGCTGCGCAACGGCCTCGTGTTGACCACGGCGCTGCTGGTGCTGCAGATTGCGATGGGCGGCTGGGTCAGTACCAACTACGCGGTGCTGGCGTGCACGCAGTTCCCGACCTGCCAGAACAGCTGGTGGCCGGCGATGAACTTCGCGCAAGGCTTCGAAATCTGGCGCCATCTGGGCGTGACCGGCGAAGGCCAGCCGCTCGATTTCTCGGCCCTCACCGCCATTCATTACGCGCACCGGCTCATGGCCTATGCCGTGTTCGTGGCGCTGGGCGTGCTTGCATGGCGGCTGCGCCGCATCGGCGCGCTGCGCCCGCAAGCGCATTGGCTCGCAGGCCTGGCGCTGCTGCAGCTGGCCACGGGCCTGGGCAATGTGCTGCTCGGCTGGCCGCTGGCCGCGGCCGTGCTGCACACCGGCGGCGCCGCGGCATTGGCCGTGGTGCTCACCTGGGCCCTGTGCGAGAGCCGCCGCAATGCCGCAGCCCAGACCTCGCCTGCCAACGACAATGCAGCCGGTCACAACAACAACCCAAGGAAGGCCACCGCGTGAGCCGCCGGGCGTTCCCAAGGCGAACGCCGCAGCGCGCAGTGTGAAGATTTTTCAATGAGCACCCCGATCCCCGTTCAGCACACCAGCACCGCGAATGTGCTGCGCCAGTTCTACGCGCTGACCAAGCCGCGCGTGGTGCAGCTGATCGTGTTCTGTGCGCTGATCGGCATGGTGCTGGCCGTGCCCGGCCTGCCGTCGTGGGCCGACGTGCAGCGCGCCGTGCTGGCCTGCATCGGCATCTGGCTGGTGGCCGGTGCGGCGGCGGCGTTCAATTGCCTGGTCGAGAAGGGCATCGACGCCAAGATGAAGCGCACCGCCTGGCGCCCCACGGCGCGCGGCCAGCTCAGCGACATGCAGGCGCTGGCTTTTTCTTCGCTGCTGTGCGCCTCGGGTTCGGTGCTGCTGTGGTTCACGGTCAATCCGCTCACCATGTGGCTCACCTTTGCCACTTTCGTGGGCTATGCGGTGGTCTACACCGTGATCCTGAAGCCGCTCACGCCGCAGAACATCGTGATCGGCGGCGCCTCGGGCGCGATGCCGCCGGTGCTGGGCTGGGCCGCCATGACCGGCGACGTGGGCCCCGAGGCGCTGATTCTTTTCCTCATCATCTTTCTGTGGACGCCGCCGCACTTCTGGGCGCTGGCGCTGTACCGCGTGGAGGACTACCGCAAGGCCGGCCTGCCGATGCTGCCGGTGACGCACGGCAACGAATTCACGCGGCTGCAGGTGCTGCTGTACACCTTCATTCTTTTCGCGGCCTGCCTGATGCCCTTCATCTACGGCATGAGCGGCTGGCTGTACCTGGCGGTGGCCGTGGCGGTGAGCGTGGGCTTCACCGGCTATGCCTTCGCGCTGTGGCGCAACTACTCGGACGCGCTGGCACGCAAGACCTTTCGCTTCTCGCTGATTCACCTGAGCGTGCTGTTCCTGGCGCTGCTCATCGACCACTACCTTCGTTGAACCCCACTTCCATGAACAAGCGCAACGCCCTCAAGCTGATTGCCACGAGCGCCGGCTGGGTGGGCGCCACCGCGGCCCTGGGCCTGGGCCTTTCGGCCTGCAGCGGCGAGACCAAGCAGAACTTCAATGCCGTGGACATCACAGGCGCCGACTACGCCAAGAATTTCTCGCTGAAGGACGCAGACGGCAAGGTCCGCACCATGGCCGACTTCATGGGCAAGGTGGTGGTGCTGTTCTTCGGCTACGCGCAATGCCCCGACGTTTGCCCGACCACCATGACCGAGATGGCGCAGGTCAAGCAGCAGCTCGGCAAGGACGGCGACAAGCTGCAGGTGCTGTTTCTCACGGTCGATCCGGCGCGCGACACGCCCGAGGTGCTGAAGGCCTACATGGGCGCATTCGACCCGAGTTTTGTCGCGCTGATCCCGACGGCCGACGAGCTCGCCGCGGTCGCGAAGGACTACAAGGTCTATTACAAGAAGGTCGACGGCAAGACGCCCACGAGCTACTCGATGGACCACTCGGCCGCCAGCTACATCTATGACACGCAGGGCCGGCTGCGGCTGTACGCACGCTATGGCGCGGGCGTGGCGCCGATGGTGGCGGACCTGAAAACGCTGCTGGCCGCCTGAGGCGGGGCGTCACATGGACGCAGGGGTGGCGCTGGCCGGCTCGTCCGGGGTCGGGCATCTGAAAGGGCGCAAGGGCGCATTTCGCATCGCGCTGATCCCGCCCGAGGTGCTGCGCGCCCTTAACGACGGCCTGCTCGAAACCGTCAACCTCAACGAATTCATGGCGCTGGAACTGCCGCAGCTGGCACGCAGCGTGGCGGGGCACATCGGGCTCGATGCGCAGAGCGAACGGCTGGTCGACACGCTGGCCATGCTGAGCGCCTTCAAGCCGATGCAGCGGCACGGCCACATTGCGCGCGCGCTGTACGACCTGGCTTCGCTGCATGGCGAGCGCGATGCCGTCGCGCACAGGCTGGCCACGCATGCGAGCGACGTTGCGCGCTGCTGGGCGGCGCAGTGGGTCGCGCTGTCGGGCCTGCCGCTGCCGGCGCAGCTGGAAGCCGTGCGTCGTTTTGCCGCCGACCCGCATTTCGGCGTGCGCGAGATCGCCTGGATGGCGGTGCGCGATGCGGCCATCGCGTCGCTCGACGAAGCACTCGCGCTGTTGCAGCCGTGGGTAGCCGACCCTGATCCGAATATCCGACGCTTTGCGAGCGAACTCACGCGCCCGCGCGGCGTGTGGTGCGCGCAGATCGACGCGCTGAAGAAAGAGCCGTGGCGTGCGCTGCCGCTGCTGGAGCCGCTGCGCGCCGACCCGAGCCGCTATGTGCAGAACTCTGTGGCCAACTGGCTCAACGACGCGAGCAAGAGCCAGGGTGAATGGGTCGACACGCTGTGCGCGCGGTGGGTGGCGCAATCGGACGTGCCCGAAACCCGCTACATCGCGAAGCGGGCGCTGCGAACGCTCTCCAAATGAAAAAAGCCCGGCAACGCCGGGCTTTTTTCTGTTGAGCACTGACAGGCTTACGCGTAGTCCGCGAGCGCCTTCTTCATCTTCTTCATGGCCGCGACTTCGATCTGGCGAATGCGCTCGGCGCTCACGCCGTACACCGCGGCCAGGTCGTGCAGCGTCATGCCGCCCGAGCCGTCGTCGTTCACCTTGAGCCAGCGCTCTTCGACGATACGGCGGCTGCGGTCGTCCAGCGCTTCGAGCGCGGTGGCGATGCCGTCGCTCGACAGGCGGTCGCGCTGCTGCGATTCGAGCAGGGCGGTAGGTTCCTGCGTGGCGTCGGCCAGGTAGGCGATGGGGCCGAAGGCCTCGTCACCGTCGTCCGTCGGGCCCGGATCGAGCATCACGTCGCCGCCCGACAGGCGGGTTTCCATCTCGAGCACTTCCTCGGGCTTGACGTTGAGCCGGGTCGCCATCTGCGACACCTCGTCGGGGCTCAGCGTTTCGCGGTGCGTGCCGTTGTCGGCCGCGGCCGAGTCGGCCTTGAAGCTTTGCTTCATCGAGCGCAGATTGAAGAACAGCTTGCGCTGGGCCTTGGTCGTCGCGACCTTGACCATGCGCCAGTTCTTCAGGATGTACTCGTGAATTTCGGCCTTGATCCAGTGCATGGCGTAGCTCACGAGCCGCACGCCCTGGTCGGGGTCGAAACGCTTCACAGCCTTCATGAGGCCGACATTGCCTTCCTGGATCAGGTCGCCGTGCGGCAGCCCGTAGCCCAGGTATTGGCGGGAAATGGAAACCACGAGCCGCAGGTGCGACAGCACGAGCGCGCCGGCGGATTCGAGGTCGTTCTGGTCGCGCAGCTTGCGAGCAAAGCCCTGCTCTTCTTCGAGCGTGAGCAGCGGCAGGCGATTGGCGGCCGAAATGTAGGCATCCAGGTTGCCCAGCGGGGGAACCATCGACCATGGATTGGCGACGGCCAGCTGGTTGGCAGAGACTCCAGACAGCGTTGTCATCAGGGGAAACTCCTTAGTAAAGGCCATATTAGCACTCGGTTAGAGGGAGTGCTAAACCAAGGGTTCCCTTGAATTTCTATCGCCAGGATAGCCAAGGGCTACCAGCGCATGCCCAGCTTTAGGAAAAGCCTGGACAGCACGAACAGCGGGCCGACCCACAAATACTGGATGTCTTCGAAGAACGACGGCTTCTTGCGTTCTATCTTGTGGCCAACGAACTGAAAGACCCAGGCCACTACAAACATAGCGGTTGAAATCGGCAATACAAGGCCGCCCATCGCATGCACCAGCGCCAGCGACAGCACGGTCAGCACTGCCATCGTCAGCAGGAAGGTGGGCGCGCGCAGCAAGGCGTAGTAGACGAGGCTGGCGCTCACGAAGCCATAGGCCACCCAGGGGTGAATCGAAAACAGCAGCCCGACGATGCTCAACATGATGGCCGGGATGGCCACGAAGTGAATCAGCTCGTTGGTCGGGTTGCGGTGGCTCTCTTCGTAGTGGGCCAGCAGCCGGTCGACCTTGCGGTCGCTCGGTGCCAGCGGGGCGGCAACGGTGGGGGTCATGCGAAGTCTCCGTGGGTGCCGTTCGGTGCGGGTGTGCGGCAAGGATTCGAATGGTGCCCACAGAAAAGCGCGATGGCAAGCGCGCAAGCGATGCGAAATTGCTATCAATAAAGTAGCATTAAGCACTACAGCCGCTTGGGGTCCCATGACTTTTTGCACTGTTAACACAATGTGGCCCCGCTAAGATTGGCGCGTGCAACCCATCGACTCTGCCCCCGCTCCCTTGTTGCCGGCAGCGCAGAGCAGCCCGGCCGCTCGCGCTCCCACGGCGATCCTCGTGGTGGACGACCACGACCTGCTGCGACTGGGCGTGTGTGCGCTGGTGCAGGCCCAGGCCCAGACCGCCTCGTCGGGCGCGCGCATCGAGGTGTTCGAAGCCGGCAACGTCGCCGACGCGCTGGCGCTGTACGAGGCGCACCAGGCCGACATCGGCCTTGTGCTGCTCGACCTGGCGCTGCCCGACACCCACGGCTTGAGCGGCCTGGCCGAGTTTCGCCTGCGGTTTCCCGGTGCGCGCATCGTCGTGCTTTCGGGCACCGGCAACAGCACCTTGGCGCAGGGCGTGCTCGCGCTGGGGGCCGCTGCGTTCCTGCCCAAGTCGGCCGACCTGAAGGAGGTGGTGAGCTTCATTCGCGCCTGCGGCCTGCTCGATCCCTCGGCGCCCGGCGCAGCCGAACCGCAGCCTGCGGCGCTGCCCAAGCCGCTTGCCGGCTACGCCGAGTTCGCGCATGCCAGCGCCTGGCAGGAACTCACGCCGCGCCAGATGCAGGTGCTGCAGTGGGTGCTCGAAGGCAAGGCGAACAAGGAAATCGCGCAGCTCGCCAGCTTGAGCGAAGGTACCGTGAAGAACCATGTCTCCACCCTGCTGCTGCTGTTCGGCATGCGTTCGCGCGCCCAGCTGATCAGCACCCTGCACTGACTTGAGCGCACCGACCGTGGCGCCGAGCGACCCTTTGGCCGACCACGCGCTCGGCCAGCGGGTGCTGCGCGAGAGCATTGCCTCGGTCTACAGCACCTATATCGCCTCCACGCTGACCCACATGGTCTTCGTGGTCGTGTTCGGCGCCATCATCTATTCGCGCCTGAAAGACCCGAGCTTGCTGTTCTGGGCCGGCACGCTCCTGGCCGTCGACCTTTACGTGCTCTGCACGCCGCGCTGGACGCCCGAGCGCCCCGCGCACGAAAGCAGCTACTGGGCGCGCAAGATCTCGCGCATGGTCACGCTGCTGAGCATGGTCACGGCGGTGGTGCCCTGGCTCATCGTGCCGCACGACAACCTGCCCATGACGTCGCTGCTGATGGCCGTCATCGTGGGCAGCTGCGCGCGGGCGGCGCAGTCGCTGTGGCCGCTGAAGCCGGCGCTGTTCGGCTACACGATGCCGATGTCGATGGGCATGATCACCGCGCTGGCCTGGCAGGGCGACGGCCTGCACCTGTTTTTGGCGGCGGCCGGCGCGGCCTACCTGCTGCTGACGCTGCATGCAGGCGTGGGCCAGCACAAGCTGCTGACCGGCTCGCTGATGCTTCGATTCGAGAACGAGGCGCTCGCCGCACGGCTGGGCGAGCAGATTGCCGCCACCGAGCGCGCCAGCGAAGAAAAGACCCGCTTCCTGGGCACCGCCAGTCACGACCTGCGCCAGCCGCTGCACGCCATTGCGCTGTTTGGCGCCGCGCTCGAAAACGAGCTGCGCGACCGGCCCGAGCGCCGCAACGCCGAGCGCCTGATGCGCGCGGTGAACGCGCTGGGCGCTTCGCTCGACACCATGCTCGACATCTCCAGGCTCGACGCCGGCGTGATCACGCCGGCGCTGCAACCGGTGCAGCTCGATGCGTTGTTCCTGCCGCTCAACCACACCTTTGCCGCGCGCGCGGAGCACAAGCAGCTGCAGCTGCGCGTGCGGGCCAGCGGGCTGTGGGTGCACAGCGACCCGCAACTGCTGCACCGCATGCTGTCCAACCTGATGGACAACGCGCTGAAGTACACCGCGCGCGGCGGCGTGACCGTGACGGCCCGCGCGCGGGGCGACGCGGTGTGGATCGAAGTGCGCGACAGCGGCATCGGCATTGCGCCCGCGCAGTCGAGCCGGATCTTCGAAGAGTTCTACCAGGTCGACAACCCGGGGCGCGACCGTTCGCGGGGCCTGGGCATCGGTCTGTCGATCGTGCAGCGGCTGTCGCGGCTGCTCGGCCATCCGGTGCAGATGCGGTCGCGGCCGGGGCGGGGCACGTTCTTTCGCGTGGTGCTGCCGGGCGTTGCCGCGACGGCCGGTGCGGACCCGGCGCCGGGCGCGCCAGCGTTTTCGTCCGAGGCATCGCCCGCCTGGCGCGGCATGTCCGGGCCGGCGCTGCCAGGGCGCGTGCTGCTGCTGGACGACGAACTGGAGATCCGCGAGGCCATGGTCGGCCTGCTGCGCTCGCATGCCGTCGACGCGCACGCCGTGGGCAGCGAAGCGGCAGCCGCCGCGGCGCTGCAATGGGCGCGGGCGGAAGGCCGTCCGTTCGACCTGCTGCTGTGCGACTACCGGCTGGCCGACGGCGCCGACGGGCTCGATGCGGGCTTGCGCCTGAGCCAGGGCGAGCGCGAGGGCGCGGGGATGCCGTTGCTGCTCATCACGGGCGAAACCTCGCCCGACCGGTTGCAGCGTGTGCGCGCGTCGCGCGTGCCGGTCTTGTTCAAGCCCGTCGCCGCCGATGCGCTGCTGCGCGCGATGACCGAGGTTGCCGTCGCCAGGTAGCTGCTGGCGGTCTGCGGCGGCTCAATGAGCCCGTTGGTATTAACTTGGCCGCCGATGCATGCCATAGCCTGCAGATGTCATGACTTTTGGCACTGGCGAGGGCGTCTGGCGCCATTTAACTTCGATGTATTCGAGAACCGGACCTGCCCTGCACCCAGGGCCGTACGGCTCCCGACCAAAAAGAGAGAAGAGAAAAGAGAGAGAAGGGCGAACGACCATCCGTTCGCCACAGGAGCGAGAGAAAACGGGGGCAGGGAGAAAGGGAGAGAAGAAGAAAAGAGAAACGGCCCCAGCGCAAGCGGGGGCCGTTTTTTCATGGGGGGCTTGCTTGCGTCAGCCGAGCAGCGCCTGCGCGAACTCGCGCGCGTTGAAGGTTTCGAGGTCTTCCAGCTTCTCGCCTACGCCAATGAAGTAGACCGGAATCGGCCGCTCGCGCGCAATGGCGCACAGCACGCCGCCCTTGGCGGTGCCGTCGAGCTTGGTCACGATCAGGCCGGTGAGGCCCAGCGTCTCGTCGAAGGCCCGAACCTGCGCCAGCGCGTTCTGGCCGGTGTTGCCGTCGATCACCAGCAGCACCTCGTGCGGCGCGGTGGCGTCGGCCTTGGCGACCACGCGCTTGATCTTCTTGAGCTCGTCCATCAGGTGCAACTGCGTCGGCAGCCGCCCGGCGGTGTCGACCAGCACCACGTCCTTGCAGCGTGCCTTGCCGGCCTTCACCGCGTCGAAGCTCACGGCCGACGGGTCGCCGCCTTCGTTGCTCACGATCTCGACCGTGTTGCGGTCGGCCCAGACCAGCAACTGCTCGCGTGCCGCCGCGCGGAAGGTGTCCGCCGCAGCCAGCAAAACCGAGGCGCCTTCGGTGGCCAGGTGCTTGGTGAGCTTGCCGATGGAGGTCGTCTTGCCCGCGCCGTTGACGCCGGCCACCATGATCACGGTGGGTGTGAACTCGCCGATGACCAGCGACTTTTCCAGCGGCTTGAGCAGGTCGGTGATGGCGTCGGCCAGCAGCGCCTTCACCTGGGTGGCGTTGGTGGCCATCTGGCGCTTGACGCGGCCGCGCAGGTCTTCCAGCAGGAATTCGGTGGCCTTCACGCCGGTGTCGGCCATCAGCAGGGCCGACTCGAGCTCTTCATAGAGCGCGTCGTCGATCTGCGCGTTGACGAACACGGCCTGAATGCCCGTACCGGTCTTGCGCAGGCCGGTCTTGAGCTTGTCGAACCAGCCCTTGCGCTCGGCGGCGACAACGGGCGCGGGGGCCGGTGCCGGGATCGGGGCCGGCAGGGGTGTTGGCGCAGGTACCGGAACAGGTACCGGAACAGGTGCAACGACAGGCGGCGTAGCCGGCACGGCGACGGGTGCGGCCACGGGCGCCGGGGCGGCTGTTGGTGCAGGCGGCGCGAAGAAAGCCGGCGTGGGGGCTGGCGCAACAGGTGCTGCCACCGCGGGCGGGGCTGTTACCGGTGCGGCGACCGGCGCGGGGGGCGGTGCGGGCGAGAAGAAAGAAGGTGCAGGCGCGGGTGCAGGAGGCAGCACCGGCGCAGGAGGGGGCGGCGGTGCAGTTGGAGGAGGTGAAAGTGGCGGCGGTGCAGGCGGAGGCGGCACCACCGCAGGCGCTTCTTCCGCCGCCGGCTTCGAGCCGAACCAGCTCGAAGGCGAGAACACCGAGCGCGTGGGCGCGGGCTGCGGGGCAGGCGCGGCCGGCCTGTCCTGCGCCTCGGGCAAGGGGGGCGCCGGTGTGTCGGGGGTCTCGGCAGGCGGTTTTTTCTTGAAGAAACTGAACATCAGGAGCTTTTTACAATCGGACCCATTCTATGAAACACCTCCCGCCACGCCGTGCTGCGTCTGGTGCGGTGCTGGCAATGACGCTCCTCGCGTCGTGGACCATGCCTGCGCAGGCCCAATCTCCCTCGGCCCCCGCCGTTTCCTCCACCGCCCCTTCCACGGCTTCCACGGCTTCCACCGCCACCGCGGCCGCGCCGGGCCCGCAGCAATTCACCCTGGCCAACGGCATGACGCTGATCGTGCAGCCCGACCGGCGCTCGCCCACCGCGGTGCAGATGGTGTGGGTTCGCGTCGGCTCCATGGACGAGGTCGACGGCACCTCCGGTGTGGCACATGCGCTCGAACACATGATGTTCAAGGGCACCAAGGACATCAAGCCCGGCGAGTTCTCGCGCCGCGTGGCGGCCCTGGGCGGCCAGGAAAACGCCTTCACCACGCGCGACTACACCGGCTACTACCAGCAGATTCCGGTCGGCAGCCTGGAGCAGGTGATGAAGCTGGAGTCCGACCGCTTCGCCAACAACCTGTGGCCCGACGACGAGTTCAAGCGCGAGATCGAGGTGGTCAAGGAAGAGCGCCGCCTGCGCACCGAAGACCAGCCGCGCGCGCTGCTCGGCGAGCAGCAGAACGCCGCCACCTTCATCGCCTCGCCCTACCACCGCCCGGTGGTCGGCTGGATGAGCGACCTGGACGCCATGACGCCCGAGGACGTGCGCGACTTCCACAAGCGCTGGTACGTGCCCGCCAACGCCGTGCTGGTGGTGGCCGGCGACGTCGACGTGGCGCAGGTGCGCGCCCTGGCCGACAAGTACTACGGCCGCATTCCCGCGCGCGCCGTGCCCGCGCGCAAGCCGCGCGTGGAGCCGGTGCAGCGCGGCGTTCGCCGCATCGAGTTCAAGGCCCCGGCCGAGCAGGCCTATGTGTCGCTGGCCTTCCGCGCGCCGCAGCTCGCCGGCATCGACGACGCCAACAGCGACGCCTGGGCGCTGGTGGTGCTGTCGGCCGTGCTCGACGGCTACGCCGGCGCGCGGCTGGACCGCGCGCTCACGCAAGGCCCCGACCGCGTGGCCGATTCGGCCGGCGCCTATTCGGGCTTTGTCGGCCGCGGTCCGCAGCTGTTCGTGCTCGACGGCGTGCCTGCCGCCGGCAAGAGCGCCGAGGTGGTCGAGGCCGCGCTGCGTGCGCAGGTGGCCCGTGTCGCGAAAGACGGCGTGGGCGAGGCCGAACTCGCCCGCGTCAAGACCCAATGGGTGGCCAGCGAAACCTACAAGCGCGACTCCGTGATGGCGCAGGCGCGCGAACTCGGCAGCAACTGGGTGCAGGGCCTGCCGCTGGACGCCAGCGAGCGCATCGTCGCGCGGCTGCAGGCCGTGACGGCCGCGCAGGTGCAGGCCGTGGCCGCCAAGTATTTCGGCGACGACCAGCTCACGGTGGCCACGCTGCGGCCCCTTCCGCCCGAAGCCAAGCGCGGCCGCGGCTTTGCGGCCCCCGCAGGCGAACTGCGCTGAAAGGTACGAATTTCATGTTCACTCTCAAAAAAATAGCCCGGTACGCACTGCTGACGAGCGCCACTGCTCTTTTCGGCATGACGAGCGCACAGGCCGCGCTGCCCATTCAGCACTGGACGCTGGCCAACGGTGCCAAGATCTATCTGGTGGCCACCAATGCGCTGCCGATCGTCGACGTGCAGGTCGACTTCGACGCCGGCAGCCGCCGCGACCCGGCGGCGCAGGCCGGCCTGGCGAGCACCGCCTCGGCCATGGTCGAGAAGGGCGTGCGCGCCGGCAAGAACGGCGAACCCGCGCTCGACCAGAACGCCCTGGGCGAAGCCTGGGCCGACCTGGGCGCCAGCTTCGACGTGAGCGCGGGCACCGACCGCACCAGCTACTCGCTGCGCTCGCTGTCCGACCCGGCGCTGTTGAACAAGGCCGTCACGCTGGCCTCGCGCGAGATCGGCGAGCCGGCCTTCCCCGACGACGTGTGGCAGCGCGAGCGCGAACGCATCAACGCCGCCATCAAGGAGGCCAACACCAAGCCCGCGACCATTGCGGGCCGTGCCTTCGCGCAGGCGGTGTACGGCGTGCATCCCTACGGCCAGGAGGTGACGGAACAAACGCTGGCGCGCATCGACACCGCCGCCATGCGCCAGCGCTACGAGCAGCTCATCGTGCCGTGCCGCGCCAAGCTCAGCATCGTGGGCGCGGTCACGCGCGCCGAGGCCGAGACGCTGGCGACGGCGCTGCTGTCGCGCCTGCCCGCCACGCAAAGTTGCCCGCCGCTGCCGGCCATTGCGCCTGTGGCTGCGCTGACCGCGGCGAAGGACGAGCGCATTGCGTTCGACTCGGCCCAGGCCCACGTCTTCATCGGCCAGCCCGGCTACCCGCGCAACGACCCGGACCACTTCGCGCTCACGCTGGGCAACTATGTGCTGGGCGGCGGCGGTTTCGTCTCGCGCCTGACCAACGAGGTGCGCGAAAAGCGCGGCCTGACCTACAGCATCTACAGCGGCTTTGCGCCGGGGCTCGAGGCGGGTGCGTTTCGCATCGGCTTCCAGACCCGGCCCGACCAGGCCGACGACGCCGTGAAGATGTCGCGCGAAGTGCTCGCCAAATTCGTGGCCGAAGGCCCGACCGCCAGCGAACTGAAGGCCGCCAAGGACAACGTGATAGGCGGCTTTCCGCTGCTGCTGGACAGCAACCGCAAGCTGATCGGCAACGTGGCCAACATCGCCTGGCACGACCTGCCGCTGGACTACCTCGACACCTGGACCGCGCGCATGAACGCGGTCACGGCGGCCGACATCAAGGCGGCGTTTCAGCGCAAGCTGCAGCCCGAGCGCATGGTGACGGTGGTGGTGGGCGGCAAGGACGCCAAGACCGCCAAGGCGCAGCCCTGAAGGCCTGATCAGGGGCGTTCAGGTCAGCGCGTGCGCGCCCTGGCGGGCGGCCGCGCGCACCGCGGCCCCCAGTTTCTCGAGCATGCGCGCCGCCGCGCGCGCCTGCTGCCAATACAGCGGCACCGGCAGCGTGGAGCCGGGCACCAGCGCCACCAGCGCGCCCTGCCGAATTGCATCGGCCACCATGCTGGCCGGATGCATGCCCCAGCCCATGCCCGCGCACGCCGCCTCGACGAAGGCGTTGGGCGACGGAATCCAGTGGCGCGGCGTCTCCACATTGCGGTGGCAGATGCGCCGCACCCAGCGTGCCTGCAGGCGGTCCTTGCGGTCGAACACCAGGCTGGGCGCCTGCGCCAGCGTGCGGGCGCCCACACCCTTGGCGAAATGCATGCGCACGAAGTCGGGGCTGGCTGCTGCCACGTAATGCATCGTGCCCAGCGCCTCGCTGTTGCAGCCCGCCACCGGCTGCGCCAGCGCGGTGACCGCCGCCAGCACCGCGCCGCTGCGCAGCCGCTCGGCGGTGTGGTCCTGGTCGTCCACCGTGAGGTCGAGCAGCGCGGCCGGCTCCTGCAGGGTGAAGGCCGCCGCGGCTGAGACGAACCACGTCGCCAGGCTGTCGGCGTTCACCGCCACCCGCACCGTGACGCGCTCGTGTGCCTGGCCGCTGCCGCTGTCCATGCCCAGCGCCGGCAGGGCGTCGCGCAGCTCGTGCTCCAGCATGCCCACGCGCTCCACATGCCGGCACAGCTGCAGCCCCGCCTCGGTGGCCACGCAGGGCTGCCCGCGCACCAGCAGCGCGCCGCCGGTGCGCTCCTCCAGCTGCTTGATGCGCTGGGACACCGCGGAGGGCGTGACGTTCAGCGCGCGCGCGGCGCGCTCGAAGCTGCCCTCGCGCACCACGGCGGCAAGGGCGTTCAGGGCGGCGTAGTCGAGCATATGGAATTAAGTTGAACTGAATCGAAGTTAGAAGGTTTAGTTTGAGTTAACTGGCGGCGAACGGCAAGCTCGCACCATGTCTGCCGAAATCACCACCACCACCTTCCTCCACGGGCTCTTCATGAGCCTGGTGCTCATCGTCGCCATCGGCGCGCAGAACGCCTATGTGCTACGCCAGGGCCTGCGCCGCGAGCATGTGGGCGCGGTGGTGCTGTTCTGCGCGGCCAGCGACGCGGTGCTGATCGGCGCCGGCGTGGCCGGCATGGCGCAGGCGCTGCAGGGGCGCCCGATGCTGGCCACCGCGCTCGCGGGGCTCGGCGCAGCCTTTCTCTGCGCCTACGGGCTGAAGGCGCTGTGGCGCTCGCGCCAGACCGTTGCGCTGCAGGCCGTGGCGCAGGGCGCATCGCTGTCGCGCGCGGCGGTGGTGGCGCAGGCGGCCGGCTTCACGCTGCTGAACCCGCACGTCTACCTGGACACCGTGCTGCTGGTGGGCAGCGCGGGCGCGCAGCACCCGGGCTTGCTCAAGCTGTGGTTCGTGGCGGGCGCCACCACGGCCAGCGTGCTGTGGTTCACCGCGCTGGGCTTCGGTGCGCGGCTGCTCGCGCCGGTGTTCGCCCGGCCGCGCGCCTGGCAGATGCTCGACGCGCTGATCGGCGGCACCATGCTCGTGCTGGCCGCCATGCTGGCGCGGCGCGCGCTCAGCGGGCTCTGACATTTCTGCGCATGCGGCGGCGTTAAGCTCGCCGCATGCCTCAGAAAGCCGCCTCCGCCCTCCGCACTTCCTCAGCCCGACCTGGCCCTTCCGCCAAAGCGGCCAAGTCCGGCAAGCCCGCCAAGCCGACCAAGTCGGCCAAATCCGCAAAATCCGCCAAGCCCGGCACCCCCGGCAAGCCAAAGGCCCCCTCCAAGCCCAGCGAGGTGCGCATCATCGGCGGCGAATGGAAGCGCACCCGCCTTGCCGTGGCCGACAAGCCCGGCCTGCGCCCCACGCCCGACCGCGTGCGCGAAACCCTCTTCAACTGGCTTGCCAGCCTGGCCGGTGTCGGCGGCGGACTGCTGCCGGGCTGGGAGTGCGTCGACGCCTTCGCGGGCACCGGCGCGCTGGGCCTGGAGGCCGCCTCGCGCGGCGCGGCCAATGTGCTGCTGTGCGAGCAGGACGCCGAACTGGCCGCAAAGCTGCAGGCCGCAAAGACCAAGCTCTCGGCCGAGGCCGTGCGCATCGAGCGCGGCAACGGCCTCACCGCGCTGGAGCGCGTGCCCGCGGGCAGCCTGGACGCCGTGTTCCTCGACCCGCCCTTCGAAAGCACCGCGCTCTACGAGCCTTCGTTGCGTGCCGCGGCGCGTGCGGTGCGTGCCGGTGGCTCGGTGTACCTGGAGGCGCCGCGCCGCTGGAGCGACGAGGAACTGGCCGTGTTCGGCCTGGTCGGTTTTCGCTATTTGAAGGCCGGCGCCGTGCACGCCCATCTGCTGCGGCCCGTGTCGCAGGGGACTGCATAATCCGCCGAACAAGCCGCACCGGCAGCATGAGGAAGAAGCAACCATGGCCAGCAACGTGATCGCGGTATACCCCGGCACTTTCGACCCCATCACCCTCGGTCACGAGGACGTGGTGCGGCGCGCAACCCAGCTCTTCTCCAAGGTGATCGTCGCTGTCGCGGCCGGTCACCACAAGAAGGCGCTGTTCACACTCACCGAACGCATGGACATGGCCTGCGAGGCCGTCAAGCCCTACAGCGACCAGGTCACCGTGGAGAGCTTCTCCGGCCTGCTGCGCGACTTCGTCGTGGCGCGCGGCGGCAAGGCCATGGTGCGCGGCCTGCGCGCCGTGACCGACTTCGACTACGAGTTCCAGCTTGCGGGCATGAACCGCTCGCTCATGCCCGACGTCGAAACCGTGTTTCTGACTCCCAGCGACAAGTACCAGTTCATCTCCAGCACCTTCGTGCGCGAGATTGCGATGCTCGGCGGCGAGGTCCACAAGTTCGTCTCTCCCAACGTGGAGCAGAAGCTGGCCGCCAAGGTCCGCAGCCTCGGTCGTGAATAAGCCGCAATGAGCGGCACCCCACCTCCCCGGCTTCATCTGCTGGGCGATGCGGCGTTGCTGTGCGAACTGCCCGCGCCCGCCACGCTGGCGCAGCAGCAGCGCATCTGGGCCCTGGCCGAGCATGCGCGGCAATGGCCCGGCGTCGGCGAAACGCTGCCGGGCATGAACAACCTCACGCTCACCTTCGACCCGACCGCAATCGACCTCGACACGCTCACAGCCAACGTGCTCCAGGCCTGGCCCAGGCTGTCGGTCGGCGCCATCGAGGGCCGCCTGGTCGAGATCCCCGTGGCCTATGGCGGCGAGCACGGCCCCGACCTGGCCGACGTGGCCGCCCACACGGGCCTCACGCCGGCCGAGGTGGTGCGGCGCCACAGCGGCGGCGAATACATCGTTTACCTGCTCGGCTTTCTGCCGGGCTTCGCATTCATGGGCGGCCTGCCGCCCGAGCTGGCCACGCCGCGCCGCGCGGAGCCGCGCACCGCGGTGCCGGCGCGCTCCGTGGGCATCGGCGGCGAGCAGACCGGCATCTATCCGCTGGTGTCGCCGGGCGGCTGGCAGCTCATCGGGCGCACCTCGCTCGAACTGTTCGACCCGAAGGCCGAACCGCCCACCTTGCTGCGCCCCGGCGACCGCGTGCGTTTTGTCGTCGAGAGCGTGCAGACATGATCGTCATCCGCAAACCCGGCCTGCTTGCGTCGGTGCAGGACCTGGGCCGGCACGGCCATCGCGAGCTGGGCATCTGCCCGGGCGGCGCGCTCGACGTGCTCTCGCTCACGCTGGCCAACCGGCTCGTGGGCAATGCCGACGGCGCGGCGGGGTTGGAGCTCACCATGGGCGGCTGCGAGCTGCAGTTCGACACCGACACCCGCATCGCGCTCACCGGCGACGACTTCAGCGCCAGCCTCGACGGCGTGCCGCTGTGGCCCTGCTGGAGCGTGTCCGTGGCGGCCGGCCAGACGCTGAAGCTCTCTGGCGCCAACGCGCCGGGTGCGAAGAAGGTCGGCCTGCGCAGTTGGCTCGCGGTGGCGGGCGGCATCGACGTGGCGCCGGTGCTGGGCTCGCGCAGCACCGACCTGAAGGCCGGCTTCGGCGGGCATGAAGGCCGCGCGCTGCGCAAGGGCGACCGTCTGCCGCTGGGTGCGTCGCGCCTGAGCGCCGCGCAGCGCGAGCGCCGGGCGTTCGGCGTGCGCGGCCCCGACGGCGGCACGGGCACGGATGAGCCCGACGGCGCCATCGCGCTGCGTGTGCTGCCCGGCCCCGAGTTCGAGCTGTTCACGCTGGCCGCGCGCGAGCAGCTGTGGGCCGAGCGCTGGCGCATCACGCCGCAAAGCAACCGCATGGGCAGCCGCCTTGCGGGCGCCGAACTCAAGCGCAAGCGCAGCGGCGACATGCTTTCGTCGGGCGTGATTCCCGGCACGCTGCAGGTGCCGCCTTCGGGCCAGCCGATCATTCTGATGGGCGACGCGCAGACCACCGGCGGCTACCCGCGCATCGGCGTGGTGATTCGCGCCGACCTGTGGAAGCTGGCGCAGGCGCCGCTCAACGGCAGGCTGCGCCTGGTGCAGGTCGACCCGACGCAGGCGCTGGCCGCCTGGGCCGCGCAGCAACGCTACCTGGCGCAGGTGGCGCAAGGCCTGGCCGCTGCAGGCTGGCCGGGTGCGGCATAGACTTTGCAAAACGGCCCCCCGGAAGGACATTCCCCATGCAAATCGACCTCAATGCCGACCTCGGCGAAGGCGCCGGCAGCGACGAAGAACTGCTCGCGCTGGTGAGCTCCGCCAACATCGCCTGCGGCTGGCACGCCGGCGACGCCAAGACCATGCAGCAGTGCGTGCGCTGGGCGCTGAAGAACGGCGTGGCCATTGGCGCGCACCCGAGCTTTCCGGACCGCGAGAACTTCGGGCGCAGCACCATGCACCTGCCGCCCGACGAGATCGTGGCCAACGTGCTCTACCAGGTGGGCGCGCTGGCGGCCATCGTGAAGGCCGAGGGCGGCACGCTGTCGCACGTGAAGGCGCACGGCCAGCTCTACAACCAGGCCGTGAAGGAGCCCGAGCTCGCGCAGGCGCTGTGCGAGGCGGTGCGCCGCTTCGACCCCACGCTCAAGTTCTTCGGCCTCGCGGGCAGCCACATGATCGACGCGGCCCGCCGCGCCGGCCTCACGCCGGTGGAAGAAGTGTTTGCCGACCGCGGCTACATGCCCGACGGCAGCCTGGTGCCGCGCAGCCAGCCGGGCGCGCTGATCGAGACCGAAGCGCAGGCCATCGCACAAACGCTGTCGCTGGTGCGCGACCACCGCGTGACCGCCATCGACGGCAGCACCGTGCCGGTCAACGCGCAGAGCGTGTGCCTGCACGGCGACGGCGCCCATGCCCTGGCCTTTGCGCGCCGCATCCGCGAGCGGCTGCAGCAGGAAGGCATTGCCGTCCAGGCGCTGGCCTGACGGCCCCACACGCGCAGACCGGACCATGGCCGTGGCCGCCAAGCCGCTCAACGTGCTGCTGACGGGCTTCGAGCCCTTCGAGCAGGAAGCGATCAACCCCTCTTGGGAAGCGGTGCGCATGCTCGACGGCTGGAAGACCGGGCCGGCCACGGTGCATGCGCGGCTGGTGCCCTGCGTTTTCGGTGACGCCCTCGACACCTTGAACCGCGCGATGGACGAGCTGAAGCCTCGGCTGGTCGTGTGCATTGGCCAAGCCGGCGGGCGCGCGGAACTCACACCCGAGCGCGTGGCCATCAACATCGACGACGCGCGCGTGCCCGACAACCACCACCGCCAGCCCATCGACGTGCCGGTGGTGCCGGGCGCGCCGGCGGCGTATTTCTCCACGCTGCCCATCAAGGCCATCGTGCGCGAACTGCGCGCGGCTGGCGTACCGGCCTCGGTGTCGAACAGCGCGGGCACCTTCGTGTGCAACCACCTCTTCTACGGGCTGATGCACCGCATTGCGCTGCACGCCGACGCGGGCGTGCGCGGCGGCTTCATCCACATTCCCTACCTGCCCGAGCAGGCCGCACGCTTTGCGGGTGCGCCGAGCCTGCCGCTCGACATGCTGGTCAACGCCTTGCGCATCACCGTGACCACCGCGCTCGCGGTGAAGCACGACGTGCGCGAGACCGGCGGCCAGTTGCACTGAGGCCGCGCGGGCCCCGCCTCAGAACTGTTCCCAGTCCCCTGGCGCCGTGTTCGCCATGGCCATCTTGGGCGAAGCGGCCGCAGTCCTCAAGCGCGCACCGGCCAGGGGCATGCCCTTGGGGGCCGCCTTCTGCTTCGTGTGGAGCGCGGGCCTGGCCAGCGGTGCCACCGCCACGGGAGCGCTGCCTGGTCGGCCTTCTTCCAGCGTGAACACGCTGACCGCCTGCAGCAAGCCGCCCGCCTGGTCCTGCAGCGACGCCGCCGCGGCGGCCGCTTCTTCCACCAGCGCCGCGTTCTGCTGCGTCACTTGGTCCATCTGCGAGATGGCCTGGTTGATCTGTTCGATGCCCGAGGTCTGCTCCTGGCTGGCCGCGGTGATCTCGCCCATGATGTCCGTCACCCGGCGCACGCTGCCCACGATGTCGCCCATGGTGCGGCCGGCCTCGCCCACCAGCGCCGTGCCGGCGTCCACCTTGCTCACCGAGTCGCCGATGAGGTCCTTGATTTCCTTGGCCGCCGCCGCCGAGCGCTGCGCCAGGTTGCGCACCTCGGAGGCCACCACCGCAAAGCCGCGCCCCTGCTCGCCCGCGCGCGCGGCTTCCACCGCGGCGTTCAGCGCCAGGATGTTGGTCTGGAACGCAATGCCGTCGATGGTGCCGATGATCTCCACGATCTTGCGCGACGACGCATCGATCGACGCCATGGTCGACACCACCTTGCCCACCACGTCGCCGCCCTTCACCGCCACCTCCGACGCCGACACCGCCAGCTGGTTGGCCTGGCGGGCGTTGTCGGCGTTCTGCTTGACCGTGGAGGTCAGCTCTTCCATGGACGCGGCGGTCTGCTCCAGCGAGCTGGCCTGCTGCTCGGTGCGCGAAGACAGGTCTTCGTTGCCCTGAGAAATCTGCGCGCTGGCGGTGGCCACGCCCTCCGCATTGCCACGCACCAGGCCCACGGTGCGCGCCAGGCTTTCCTGCATGCGCTGCAGCGCCGCGAGCATCTGGCCGGTTTCGTCGGTGGACCGCGCCACGATGGCCGCGCTGAGGTCGCCGCCAGCCACGCGGTCGGCCGCCTCGACGGCGTGTGCGAGCGGCACGGTGATCGAGCGGGTGATCAGCCAGGCTGACACCACGCCGATCAGCCCGGCCAGCAGCGCCGCGGCCACCATGAGGCTGGTGGCGGTTTCAGCGGAGTCGTGGGCCGCGAGCGCGGCGTCTTCCATCTGCTTGCTCAGGAACTCGACCAGCTCGCGCAAGGAGGCCAAGTAGGCGGCCTGGGTCTTCAGGCGCTCGCCATAGAGCGCCTGCGTGGCTTCCTGCGTGCGGTTGGCCATGGCCAGCTCGACCACCGTGTTGGTGAAGGCCCTGTAGTCGTTCAGCGTGGCCTTCACCGCGGCCAGCAGTGTGCGCCCGCGGTCGGTGTTGACGAGCTGGTCGAGCGCGGCCACCTGCCTGTCGGTGTCGGCCCTTGCCTTGTCCATCGTTGCGCGGTTGGCGCTTTGCTCAGCGCCCTGGGTGAGCAGCAGGTTGCGCGTGATCCGGGCGATGTCCATCGCCACATAGGACATCTCGCGCGCCGCCTCGATCTTGGGCGAGATGTTCGAGGTGATGCGGGTGGTGTTGGCGTCCAGGGAGCGCAGCCGGTTGATGCCCACGAAGGCAATGACGGCCAGCAGCAGCAGCAGCAGCCCGAACACCAGACCCAGACGCGCACTGATTTTTAGATTTTTCACGGTAGTTGATGAAGTTGATGAAGAAAGCCATGCCAATGCACCGAAAGCCCACACCCGGTACAAGCCCTGTAAAACGCATTACTTACTTCTATCGGCCGTGTTGAACAGGAAATTAGAGCTTTTTGTGCACGAGAGACTTCCAGAAAAGCGCTGAATCGAATTGCTGAATGACGCGCTGTTGCCCCACAGCGCGGCGCGGTGTCTGCCGGGAGGCGGCTGGGGCATTATGGAAATGATGTGTGGCCCCGTGCGGTGCTTTGTTGCTTCGTCGATCTTTCCGGAACCTGAAATTGAGCTTGCTGAGCTTTGGCAAACGGTCCTTCGTGGACCTCAACGAGTTGGCTCTTTTTCTGCAGGTGGCCCGCCTCGGCAGCTTTGCCCGGGCCGGGGAGGCGCTGGGCATGCCCGCCAGCACCGTGAGCCGCCAGGTGCAGAACATCGAGGCCCAGCTGGGCGTGCGCCTCATGCAGCGCTCCACCCGGCGCCTGATGCTCACGGAGGCCGGCCAGCTGCTGCTGGCGCGCTGCGAAGCGCATTTCAGCGCCATTGGCGACGTGATCCAGGAGGTGCTGGACGGCGTGTCGGTGGTCAGCGGCACTTTGCGCATTGCGGCGCCGTCGGACTTTTTCGACTGGTTTCCGCTGCGCTGGATCAAGGAGTTTCGTGCGCTGCACCCCAAAGTGCGGCTCGAAATATTCGCGCAGGACGCGCTGGTCGACGTGATCGGCGACGGCATCGACATTGCGTTTCGCGCCGGCAAGCTCGAAGACTCCCGCCTGATCGCCACCCTGCTCGCCAGCACGGCCGTGGTGCTGGCCGCCAGCGACGCGTACCTGTGCGAGCACGGCGTGCCGTGCAGCCTGGAAGACTTGGCCGTGCACGACTGCCTCACGCTGCGCAGCGCGCCCAACCAGAGCCAGCGCGACTGGGTGCTCACCGGGCCCGACGGCGAAACCCGCCTGGCGGTGCGCAGCCGCTTTTGCGCCAACGCCATGGGCCTGCTGCGCGACGCGGCCGTCGAGGGGCTGGGCATAGCGCTGCTGCCCGAAGTGGTGATCCGGGGCGACCTGGACGCAGGGCGGCTGCGGCGCGTGCTGCCTGCTTACGGGCAGTCGTCGGTCAGCCTGTCGCTGCTCTACCCGAGCCGGCAGCAGATGCAGAAGTCGGTGCTGGCCTTCGTCGAGTTCGCGGTCGCGCGGTTCGCAGACCAGGGCGCGCGGCCCTGAACCGGCTCAGGGCACACAGCCCTGAACGGGCTCAGGCTGCGGGAAACTCCCGGCCCAGCCAGGCGTTGAGCGCGGCATTCACCAGGTCGGGCTTTTCCATCGTCAGCATGTGGCCGCATTCGGGGATCCACACCACCTCGCGTCGCGGCAGCAGCGCCGCCATTTCGCGCGTGCACTCGGGTGCGGCCAGCCGGTCGCTGTCGCCGCACATCAGCAGCACCGGGGCCTGCAGCAGGGGCAGGTGCTGGCGCGCGTCGGGCCGGCGCATCACCGCGCGGTTCTGGCGAATGAGCTGCTCGGCGCCCGCGCCCAGCACGATGTCGAGGTAGCGCTGCACCATCACGGGGTCGGCGGCCTGCGTGGGGTGAAACGCGAAGAACACGTTCGGCTCGATCATCTCGCGCACCTCGCCGCGCTCGAAGCACTCGATGGCGCCTTCGCGCAGCGTGAACATGTCGGGTGTTTCTGGCCGCGCGCTGGTGCCCAGCAGCGCCAAGCCGGCAATGCGCTCGGGCGCCTGGCGGGCCGCCTCCATGGCGACCATGCCGCCCATCGACGCGCCGCACAGCACCAGCGGGCCGTGGTGGTCGCGCAGCACGGCCGCGGCCATGCCCTCGATGGTGTCGTTGTGCAGTTGGGTGTCGCTCACGCGGGCGTTGAAGGCGGCGGGGAGGGCGGGCAGTTGGGCTTCCCAGATGCGTGCATCGCAGGCGAGGCCGGGCAGAAGGACGAGGTTTGGCATGGAGATCGATTCTGCGCGAAGGCGCACGCCAGTGTGGCGACACAGGCCATGGCATAGGCTTCCTGGCCAGCAGCCAGCCTGGGCCGGGCTCGACATACTTTGTCATCCATGCCGAGGACCCCTCATGAACCTGGTTGACCGCGTCCAGTCCATCCTGCTCAGGCCCAAGCTCACCTGGCTGGCCATCGACGAGGAGCCGGCCGATGCCGCCTCCATCTACAAGAACTACGTGATGATCCTCGCGCTCATTCCGGCGGTGGCGAGCTTCATCGGCCTGTCGTTCGTGGGGCTGGGGGCCTTCGGCATGCGCTTTCGCGTGCCGATTTCCTCGGGCATCGCCAACATGGTGGTGGGCTACGTGCTGTCGCTGGTGATGGTGTTGCTGCTTGCGCTCATCATCGACGCGATGGCGCCCACCTTCGAGGGCACCCGCAGCCAGATCGGTGCGCTCAAGCTGTCGGCCTATGCCAGCACGGCCGCCTTCGTGGGGGGCATCTTCAGCCTGCTGCCGTCGCTGTCGGTCATTGGTGCGCTGGCGGCGCTGTACGGCGTGTACCTGCTCTACACCGGCCTGCCGGTGCTCATGAAGTGCCCGGGCGACAAGGCCATTGCCTACACCGCCGTGGTGGTGGTGTGCGCCATGGTCGGCGGCCTGACCATGGCCTGGGTGCTGTCGCTGCTCACGCCGTCCCCGGTGCGACTGGGCGCCTTGCCCGCGGCCGATGCGGTGGTGGCCGTGCAACAGCTGGCTTTTGCCAGAGCCTGAGCCCGGCCCGCACGGTGGAAAATGGGCGGCAATGCCAACGCCTAAACCCGACACCACCACCGACCTGATCCTGATCCGCCACGGCGAAACCGCGTGGAACCGCGAGCTGCGCTTCCAGGGCCATGCCGATGTGCCGCTCAACGACATCGGCCACGAGCAGGCGCGCCGCCTCGGCCTGCGGCTGGCCAGCGAGACCGCGGTTCAGCACATTGTCAGCAGCGACCTCATGCGCGCGCAGCAGACCGCCGCGCCCGCCGCGCTGCAACTGTCGCTGCCGGTGGTCACCTCGGCGGGGTTGCGCGAGCAGTTCTTCGGCGTGGTCGAGGGCATGCGCTCCGACGAAATACAGACCCTGCATCCGCGCGCCTGGGAAGAGTGGCTGGAGTTCCGCGAGGACCACGCCATGCCCGAGGGCGAGACGGCCCGCGAATTTCACACGCGCATCATTGCGGCGCTGGGCACCATCGCCGCCGCGCACCGGGGCCAGCGGCTGATCGTGGTCACGCACGGCGGCGTGCTCGACATGGTGTGGCGCACCGCGCAGGGCCTGAGCCTGAGCGGGCCGCGGCACAGCGACATTCCCAATGCGGGCTTCAACCGCATCCGCATGGCCGACCCGGGCCGCCCGAGCGACATCGAGATCGTCGACTGGGCCGACACGCGCCACCTGGCCGACCTGCCGCCGCAGCCGACCTACGACCAGACGCGCCACCTGAACAAGGACTGAGGCGCGACCGGCGCGCGCAGGTACCAAGCAGCGCGCTCAGGTATTTGGCGGCGCACGCAACAGCGCGCCCAGCCCCAGCTTCTCGTACACCGCGCCCGCCTGCCGCCGCAAACGCAGCGACTCCGGCTGCCCGTTGAGCTGCTGCTGCAGGATGCCTTGCGCACCGGTCAGCGTGGCCGGGGTGCCGGTGCGCACCAGCGCGTCGAGGTACAACTGCTCGAACAGGTCGCGCTGCGCATGGCTGCCGCCGATTTCGATCATGCGCGGCAGCGCCACGCCCAGCCCCTCGACCGCTGCCGCCAGGTTGCCGCGCGCATGCGCCACGAGGCCGTGCGCGGCCGGCACGCACACGCGCTGCCAGGCGGCGCGGGTCGACGGCGGCGCGGTCGGTGCAAAGGCCTCGATGTTGCGCAACAGCGCATCGGCCTCGGGCCGGCCGGCGCGTGCCAGGCCGTAGAGGTACTGCAGGTCGAGAAAGGGCAGCACATGGTCGGCCTGGCGCTGCAGCAGGTAGTGCGCCACGTCGTCCCAGCGCGCCCCCACGTCGATGCCCGCCAGCTCCAGCCGCGCCAGCAGAGACACCGCGCCGATCTGGTCCTGCGAGTAGTCCTTCGCCACGCCCCAGGCATGCGCGTCGTACACCGCCAGCGCCTCGGCGTCGCGGCCCAGGTCGATGAGGAACAGCGCCACGTGCCACCAGTTGTGCGTGACCATGAACGAGTTGAGCCCGCTCCACGTGTCGCTCACGCTCTGCATGAACGCCAGCCCTTCGGCGAGCCGGCCTTCGGTGAGCATCACATGCGCCAGCGCATGGTGTGCCCACGGCTCCTTGCGGCACAGGCCGATGGCCCGGCGCGCGCTGGCCTCGGCCTCGCGCATCAGGTGGCACTGTTCGTAGCCGAAGGCCGCCATGCCGTGCACATAGGGCACCTCGCTCGCATGCGGCAGCACGGCGAGTGCCAGGCGCAGCATGCCCGGGCAGTCGCCGGTGTTGAAGCAGTGGTACTGGCCCAGCTTGACCGACACCAGGTCGCGCGGGTGTTCGCGCGCCTGCTCCGCATGCAGCGCGATGGCCCGTGCGATGTCGCCGTCGGCCCAGGCCTCGATGGCCGCGATGTAGCGCTGCTCGCGCGGCGTGGCACGCGCGGCGCCGGCACGGGCCTTGGCCAGGAACGGCCGCGCGTTGGCCACGGCCTCGCGCGACTCGGCAAACAGGTGCAGCGTGGCGCAGTAGGCCTGCACGATGGGGCTCGCATCGGTGTCGGCCAGCGCAATCAGGTTGACCGCGCGTGCCTCGGTCGAGATGAAGCCCATGACGAAATCGTCGACCCGCGGCAAGCTGGCGGGGTCGTCGAGGGTGAGGGGGTTGCCGAGGCTGTCGGCGACGAGCGAATTTCCGAGGGGCATGGCGGCATGGTGCCATGCCCTCGCCATGGCTTCAACGCATCAGACGCCGGCCTGCTGGTGCCGGTGCTCCTGCGTCTTGCCGCCGTAGCCGTAGGCCGCGCCGCGCGCGTCGATCACATGGATGTAAGACACCTCGTGCAGGTCGGGCCGCAGCCGGGCCATGGCCGCGTGCACCTCGCGCAGATAGCGCGCCTTCTCGGCCTTGGTGTTGGTTTCGTCGGTGATGCTGATGTCCAGGTGAAAGGCCGACTTGTCGAGCGAGGCCAGCGACTGCCCGCCGATGAACCAGGCGTCGGCGGCGATGTACTGCACGGTGATGGCGATCACCGGCAGCTTCTTGCCCAGCACCTGCTGCGTGAGCTCGGCGACGGTGTCGACGGTCTGGCGGGCGAGGGCGGCGTCGGGCTCGCCGGAGAGGTGGACAACGATGTGCGGCATGGTGGCTCCTGAATGAATGAATGGGTGGCAGATGGGGTGATTGTGGGAACTCGGCCACCATCGGAAAAGCGGGAAGATATGATGGCTTCCATCGATTAAACGGATGGATGTGTCATGCAAGGTTTCGATCTGGAGCAACTGCGCACGCTGGTGGCGGTTGTCGACGCGGGCAGCCTCACGGCCGCCGCGCCGCGTGTGTTTCTGTCGCAGTCGTCGGTCAGCGAGCAGATTCGCAAGCTGGAAGCGCGTGCGGGGCAGTCGCTGCTCACGCGCAGCAAGGCGGGCGTCGCGCCCACCGAAGCGGGGCTGCGCTTGCTGGCCTATGCGCGGCGCATCCTGGCGATGAGCGACGAGGCGTTTCGCGACCTGCATGGTGAAACACTGCAGGGCGAACTGAGTCTGGCCGTCACCGACTACTTTCGGCCCGGCGATCTGACCCAACTGCTGGCACGCCTGGGCGAGAGCTATCCGCGCGTGCGGTTGCACGTGAGCATCTTGAAGAGCGATGCGATGCGCGCGGCCTATGCGCAGGGCGAATTCGACGTGGGGCTGGCGATGAACATCGCGGGCGTGTCCGCCGCTCAGCCGCGCGCGTCGGTGATCCGCAGGGAGTCGCTGGCGTGGCTCGGCGCAACAGGCATGCGGCCCGTGCGCGGCGAGCCGCTGCGGCTGCTGGCCCTGCCGGACACCTGCTCCCTGCACCAGTTCACGGTGGCGCTGCTGCGGCGCCGGCGCGTGCCGTACACGCTGGCGCATGTGGCGTCTGGCGTGGCGGGGTTGCAGTCGGCGCTGGCTGCGGGGCTGGGCGTGGCCTGCCTGAACGAGTCGGCGGTCAGCGAGGGCGTGGCGCGGCTGACCACACCGCACGGGCTGCCGGCCTTGCCGCGTGTCGCCTTCGAGTTTTTGCCCGGGCGCCGGGGCGAAACGGCGTTCGTGACCCGGGCGCGGGAGCTGCTCGCCACGCAGTTGGCATAAGCCTGGAGCCGGAGTGGTGAGGTTGGCGCGGTTGGTGCGGTTGGCGCGAGATTTGCGTCAGTCATTCCATGGAGGCGCCACCCCCCGACTCTGCAGCTTCGCCCCCCAACTGGCTGCGCCATTCCCGTTTCGACGATGCGCAGGCGATCTTCTCTGGCACGCTGTTCGTCGCCATTGCGATGATGTTGTTTGCCCAGGCGGGGCTGCTCACGGGCGGCACGGCGGGTGTCGCGTTCATCCTTCACTACGCCACCGGCGTGAGCTTCGGCAAGCTGTTCTTCCTGGTCAACTTGCCGTTCTATTGGTTCGCGTGGCGTCACATGGGGCGCGCGTTCACCATCAAGACTTTCTCGGCCATTGCGTTGTTGTCGGTGATGACCGACTGGGCGCCGCGCTATCTGTCGATCGGGTTGCTGCACCCGGCGTTTGCGGCGGTGCTGGGTGGGCTGATGCTGGGCACGGGTTGTCTTTTTCTGGCGCGTCACCGGGCGAGCCTGGGTGGTGCGACGGTGTTGACCTTGTACCTTCAGGAGAAGCGCGGTTGGCCGGCAGGCAAGGTGCAGATCGGCATCGACTGCACGGTGGTTCTCTTCGCGCTGTTCGTGATTCCACCGGAGCGTGTGGGGTGGTCCGTGGTAGCCGCCGTGGTCATGGGGCTGTTCTTGTGGGTCAATCACAAGCCGGGGCGGTACGCTGCTACTTGAGCCTTGTTTGGCTGCCGTTTCGGCTGCCGTTGTTCAGGGCGTGTGCACAGGCCGCCGGGTGCTCCCCTCCGCGAATGTCCCCCGGCCTGCGGCCTCCTCCTTTATTTCGCTGCGGGGAGCACCCGACGCCCTGTGCACCTGGGCACGCTGTCGGTGATCGCGCGATCAACCACTGCTCTGAAAACGCTCACGAGGGTGGGGTGCCTTGCGCAGCGAAATAAAGGAGGAGGGGCGCAGCCCCGGGGGACATTCGCGGAGCAAGGTACCCCGCCCTCGTGAGCGTCGCCCTGAACAGCGCGCCTCGAACAAGGCGCCCTGAAACAGCAAGCCCTGAACAAACCCACCGTTCAGGGCCAGCCAATTCAGCCCCAGGACAGCGCCGACAGGTCGTTCACAAAGATCGGGTTGTCCTTCCAGATCCCCTTGACGTTCTTCTTCGCGACCGTCGGAAACTGCGGCTGGTACAGAAAACCGTTGGCTGCGTCCGTGGCCAGCAGCTTCTGTGCATCGCCCAACAGCTTGTTGCGCTCGGCCGCGTTGCCCGTGCTCTTGATCTTGTCGAACAACGTGTCGAAAGCCTTCGACTGGTAACCCCAGTAGTAATCCGCCTTGGCATAGTTGCCCAGGTCGAAAGGCTCCACATGCGACACGATCGACAGGTCGTAGTCCTTGTTGCCGTACGTGCCGCTGAGCCACTGCGCCCACTCCACGTTCTGCACCTTCACCACGATGCCGATCTTGGCCAACTGGGCCACGATCACCTCGCCACCCTGGCGCGCATACGGCGGCGGCGGCAAGGTCATCTTCAGCTCCAGCGGCGTCTTCACGCCTGCCTCGGCCAACAGCTTCTTCGCCTTCTCGATGTCGAACGGGTTGATGCCCGTGGTGTCCACATAGCCCGCCGCGCCCGGCACATAGTGGCTGCCGATGGGCACGCCAAAACCGTCGGCCGCGCCTTCGATCACCGCCTTGCGGTCGATGGCCGCCAGGATGGCGCGGCGCACGCGCACGTCGTCCAGCGGCTTCTTGCGGTTGTTGATCGCCAGAATGGTCTTGGCGCGCGAACCGGCCAGGATGGTCTGGAACTGCGGGTTCATCTTGAACTGCGGCACCACGCGCGTGCCGATGCGCGCGAACACGTCCACGTCGCCCGACAGCATGGCCGCGGCCTGCGCGGCCGTGTCGGAGATGAAGCGGAACGTCACCTTGTTGATCTTCGCGGTGGCGGGGCTGCGAAAGCCCTCCCACTTGCTCAGCGTGAGCGACGAGCCCTTGGCCCAGGCGTCCAGCTTGTAGGGGCCGGTGCCCACGGGCTTGTTGGCGTTGGTGTCGGCGCTCTTGGGCTCGACGATCACGGCCGTGGCCTGGCCCAGCACAAAGGGCAGGTCGGGGTCGATCTCCTTGTTGATGACGACCACCGTGTAGTCGTCCACCGCCTGCGTGCTCAGGTTGGCGAAGGTGCGCTTGTCCTTGTTGGTGCTCTTCTCGCCGCCGGCACGGTCGAACGAGAACTTGACGGTGGCGGCGTTGAAGGGCTCGCCGTTCTGGAACTTCACGCCGCGCTTGAGCTTGAAGGTGTAGGTCTTCAGGTCGGGCGAAACCTCCCAGCTGTCGGCCAGCAGCGGCGTGACGCTGCCGTCGGAATTGATCTTGGTGAGCGTTTCCAGAATGTTGTACTGCACCACCTCGGCAATGGCGGCGGCGGCGCCCGAGGTCGGGTCCAGGCCCGGCGGTTCGAGCGCCATGCCGATCACGATGGCGTCCTTCCTGCCCTGCGCCATGCCGGCGAGCGGGGTGGCCAGCGCAACGGTGGCGCCAGCGGTGGTAAGGAGGGTGCGGCGGTTCAACATACGTGTGATCTCCGGAAAAACGGGGGGCCTGGGTCGAATGTCTGCTGCGGCGCGCACCGTGCCCCGAAGGGAGGCGCAACGCCGCGAGAGACACCACACGCAGCACGAAAGATGCCACGTGCACAGCCGGTCATTCTCTCGCAGCGAAACGGCCGCGGCACGGGGGCCGAGGCGGTTTTTCCTCGGGAGCTTCCCGTAGGGCGCGGCGCTGCGCGCGCGCTGGCTTGCTTCAGTCGAGCTTCAGTTGCGGGTCAGTCCCGGCTCAGCCCCAGGACAGCGCCGCGATGTCGTTCACGAAGATCGGCGTGTCCTTCCACAGGCCGCGCAGGTTGCGCGACGCCACGGTAATGAACTGCGGCTGGAACAGGAACACATTGGCCGCGTCTTCCGCCAGCAGCCGCTGCGCGTCGCCGAGGTAGCGCAGCCGGTCGGCCGGGCGCGCGGCGTTGCGTGCCTTGTCGAACACTTCGTTGAACCTGGCCGACTGGTAGCCCCAGTAGTACTCGGGCTTGGTGTAGTTCACCAGGTCGAAGGGCTCGACGTGCAGGATCAGCGACAGGTCGTAGTTCTTGTTGCCGTAGGTGCCGCTGATCCACTGCGCCCACTCCACGTTCTGGATCTTCGCGACGATGCCGATCTTGGCCAGCTGCGCGGCAATGAGCTCGCCGCCCTGGCGCGCATAGGGCGGGGGCGGCAGCACCAGGTCGAGCTCCAGCGGCGTCTTCACCCCGGCCTCGGCCAGCAGCTTCTTCGCCTTCTCGATGTCGAAGGGGTTGATGCCGGTGGTGTCGACGAACCCCGGCGCGCCCGGCACGTAGTGGCTGCCGATGGCCACGCCGCGCCCGTCCGCCGCAGCCTCGATCACGGCCTTGCGGTCGATGGCCGCGGCAATGGCACGGCGCACGCGCACGTCGTCCAGCGGCTTGCGCTTGTTGTTGATGGCCAGGATGGTCTTGCCGCGCGAGGCGTTGAAGACGATCTGAAAACGCTTGTCGTTCTGAAACTGCGACAGGCTGCGCGACACCGAGGCATGCGGGAACAGGTCGACGTCGTTCGACAGCAGCGCGGCGGTCTGCGCGGCCGGCTCCGAGATGAAGCGAAAGCTCGCCTTGCGGATCTGCACCGTGTCGGCATTGCGATAACCGTCCCACTTGGCCAGCACGATGCTCGAGCCCTTGGCCCAGCTGTCGAGCCTGTAGGGGCCGGTGCCCATCGGCTTGGTGGCGTTGGTGTCGACCGTCTTGGGCTCCACCAGAATGGCCGAGGCCTGGCCCAGCAGAAACAGCAGGTCGGGCTCGATCTCCTTGTTGATCAGCACCACCGTGTGTTCGTCTAGCACCTGCGTCGCGATGTTGGTGAAGGTGCGCTTGTCCTTGTTGGTGCTGTTGGCCGCGGCCGCGCGCTCGAACGAGAACTTCACGCTCTGCGCGTTGAAGGGCTCGCCGTTCTGAAACTTCACGCCGCGCTTGAGCTTGAAGGTGTAAGTCTTCAGGTCGGGCGAGATGTCCCAGTTGTCGGCCAGCAGCGGCGTGACGCTGCCGTCGGAGTTGATCTTGGTGAGCGTCTCGAAGACGGTGTAAAGCACCACCTCGGCAATCTCGGCGCCAGCCTTGGCCGTGGGGTCGAGGCCGGTCGGCTCCAGCGTGAGGCCGATCACCAGCGCGTCTTTCTTGCGCTGCGCGAAGACCGAGGTCGGCAGGGCCAGCGGGGTGAGGGCTGCGGCGCCGGTGGCGAGCAGGGTGCGTCTTTTGAGCATGAAGCGAGGTCCTCCGAACCAGGGGCAAGCATCATCCGCGAGACCGGGGTGCGCGCGCAACCAGATGCTTATGACCCACTCATCCTAAGGACGGCAGGCGACGCTTCGGTGTCAGACGGGCAGCAGCGTGCCACCGGTGGGCGTGCGTGGCACGGCGTCGAGCAGCGTGCGCGTGTAGGGGTGCTGCGCATGCTGGAACAGTTCGGCGGGCGGGCCCTGCTCCACGATCTTGCCCTTCCACACCACGCACACGTCGTCGCACAGGTGGTTGACCACCGCAAGGTCGTGGCTGATGAGCAGGTAGCTGATGCCGTACTGCTGCTGCAGGTCTTGCATGAGGTTGAGCACCTGCGCCTGCACCGACACGTCGAGCGCGCTCACCGGTTCGTCGGCCACGATGAGCTTGGGGCGCGTGATGAGTGCGCGTGCGATGGCGATGCGCTGGCGTTGCCCGCCCGAGAACTCGTGCGGGTACTTGCCCATGTCGGTGGTGCGCAGGCCGACGGCGGCCAGTGCTTCCGACGCGCGTTCGCGCTGTTCGGCGCGGCTGGTTTCGGCCAGGGCTTCGAGCGGCTCGGCCACGATGCGCGACACGGTCTGGCGCGGGTCGAGCGAACCGTACGGGTCCTGGAACACCATTTGAAAGTCGCGCCGCGCGGTGCGCAGCTCGGCCTTGGAGAGCGTGTGCAGGTCGCGGCCTTCGAGGCGCACGTTGCCCGAGGTGGGCGTGTCCAGCGCCATCACCAGGCGCGCGATGGTCGACTTGCCCGAGCCCGATTCGCCCACGATGCCCAGGCTCTTGCCGGCCTCGACCTGAAAGCTCACGCCGTTCAGCGCCTTCACGGTCGGCGGCGGGCCGAAGAGTTTTTCGCGCGGCAACGCGTAGTGGCGCACCAGGTCCGTGACCTGCAGCAGCGGCGTGGTCGTCTCGCTCATGGTGCGATGGCCCCTTGCGTGGCAATTTCTTCGAGCCGAATGCAGCGCACCGCGTGGTCGTTCGGCAGCATGGTGGCCAGGGGCCGCATGATCTTGCAGGCGTCCACCGTGTAGCTGCAGCGGCCCGCGAACGGGCAACCCGGCGGCAGGTCGACCAGCTCGGGCACGCTGCCCTGGATGGTGGCCAGGCGCAGGCCGCGCGGCGCACCGATGGCGGGGCGCGCGGCGAACAGGCCTTGGGTGTAGGGGTGCGCACGGCGCGCGAACACGACCTCGGTGGGGCCGCTCTCGACCACGCTGCCGCCGTACATCACCAGCATCTTGGAGACCGTCTGCGCGATCACGCCCAGGTCGTGCGAGATCAGGATCAGCGCCATGCCGCGCTCGGCCACCAGGCTCTGGATGAGCTCCAGAATCTGCTTCTGGATGGTCACGTCCAGCGCGGTGGTGGGCTCGTCGGCAATCAGCAGGTCGGGCCCGCAGGCGAGTGCCATGGCAATGCCGATGCGCTGGCGTTGCCCTCCGGAGAACTGGTGCGGATACGCATCGAGGCGCGAGGCCGCGTCGGGAATGCCCACGCGCTCCAGCAGCGCAAGCACCTCCTTGCGCGTGTCGGCCTTCGACAGGCCGCGGTGCAGCCGCAGCGGCTCGCCCACCTGGCGCGCAATGGTGTGCACCGGGTTCAGCGCGGTCATCGGCTCCTGAAAGATCATGCCGATGCGGTTGCCGCGGATCTGGCACATCTGCTTTTCGTCGCGCCCGATCAGCTCGGTGTCGTCGAAGCGGATGCTGCCCGTAACCTTGGCGGTGGAGGGCAGCAGGCCCATGAGCGACATCACGGTGATCGATTTGCCGCAGCCCGACTCGCCCACGATGCCCAGCGTTTCGCCGCGCTCCAGGGTGAAGTCGATGCCGCGCACGGCCTCGGCGGGGCCGCGCTGCGTTTGCAGCTCGATGTGCAGGTCTTTGACTTGGAGAAGGGGCATTCGGCTTGCCTCGTTCACCGGGCGCGGGCCAGGCGCGGATCGAGCAGGTCGCGCAGCCCGTCGCCCAGCAGGTTCAACCCGAGCACCGCGAACGCGATCGCCATGCCGGGGAACACTGCGAGCAGCGGCGACTGGAACATCATCGTTTGCGCCTCGCTGAGCATGCGGCCCCACGAAGGCTGCGGCGGCTGCGTGCCCAGGCCCAGGTACGAGAGAGCGGCTTCCGCCAGGATGGCGATGGCGAAGCGGATGGTGATCTGCACGATCAGCACGGCCGATATGTTCGGCAGCACATGCTGCATGGTGATGGCGAAGCTGCCCTTGCCGCAGGCGCGCGCGGCGGCCACGTACTCGCGCGACCAGATGGCGTTGGCCGATGCGCGCGTGATGCGCGCGAAGGTCGGAATGTTGTAGATGCCGATCGCGATGATCGCGTTGACGATGCCCGCGCCGAACACGGCGGTCAGCATGATGGCCGACAAAATCGCGGGGAATGCGAGCGTGAAGTCGGTCAGCCGCATGATGGTTTCTTCGATCCAGCCGCGCCGGGCCGCGGCCAGCAGGCCCAGCGCGGTGCCCACCACCAGGCCGATGCCGACCGCGATCATGCCCACAAGAATCGAGGCGCGCGCACCCACCAGCAGCAGCGAGCCCACGTCGCGCCCGTAGGTGTCGGTGCCCAGCCAATGCGCGCCCGATGGCGGCTTGAGCTTGTTGGCCATGTCCATGTCGTAGGGCGACCAGGGCGTCCACACCAGCGAGACGCCCGCGGCCAGCAGCAGCAGCAGCGTGAGCACGCCGCCCAGCACAAAGCTGCGGTGCTGCAGCGCGCGGCGCCAGAAGCCCGGCACCTGGAGCGCGGCGGCGCTGGGAGCGACAGTTGCAGTGGTGGCGTTCATATGTCGCTGGCCTTGATGCGCGGGTCGATCACGGCATAGAGCACGTCGACCACGAAGTTCACGATGACCACCATGGCCGCGAGCAGCATCACGCAGTTGCGCACGACGATCAGGTCGCGGTTGCTGATGGCCTGGAAAATCAACCGGCCCAGGCCCGGCAGGTAGAACACGTTCTCCACCACGATGGTGCCGGCGAGCAGCTCGGAGAACTGCATGCCCATCACGGTGATGACGGGAATCATGGCGTTGCGCAGCACGTGGGTCCAAAGCACCATGCGCTGCGACACGCCCTTGGCGCGCGCGGTGCGCACGAAGTCTTCGCGCATCACTTCGAGCACGGCGGATCGCGTGATGCGCGCGAGGATCGCGGCCTGAACGACAGCGAGCGAAAGCGCAGGCAGCAGCAGCGACTTGATGCCCGCGAAGAAGCCTTCGCCCCAGCCCTCGAAGCCGCCCGCGGAGAACCACTGCAACTTCACCGAGAACACGAGGATCAGCAGAATCGCGAACCAGAAATTCGGAATGGCAATGCCGACCTGGGCCATGCCCATCAAGCCCACGTCGCCGAGCTTGTTGTGGCGCGCTGCGGCGGTCACACCCACCAGCAGCGCAATGACCACGGTGAGGGCCATCGCCATCATGGCGAGCGGCACGGTGAGCGCGAGTCGCTCCAGGATCAGGTCGAGCACGGGCGAGCTGTAGGCATAGCTGTCGCCGAGGTTGCCGGTGAGCAGGCCGCCTATCCAGTGCCAGTAGCGCGTCCAGGCGGGCTGGTCGAGGCCGAGCTTCGTGGCCAGGGCTGCGACGGCGTCAGGCGAGGCGTCGGGGCCCATGAGCATCTGCGCGGCATTGCCGGGCAGTATCTCGAGGACGAGGAAAACGATGACCGAGGCGCCGATCAACGTGCCGATCAGCGTGGCAAGGCGCTTTAGTAGAAACAGACTCATGGGGCGGGGCGCAGCATAACTGACTCGTGCAACAAATGTGCCTTGAATGTGGCCTTTGTCATTCACCGGCGGGCTGCGCGTGCGGCCCCGCGATAATCGGGAGATGGCCCTCATGATCACCGACGAATGCATCAACTGCGATGTCTGCGAGCCCGAGTGCCCGAACGATGCAATCTACATGGGCGCGGAGTACTACGAGATCGATCCGCACAAGTGCACCGAATGCGTGGGCCACTTCGATGAGCCGCAGTGCGTGCAGATTTGCCCGGTAGCGTGCATTCCGCTGAACCCCGAGCATGCGGAAAGCCGTGAGACGCTCATGCAGAAGTACGAGCGGCTCACGGCAATCAAGGTGACGACGGCGGCTGCCGCAACGGTGCCCCCCACCGGCGTCTAGGTCACATTCAGTCCGCGGCTGGCTTTCGCTTCTTTTTCTTGCGCTCCGGCGCATCGCCCGCCGCCTTCGCGCTCGGGCCACCGCTGAAACTCATGCTGGACTTGCGCGGCTCGCTGGCCGCCTTGCGCGCGCGCTCCCGCTCTCTCTGCTCCGACATGGCGAGGCGCCTTTCGGCCAGTGCGTCGCTTCGGGCTTCGCGTGCGGCCCGGTGGTCGCGGTCGTGGGCGGCTTTTTCCTGCGACAGCCGGTTGCGCTCCAGCTGGTCGGCCTGGGCTTGCAGACCGCGTGCGCCGGCGTCGGCCGCCCGGCGGTCCTGCTCGCTGCGCGGGTCGTCCACCTTGACCGTCTTGCCGCCTTCGCAGGGGCGATCGGCGTAGGTGTTGCCACAACGCCAGGTCTGCGCGCCATGCTGGGCAAACACGCCCGTCGAACAAGTGGAAATCGCTACTAAAAGAATAGCGACCCCGTTCTTTGCGGCATTCGTTCTTGCCGTTTTCTTCTTGCTGTTGCTCATTTTTATTTCTCTCCCTCCCTGCACTCCGGTGGCCGGCTAGGTGGCGGCAGGCGTGCCCCCGTCGCCGGGCTCCCGCCGCGGCGGTTTGGGCCGGGGCGGTTTGCTCGTGTGAATCAGCAGCGTCGCCTTCTCCATCTCACCCGCGATCAGCGCGGGAACCGCATGCAGGGTGCGCACGATGGCGTCGTCGATGGCTTCACGTTGTTCCTTGAGCGGCTTCTTCAGCACCCAGTTGACGACCTCCGACTTCACGCCGGGGTGCCCGATGCCCAGGCGCAGGCGCCAGTAGTCGCCGGTACCAAGCTGCGCGTGGATGTCGCGCAGGCCGTTGTGGCCGGCATGACTGCCGCCGAACTTCAGCTTGGCCTGGCCGGGCACCACGTCGAGCTCGTCGTGCACCACCAGAATTTCTTCGGGCGCGATCTTGAAGAAGCGGGCGAGGGCGCCCACCGACTTGCCCGACAGGTTCATGAAGGTCTGCGGCTCGAGCAGCCAGATGCTCTGGCCGCCCACGGTGGTGCGTGCCGCGAAGCCGTGGTAGCTGCGCTCTGGCACGAGGTTGAGTTTCCAGTCGCGCGCGAGGGCGTCGATCCACCAGAAGCCCGCGTTGTGGCGCGTGGCTTCGTACTCTGGGCCCGGATTTCCGAGGCCGACGAACAGCTTGATCATGGTCATGGATTATCCCGTCCGCCAAAAGCAAAAGGCCCGCACGGGGCGGGCCTTCATACCGACAAACGCAAGGAAGTTGATTACTTCTTGGCGGTCTTGGCAGCAGGGGTCTTGGCGGCCGGGGTCTTGGCGGCAGGCTTGCCACCCTTGCCTGCGGGCGCTGCTGCGTCGGCAGCAACTGCACCTTCGGCGGGCACTTCGACTTCTTCGGCGGCCGGAGCGACGGCCGAAGCCAGCACCGGGTTGACCTTGCCGTGGCTGACCCACTTCACGCCGCGGGGCAGCTTGATGTCCTTCAGCGTGACGGTGCCGTTCTTCTTCAGACCCGACAGGTCGACTTCGATGAACTCAGGCAGTTCTGCGGGCAGGCAGTTCACTTCCAGTTCGGTCGTGACGTGGTTGACCAGGTTGTGCTCGAGCTTGACGGCATCGGACTCTTCCTCGCCCTTGAAGTGCAGAGGCACCTTCATGGTCATGCGGGTCTTGGCATCGACGCGTTGGAAGTCGATGTGTTGCACCAGCTGGCGGAACGGGTGGTATTGCACGTTGCGCAGCAGAACCTTGCTGACGCTGCCGCCCAGGTCCATTTCAAGCACGGAGGCGTGGAAGGCTTCCTTCTTCAGGGCGTGCCAGAGCGCGTTGTGATCGATTTCGATCATTTGCGGCTCGGTGTCACCACCATAGACGATGCCGGGGGTCTTGCCCGAGATGCGGAGACGGCGGCTCGCACCCGTGCCCTGCTTGGCGCGCTCAAAAGCGACGAATTTCATAATTAGCTCCTGTAAGAGTCCACCGCGACCAGTGCGACTCCGGTTCAACAAGGGCGCCGGTCCGCAACGGGAGGGGCGCCCACTTTTTGCTCAGATCAGAACAGGTTGTCCTGGTCCGAGAACAAACTCATCACCGACTCGCCCTTGGCAATTCGCTGGATCGTTTCGGCGATCAGCGGTGCCACGGAGAGCTGGCGAATCTTTCCGCAGCCCAGGGCCGCATCGGAAAGAGGAATGGTGTTGGTCACGACCACTTCGTCCAGGGCCGAGCCCTGGGTGATGCGCTCGATGGCCGGGCCCGAGAAGATCGGGTGCGTGCAATAGGCGTAGACGCTCTTGGCGCCGCGCTCCTTCAGCACTTCGGCCGCTTTGACCAGCGTGCCTGCGGTGTCGATCATGTCGTCCATGATCACGCAGTTGCGCCCGTCGATCTCGCCGATCACGTTCATGACTTCGCTGACGTTGGCCTTCGGGCGGCGCTTGTCGATGATGGCGAGGTCGCAGTTCAGTTGCTTGGCCAGCGCACGGGCACGAACCACGCCGCCCACATCGGGCGAGACCACGATCAGGTCTTCGTAGTTCTTGGCGCGCAGGTCGCCCAGCAGCACGGGCGAGGCGTAGATGTTGTCGACCGGAATGTCGAAGAAGCCCTGGATCTGGTCGGCGTGCAAGTCCATCGTGAGCACGCGCTCGACGCCGACGGTTTCCAGCAGGTTGGCCACCACCTTGGCCGAGATCGGCACGCGGCTGGAGCGCGGGCGGCGGTCCTGGCGGGCATAGCCGAAGTAGGGGATCACGGCGCTGATGCGTTCGGCCGAAGCGCGCTTGAGCGCGTCGACCATGATCAGCAGTTCCATCAGGTTTTCGTTGGTCGGAGCGCAGGTCGACTGCACCACGAACACATCGCGCGCCCGCACATTCTGGTTGATCTCGACGGTGACTTCTCCGTCCGAGAAGCGACCGACGCGAGCAGCACCCAGCGAGGTGCCGAGGTTGTGCGCGATTTCCGCTGCAAGGCCAGGGTTGGCGTTGCCGGTGAAAACCATGAAGTCAGGGTGATTAGCCTGCATGAGCGCGTCCCGGCTGAGCGAATTGGCTGAGGAAGCCGCCAAAAGGTTGGTGATGCGTGGCGGCCGGTAAGCCGCCGATTATTGCAGCGGGTGGGCTGCAAATGCAGACTGCGGCCGTTGGGCCGCAGTCTTTGAAGATTTGGCAGGGGAGAAAGGATTCGAACCTTTGCATGCTGGAATCAAAATCCAGTGCCTTAACCAGCTTGGCGACTCCCCTACACGGGTCGATGGTTTTCACCATCAACCGATATATGTCGCGTCGAACCGAATGAACCGTTCGACTATCTTCAGTTTGCCCATCCACACAGTGGATGAACTTCCAGGTTGCTGCATTGACGAACCTGCCAGCCCTTGGGGGCATTCAGCAGTTCCGCTTCTTGCGGCGCTTGCGGCATTCTTGCGAACACCGCGCTTCCTGATCCGGTCATCCGTGCCTTCAGTCCTTGGGCGCCGAGCCATTCGATGGCGTCGGTGACCGCGGGGCAAAGTCGCTGGGCAACCGGCTGCAGATCGTTGTGGCCGAAGTCGAAAACCGAGTCACTCAGAACCGAGCTTTTCAGGTTTGTGGCTTCGAGCGATTCGCTCTCTGCAGCAAAGCCTGTGATTATAGCAACAGGAGTTGAACGTTCAAGATCTGTTGCTGAAAAAATTAATCCGGTATCGAGTCCTTCGGGGGGCTTGGCCACCGCGAAAAGCGCGGAGGGCAGTGTAACCGCAGTCAGTTGCTCTCCCACGCCCTCGACCCACGCATTGTGTCCACCCAGAAAAAAAGGCACGTCGGCGCCAAGCTTCAGCCCGATGTGAGCCAGGCGCGACAGTGAAAGATTCAGTCCCCAGAGCCGATTGAGCGCGAGCAGGCAAGTGGCCGCGTCAGAAGATCCGCCGCCCATGCCCGCTTGCGCCGGCACATGCTTGGCCACACCGATGTGCGCGCCCTGGCCGGGCGCCGCATGCATTTGAAGGGCTCTGGCAGCGCGAAGGACAAGGTCGTCCGCCGGAAGCGCGGTCGTCAGGTCTTCGCGGCTCAGTTGCCCGTCGCGCCGCAGTTCGACGTGCAGCGTGTCGCACCAGTCGATCAGCATGAAGACCGACTGCAGCAGGTGGTAGCCGTCGTCGCGCCTGCCGTTGATGTGAAGGAAGAGGTTGAGCTTGGCTGGCGCGGGAAGGTCGTAGATGGCCTTCATGACCGCTCGAACACGATGCGCAGGTCCGCGCGCGGGCTCGGCGATTCGCGCAGGGCCTGCAGGCGCCCGTTGCCGAGCTGCCCCAGGTCGGGCTTCCAGCCGGCCACGGGGTCGTTGCGGCCCTCGAGCCAACCAAACAATGCGCCCACTGGAATGGCGGCACCGGTGGCCGCCTCGATCAGCGCGTCGACCGAATCGAAGCGCCGCGTGCGGCTGCCGTCTTTCAGCAGGGCCTCGCCGGGTGCCCAATGCAGCTGGGCCAGCGTGCTGCCGATCGGCGTGGTGAGCGTGAGGTCGCCAGTTTCGGCGGACCCGCGAAGCTCGAACAGCGCGGCAAAGGTCTGCACCGGTTCGCTCTCGATGCGCAGCGACATGCGCCCGCTCCAGCTGTCCGATGTCTTCGGTGTGGACGAGCCGCCTGACAGCTGGGCACAACCCGCCATCAAGAGAAGCGCTGCGCCACCTGCTGCCAGAAGGGTGCGGCGCCCGTGGTCGACCACTGCCGGCGCTGGCACCAGCGCCCCTGCCCGCGCCATGCTACGGCTTGACCCGCAGGCGCTTGAGCGTTTCCTGCAGGGTCTCGTTCTCGGCGTCGCTCAGCAACGCTTCTTTCCAGATCGTTACCGCGCGGTCCTTCTGGCCAACGCTCCAGAGCACTTCGCCGAAGTGCGCGCCAATCTCGGGATCGGGGCGCGTCTTGTAGGCGGCTTCCAGCACGCGAATGGCTTCGTCGGTGTTGCCGAGCCGGAACTCGACCCAGCCCAGGCTGTCGGCAATGAACGGATCTTCCGGCGCCAGCTGCACGGCCTTTTGAATGAGCGTGCGTGCTTCGTCCAGGCGGATCTTGCGATCGGCGAACGAATAGCCCAGGGCGTTGTACGCGTTCTGGCTTTCGGGCTTGAGCTCGATCAGCCGGCGCAGCAGGCGCTCCATGTCGTCCAGGCGATTGAGCTTCTCGGCGACCATGGCCTGGTCATAGACGAGGTCGCTGTCGTTCGGCGACGCCGCGGAGGCCTGGGCGAGCATGTCGTAGGCCGCCTGGTATTGCTTTGCGTCGCGCAGCAGCTGCACTTCGGCCAGAAACTTCTGCTTCTTGTCTTCCGCGGTGCGCTCCGGCAGGTTGCGAATGACCTCGCGCGCCTGCGGCAGCTTGCCCTGGCGGGCCAACAAGGCGGCGCGGCGGGTTTGCGCCGCCACCATTTCGTCGGCACCGTCCACGCGCGAGAGCCAGCGCTCGGCGGCGGCGTAGTCCTTGCGCCGTTCCGCCAGCTGCGACAGCGCAAAGTACGCCTGCGCCACGCTGCGCTTGCGGTCGGCGGCATCCGTGTCCTTGTTGGCCTGGCTGCCCGACAGTTCGATGAAGCGCTTGATGGAGGCCTCGGCCGCCGCGTCCTGCTTGGCCTGCATCTGCAGGCTGCCGAGCAGCAGCCACGGCTCGGCAAGGTCGGGCCGCGAGGTGGTGACGGCCTGCAATTGCGTGCTGGCGTCGTTGAAGCGGCGGTTCTCCACCAGCACGCGCGCGTAGGCCACGCGCAGGTCGGGGGAGGCCTTGGGGTTGTTGTTGAGGAATCGCGTGACGATCGGCTCGGCCAGCGGCTGGCCGGGGTCGATCAATTCGAGCGCCAGCGCAGCCGGTGCGTCGGAAGCCGGATCGACCTCCTGGCCCTTGCGCGCGGCTTCCAGCGCGCCTGAAGCGTCACCCGCGTTCAGCCGCAGCCGACCGACCGTGGCCCACGCCAGGCCGCCGGTGGTGGGGCTCTTGAGTTCGTCGACCAGGGCCTGCTCGACCACCGAGGCGGCGAGTTTCTTGTCCGCGGCGCGCGAGTAGTTGCGCGCAATCACGGCCATCAGCAACGGACGCTCGATCTGCGACGTGGCCGCCACTTCGGCGCGCAACGGCTCGACCGTTTCGCTGATGCGGTTCAGCGCAATGAGGATCTGCAGCTCGATGCGCCGTGCATCGCGCGAGGTCGGCAGCGCTTCCTGCCAGGCCTGGGCCGCGGCGAGCGCGGCGTCGCCGGAGCGCGACTGCAGGGCGATCTCGACCGCGCGCTGAAACAGCTTGCCGTCGCGCAGCCGGCGGGCGGCATCGAGCACCAGCGCGTATCCCGAGCCGGGGTCGCCGGTGCGGGTGGTCAGCTCGCCCATCAGAATTTCGTAGAACAGGTCGGCGGTGAGCGCCGAGGGCTGCGCCAGTGCGTCGGGCTCGCTTGCCGGCTTGGCTGCTGCCACCCGGGGCCTGGCCGCGGGCTTGGGCGGCGCGGACCGCTCGATGACCGGCGCGGGGCTGGTGGGGGCTGCGGGATCGGAGGTTTGTGCGTGCGCGGCACAAGCCAGCAAGGCAAGAGACGCGGCCGCCGCAAGGCGGTGTCGGCGGGGCGAAAGATTCATCTGACCATAATAATCCAGGCTTTTGAACGAGCGCCACGCGGGGGCTTCGCCGCCGCGGGTGTTTGCAGGAGATTTACTTTTCATGCCCGAATTACCCGAAGTCGAAGTCACCCGGCGCGGTTTTGCCGACCGCATTGCCGGCGCGCGCATCGACGCGGTGCGCATCGGCAAGCCGCTGCGCTGGGCGCTCATGGTGCTGCCCGAGGCGCTGGTCGGGCGCCAGGTGCTGCAGGTGCGCCGCCGCGGCAAGTACCTGCTGATCGACCTCGACCGGGGCATCCTGCTGCTGCACCTGGGCATGTCGGGCAGCCTGCGCTTCGACCTGGCATTGCCGCCGCCCGGCACGCACGATCACTTCGACCTGGTGACAGACCGCGGCACGCTGCGGCTGAACGACCCGCGCCGCTTTGGCGCCGTGGTCTATGTCGATCACGAAGACGCGCCCTGGGCCATCAAGCTGCTCGGCGGCCTGGGCATGGAGCCGCTGGGCGATGCCTTCGACCTCGACGCGTTCCATGCCGGCCTGAAGAAGCGCAAGAGCGCCGTCAAGCAGGTGCTGCTGGCGGGCGACGTGGTGGTGGGCGTGGGCAACATCTATGCGTCGGAAGCGCTGTTTCAGGCGGGCATTCGCCCGACGCTGTCGGCGGCGCGCATCAGCCGGCCGCGCGCGGCCAAGCTGCATGCGGCCGTGCGCGAGATTTTGGCGCGCGCAGTGGAGAAGGGCGGCAGCACGCTGCGCGACTTTTCCAACGTGGACGGCAAGAGCGGCTACTTCCAGCTAGAGGCCACGGTGTACGGCCGTGCCGGCGAGCCGTGTCGGGTTTGCGCAACGCCAATCCGGCTGTTGCGCCAGGGGCAGCGCTCCACCTATTACTGTCCCCAGTGCCAGAAGTAGGCGTAAGCGTGGGTCGCGGCCAACACCGTGAACGGAATACCCGCGAAACGGTTGTTGCGGGCCTCCCGATGCTATATTTGTAAGCTATTACTTACAAATTTCCCTTGAGCCGCTCTTTCAACCAACAACTCGATCAGCACGGCGCGTGGCGAAGCAATTTCGCTCGCCGGCTGCAGTGGCTGTCCCGCTGGCTGACGGAGAACGAGCTGCTCGACCAGTCCGTGGCCGAGCGGCTGCGCGGGCTTGAAACGCAGATTCGTACCAGCAAGGTCATGGTCGCCTTCGTGGCCGAGTTCTCTCGTGGCAAGTCGGAGCTGATCAACGCCATCTTCTTTGCCGGCTACGGGCGGCGCATCATGCCGGCAAGCGCCGGGCGCACCACGATGTGCCCGACCGAGCTGGGCTATGACGCCGCGCTGGCGCCCAAGCTGCGGCTGCTGCCCATCGAAACCCGTCTGGAGCCGCACTCGCTGGCCCACTGGCGTGAAAAGCCCACCCGCTGGACCGAGATCGCCATCGATGTCGGCAACGCGGAGCAGCTCGCCCAGGCCATGGGCAAGGTGGCCGAGGTGCGCTGGGTCAGCAAGGAAGAAGCACGCGCGCTGGGCTTCTGGAACGACGACACGCCCGACGACAACCCGGTGCAGGACAGCGAAGGCCGCGTCGAAATTCCGCGCTGGCGCCACGCCGTGCTGAACATGCCGCACCCGCTGCTGGAGCAGGGGCTGGTCATTCTGGACACCCCCGGCCTGAACGCGATTGGCGCCGAGCCCGAGCTCACGGTGAGCCTGATTCCGCAAGCGCATGCCGTGGTGTTCATCCTGGGCGCGGAGACCGGCGTCACGCGCTCCGACCTGTCGATCTGGCGCGAACACCTGATCACCGAAGACGAAGGCAGCGACACGCGCTTCGTGGTGCTCAACAAGATCGACACCATGTGGGACACGCTGAGCACGCCCGCACAGATCGAGCAGCAGATCGAACGCCAGCGCGAAGGCGCGGCGCGGCTGCTCGAAGTGCCGCTCGCGCAGGTGCTGCCCGTGTCCGCGCAGAAGGGGCTGCAGGCGAAGATCCAGTGCGACGCGCAACTGCTGCAGGCCAGCCGCCTGCCGGCGCTCGAAGCACTGCTGGGCGAAGGCGTGCTCGGCAAGCGCGAGACCATGCTGCGCCTGGCTGTCGACGCGGGCATGACCGCGCTGCGCGCCGAGGCCGAGCGCATCCTCAAGGTGCGCCAGCGCGACCTGTCCGAGCAGGCGCTCGAGCTGCAGGGGCTGCGCGGCAAGAACGTTTCCGTGATTCGCCACATGCGTGCGCGAATCGACCAGGAGCATGCCGAGTTCGAGGGCAGCAACACCCGCATCCTGGCGCTGCGCTCGGTGCAGGGCAAGCTGCTGCGCGAGGTGTATGCCGTGCTCGGGCGCACCGCGCTCAAGGCCGACATGGTGCGGCTGTCGGCCGCGCTCAAGCGCCCCGGCATCAAGCTCAACGTGCGCAAGGTGTACGCCGAGACCTTCGACTCGCTGCGCAACAACCTGCGCGAAGTGCAGGCGACCACGGCCGAGATCCAGTCGATGCTGCACGCCACCTTCCGCCAGCTCAACGCAGAGCAGGGCTTCACGCTGCAGGCGCCGGCCGAGCCCGACCTCACCGGCTTCGAGCAGGAGCTCAGCCAGATCGAGCGCAGCCACATCCACTACCTGGGCGTGGGCAACCTGCTGAAGCTGGCGCAGGCCGACTTCTGCGACAAGCTGGTGCGCGCGCTGGCCAGCCGGCTGCGCCTGGTCAACGAAGCCGCCATGACCGAGGTGGAGCGCTGGAGCAAAGGTGCGAGCGCGCAGATCGACGCACAGCTCAAGGAGCGTCGGCGCAACTTCAGCAAGCGCATCGAGGCCATCGAGCGCATTCAAAGCGCGGCGGGCAACCTGGACGAGCGGCTGGTCGAGCTGGCCGCGCAGGAGCGCGACATGGCCGAGCTGCATGTGCGCCTGCGCGAATTCACGTCGCTGATTGCGCCGCAGCCAACGCCCTCGGGCGCGGCTGAGGTACCGGTTGCTGCCGGCGCACTGCGTGCGGCCTGAACGTTCCGCCGTGGTGGCGGCTGCAGCCCCGCCACTGCCTCCCGATTTCGCCGCGCAGATCGTGGCCTGGCAGCGCAGCCACGGGCGCAGCCAGTTGCCGTGGCAGAACACGCGCGACCCGTACCGCGTGTGGCTGTCCGAAGTGATGCTGCAGCAGACGCAGGTCTCCACCGTGCTCGGTTATTTCGCGCGTTTTCTCGAGCGTTTTCCGGACGTGAAGGCGCTGGCCGCCGGCACCGAAGACGAGGTGTTCGGCCTGTGGAGCGGCCTGGGCTACTACAGCCGGGCGCGCAACATGCACCGCTGCGCGCAGGACGTGGTCGCGCGCTTCGGCGGCGAGTTTCCTCGCACTGCCACCGACCTCGTGACCCTGCCCGGCATCGGCCGCTCGACCGCTGCCGCGATTGCCGCCTTCTGCTTCGGCGAGCGCGTGGCCATCCTCGACGGCAACGTCAAGCGCGTGCTGACGCGCGTGCTCGGCTTTGCGGGCGACATGTCGTCGACGGCGCAAGAGCGCGCGCTCTGGGATCTGGCGACGCAGTTGCTGCCGCCGGCCGAGCAGCGCGAAGCCATTGCGCACTACACCCAGGGGCTGATGGACCTGGGCGCCACCGTGTGCCTGCCACGCAAGCCCAGCTGCATGCTCTGCCCGGTCGAGAAGAGTTGCATTGCGTTGCGCGAGGGTGCGCCCGAGCGCTATCCCGTGAAGACCCGCAAGCTCAAGCGCAGCGCCCAGTCGCTCTGGGTGCTGCTGGCGCGCGATTCGCAGGGACGTGTCTGGCTGGAGAAGCGCCCGGCCAAGGGCATCTGGGCGGGGCTGTATTGCCTGCCCGTGTTCGACAGCCGTGAAGAACTGCTGGCCGCCTTGCCTGCCGCTGCACAAGGCGGTGTTCAGGACCTGCCGGCCTTCATGCATGTGCTGACCCACAAGGACCTGCACCTGCACCCCATGCAGCTCCAGGGCGGCCAGCCGCAAGGCGAGGGCGCGCGCTGGGTTGCGGCGCAGGAATGGCGTCAACTGGGTTTGCCGGCGCCGATGCGCAAGCTGCTGGAAGGCAGCGAGGCCTGAACCGTGCGAACCCCGCGAACCCCGCGCGTCAGTTCGCGTCGAGTTCGCGGTGCCGCTTGAGCGCGCCCCAGCGCGCCCCGAAAGAACGCGCCAGCTGCTCGACCAGAAACACCGAGCGGTGCTGCCCGCCGGTGCAACCGATCGCCACCGTCACATAGCTGCGGTGGTCGCGCGCCAGCGCATCAAGCCAGTGCGACAGAAACTGCTCGATGTCGTCGTACATGCGCGCCACGTCGTCGTGCTCGCGCAGCCATTCGATCACCGGCTCGTCGCGGCCCGTGAGCGGGCGCAACGCGGGCACGTAGTGCGGGTTGGGCAGCATGCGTACGTCGAACACATAGTCTGCATCGAGCGGCACGCCGCGCTTGAACGCGAAAGACTCGAATACCAGCGTCAACGCGTTCTGCGGCGCCGAGATCAATGACTTGATGTAGCTCTGCAACTGCGCCGGGCGAATCAGGCTGGTGTCGATCACGTCGGCGCCGTCGCGCAGGTCGGCCAGCAGCTCGCGCTCCAGCTCAATGGCCTGCATCAGCACCCGGTGCTGCTCGGGCACGTCGGTGCGGCCTTCCTGCCGCGACAGCGGGTGGCGGCGCCGGGTTTCCGAATAGCGGCGCAGCAGGGCGTCGGTGGTTGCGTCGAGAAACAGCGAACGCAGAGAGATGCCACCGTCGCGCCGCAACGCCTCGAGCTGCTGCGGAACGATCGGCAGCGACACGCCGGTGCGCACGTCCATGGCAATGGCCACGCGCGGCGTCTGCTGCTCGTGCTGCAAGGCGATGAACGCCGTCAGCAGCTCGGGCGGCAGGTTGTCGACGCAGTAGTAGCCCGCGTCTTCCAGCGCATGCAGGGCCACCGATTTGCCGGACCCCGACATGCCCGTGATGAGCACAAGATCGAGGTTCATGAGGCGGTTGCCGAGGTCTTGTGGCCGAGCATTTCGCGTGCGTGGGCCAGCGAGGTCTGCGAGACCTTTTCGCCGCCCAGCATGCGCGCGATTTCCTTGGCGCGGCTGTCGTCGTCCAGGCGCGACACGCCGCTTTCGGTGCGCGGACCGTCCTTGCCGCTGGCCGCCGTCTGGCGCTTGGCAACCACGAGGTGATGGTCGGCGCAGGCGGCCACCTGGGGCAGGTGGGTCACGGCGAGCACTTGCCGGTCGCGGCCGAGCTGCTTCATGAGGCGGCCGACCGTTTCCGCAACTGCACCGCCCACACCAGCGTCGACCTCGTCGAAGATCAGCGTCTGCGCGGCGCCCAGTTGGCTGGTGGTGACGGCAATGGCCAGCGCAATGCGCGACAGCTCGCCGCCTGAGGCGACTTTGCCGATGGCGCGCGGCGTGCTGCCGGTGTGGCCCGCCACCAGGAAGGCCACTTCTTCCAGCCCGGCGCGGCCGGGTTGCGCCAGCGGCTGCAGCTCGACCTCGAAGCGCCCGCCCTGCATGCCCAGGCCCTGCATGGCTTGCGTGACGGCTTGCCCGAGGCGCGGCGCTGCCTGCTTGCGCAGCTTGCCGAGCGACTTGGCCTCCTTCATGTAGACCTGCTGCGCGGCTTCTTCCGCGCGCTCCAGGGCTTCGAGGTCGCTTTGCGCGTCGAGCGCCTGCAGCTCGGCCTGCCAGCCGGCCAGCAATGCCGGCAGGTCGGTCGGCGTGCGCTTGTAGCGGCGCGCGAGCGACATCCACAGGCCCATGCGTTCGTCCAGGTCGGCTAGGCCGCGTGGATCGGCATCGGTGTCGCGCAGATAGCCGTGCAGCGAATGCGCCGCGTCGGAGGCCTGTGCCACGCAAGAGGCCAGCACCTCGCCCAGGTTGCGAAACTCCGGTTCGATGTGCTCGCAGTTCTGCAGCAGCGTGGCCGCGCGGGTGAGGGCGGCAAGGGCGCCGTTGTCGTCGTCTTCCAGCGCCTGGCTGGCGCCGTGCGCCGCGTCGATCAAGGCTTGCGCATTGGAGATGCGCGAGTGGTTGGCGGACAGCTCTTCCCATTCGTCCACGCCCGGTGCGAGCTTGGCGACTTCGGAGATCTGCCACTGCAGCCGTTCGCGCTCGCGCTGCAGCGAGTCTTGTGCGGAACGCGCGCGTTCGAGCGAAGAGAGCGCTTGTCGCCAGCCGTGCCAGGCAGCATCGAGCGCATCGGTGCGCACGCCTGCATAGGCGTCGAGCAGGCCGCGCACGGCCTCGGGCCGCGTCAGGCTTTGCCAGGCGTGCTGGCCGTGGATGTCGAGCAGGTGGTCGCCCAGTTCACGCAACTGCGTGGCGGTGGCGGGGCTGCCGTTGATCCAGCCGCGGCTGCGGCCTTGCAGGTCGACGGTGCGGCGCAGCAGCAGGGCGTCGCCGGCTTCGAAGCCGCCTTCGTCGAGCCACGGGGCCAGGGCCGCGTCGGCGTCGAACTCGGCGCTCACGTCGAGCCGCTCGGCGCCTTCGCGCACCGCGCCTGCGTCGGCGCGGTTGCCCAGTGCCAGTTGCAGTGCGTCGATCAGTATGGATTTGCCCGCGCCGGTTTCACCGGTCAAGACCGTGAAGCCGCCGGACAGGTCGAGTTCGAGTGATCGCACGATCACGAAGTCGCGCAGTGCGATGCGTCTCAGCGCCATGTCAGGAGCCCCCTTCGTTCCAATGGAGTTTTTTGCGCAGCGTGTCGAAATAGCTCCAGCCGCGCGGATGCAGAAAGCGCACGCGAAAGTCGGAGCGGCGCACCACCACGCGATCGCCGATTGCGAGCGAGGCCAGCGACTGCATGTCGAAATTGGCGCTGGCGTCGCGCCCGCCCACCAGCTCGATGACGATCTCGTCGGCATCGGGCAGCAGCACCGGGCGGTTGGACAGCGTGTGCGGCGCGATCGGCACCAGCACCCAGCCCGGCACCGCCGGATGAAGCAACGGCCCGCCGGCCGACAGCGCATACGCGGTCGAGCCGGTGGGCGTGGCAATGATCAGGCCGTCGGCACGCTGGTTGGCCACAAAGTGGCGGCCCACCGACACGCGCAGCTCGACCATGCCGGAGGTGGCGCCGCGGTTGACCACCACGTCGTTCATGGCGAGTGCGTCGAACACCGAGACACCGTCTCGCATGACGCGCGCATGAATGAGGCTGCGGTGGTCTTCCTCGTACTCACCGGCCAGCATGGGAATGAGCGTGGCCTGGTAGTTGTCGAGCGGAATGTCGGTGATGAAACCGAGCCGGCCTCGGTTGATGCCGATCAGCGGAATGCCGTAGCTGGCGAGCTGCCGGCCAATGCCCAGCATGGTGCCGTCGCCGCCGACCACCAGGCCGAGGTCGCAGCGCTGGCCGATTTCTTCGACCGACAGGGCCTCATAGCGCGGATGGGCGGGGGCACCTTCGTCTTCCTCGTCCTCTTTGCAGGTGGAGCGTTCGACGAACACCGTGCAGCCCTGCGACTCCAGAAAGGCGCCAATGCCTTCCATTGCACCGTCGCGTGCATCCGCCTGCGCTCTGGCGCCGGAAGCCTGGTATTTGCCGATCAGGGCGACGTGACGAAAGCGAGAGGTCATATTTCACAAATTACAACACTAAAATCTTGCAATGCTGGACGACCGTGCCAAGTTGCTGCTCAAGACGCTCGTCGAGCGCTACATCGCCGACGGGCAACCCGTCGGGTCACGCACGTTGTCTCGCGCCCCGGGGCTCGACCTGTCTCCCGCGACCATCCGCAACGTCATGTCCGACCTCGAGGCACTGGGGCTCATTGCCAGCCCGCACACCTCGGCCGGCCGCATTCCCACCCACCGCGGCTACCGGCTGTTCGTCGACACCATGCTGACCGCCCAGCGCGAGCACATGACCACGCCGAGCCTGCCGCCCGACCAGCCCCAGAAGGTGATTGCCAACGCCGCCAACCTGCTGTCGAACATGTCGCAGTTCGTGGGTGTGGTGATGGCGCCGCGGCGTGCGTCGGTGTTCAAGCAGATCGAGTTTCTGCGGCTGTCCGACAAGCGCCTGCTGGTGATCATCGTGGCGCCCGACGGCGACGTGCAGAACCGGGTGATTTTTCCGGAGGCCGACTATTCGCAGTCGCAACTGGTCGAAGCCTCCAACTACATCAATGCGAACTATGCGGGCCTGACCATCGAGCAGGTGCGCGACAAGCTGCAGTCTGAAATAGAGACGCTGCGCGGCGAAATTGCCGCGCTGATGCAGGCTGCGGTGCAGGCCAGCTCCGACGTGCTGACAGAGGCGCAGGAAGACGACGTTGTGATTTCCGGCGAGCGCAACCTGCTCGCGGTCAGCGACTTCTCCAGCGACATGGGCCAGCTGCGCCGCGCCTTCGAGTTGTTCGAGCAGAAGGCCCAGCTCATGCGGCTGCTCGACGTGTCGAGCAAGGCGGAGGGCGTGCGCATCTTCATCGGCGGCGAAAGCCAGGTGGTGCCCTTCGAGGAGCTCTCCATCGTCAGCGCGAACTACGAGGTCGACGGGCAGGTGGTGGGTACGCTGGGCGTGATCGGCCCGACGCGCATGCCCTATGAACGCATGATCCAGATCGTCGACATCACGTCGCGGTTGGTGGGCAACGCGCTGAGTCATCGCAAGTAGGCTGCGCGTCGCGAATAGAATCGTGCCGCGTGGGCCGTTAGCTCAGTTGGTTAGAGCAGCGGACTCATAATCCGTTGGTCGATGGTTCAAGCCCATCACGGCCTACCACTGCTTCATGCCGAATCAAGTTTTTTGCATCGCTTTGGGGATGCTGCTTGAAACGGGATATAATCGAAGGCTCAGCGGCTGTAGCTCAGTTGGATAGAGTACTTGGCTACGAACCAAGGGGTCGTGGGTTCAATTCCTGCCAGCCGCACCAACATTGAAGATGCCCGGAAGATTCGTCTCCCGGGCATTTTTCTTTTGGTCTTTCGTGAGTCATCCGCCTGCATTCGGCCAGTTAAATTTAAATGGCCGAAAAAAGCGGGCTATAATTGCAAGCTGTGCGGCTGTAGCTCAGTTGGATAGAGTACTTGGCTACGAACCAAGGGGTCGTGGGTTCAATTCCTGCCAGCCGCACCACTACATAAAAGGCCCGCAACGAAAGTTGCGGGCCTTTTTCTTTTTTTGGAGGATTTTGCGTTGAGCAAGGCATTCACCAAGGAAACGGATTCCGATGGGGATGACGACGGCGCCGACGGCGCGTTGCCTCCACTCCCCGCGGGCAGCAAGAACTACATCACCCCCGACGGCTACGCGCGGCTGCGCGACGAGCTGCTGCAACTGATGGACGAAGAGCGCCCGAAGATCGTCGAAACGGTGCACTGGGCCGCCAAGAACGGCGACCGCTCCGAAAATGGCGATTACCTCTACGGCAAGAAGCGCCTGCGCGAAATCGACAGGCGCATCCGCTTTCTCACCAAGCGCCTGGAGATCGCTGAAATCACCGACCCGTCGGTGCACCACGGTCGCGACCAGATCTTTTTTGGCGCCACAGTTCGCTATGTCGACGAAACGGGCGACGAGCGCAGCGTCACGATTCTCGGCATCGACGAGGCAGAAAGCGCGAAGGCCGAGGTCAGCTGGATTTCCCCGATCGCTCGGGCACTGCTCAAGTCGCGCGAAGGCGATGTTGTGAAGCTCGTGACGCCGGGTGGCGCGCACGAAGTCGAGATTCTGTCGGTGAGCTATCCCACACCGCGCCCCGCACCAACCTAGAGGCTGAACGCGTCAGGGCGCGGGCACCGTCCGGGAGGCGGTCAGCACCGAAGAGGTCCGGCGGGCAGCGCGCAGCACCGCATCCAGATGGGCGCGGTCGCGCACAGCGATCACGAAGCGCAGGTCGGTCGAGTCTTGCGGTGTTTCGTCGGCCATTTCCACATGCGTGATGTCGGCCTCGGCATCCGCCAGCGTGGCCGCGACACGTGCCAGCACGCCCTTGTCGTTGCGCACCGTGATGACCACGCCGGTTTCGAAGGAGCGCGTGGGTTCGTCCGCCCACTCGACCGCGAAGAAACGTTCGCTGTCCTTGTGCCGCAGGCGTTGGCCGACGCCACAGTCTTCGGTGTGCACCACCAGGCCCTCGCCGTGCCCGAGATAGCCGACGATCTGGTCCCCTGGAATGGGGCGGCAGCACAGGGCAAAGCGCACCGACGAGTTCTCGCTGCCGTCCAGCGTCACCGCGCCTTGCGACACCGTTTCATGCGAAATGAAGCGCTCGCGGCTCAGCAGCAGGGCGTCGGGTCGCTCACCGAGTTCGGAGAGCATGGAGACCAGCCGCTTGGCCACGATGCTGGCGATGCGCTTGCCCAGCCCGATGTCGGTCAGCAACTCGGAGCGCGTGCGGCTGCCGGTGAAGCGCAGCAGCTTCTCCCACAGCGGTTGATGTTCGTCGTCGTTGTCGGGCAGCTTGCTCAGGCCCTCGGCGCGCAGCGCCTGGGCCAGCAGCTTTTCGCCCAGGCCTTCGGATTCGGCATGCGCCAGGGTCTTCAGGTAATGACGGATCTTGGAGCGGGCGCGCCCGGTCCGCACGAAACCGAGCCACGCCGGATTGGGCGTGGACACCGGCGCGGTGATGACCTCGACCACGTCGCCGTTCTTGAGCTCGGTGCGCAGTGGCACCTGGTCGCCGTTGATGCGCGCGGCCGAGGTGTGGTCGCCGATGTTGCTGTGAATGGCGTACGCAAAGTCGACCACCGTGGCGCCGCGGGGCAGCGCCATGATCTGGCTCTTTGGCGTGAACACGTAGACGGCGTCTGGAAACAGGTCGACCTTGACGTGGTCCCAGAACTCCGCGGCGTCGCGTGTTTCGTCCTGAATGTCGAGCAGCGACTGCAGCCACTTGGTGCCCAGCCGGTCGTTGCTGGCGGCATTCGGTTCGGCGGCCTTGTACAGCCAATGCGCCGCCACGCCGGATTCGGCCACCACGTGCATAGCTTCGGTTCGCAATTGAAACTCGACGCTCACGCCCGCCGGGCCCACCAGCGTCGTGTGCAACGACTGGTAGCCGTTGAGCTTGGCAATGGCGATGTGGTCCTTGAACTTGCCCGGCAGCGGCTTGTACATCTGGTGCAGGATGCCCAGGCCGGTGTAGCAGGCGATCACGTTCGGCACGATCAGGCGAAAGCCGTAGATGTCGGTCACCTGCGCAAAACTCAGGTGCTTGTCTTCCATCTTGCGGTAGATGGAATACAGCGTTTTCTCGCGCCCCGCGATCCGCAGCGTCATGCCGGCGGCCGAGAAAGCGGTTTCGACCTCTTTTTGCACCTTCTGGATCAGGTCGCGCCGACGGCCGCGTGCCTTGGCCACCGCCTTTGAGAGCGTGGCATAGCGCCAGGGCTTCATGTGCCGGAACGAAAGCTCCTGCAGTTCGCGGTAGGTCTGGTTCAGCCCGAGCCGGTGTGCGATGGGGGCGTAGATTTCGAGCGTTTCGCGCGAAATTCGAGCCCATTTTTCGCGCGGCGCATCGGCCAGCGTGCGCATGTTGTGCGTGCGGTCGGCCAGCTTGACCAGAATGACGCGCACGTCGCGCGCCATGGCAAGAAGCATCTTGCGGAACGACTCGGCCTGGTTTTCTTCGCGCGTGTTGAACTGCAGCTTGTCCAGCTTGGTGAGGCCGTCGACCAGCTCCGCCACCGGCGCGCCAAAGCGCTCGATGAGTTCGGGCTTGGTGACGCCGCAGTCTTCGATGGCGTCATGCAGCAGGGCGGCCATCAACGCTTGCGCGTCGAGCTTCCATTCGGCGCATTGCGCCGCCACCGCAATGGGGTGCGTGATGTAGGGCTCGCCGCTGTTGCGCAACTGGCCGAGGTGGGCCTCGTCGGCAAAGCGGTACGCGCGCCGCACCAGCTCGGTGTCTTCCGGGCTCAGGTAATCGAGACGCGCCGTCAATGCGGCAAAGCTTGCTGCTGCGGCGTTCAGCGCCGCCGGGCTCGGCTTCGGCGGGCCTTTGGGGGCTTGGGACTGATGTTTGGCTACCGCGCTCATGTCTATCACTTTAGCGTGACCGCTGTATGGACGCGTCCGGGCATAAAAAAAGCACCGCTTTGCGGTGCCTTTTCGTTGCAGGGCTGCGTCAGATCAGCCCGGCACCTTCTTGAGCATTTCAATGCCGATCTTGCCTTCGGCGATTTCGCGCAGGGCGGTCACGGCGGGCTTGTTCTTGCTCTCGATCTTGGGTGCGTGGCCCTGGCTCAGCATGCGCGCACGGTACGTGGCGGCCAGCACGAGCTGGAAGCGGTTAGGGATCTGAAGCAGACAATCTTCGACGGTGATGCGGGCCATGATGAGAATCTTTCTGTCAGTGAGCGATGAACTCGGATATCAGGGGATGTTCAGTGCGGCGAATGTGTCGGCACGTGCACGGCGCTGTGCAGAGTACCGAAGCCGCTGAGCGTGGACGATCGCCTTGAGATCGAAAAGCGCGCGCTCAAATAACTCGTTGATTATAACGAAGTCGAATTCCCCCGCCCGAGCCATCTCTTCGGCGGCGTTCTTCAGGCGCAATTCGATCACCGAGGCGCTGTCCTCGCCGCGGCGCTCGAGCCGCGAGCGCAGCTCTTCCCAGCTCGGCGGCAGGATGAAGATCATCACCGCGTTGGCAAACGTCTTGCGGATCTGCAACGCACCCTGGAAATCGATCTCCAGAATGACATCCGCCCCCTGGGCGATGCGCTCTTCGACGGCCCGCTTCGAGGTGCCGTAGCGGTGCCCGTGCACATTGGCCCATTCCACGAAGCCGTCCGCTGCAATCAGTGCGTCGAACTCCGGCGGCGAGGCAAAAAAGTACTCGCGGCCGTGCTTTTCCTGCCCGCGCGGCGACCGGGTCGTGTGCGACACCGACGGCTGGACGGCCGAATCCAGCTCCATCAGCGCCTTCACCAGGCTCGATTTGCCAGCGCCGCTGGGCGCCGCGACCACGAAGATATTGCCGGGGTAGTCCATTCTTGGGCTCGTCATTCGATGTTCTGTACCTGCTCGCGCATCTGCTCGATCAGCACCTTCATGTCCACGCCGATGCGCGTGAGCTCCAGCGCCGCCGACTTCGAGCCCAGCGTGTTGGCCTCGCGGTGCAGCTCCTGGATCAGGAAGTCGAGGCGCTTGCCGATCTCGCCGCCCTTCTTGAGCAGCCGCTCGATTTCGTCGAGGTGCGAGTTCAGCCGAGTCAGCTCCTCGGCCACGTCGATGCGAATTGCAAAGGCGGTGGCTTCGGTCAGCGCGCGGTCCTGGGCGGCTTCGGGCAGCGTGCCGCCCGTGCCGGCGGTCAGGCCCATGGCCTCCTGCCAACGCTCCAGGAAACGGGTGCGCTGCTGTTCGACCAGCTGTGGCACCAGCGGACCGGCCTGCTGCACCAGAAGGCGCAACTGGCCCAGATGGGCGTCGAGCATCTTGGCCAGCCGGGCGCCTTCGCGCTGGCGGGCCGACATCAGGGCGTCGAGCGCCTTGCCCGTCACCTCGAGCAGGTCGGGGCCCCAGTCGCCGCGGGCTGCGCTGTCGCCGCCGGCCAGGCGCAGCACGTCGGCCACGCTGAGCTCCCTGGCGCCGGGCAACCAGGCCTTGACGCTGTCCTGCACCCCGTTGAGCCGCTGGAGCAGCTTGACGGAGGGCTCGACGACGCCGGCCTGGGCCGTGTTCTCGATGGCCGCGCGCACTTCGACCTTGCCGCGCTTGAGCTTGCCCGTGAGCAGCTCGCGCAGGGCGGTTTCATGCTGGCGGAGTTCTTCCGGCAGCTTGAAAGTCAGGTCGAGAAAGCGGCTATTGACCGAGCGGATTTCTACCCCGAGTCGGCCTGCGGCGGCAGGCCGTGCCTCGGCTTCGGAGTGGCTGCCTGCGGACCCGTTTTGGCCGCTGGCGTAGCCGGTCATGCTGTAAACTGGCATTGCGCCTCACTGTGGTTTTTGCTTGCATGCACTGAGGCGTCGGCACGGCGTTCGCTTGCCGCACCATCGCCTTCGGGCGAAACTCCCGGATTATGTCAAAGGTCAAGCCTACGCCCCTGCAGCCCGATACGGCCATTGGCGGTTATCGCGTCATTCGCCGACTTTCCGCCGGCGGTTTCGGCGTGGTCTACCTCGCCATCGACTCCAACGGCCAGCAGGTTGCCATCAAGGAATACCTGCCCTCGTCGCTGGCCACGCGCGGCCCCGGCGAGCTTGCGCCGCAGGTGCCGCCCGAGAAACTGTCGCTCTACCGGCTCGGCCTGAAGAGCTTCTTCGAAGAAGGCCGCTCGCTCGCGCAGATCTCGCATGCCTCGGTGGTCAGCGTGCTCAATTTCTTTCGTGAGAACGAGACCGTCTACATGGTCATGAACTACCTGGAGGGCGCGACCCTGCAGGACTTTGTGGTCACGGCGCGCGACCTGAAAAAGCAGAAGGTGTTCCGCGAGTCGACCATTCGCTCGCTGTTCGACGAAATCCTGCGCGGCCTGCGCATCGTGCACCAGTACAAGATGCTGCACCTGGACATCAAGCCGGCCAACATCTTCGTCACCGACGACGACCGCGCCGTGCTGATCGACTTTGGCGCCGCGCGCGAAGTGCTCAGCAAGGAAGGCATCTTCATCCGCCCTATGTACACCCCCGGCTTCGCGGCCCCCGAGATGTACCGGCGCGACTCGTCCATGGGCCCGTGGACCGACATCTACGCCATTGGCGCCTGCATCTACGCCTGCATGCAGGGCTATCCGCCCAACGACGCGCCGCGGCGCATCGAGAAAGACCGGCTCAGCCTGTCGCTGTCGCGCCTGCGCGGCGTGTACTCCGACAACCTCATCGAGGTGGTCGAGTGGTGCATGTCGCTCGACCCGCTGTCGCGCCCGCAATCGGTCTTTGCGCTGCAGAAAGAGCTCAGCCGCGAAGGCGAGCGCCGCTACACCAAGCTCACGGTGGGCGAGAAAGTGCGCCTGTCGATCGACAACATCCGCTCCTTCGACAAGAAGAGCCTGCCCAAGGCTGCCGCGCCCACCACGCGCCCCGCATGACATCATGAAATTCTCCGTCTTCCAGGTCAGTCGCAAGGGCGGTCGCGTCAAGAACGAAGACCGCATGGGCTATTGCTACACGCGGGAGTCGGGCCTGTTCGTGCTGGCCGACGGCATGGGCGGCCACCCCGAAGGCGAGGTGGCGGCGCAGCTGGCGCTGCAGACCATTGCCGCGCTCTACCAGCGCGAGGCACGCCCCACCGTGAAGGACGTCAAGTCTTTCCTGGCCGAATCGGCCATGGCCGCGCATCAGCAAATCATGCGGTACGCCAGCCACAAGGCCATGCTCGACACCCCGCGCACCACCGTGGTTGCGGCCGTGCTGCAGAACTCCACCGCCACCTGGATGCACTGTGGCGACTCGCGCCTGTACGTCGTGCGCGACGGCCGCCTGCTGGTGCGCACGCGCGACCATTCGCATGCCGAGCGCCCCAAGCCCAATGCCTCCGACGCGCCCGTCAACCGCAACCTGCTGCTGACCTGCCTCGGCTCGCCGACCACGCCGCTGTTCGACGTCGCACCGCCCATGGCGCTGCAGCGCGGGGACCGCATCATGCTGTGCTCCGACGGCGTGTGGGGCGTGCTGGACGACGAGCTCATCGTGCACACCCTGTCCTCCGGCAAGCCCGTGTCCGACGCCGCACCTGACCTTGCCGAAATGGCGCTGCGCAAGGGCGGCGCCCACAGCGACAACGTCACGCTCATTGCGCTCGAATGGGAAATGCCCGACAGCGCCACCAGCGACGACCGCAGCGGCGTGTCCACCGAAACCATCGAAGACGGCGTGTTCGCCTCCACCATCCAGGCCGGCATGCCCTCCGACAACGAGACCGACGACCTCGACGAAGACGCCATCGAGCGCTCGATCGCCGAGATCAACGAAGCCATTCGCCGCTCGGCCGCACGCAAGAGCTGAGCGCGCCGCCCGTTCCCTTTTTCTCTTTCCGGTTTTCAAGAAAACAATGACTGCTTTCACACGAAGCGGCGGCCGTGCCGCCGACCAGCTGCGCGCGGTGCGCATCACCCGCGGCTTCACCATCCACGCCGAAGGCTCGGTGCTCATCGAGTTTGGCGACACGCGCGTGCTGTGCACCGCGTCGGTCGAAGAAAAAGTGCCACCGCACAAGAAGGGCAGCGGCGAAGGCTGGGTCACCGCCGAATACGGCATGCTGCCGCGCGCCACCCACACCCGCAGCAGCCGCGAAGCCGCCAAGGGCAAGCAGACCGGCCGCACGCAGGAAATTCAGCGCCTCATCGGCCGCTCGATGCGCGCCGTTTTCGACCTGCGCGCCCTGGGCGAGCGCACCATCCACCTCGACTGCGACGTGCTGCAGGCCGACGGCGGCACGCGCACCGCGGCCATCACCGGCGCCTTTGTGGCCGCGCAGGACGCCGTCAACAAGCTGCTGGCCGCCGGCACCCTGAAGGCTTCGCCCATCAAGGGCCACGTGGCCGCCATTTCAGTGGGCATCGTCAAGGGCACGCCGCTGCTCGACCTCGAATACACCGAAGACTCGTCTTGCGACACCGACATGAACGTCGTCATGACCGGCGCCGGCCATTTCGTCGAAGTGCAGGGCACTGCCGAAGGCGCGGCTTTCACGCGCGAAGAAATGAACCTCCTGCTCGGCCTGGCCGAGAAGGGCATCGGCGAACTCGTCGTCCTGCAGCAGCAGGCCTTGGCCTCGAACTGACCCACAGCCAATGGCGCGCGCCCGGCGTGCGTTACAGCCACTTTTTGATTGTTTATGAAACTGGTTCTGGCCTCCAACAACGCGGGCAAGCTCGCCGAACTCCAGCAGCTATTTGCCGAGCTGTCCGTCACGCTGGTGCCGCAGTCGGCGCTGGGCGTGGGCGAGGCTGAAGAACCCTTTCGCACCTTCGTGGAAAACGCGCTCACCAAGGCGCGCCACGCCAGCGCCGCCACCGGCCTGCCCGCCATGGCCGACGACGCAGGCCTGTGCGTCGATGCCTTCGGCGGCCTGCCGGGCGTGGACACCGCCTACTACGCCACCCAGTTCGGCTACGACAAGGGCGACGCCAACAACGTGCGCGCGCTGCTCGAACAACTGAGCGGCGTGGTCAACCGCCGCGCCGCGCTGGTCAGCACGCTGGTGGCGCTGCGCAGCCACGACGACCCCGAGCCGCTCATTGCCGTGGGCCGCGTGGTCGGCGAAATTGCCGGCGCGCCCATCGGCGACAACGGCTTTGGCTTCGACCCCGTCATGTACCTGCCCAGCTTCGGCAAGACTTTTGCCCAGCTGCCGAGCGAAGTGAAAAACGCCAACAGCCACCGCGGCCGCGCCGCGCAGGCCATGCTGGCGCTGATGCGCGAGCGCTGGCTGTAATGGCCACCGTCTTCCCCATTCAGCCGGCGCAGCCCACGGGCCAAGCCAATGCCGTGCAGGCCAACGACGTGCTGCACTGGATGCGGCCCGGGCCGCTGCAACTGTCGGCGCTGCCGTCGCTGTCGCTGTACATCCACCTGCCGTGGTGCCTGCGCAAGTGCCCGTACTGCGACTTCAACTCGCACGAATGGCGCGCCACCAGCGCGGCCGACATTAACGGCGTGCCCGAGCAGGCCTACATCGATGCGCTCATTGCCGACCTGGACGCCGCGCTGCCGCTCATCTGGGGCCGCACCGTGCACACCGTGTTCATCGGCGGGGGCACGCCCAGCCTGTTCTCGCCGCAGGCCATCGACCGGCTGCTGGGCGACGTGCGCGCGCGCCTGAAGCTTGCGCCCGACTGCGAGATCACCCTGGAGGCCAACCCCGGCACCTTCGAGCGCAACCGCTTTCGCGCCTACCGCGCCGCCGGCGTCACCCGGCTGTCGGTGGGTGTGCAGAGCTTCAACGACGAGCACCTGAAGGCCCTGGGCCGCGTGCACGACGGCGCGCAGGCCATTGCCGCGCTGGAGGAGGCCGCGCACGCGTTCGACACCTTCAACCTCGACCTGATGTACGCGCTGCCGGGCCAGCGCATGGAAGACCTCGACGCCGACCTGACCCAGGCCCTGGCGTTGGCGCCGCCGCACCTGTCGATCTACCACCTGACCATCGAGCCCAACACGTGGTTCGCCAAGTTTCCGCCCACGCTGCCGGAGGACGACATTGCCTACGCCATGCTCGACCGCATCACCGAGCGCACCGGCGTGCAGGGCATGTCGCGCTACGAGGTGTCGGCCTATGCGCGCGACGGCCACGTGTGCCAGCACAACCTGAACTACTGGCAGTTTGGCGATTACCTGGGCATTGGTGCCGGCGCGCACAGCAAGCTGAGCTTTGCGCACCGCATCGTGCGGCAGGTGCGTTACCGCGAGCCGCGCCTGTACATGGACAACGCCCGCGCGGGCGCCGCGGTGTCGCAGAGCGACGAGGTGTCGCTGGCCGACCTGCCGTTCGAGTTCATGCTGAACGCGCTGCGGCTGAAGCAGGGCTTCACGCTGCCCCAGTTCAGCGAACGCACCGGCTTGGCGATGACCGCCATCCAGCGCGGAATGGAAGAGGCGGAACGCAAGGGGCTGCTGGCGCGCGACCTGTTTCGCGTGTGGCCGACCGAGCGCGGGCTGGACTTTTTGAGCGATCTGCAGACGATGTTCCTGCCCGATGAAGAGTAGGGCAGCGCCGTCGGCATAAAATCGGCGGTTCCGGAGAGTTGGGTGAGTGGTTTAAACCAGCAGTCTTGAAAACTGCCGACGTGAAAGCGTCCGTGAGTTCGAATCTCACACTCTCCGCCGATTCTCTATAAAAATCAACAGCTTAAGCCGATTTTTTGTTTTAGTCCCACATAAAAACCCACATAGAGCCACCGCTCGTCCGAGCAGCGGCTTTGTTTTTGGAAAGCAAATCGTCGAAGCTTGAGGCGCCCATTTGAGATAAGTGGACGGGTCGGTCGAATGAAGTGGCTGCCCCGGTGATCGAGCGAATGCGCGCATGCAGTCCGCGACGGAGCGGGCATCCAAAATCGATCAATCTACTCCGCGAGCATTCACGAAATTAGCGCGGATGTATTTTCTCCGCCTCGGGGGAAGTGTGGGGCGGCGATCGAGCTCGCTTCTGTTACTGTTGTCACATTTCCATCTGCTCTTCTAGAGCACGCGCGGTGCACCCCGGCATGAATGGCACCCGCTGCGGGTAGGAGGAGGATGATTTTTGCCCAACTCCTATCGAGGTCGAGACTGGCCAGCTATGCCCATTCAGATAACCGACGCCACCATTCACCAGATCAACAAAGCAGCCCAGACGAAGGATGAGGACAGTGTCACGCTCAACGCCCGGCAGGAGTGTTTACCGAAGGACGAAGTGCTGGCTAACCTGTGCCAGGCGCTCATCGATCTGTACACCCGCCACGCCAACAGCAATGGCACGCTGGGGCAAGATCCCGTAGAGCACCGCTTTCCTTTGCACCTGAAGTCCTACGTCGAGGGCCAAACTAAATTCATTCCTTTCACGCACGACGTGTTGGGCATTCTGAAGGCCCAGATGCAAGAGTCTTTCCTTTCGACAGGCGGGTATGCGCTCTTCCTCCGATACTCGATAGACGAGTACGATATGTTGCTGGTGGTGATGCTGAAATTGAAAGCCGGAGCCGGAATTGATGCCGCCACCCTGAGCCTGACGAAAACGCTCAACATCGATCTTGATCATCTGCACGAGGCGGCACGTATCAATGTCACTCGGTGGCTAGGCGGGCAGCAGCCCTATCTAACGTTCATCAAAGGTCGGTCTAGTGCAAATGACGTCAGCGAGTACTTTCGCAAGGCTCTGGCGTGCACTGGCTTCACTGATTCCAAGCACCACACCGAAGCTGTCCTGCGGGCGGCCGATGAATTTGTTAATGCAAGGGCAGATCTCGACATAGGAGGAAAACAAGTCGAGCGGATCGCCATGCGTCAGCGGCTTTACGATTGCCTCTCGGTCAATTTGGTCGAGGTTCCTTTGATCACGGTTGCGGCCGCGGTCCACCCCAACGACCCGCAGAATTTCGTTGATCACATCAGGGTTAAGGCCGCAGACGGGGGCTACCACATCGATGACAGGTTCAAACCCCATCGACCTACGTTCCAAAGGCTGCATCGCGTCAAGGCGCGATTCGGCACAGTGCAGGTTGCATTCGACGTCGAGGATGTGCGCGAAGAGCGTGTCCGGTACGATGAACAGTTGGACGCCGTTGTGCTCTTGAACCCCCCTGAAAGCTTGAAGCAAACTCTAAAGGAAAATGGACAACCTGCCGACGAACCCGCATGACTGGGCCGTGTGGCTGCTGGAGCGGCTGCAGGGACTTCAGAATGTCGGGCCAAACTGGGAGGGCAGGCTTCCGGACGAATGGAGTTTCAACGCGATCACGCAGACGATACCCCCAGCGCTTGAGGCGATGGTGGACGGCGCGACTCGAAGGATCGAGTTCAAGCCGAAGAACGGGTCGGTTTATCAGACCTTTCAAGAGTTGGTCGATGGACCCCGCAAACGCAACGTTCCTTCGCTCTTCACGGTCAGAGAGCTGGGATATACCCATGGGCGGGCACAAGAGGTACCGCCAGTGGTTCAGTACTATCTTGATGCGGTTCAACTCTGGAAGTGCATGGCAAGCTTCGCCGATCACGAGAGGGACGGCGGATCCCACCTGCTATTCATAAAGGCATTCGACTCAAAGCTCTGGCTTACTGCCGACTATGTCGCCGCCGACCTACAGTTGCTTCCCAGGCTGAAGGACTTCGCGAAGCAATATTTCGAGGACGATCACCACAAAGACCAGAAGCGCAATATTGTGCGCGCAGCGCTTCTCGAGGTATTCAAGAACAAGCCGAGTGTCCGGTTCGCCGAACTTCTTTTTTCGTTCATCGATTTTGCTGACCGCGTGCGCAGTTCTTACACGTTGTACACGCAGGGTTTCTCGTTTGAGAAATTGCGGTCTGAGGTCGATAAACAGAATCGAGAAGACACTCTTCGCCTGAACAAGACTTTCTCAGATATTCAGAATCAACTGCTAGCCCTGCCGGCTGCTTTGCTGGCAGCGGGCGCCGCTATTAAAGGGAACAGCTGGAGCACAAATCTGCCGGTCTTGTTGGGCGTCGGAATTTTCATGTGGGTGATCAGACAACTCGTCGCCAATCAGCAGAGTTCGATCGACGCCATTGCTGGGGAGATCGAACTGCGTCGCAAGAAGCTTGCTGATCAGCCGTCAGAAATCTCCGAGGGCGTACTCGGCCTTTTCCAAGAACTCGAGGCGCGGGTGCGGCGTCAGAAGCGTGTATTGGCGCAAATCCGCGGGGCAGTCCATGTAGTCTTTATTGTGGTTGCTATGCTCGTCGTGCTCGCGCAATGGCCAGATCTGCCGCATTTGATTGCGGTGCGGGCAACGGAACTGCTGGCGTGGCTCTTGCATAGGTAGAGCGCTTCACGAATGTTCGATCATTTCGGGAACACTTCATCAGCGCTGATCACAATACAGGTACAGAAAAGCTAGATGTGCGTCATGCTCGTATGCTTCCATTCGCCCTTTCAACTACCTGCTGGATTCCACCAACCTCTGACGCATCTTGCCCAAGCGGTCTTGGACGTACGCACGCGGCTGCGAGTTAGTCAACAGCCTCGCCGGCTTGGGTCTTCTGGCCAGTTGCGCCTTCCACTGCGCAACCAAAGCCCGATATTCGAGCTTTCCGCCACGAATTGCAGCGTTACGTCTCAGCTCGCTTGAGACCGGTGACGGGCTGCGTCCGATACGGCGAGCCATCTCGCACACCCCGATGTCTTGGGCCCAGAGCAGCCCGATCTTTTTTCACTGCGCGAACGACAAGTGTCTCCGCGAATGTTCGCGCGCACGGACGCCGTTGGCAACTGCGTCGCGCACGTGCAGCCCCGCTCGAAGGAGTTCATTCGTCTTGGTTTAGCGTTTGAAACCCAGCGCGTGCTCCTAGCGAACCGCATTCACGACGAAGGTTGCAGCGGTATCGTTCCGCAAAACTCCTACACGGATTTCTGAATTCGCTCAGCTCACCCAGCCTGCCTCTCGGCAGTGGCTCGGTGCTGGTATTGGTTCGGCTGTAGATTGCGCCGAACTTTCATAGATTTTCGGCAACACCGTTGGTCAGGATCAACGCCTTGACCGGCAGGTCAGGCACGACGTTCATCAGCCGAAGAGTCTGCTGGACGACTTCGCTGAACACAGGAGCTGCGGCAATCCCACCGAAGTACTTGCCATCGCTTGGTTCATCAATCATGACGGCAACGATGATGCGAGGGTTTTCGACCGGGGCGAGCCCGGTGAACCAAGCCCTGTATTTGTTGCTGGCGTAGCCGCGGCCGACCTGCTTGTGCGCCGTACCAGACTTTCCTCCGGCCGAGTAGCCAGCCGTCTGTGCCAAAGGCCCAGTTCCTCCAGGACCTGCGGCCATCTGAAGCATCTTGCGAACCGCCCGTGCATTCTCCGGTGAGAACACACGCACACCGGTGGCTCTTGCATCTGACCTAAGCATGGTCACGGGGATGATTTCACCCTCATGTGCGAATGTCGTGTACGAGCGCGCCATCTGGAACAGCGACGCCGACAGGCCGTAGCCGTAGGCCATGGTGGCCTGCTCGACCGGCTTCCAGGTCTTCCAGGGGCGCAGCCGGCCGGTGACGGCGCCGGGAAATTCGATGGATGGCTTCTGTCCGTAGCCCATGGCTGCGAAGGTGTCCCACATTTCGTTAGGGGTCATGCGCTGCGCAACCCTCAACGCCCCGATGTTGCTCGACTTCTGGATGACACCCTCGACCGTCAACGTTCCGTTGTTATGCGTGTCACTGATGGTGAAGCCACCCATTTGAAGGCGGCCGGGGCTGGTGTCGATCAGCGTGGAGGGCTTCACGCGGCCGGCTTCCAGCGCCATGGCCACGGTGATGGGCTTCATGGTGGAGCCGGGCTCGAAGGTGTCGGTGAGCGCGCGGTTGCGCAACTGCTCGCCGGTGAGGTTCTGGCGCTTGTCGGGCACGTAGCTCGGGTAGTTGGCCAGCGCCAGCACTTCGCCGGTCATGCTGTCGAGCACCACCACGCTGCCGGCCTTGGCCTTGCGGGCCGTCACGGCGTCGCGCAGCTTCTGGTAGGCGAAGAACTGCACCTTGCTGTCCACGCTGAGCTGAATGTCCTTGCCGTCCAGCGGCGGCACGGTGTCGCCCACGCCCTCGACCACGCGGCCCAGGCGGTCCTTGATGACGCGGCGCGACCCGGCCTTGCCGGCCAGGTCCTTGTTGAATGCGAGCTCGATGCCTTCCTGCCCGCTGTCTTCCACATTGGTGAAGCCCACCACGTGCGCGGCGGCCTCGCCTTCGGGGTACTGGCGCTTGTATTCGCGGCGCTGGTAGATGCCCTTGATGCCCAGCGCGGCAATCTGCTTGGCAATGGGCTCGTCGACCTGGCGCTTGACCCACACGAAGGTCTTGTCCTCGTCCTCGAGCTTCTTGTCGAAGTCTTTTTGCGGCATCTCGAGCAGCTTGGCCACCTGCTTGAGCTTGGCGCGCACCTCGGGGTCGTCGCGCTCGATGTCTTCGGGAATGGCCCAGATGCTGGGTGCCACCACGCTGGACGCGAGGATCAGGCCGTTGCGGTCCAGGATGCGGCCGCGGTTGGCCGGCAGCTCCAGCGTGCGCGCAAAGCGCACTTCGCCCTGGCGCTGGAAGAAGCTGTTGTTGAGCACCTGCACGTACGCGGCCCGGCCCGCCAGCATGACGAAGCCCAGCGCGATGCCGGCAACGATGAACTTGCTGCGCCACACCGGCGTCTTGCTCGCGAGCAAGGGGCTGGTGGCATAGCGGATCCCGTGTTGAGAGGTCATCTGAGTAAGCCTTGAATTTTTCTGAACACGACGCTCAGCTAAATTTGGTCACGCGACAACCCAACCGATGTACGCCAATCTTCTGCGTTGGAGTTCTTCGGCGACTTGGTGAGAACGAATCCATTCCTCCCAACTCCCGCGCGCCAAAACTATTTTGCACGCGAAGAAAGGGTATGACGTCGCACGAGTTGATCAACGCCGAGGTCTCAGCATTACCAATGCTCAGATGCTCTAGCGGAACGCGATTCGGCGAGCGTCAACGAGCTCATCGTTCGATGGGTCCGTGGAATCCGTTGGCCAAATTCCACGGCGGATAGCCGATGTCCTACACACACGGTCGTCGCGCGAGTTGATAGTAGGTCTATAGATAGTTGCGCTTGCTCGGCATACAAATAACCCCATGAAAGCACGCGCGAAGGTCCAACCCTACTCACGCCACCGACAGCTAGGCCTCGCCCAAAGCGGTCAAGGCGACCCTGCTTCGCGAGCACATCGCCACTAACGGACGCGTAAAGTCGGTCGACCCGCGCATCACGGGTCAATGCCGCCTGTCCTAGCTGCCGATGCTTAAATGAAGTGATTTACAAGCCGAATGCCGCCCACCAAAAGTCGCTGGACGTGTGGGACATTTCTTATTTTGTTTCACGAGATCAAGACGGGTACGTCACTGGCTCGGCGGAAGTCCGCCTTGCGGATTGTTTGCTCTACAAAACGCTGATCACTCAGCATCGGCCACGGGACTGGGATGTGATCGCCGTGCTTCGTGCTCTGTGCAACGCGTGGATTGCAGGCTCGTACACGCGTCCCCACACACGCGATACGGACCTGGAAAGCATGTGGTCCAAAGGGTGGCTCTAACATTCCGAATGCCGCTCTTGGCTGCAAGGCATCACGACCTAGATCGGTTGCGCTACGAGCAGCATCGAAGAAGCCCATCCTGGACTGCGAGACGAAGTTTGCGCATTGCATCTGCCATCGCCATAGCGCACAGTCCACGGATGATTCACCACCATCCAGCTCTTCCAACAGAGAGCAGAGCTGCTCGACATCCAGGCTAGCAGCGAACGTCTTGACGATGCGATTGCCAACTTGGCCGCGTGGATGAACGTGGCACGCAATCGGCCCTCTGAGGACTGGGTAGCCTTGGGGGAAATCGGGGGTCTACTGTACCGGGAGGCGCGAACAGACGGCGCCGCTGAAAGAGCCACCGCGGCGGTGGGCTGCGCAGCCATAGGCTGGGCCGACCGCTTGGGTGAGTTCAAGCACTACTTCGCACGCTCGCGCTGAGCACCTCCGGAGCCACAAGGTGCCTCGACTTACTCGTTTGCGTATCGCTGGCTTCCGAGTTGACGACGTGTACCCGCAGACATCAAGAAGCACGTACGAGTCATTGCCGGCGGTTCATGGAGAAGTGGCTCCAGCTCGGACAATTTGAATCACATCGCAACAGGTGCTTGTCTGACTCCGGGTAGTCACGAATAGTAGTACTTTGGATTCAATTATTAAGAAAGAGTTGCGGGAGACCTGGACTCAAAGGTTCAGCTGTTCCCGAGCCATAAAAATTGGACAACATGAAAAAAACTGACAACCTGAGTGCGATTCGCGAAAAGTTTGGCGTGCCAGCACGACGGGGCCGCGCGGTCAAAATCGATGGACAACCAGGAATCATCACGGGCATGAGCGGTGATTTTGTACGGGTCAGGCTGCGGGATAGGGAGGCCGGGCTGCCATTTCACCCGCATGAGATTACCTACCCGTAACGTACCTCGGCGCTTCGCGAAGCAAGTGCTTGTTGGCCTTGCAGTCAACGATGTGGCCCAGCAATACTGGCGGAGTCGAGCGAGCCCAGACGGTTTCCCATAGAGCCTCGCCCTGCGCGCTGAACCAAAAACATCGGGACTGATCCTTCAAGCCGACTTTGCCTGGTCGCGCCCGAGCCATCAACCCGAAACGAAGGATGACGCTGCGATAGACGCTCGCGCCGCCTCAAAATGAATTCTGGCGATTTCAGCGTAGCCCTCTTCGGTTATGCACATGACGACGGCCTCAGGAGCGCGCATATAGCTCCCCGTTGCACCGCGTGCCGGCGCGATCTTGGCCTCAATCAGACCAGTCGCCTTGAGGATTGAAACGAACCGTATGTCTTCTCCGCAATCGACGATTGCAGGGAGGGTCGAATGGTTAAGCCGAAGAAGGAAGGTCAAGGGGAGCATGATTTTGCAGCAAGGCGGATTTGGCGACGCACTTGGGAATACGCACAAAACAGCACATCAGATTCGCGCTCCAGGACCAGCCGTGAAATTCTCATTCAGCGCCCCATACACCTTGCGCTGGACGGTTAAGCGACAAGCCATCACGTATTGACCAACTGGCAGTTCCGCTTGCAGCCTGGACCCGCTGTCCAAGAGGTACTAAAAATTTAAAAATTCGCGCCGGAATTTGGCACTACCCAACCTCCGATCGACTGATAGCACGACGGAAATCGGAGATTTTGCTCAGAGTAGACGTACGGCAGCGACGGTCGAGGCGCTGCGTTGTGCATTAATCGATTCGCTGGGCTGCGTCGTTCGTGTTTCGGCAGTGTTCCAACCGGATGCTGTTCCACAATGGATCTTTCACTGTTGCCACACATCACACCTTTGCCTGATCACCCATCCGTCGAGGCCACCACTCGACAGCGCCGCTATGGGCTCAAGGCTCGCATGAGCCTCGGTGTGGCCGCGGTGGTGATGGCCGCGACGCTAACTATCGCGACAGTCGCTCTGCAGCTAGTGAAGAACCGCATGCAGGCCTCGATCAGTGCCGAGGAAATGGCCAGCGTCACCAACATCGCTGAAGCGATCGACGAAAAGTTTGCCAGCCGCCGCACGCTGCTGCAGACCTTCGGCGACAGCATCGAGACGCAGGGCTTCAAGGACGCCACGCAGATCCAGCCGTTCCTGGAAAAGCATCCGCCGCTCAAGCAGGCATTCGACAACGTTGCGGTGATAGACCTCAACGGCAACTTGGTCGCCAACCTCAACGGCTCGCAGCAAATCGGCGCGGTCAACCTCAAGGACCGCGACTATTTCCTGCGCACCATCGCCACCAAAGTCGGTGTTGTGTCCCAGCCCTATCGCAATCGCATCAATGGCCTCGCACAGGTGGCAATTACCGAGCCGCTGTTCGACAGCACCGGGCAAGTCAGGTTTGTGATGTCAGGCGCTGTGAACCTGCAGGATCGCAATATCCTGGGCTCACTGGCCGACGTGAAGTTCGGCCACAGCGGCTACCTGTTCATCGCCACCACGGACGGCACTGTGGTCGACCACCCGTTGACCGCGCGCATTCTTCACAACGTTGGAGAGTACGGCAGCGACAGGGCTGAGACGCGGCTTGTGAGCACCGGCTTCGAGGGTTCGACCTATGGCATTGATGAGACCGGCCGGCCTGCTCTTTTTGCGTTTAAGCACATCCGCCAGACCGACTGGGTGGTCGGCGCGATGTACCCGCAGGACGAGGCCTTCGCGAGCATCAAGGCGATCGAACGCGGCACCTGGATTGGCGCGCTGATCCTTGGCCTCGCGGCCGGCGCGCTCGCGCTGGTTGTCGTGCGGCGTCAACTCAATCCGCTGGGCGAACTCCACGAGCACATGCGCTTTGCGCAGAGTCGACCGGCCGGGCTCGAAGGCCCCGCGCGCCCGCGCAGTTACGCCAACGACGAGATAGGCGACTTGTCACGGACCTTCGACCAGCTCATCACCGAACGACGGCGCGTCGAGCAGAGTCTCGCGCACAGTGAGGCGCAGGTGCGCACCATCGCCGACAACATCCCGGCGTTGGTCTCGCACGTCGACGCGTCGCTGCACTACACGTTCACCAATGCGCACGTCCGCGGCGTCCTGCAGGGCGACGCCCTCGTCGGCAAGTCAATGCCCGATGCGCGAGGCGCGGCCGATTTCGCGCTGGTCGAGCCCTATTACCGCCGTGCGCTGGCCGGCGAGACCTGCATCGTCGAGAAGGCCGGCGATGCGGCACGCGGTCACGGCGATCGCATCTTCAAGGCGCACTACATCCCCGACATCGACGCCCAGGGAGTGGTGCGCGGGGTGTTCGCGATGACCTTCGACGTCACAGAGGAAGTGAACATGCGACGCGCGCTGGCGCAGCAGGAGCGGCGCCTGCGCGACGTGACCGACAACATGCCGGCGCTGGTGGGCTATTTCGACCGCGAACTGAACTGCCACTACGGCAACAGCCGCGCGCGTCAGATGGCACAGCTGGGCGACGGACCGATGATAGGTGTGACCCTGCGCTCGTCACTAGGCGACTCGGTTTACGAGCAGATCGCCCCGCACCTGCCCGAGGTGATGGCCGGCAAGCCGGTGCACTTCCCGGTCCGCGCGCCTTTGCGCGACAAGCAGGGCCATTTCCAAGTCAACATCGTGCCTGACCGCAATGTGCAGGGAGAGGTGCTGGGCTTCTATCTGATGAGCTTCAACATCACGACTCGGATGGAGACGGAGCTGCGCTTGGCCGAGAGCGAGTTGAGGTTGCGCTCCATCTCCGACAACATGCCGGCGCTGATCACGTACATCGACCGCAGCGAGAACATCACCTTTATCAACGCGGCCAGCGGCGATTGGTTCGGTCAGACGCCCTCCAAGATACTGGGTCGCCATTTCAGGGATGTGGCCGGCACCGAGGTGTACGATCAGCGCAAGCCCATGCTCGCGCGCGCTCTGGCCGGCGAGCGCGTCGAATTTGAGACCAGCACGCAGAGCCCGGGCCACGACCGCGTCACGCAGGTGATCTACGTGCCCGACACACGTGCCGACGGCGTCACGCACGGCATCTTCTCGCTCGCCCTGGACATCACGCGGCTCAAGGTGGTGGAGCGGCAACTGTTCGAGCTCGCGCGCATCGACACGCTCACTGGCCTGCCCAATCGCCTGGCCTTCAACGAGTACCTGCCGGCCGCAGTCGCGCGGGCGCGCCAGGACGGCGCGTCGATCGCGCTGATGTTCCTTGACGTCGACCGCTTCAAGGCGATCAACGACACGCTCGGCCACGCACATGGCGACGCCGTGCTGGTCGAATACGCGCGCCGGCTACAGGCCAACGTGCGCGGCACCGACATGGTGGCGCGGCTGGCCGGCGACGAGTTCGTGCTCGTGATGGAAGACATCGGTTCACCCGACGCTATCGCCACTGTGGCGGCAAAGATCGTCGAGCAGATCAACGCACCACCCTTCATGGTCGAGGGCGCGCGTATCGAAGTCTCGACCAGCATCGGCATTGCTTACCAGCGCGCGCGCGATACGGCCATCAGCGCGGCTGAACTGCTGGCGCGGGCTGACGCGGCGCTCTACAACGCCAAGGCCGCGGGGCGCAACCGCTACGCCTTCTTCTTTCCCGATGGGCCGGGTGTCGGCGGAATCGTCGAGGTCAATCGGGATTCGCGCTCAGGCGAATTGCCGCGTTGAATAGGGATGCCAGTCAACGAGGCTGTTCCGCTGCGTTCGCAGAAGTTTTGAGGGGTTTCCGGCGGGACGACCCACAACGCAGGGAGCTTTCGAGGCCTCTGAGGGCAGGTTTCTTGTCCGTGAGCAGTCATGCCAAATCTGCCGTGTGAAAGCTACGACTCGTAGGCTAGGCTTCAGTGGCCGGCCAACAACCGCCAATGGGTGTCGCAGCGGGAATTTGGATCGTAAGCGGCCAGCCACCCCACCTTGAGAACTGAGGCCAAGCCGGAGACGATGCTGTCCATCTAAGTTAGCTGGACAGCATCAATGGACGTCAACCCGAAGCAACGGCGCCGTCACAGCGCAGAGTTCAAGGCGCAAGTCCTTGCTGCCTGCGCAGAGCCGGGAGCATCTGTTGCCGCAGTCGCGCTGTCGTTCAAGTTGAACGACAACCTGGTGCATCAATGGCGCCGCGGACGCGGGGCGAGTCCAGCCTCATCGGCAACATCGACGACGCTTGCCGAGTCGGCGCCCCAGTTCATCGCGCTGTCGTTGCCCCCGCCATCACCGCCGCCTTCAGCACCGCCCTCAGCGCCGGCGCCAGCGGTTGCTCCTGTCGCTGCCGATGCGATCCGCCTTGAATTCAAGCGCGGTGCGCTCGGTGTGAGCGTGACCTGGCCGGTCTCGGCCGCCGCCGACTGCGCAGCGTGGCTGCGCGAGGTGTTGCGATGATTCGCATCGACGCGCTGTGGCTGTGCACGAAGCCCGTGGACATGCGCGCTGGCGCCGAGCGCCTGCTCGCGCATGTGGTTCATGCCCTGGGCAGCGCGAACGCCCATCACGGCTACATGTTTGCCAATGCACGAGCGACACGCATCAAGATGATCGTGCACGACGGCTTCGGCGTATGGTGTGCTGCGAGAAGGTTGAACGTCGGACGTTTCGTGTGGCCGCGCGAGATCGATGCAGAGGTCGGTACGGTAAAGCATCCACCAATCGCGTTGACGCAAGCGCAGTTCGACGCCCTCGTGGTCGGACTGCCATGGCAGCGCCTGCCCGAGATGAGCACAATCACACGGCTCTGACGATGAGCCTGCGGCGGGTGCGTTGACAGCGCATCCCCGAGTGGCGACAGGCCGCTGGAATCTGCATGATTCATGCATGCAAGCGTTGCACGATCTGAAGGACGAAGACCTGCAAGGTCTGGGTCCCGAGGCTGTCGCAGCGCTCGCACAGCAGATGCTTCAGCGCCTGCGCCAGCAGGACAGCGAGATCAGGTTCAGGGATGCCAAGATCGAGAAGATCACCTTCCAGCTCGCACGGCTGAAAGCCTGGAAGTTCGGCGCAAAGACCGAGGCGATGAGCGCCGAGCAGCGTCGCCTCTTCGAGGAGACGCTGGCCGAGGACGAGGCCAGCCTGCAAGCGCAACTGGAGCAAGCCAGGGGCGAGCCGGCGCCACCGCCCGGGGCCAGCGACAACCAACGTAAGCCACGTCGTCGGCCGCTCCCCGATCACCTGCGCCGCGTAGAGCACCACCACGAGCCCGACAACACGAACTGCCCGAACGTGGAGTGCGGCAAGCTGATGACGCGCGTGGGCGAGGACATCAGCGAGCGCCTGGACATCGTGCCCGCGGAGTTCTTCGTGCACCGCCACATCTACGGCAAGTGGGCGTGCCGTTGCTGCCAGTGCCTGGTGCAGGAAGGTGCTCTGCCGCAGGTCATTGATGGTGGCATGCCTGCGGCCGGACTCGTAGCGCACACGTTGATCAGTCGCTTCGTCGACCACCTGCCTTACTACCGGCAAGAAGCGATCAATGCGCGCTCCAATGTGCACACGCCACGCTCGACGCTGGCGAGCTGGTCCGGTCAGGCCGGCGCGGCTCTGGAGCCGCTCTACGAAGCCCATAAGCGCTTCGTGCTGTCTGCGCGCGTGTTGCATGCCGACGAGACGCCGGTAGCGATGCTCGACCCGGGCGCGGGCAAGACCCGGCGTGCCTACGTCTGGGCCTATGCCCGCGGCGCCTTCGACGCGGTACCCGGTGTGATCTACGACTTCTGCATCGGGCGAGGCGCGCGGTTCCCCATCGTGTTCCTCGGCGCAGCGGAAGATGGCGGGCGAAGTTGGTGTGGCACGCTTGTGCGTGACGAATACAAGGCCTACGACAGCGTGATGAGCGCGGCGCCCGATCGCCTCGCGGCCGGATGCCTTGCGCATGCGCGGCGCAAGTTCGATGAGTTGCTGCGCGACGGCGGCAAGAGCGCCGTCGCGACCGAGGCCCTGCAGCACATCGCCAGGATTTACAGGGTCGAGCGGGAGCTGGCGTCGATGACAGCAGAGGAACGGCTGGCAGGAAGGCGCAACGGCACGCGGCCGCTGTGGGAGGGGCTGCATGTGTGGCTTGGGCTGGAGCGAGGTCGCGTGCCCGATGGGAGTGCCACGGCCAAGGCGATCGATTACAGCCTCAACCACTGGGCAACGCTCACTCACCATCTGCTCGACGGCGAGGTGAGCATAGACAACAACAGCATCGAGAATCTTGTGCGGCCCTGGGCGATGGGACGAAAGGCCTGGCTGTTCGCGGGCAGCGAGCTGGCGGGCCGACGCGCTGCGATCGTGATGAGCCTCGTGCAGTCGGCCAAGCTGCACGGACATGACCCGTGGGCTTACCTCAAAGAGGTGCTCACGCGCATGCCAACGCAGCTGAACAGCCGCATCGACGAACTACTTCCGCATCGCTGGGTGCCAAGCTGAGGCTAAGGCCGTTTGCCCGGCCACCAACCAAAGAGGAAGAAGATCAGCGGCTTGACGAGTACCTCAACAGCAGAGAGATCTCCTGAAGCGCTGACCGCCGCCTCCCCCAGAAGTTGACCACCTCGCGCAACATGTCTAGTTCGGTTCGCGGTGACCTGTGCAGACGTCGGTCGGGCAGAGCACTGGCAAGCAGCGCAAAACTCAATCTCACTCGAATTGGTCTCTCCGCAAGCGAGACATGACCATCGAAACTTCGGCATAGGCGCGATGTTGCTACAACAGCACGACATCGTCCAGCCGTCGCACCTCAAGATACCGGTTCGTCAAGATGTAATAGCTGGCCGCTTACTTTGGATCATTCCATATACCGCCGAGGTGCCTCGCTGACTTGTGCGGAGTTAAAAGTCCCAGTAGACGCTTACAGTGCTACGGCCTTGAGCAGCACTGTTGAGCCAACGCGCGTCTATGCAAGCGCCTGCCTAGGCAAGCTGATGGTGAACACACAGCCCGAGTCCGGCACGTTGCGCACTGTCAGGGTTCCCTGATCGGCCTCGATGCTCTGGCGTGCAATCGACAGCCCAAGGCCTAAGCCCGCGCGACTGTCTTCGTTGGGCCGGAAGGGCACGAACATTTTTGCCGCGCTGCCGGGCGCCAAGCCGCCGCAGTGGTCTTCCACGTCGATGAGCACATGTTCGCCCAAGGCGTGCGCCTTCAGGGTCACCAGCGAGTTTTCACGGGTGAACTTGAATGCGTTTTGCAGCAGGTTGGCCAACGCAGCGTGAAGAAGGTCGCGGTTGGCGTGAACCGCCAGCGAGGGGTCGACAGCACGCACTTCAAACACTGCGTCTTTCATGCCTGGGTCGAGCCGGGCCGCAAGCTCGACATCGGCAATGAAGGTGGCGACCGAGAACGTCTGGCGCTGGTCCATCCCCTCGCCCCGCACTTCCGCGGTAGCCCTGCTGATCAACAAGCCGAGCGTCGAAAGGCTGCGCTTCAGGATGGCGCCAGTGGCGCCGCCGATGGGCATGTTGCCCAACTCCAGCGCCCGCACGGCGAGCGTGGCCGTACCGAGCGAGTTGCGCAGCTCGTGCACCAAAAAGCCCAACCGTTGCTTTTCAAGCGCAATCTGCTGCACCGACAAAAGGGCGTCACGCTGAAAGCTGAATTCGGTGACGGCGTCTGCTATGGCGTTGTCCAGGCAACGGTTCAACGTGCGGAACTCCTCCACGGAGAACGGCGCGTCGCGCTCGAACGCCAAGTCTGTGATGGCTTGGCAGAGATCGCCGTAGTCATGCACTACCTGGTCGACGGTGTAGCCGATATTCAGCAGCTCTTTGCCGTGCGCCGTTGCGCTCAGGCCTATTTCTGAAAGTGCGAGCGCATCGCCTCCGGAGGGCCCCGAAATAGCAGAGCTCTCGGCCGCGTCGTCGACGTACTCCGCGGCAAGCGTTCGCGTGAGTTGATCCAAGAACATCGGCACCCCGTTGTCCAGCTGCGTCGGCGTTGCTGCACGTGAACGACGCTGGCCTACCTTCAATTTGCACCTTGCGATCAGCTCGTCTCGGTTCTTGGAAAGGAAGCGATGCATGTGTATTTAGGTATTCAGGTGATGTTTCGTGTGGTGTGGGGACGGGCCTTTTCTTGTGCGACGGCCAACTGTCCCTTTGCGGTGATGACCCGCACCAGCATCGTGTGCAAGCCGATGCCCGACTTGGTGGACCGCATCTGGTGCGAGGCTTCGATAAGTCCTTCGTCTAGCAGCCGCTTTGCCGCGGCAAAATCCGCCTGCAGCGTCAGAAGACGCGGCGGTGCCATGCGGTCGAGCCGCAGCAACAATTGGATGTCCATGAATACGCCTTGAAGCGGAACCCGTGTCAGCGCGGCGCGCTGCTTCGTTTAGAGCATGGTCCACGGGATGAGCATTGTCTGTGCGGAGGCGAACATAGGAGGCGACTGCCGCGATGCCAACCAGAAGCACCATATTTCTTGATGTGTCGGTAGTTCGCTGGCGAGCGCCCCTGTGAACATGCAGCGAGGCTGCGACCAAGCTGCGCTGGCATGCCCACGACTCGGCGCGCTCGGGCGCAGTCGCGCCAGTGGGACCGTCGCGCTGCGTGGGTTGCCGCAGGAACGTGGTGCGCGAATCGCCATCGCGGCCAACGTGCCGAAGCGTCAGCTCCATTCCGATGCGCTCAATCAGAAGTGGGTGGCTGACTGGACCTTCATCTAAACGGCTGAGGGCCCGCTGTATGCGGCAGTAGTGCGTGACCTGTACTCGCGCCGAATAGTCGGCTTGCCGATGCATGAGAGCAGAACTTCGAGTTCGTGGAGAGCGCGTTGATCATGGCCGTTCGGCGCTGCGGCAAACCGCTCGCGTTGCGCCATCACTTGGACCAAGGAAGCCTATACAACGGTGAGCAATTCCAGGGCCTGCTCAAGGTGCAAGGCACCGCATACAGCATGAGCCGCGCGCCGGCGAGGTCTGGGGAAACTCGGCTACGGATAGCTTCTTCGACTCCTTAAAGAGTGAGCGCACGGTCAGGAAGGTGTACAGAACGCGAGAACAAGCCTGCGCCAATGCCGTCGACTGCATCGCTTGATCCTGCAACGCGACTCGACGTCACTTGAAATTCGGCTGCGTTAGCCCGATACAGCTCGAGAAAGCTCAAAAAGCCCAGTTGGTATCCTCGAAACCGGCGGCAGCCCAGCCGTGCTGGGTTCTAGACACGTGCCGCACCGCACAAACTGAAGAGCCGCGAACTCCTAATCTACCTCTCTCGTTGCGACGGTGCGTGTTCATCGCATCCGCATGGATATGCGACACCGTGTCCGGCTTGAGCGCCACCTCTTTTTGGCTCAAGGCGAGGAACTCGGCATACGTGCCACTGCGAGCAATGTGGGGGTCGCGAATACACCGCATCGCTCACCTCGAAATGCTATGCCTGCGCGCCGACGGCGTGCACCACGCCGGACACATCCCACCCTGGAATCAAAGGCAGCGGGATCGTGAGCATGCCCTGCATGCTTGCCCTCGCGAACCATGCAGTCCACCGGGTTGATGGAACTCCCCACAACGCGGAGGAGCACATCGTCCGCCTTGCAGGTGGACAGCTGCGCGAAGTCGCGCAGCATTGCGTAGCCGACCAGGTCGACTACGAGAACGTTGCACCGTAGCGCCGCAGCTGGTCTGCGCCTTGGTAGGCCACTACCGCGCCCAGGAGGAACGAGGTCAGCCCGATGATCGGCAGTGCGTCGAACCCGTCAATCTGGATATTGCGCAGCATGCTGCGCCAGTGAATGCGCCCCGGCGTGCCTCAAGAGCCTCGCCGCAGCCGCCGCGAGCTAGCCGATGAAGCGCAGCAAACCGAGCGCCTGCTGCGCAGCCGAGACGGCGCGCTGGCCGATACATGCGAGCGGCGACGAGCGGGCGCCCTGCAGCAGGGCTGCGTCCTTCTGCTCGCCGATCGACGTCATCAACGCGTATGTGCGGCGACTAGCTGCGCAGCGCTGCAACCGCCTTGTGGCGCCGCCGCCAGCGCTGGAGCACCAAGCTCCCGCGCAGTCGACCGACAGGATCAACGCGCCATCCAGCGCGGCAGGGCCAGGCGCGCACCGTTGCGCATCGAGGCTTCCAGGCATTCGGCTTAGACCCCGCACGGTCCAGTCGCCCGAGAGCGCCCATTCCGTGGCGCTCTTTTTTGCGTGATCACCGCCTCGTGCTAGGCCGGGGACGCAGGCGGGGTCATGGGCATGGCGGTGCTGCAGGCCATTGGCGCCCAAGGGACACCTGCACATGTGTGCGGTCTGTTCGATGCCGCCTGGCGCCGCGCAGCCACAGGCGCGGACGCACGGCGACCGATCGCCTGCACAAGTCGGGCGGGCGGGTGATCCTCCGGTACACGAATCGCCCGGCGGTCAGAGAAACGGCGAAGGAACGCTCGGACGTTTAGCGGCGGGGCTGGTGGAGCACGGCAAACCCGGCGTTTCCTGTGTCGCGGCCGCACGGCCCTTTGGCGTGACGCGCATGACGATGGCATTGCCGGGGTAGCAATGACGTCCGCGCTCTGGCTGGGACTGGGGGATGTCGACCTCGATCAGCCCCGCCTTGCGCAGCACCGTCAGCTTGTCGATGTCTACTTGCCCCTCGATCTTTTCAGGGAGCAGGGCGCTGCAGAGCCGTTTCAACAGTTCGTGGGGCATCACATAACCTCATCGGTAAGAACCATATCGGCCCCGGTCGCCGGAGCGCCATGGCTGGCGGGTCTGCCGGGGGGTTTGGTGATTGTGAAACGGCCTGGTGCCCGAATCGGATCGCAATCGACCGCAATCGTGTCCTTCGGCCCGAAGCTGCCGTCCAGCAACAACTTCGACAGCGGGTTCTCGATGCGCTGCTGAATTGCGCGCTTCAACGGCCGCGCACCGAACACCGGGTCGAAGCCGACCTTGGCGATCTCGGCCAGCGCCGCAGGCGACACCTGCAGGCCCAGGTCCATCTTGGCGAGGCGCGCGGTCAGCACCTTCAGCTGGATTGCGGCAATCGATTCGATGTTCTTCGCGTCCAGCGCGTGGAACACGACGGTCTCGTCGATGCGGTTCAGGAACTCGGGGCGGAAGTAGTTCTTCAGCTCGTCCCACACCGCCTCCTTGATCTCTTCCGAAGGCTTGCCCACCATGGCCTGGATGATGGGCGAGCCGATGTTGCTCGTCATCACGATCACGGTGTTCTTGAAGTCCACGGTGCGGCCCTGGCCGTCGGTGAGGCGCCCGTCGTCCAGCACCTGCAGCAGCACATTGAACACGTCGGGGTGGGCTTTTTCGACCTCGTCGAGCAGCACCACGCTGTAGGGCTTGCGGCGCACGGCCTCGGTGAGGTAGCCGCCCTCTTCATAGCCCACGTAGCCCGGCGGCGCGCCGATCAGGCGGGCCACCGAATGCTTCTCCATGAACTCGCTCATGTCGATGCGAATCAGGTGGTCTTCGCTGTCGAACAAAAAGCCCGCGAGCGCCTTGCACAGCTCGGTCTTGCCCACGCCCGTGGGGCCCAGGAACAGAAACGAACCGGTCGGGCGGCCGGGGTCCGACAGGCCGGAGCGCGAGCGGCGAATGGCGTTGGCGACCGCGCCAATGGCCTCGTTCTGGCCGACCACGCGCTCGTGCAGCTTGTCTTCCATCACCAGCAGCTTGTCTCGCTCGCCCTGCATCAGCTTGGCCACCGGAATGCCGGTGGCACGCGCCACGACCTCGGCAATTTCCTCGGCGCCCACTTGCGTGCGCAGCAGCGTGGGCGCGCTCGACTTGCCCTTGGAGGCCTCGGCGTCCTGCGCTTCCTTCAGGCGCTTTTCGAGCGCCGGCAGCTGGCCGTACTGCAGCTCGGCCACCTTGTTGAAGTCGCCCTTGGTGGTGAACTCGGCAATCTGGAACTTGATTTTGTCGATTTCCTCGCGCACCTTGGCGCTGCCCTGGGCCTGCGCCTTTTCGGCCTGCCAGATCTCGTCGTAGTCGGCAATTTCCTTCTGCAGCTTGGCAATTTCGACCTCGATCAGGCCAAAGCGCTTCTGCGAGGCTTCGTCCTTCTCGCGGCGCACCGCTTCCAGCTCGATCTGCAGCTGAATCAGGCGGCGGTCGAGCCGGTCCATGACCTCGGGCTTGGAGTCCATCTCGATCTTGATCTTGGCCGCGGCCTCGTCGATCAGGTCGATGGCCTTGTCGGGCAAAAAGCGGTCGGTGATGTAGCGGTCAGACAGCTCGGCCGCGGCCACGATGGCCGGGTCGGTGATGTCCACGCCGTGGTGCACCTCGTACTTTTCTTTCAGGCCGCGCAGGATGGCCACGGTGGCCTCCACGCTGGGCTCGCCCACGATGATCTTTTGAAAGCGGCGCTCCAGCGCGGCATCTTTCTCGATGTACTTGCGGTACTCGTCCAGCGTGGTGGCGCCCACGCAGTGCAGCTCGCCGCGTGCCAGCGCCGGCTTGAGCATGTTGCCCGCGTCCATGGCGCCTTCGGCCTTGCCTGCGCCCACCATGGTGTGCAGCTCGTCGATGAAGACGATGGTCTGGCCTTCGTCCTTGGCGAGCTCGTTCAGCACGGTCTTCAGGCGTTCCTCGAACTCGCCGCGGAACTTGGCGCCCGCGAGCAGCGCGGCCATGTCCAGCGACAGCACCCGCTTGCCCTTGAGCGACTCGGGCACTTCGCCAGAAACGATGCGCTGTGCCAGGCCTTCGACGATGGCGGTCTTGCCCACGCCGGGTTCGCCGATGAGCACGGGGTTGTTCTTGGTGCGGCGCTGCAGCACCTGGATGGCGCGGCGAATTTCCTCGTCGCGGCCAATGACCGGGTCGAGCTTGCCCTGGCGGGCGCGCTCGGTCAGGTCCATGCAGTATTTCTTGAGGGATTCGCGCTGACCTTCTGCATCCGCACTGTTCACGCCCTGGCCGCCGCGCACCGCGTCGATGGCCGACTCGAGCGACTTGCGGCTCAAGCCGTTTTCCTTGGCGAGCCTGCCGATGTCGGCCTTGCTGTCGGCCAGCGCGAGCAGAAAGAGCTCGCCGGCAATGAACTGGTCATTGCGCTTGATCGACTCTTTCTCGGTGGCCTGCAGCAGCTTGCTCAGCTCGGGGCCGACCTGCACGATGTCGTGGCCCTGCACCTGGGGCAGCTTCTTGATGGCGCCATCCGCGGCCTGCAGCAGCCCCGGCACGTTGACGCCGGCACGCTCCAGCAGGGCGCGCGGTCCGTCGTCCTGGCGCAGCATCGCGACCAGCAGGTGGGCCGGTTCGATGTAGGCGTTGTCGTTGCCCAGCGCGAGCGACTGGGCGTCGCCCAGTGCTTCCTGAAATTTGGTGGTGAGTTTGTCTTGTCGCATGGTGGTTTTTTCTTTCAACCGGGCGGGTACGGCGTACGCCAACGATCAGTCAAAGACATTGGAGATCTTCAGCGGCGACAAGTCGGTACGACAACGTACGAACTTGCGTCGTTGTCAGCCCGTGCGAGTGCGGCCAACACGTGAAGCATCGCTGTGGTCCAGTCGCCCGTGAAGTAGACGGTCGTGCCGCGAAAGCGATCCGCATTGGCCCACTCCGGGTGATCGTCGAGCAGCACGTCGCGCGCCTCGCCGACGCAGCCCTTGTCGGGCGTGATGATCACCCGGTCGTCGAGGCTCGGAAAGTGATCGCGTATCCACAGCAGCTTCTCGGTGGCGGCACACGGGTTCGACGCGGGAATTTTCGTGAGCACGAAAACCTCGGTGCCCAGGGCCTGAAGTTTGGCGATGGCGTCTGTTGCGCCGGCAAGGGGGCGCAGGGCCCGGTAGGCGCCGGGGCATCGCTTCAATGCGTCCGGCGTAGTGGCGCGCCTGACGCATTCGGCACCGAAATCGGCCATCACGCCGTCCATGTCGATGTAGACCCGGGGCTGGTCGGGGTAGCTGCGTTTTCCCATTGAACTACGAGCATCGCCTTGCCGGGGCAGGCCGTCTGTTCGCTGACAAACACAGTCCCATGCACGGCCGCCGTGCAGAGCTTTCCATCACCACGCAGTGCCTGGGTGCGGCAACGAACGGACGCCCATTTTTTCGGCGCGCAGGATGACTTCAACCGGTGCGGTCCTTCCCGCCCCGCCGTGAACCGCTCTGCCAGCCCGCACAACACCACCCGAAAGCACCATGTCCTACCAAAGCGTGAACCCCTTCGACGGCAAGACCCTGAAGATCTTCGACGAACTCAACGACAGGCAGCTCGAAAAAGCCGTCGCGGTCGCCACCACCTGCTACGAGACATGGCGCCACAAGAGCTACGCGGAACGCGCGGTGGTCGTCGCCAAGGTGGGGGTGCTCATGCAAAAACATGCGCAAGAGCTTGCGCGCACCATGACGCTGGAGATGGGCAAGCGCACCAGCGAGGCCCAGGGCGAGGTCGCATTCAGCGCGCGCATCCTCGACTACTACGCCAAGAACGCTGAGCGCTTCCTTGCACCGCAGAAGCTCCATCCGACCCACGGCGAGGCCCACATGGAGAGCAGCCCCATCGGCGTGATCTTCTGCGTCGAACCCTGGAACTTTCCGTACTACCAGCTGGCGCGCATCGCAGGACCGCACCTGATGGCGGGCAACGTGCTGATGGTCAAGCATGCAGGCATCGTTCCGCAGTGCGCCATGGCGTTCGAGCAGCTCTGGACCGAGGCCGGCGCCCCCGCCGGCCTCTACACCAACCTGCTGATCTCGCATGCGCAGGCCGAGCGCGTGATCGACGACCCCCGCATCAAGGGTGTGGCGCTGACCGGCAGCGTGGAGGCCGGCAGGAGCGTGGCCGCCCGCGCCGGGCGCAACCTCAAGGTCTCGTCGATGGAGCTGGGCGGCAGCGATGCGTTCATCGTGCTGGACGACGCCGACTTGGAGCGCACCGTCAAATGGGCGGTGTGGGGCCGCATTTACAACACCGGCCAGACTTGCTGTGCTGCCAAGCGGTTCATCGTGGCCGACAAGCTCGCTGACCAGTTCATCGAGAAGTTCCAGGCCGCGCTGGGCGCGCTGGAGGCAGGCGACCCGCTGGACGAAAAGACCACGTTGGGCCCGCTGTCCACCGAGTCGGCCCTGCTCGGGCTGTTGAAGCAGGTCGACGCGGCCGTGGCCCATGGCGCCAGGGTGGTGATGGGCGGCAAGCGAATCGACCGCCCGGGGGCGTTCATGCAGCCCACGATCCTGACCGACATCGAGCCGGACAACCCGGCCTACCGGGAGGAGTTCTTCGGCCCGGTGGCGCTGTTCTTCAGGGTAAAGAGCGAGGAAGAGGCGATTGCACTGGCCAACGACTCCGACTTCGGCCTGGGCGGTTCCGTCTTCACCAAGGACGTCGCGCGCGGCAAGCGCGTGGCCAGCCGCATCGAGACCGGCATGGTGTTCATCAACAACATCGACTGGTCCGATGCCGAGCTTCCCTTCGGCGGCATCAAGGACTCAGGATACGGCCGCGAACTGGGCGACATGGGCATCCAGCAGTTCGTGAACAAGAAGCTGGTTCGCACCGTCACACTCGACGCACCCGGCTGAGGCGCCGCCATGTACGTGAATGTGGCGGTCCTGCGCGAAACGCAGGCGCACGAGCGGCGCGTGGCGCTGGTGCCTTCGGTTGTTGCGAAGCTGGTCAAGCTCGGTGCAAGGCTCCACATGCAGGCCGGCGCGGGGGAGACGATCCACCTTGCCGATGCCGCGTTCGAGCAGGTGGTGGTGATGGCCGACCGCCTGGCCATGGTGCGCGATGCCGACGTGGTGCTGGCCGTGCAGCCCCCCGCGCTGGAAGTGATCGACGCGATGAAAGAGGGCGCGATGCTCGTGTGCTTCGTCTACGTTAACAAACAGCCCGCGCTGCTCGCGCGCCTGCTCGACAGAAAGATCACCTGTTTCGCGATGGAGCGCGTGCCTCGCATCACGCGGGCACAGGCAATGGATGCCCTATCGAGCCAATCGGCATTGGCGGGGTACTACGCGGTGCAACTTGGCTCCACGCATCTGGCGCGCATCCTGCCGAAGGTCACTACTGCCGCAGGCGCCATCGGGCCTGCCAAGGTGCTGGTGATGGGCCTTGGTGTTGCCGGGCTGGAAGCCATTGCCACGGCGCACCGGCTTGGAGCTGTGGTCGAGGGTTATGACGTTCGTCCTGAAACAGAGGAGCAGGCGCTGTCCCTGGGCGCCACCTTCGTCAAGACCGGGGTGGACGCTCGCGGCAAGGGCGGCTACGCACGTGCACTGAGCGCCGAGGAGACAACGAAGGTCGATGCTGTGCTCACCCGGCATCTCCAGCAGGCGGACCTTGTCATCACCACGGCTGCCATTCCCGGCAAGCCCTCGCCCAAGCTGATCAGTCATGCGCAGGTGGCGGGCATGAAGGCGGGCGCCGTCATCGTCGATCTGTCCGCCGAGGGCGGCGGCAACTGCGCGGACAGCCGGTCGGGCGAGGCGGTGAAAGTGGGCTTCGTGACCATCGTCGCGCCGCTCAACGTGCCCTCCCTGGTGTGCAAGGACGCGAGCGAGCTGTATGCAAGAAACCAGTTCAACCTGCTCGCGCTGATGCTCAAGGACAACATCGTCACGATCGACTGGAGCGACGAAGTGCTCGCGCAGACGGTGCTCACGCACAACGGCAAGCGCATGGACGGCCAGGCCGCCGTGGCGCAGATCCCCGCTACCGCCACCGCTACCTCCTCCCCCAACTCCACACCCGTCGCCATTGCGGCGCCAACGCCATGAACTCCCCACTCCAGCTCGGCGGATTCGTCGCGCTCTACATCTTCGTGCTTGCGGGCTTTGCCGGCTGGGTGATCATCGCCCGCGTGCCGGCCATCCTGCACACGCCGCTGATGTCGGGCTCCAACTTCGTGCACGGCATCGTGGTGGTCGGCGGACTGTATGCGCTGCTCGATGCGAGTACCGTTCAGCAGCAGGCGATCGGCTTCCTGGCGGTGCTGCTGGGCGCGGGCAATGCAGCCGGCGGCTATGCCGTCACCGACCGCATGCTGGCCATGTTCCAGGCGAGCACCCACAAGGCGGCCGGCAGGAAGCGTGGCGCAGTGAAGGCGTTGCACGCCAGGAAGCACTGAGGCACGACATGCTTGCAAGTCTTCCATCCCTGGCCAACGGCCTTGCCGGCCTGGTGGCCGCCTTTCTTTTTCTTTTCGGCCTGCTGCGCATGTCGTCGCCGGTCACCGCGCCCTCGGGCATCCGGCTGGCCGGCGTGGGAATGGCGGTGGCGGTGCTCGCGAGCTTTCTGTATGCCTTCGATGTAAGCGCGGCGGCACGACCGCACCTGTGGGTCAACATCGGCTTGGCGGCTTTGGCTCTGGGACTGGGCGGTGGTGTGGCTTGGTGGAGCGGCCGCACGGTCGCAATGACCGCGATGCCGCAGATGGTGGCTCTCTACAACGGCATGGGCGGCGGCGCGGCGGCCGCCATTGCGGCCGTGGAACTGCTCGGCGGCAAGGCACAAGGTGCCACCGCGCTGGCCGCGACGCTTGCCGGTGCGCTGATCGGCGCCGTGTCGCTGTCGGGCTCCGTGGTGGCCTGGGCCAAGCTTGACGGCGTGATCCAGCGGCCGCTTCGGCTGAAAGGCCAGCAGGTGCTCAACGGCCTGGTGATGCTGCTCACGCTGGCGCTGGGCGTTTACATCGTTCTGGTGGCCCTTGTGTTGGCAAGCGCGCCGTTGAGCCTGCCCGTGCTGATCGGCATCTTCTTCGGCTGCGCGCTGGTCGTCGGCGTGCTCATGACGCTGCCCATCGGCGGCGCCGACATGCCGGTCGTGATCTCGATCTACAACGCCTTCACCGGGCTTGCAGTGGCGCTGGAAGGCTACGTGTTGCGCAACCCGGCCCTGATGATCGCGGGCATGGTGGTCGGCGCAGCCGGCTTGCTGCTCACGCTGCTCATGGCCCGGGCCATGAACCGCTCGGTCGGCAACGTGGTGTTTACCAATTTCGGCACCGTGTCCAAACGAAGAAAGAGCGCGATCAAGGGCGAACTGAAGCCCATGTCGCCCGGCGACGCCGGCATCGCGATGCGCTATGCGCGCTCCGTCATCGTGGTGCCGGGGTACGGCTTGGCGGTGGCGCAGGGGCAGCAGAAGCTTTACGAACTGGTGGAGCTGCTGCAGGCCGGCGGCGTCAGCGTGCGCTTCGCGGTGCATCCGGTCGCCGGGCGCATGCCCGGACAGATGGACGTGCTGCTGGCCGAGGCCGGCGTGCCTTATGACCAGATCTTTCAGCTGGAAGACATCAACGACGCCTTCGCCGACACCGACGTGGCACTGGTCATCGGCGCCAACGACGTGGTGAACCCGGCCGCACGCAACGACAAGTCGTCGCCGATATTCGGCATGCCGATCCTCGATGCCGACCGGGCAAAGCAGGTCTTCGTGGTCAAGCGTGGCGAAGGCAAGGGCTATGCAGGCATCCCCAATGCGCTGTTCTACGGCGGCAACTGCCACATGGTCTACGGCGATGCCCAGGCCGTGCTGGTGAAGATGACCGAGGCCGTGAAAAGCCTGGGCCTGCCGGCTGCCGCCTGAAGACCGAAGCGCGCCAGCCGCCCATTGCAACCCATTCATCCCCAGGAGAACCACCCCATGTCACGCAAGATGCAAGCCGCCGTCGTCGAGCAGTTCGGCCAGCCATTGGTTGTTCAGCAGATCGACATTCCCACGCCCGGGCCAGGCCAGATCCTGGTGAAGACCGAGGCCTGCGGCGTGTGCCACACCGACCTGCACGCAGCCCACGGCGACTGGCCGGCAAGGCCCTCGCTGCCTTTCATTCCAGGCCACGAGGGCATCGGGCGCGTGGTGGCGCTGGGCGCTGGCGTTACAGCGGTGAAGGAGGGCGACCGCGTGGGCGTGCCCTGGCTGTATTCGGCATGTGGCCATTGCGAGTACTGCCTGTCGGCCTGGGAAACCGTGTGCGCCAAGGCGCAGTTCGGCGGCTACACCAAGAACGGCGGTTTTGCCGAGTACATCGTGGCCGACCCCAACTACGTGGCGCATGTGCCCGCGGGCCTGTCGGCCATCGAGGCCGCGCCGCTCATCTGCGCAGGCGTCACGAGCTACAAGGGGTTGAAGGAGACGTGCGCGCGACCCGGGCAGTGGGTCGTCGTGTCCGGCATCGGCGGGCTGGGGCACCTGGCGGTGCAGTACGGCCGCGCGATGGGCCTGCGTGTGTGCGCGGTCGACATCGACGACGGCAAGCTCGCGCATGCGAAGCGCCTCGGGGCCGAAGCCATCGTCAATGCCAAGGCGGGCGACCCGGTGGCGGCCGTCAGGCAGGCGACCGACGGCGGCGCCCATGGCGTGCTCATCACCGCGCCTTCGCTCGCGGCGTTCAAGCAAGGCGTGGGCATGACGCGCAAGCGCGGTACCTGCGTGCTGGTCGGGCTGCCGCCGGGCGAGTTTCCGACCCCGCTGTTCGACGTGGTGGCCAACTGCATCACCATTCGCGGCTCCTTCGTCGGCAACCGACAGGACATGGCGGAGGCGCTGGGCTTCGCGGCAGAAGGCAAGGTCAAGGCCGACATAGAGCTGCAGCCCCTGTCGGCCATCAACAGCGTGTTCGAGCGGCTGCTGCGCGGCGATGTGCCGTCCAGGGTGGTGCTCGATTTCAGCGCGCAGTGAACGGCCCATACGCCCCTTACGGCGCGCGGTCGCGGCGGGCCTCCACCTTCATTTTTTTCAAGGACACCGATCATGTTGAATACGCTGCATCACTTTCACGGCGCCACGGTCACCGCCACGGACGGCCTCATCGGGCATGTGAAGTCCGCCTTCTTCGACGACCGGTCCTGGGTGATCCGCTATCTGGTGGTAGATGCCGGGTCTTGGCTCGAGGACCGCAAGGTGCTGATCTCTCCCTACGCAGTGAAGCAGCCGCTGGGCGCTGAAAAGAACATCGACGTGTCGCTCACCCGCCAGCAGGTGAAGAAGAGCCCCGACATCGACACCCACCAGCCGGTCTCGCGCCAGCACGAGCGCGACTACCTGGGCTACTACGCCTACCCCGAGTACTGGGACGGCGGCGGCATGTGGGGCATGGGGGGCTACCCGATGCTGCCTAGCTACCTGCCCAGCGCCGCGGAAACCGAAGCCGCCAGAGCACTGCGCGAGCGCGACCGCCAAGCGGCGGACGTGCACCTGCGCAGCAGCACCAAGGTGAGCGGCTACAACGTGGAGGCAAGCGACGGCAGCATCGGCCACATCAAGGATTTCATCTTCGACGATGCGTCGTGGGCCATTCGCTATCTGGTGATCGACACCCGCAACTGGTGGCCAGGCGGGCGCAAGGTGCTGGTGCCCACCCACTGGATCGACGGCATCGACTGGGCCACGGGCTCGGTGGCCGTCGCGCTCACGCGCCAGGAGGTCAAGGACAGCCCACAGTACCAGGAAGACATGCCCGTGCTGCGCGACTACGAGCAGCGGCTGCACGACGCCTACAGCCGCGCCGCCTATTGGGACTGAAGCCGCAATCGACCCCTGCATGCGATGGGGCTCAACCGCGCCGTGGCGGGCCGAGCAGAGCGCCGGACGCTTCCGGGTGCTGCTGTGCTCGTGCCGTGGTGTTGCCGTAGCGGCATGCGCAGCCCCACTAGCTGGAATATCTGGCCTCGATCAAGTCCAGCTCGCGGATGAGCTTGCGCGCTGTTTCGCTGCCCAGTCTGCGTGCGCGCAGTTCGCGAAAGATGGCGGCGCGCTCGGCCTGCAGCCCTGCCAGGCGCATCTCGCGTTCGATGGCCTCGCCGCGCCGCGCCAGTGCAATGGCCTCCTGGTTGCCTGACCTGCTTTCTATGCGGGCCCGGTAGATGTTCATCACGCGGGCCGCGGCAGCCATGACGATGTCGACTTCCGGCACGGAGGCCGAGCGCCGCCGCTCCAGGCGCTCGATCTCGGCAATGGCTGCGTGTGCCGCTCCCGTTCGTGCAGCCGCCTCCTCGGCTTCGCGCGCGGGATCGGCCGGCACGAGCAGCCCCTTGAGCAACAGCGGCATACCGATGCTCGCCGCGGCGAGCGAAAGCGTGATCACGCCCATGGACAGCAGAATCGCCAGGTCGCGCGCGGGGAACGGCGCCCCGCCGGGCAGCGTCAGCGGCAGGCTCAGTACGCCGGCGAGCGTGACGGCCCCGCGCACGCCGGCCAGCGACATCACCGCCACGATGCGCCAGCCTGGCCGGGCCGCTGTTCCCGCTGTTCCCGCCGTGCCCGCCGGCACGCCTGCCGCGGCACGCGCGTGGAGCGGGCGCAGCCTCAGCGAGACCATGACCCAGGCAAAGCGCAAGGCTGCCAGCCCCAGCGTGATCGCAACCACGTAGACCGCCAACCATGCCGGCTGCGTGTGGCCGGTGAGCCGCACCGTGGTCGAGGCGCCCGCCACGATGCCGTGCAACTGCTCGCCAAGGAGCACGAAGATGATGCCGCTGGCGGTGAACTGAATCACGTCCCAGAAGGTGTTGCGCCGAATCCGCGTGACCGCCAGCGCCTTGCCCGAGCTTTCGACGAAGCTCATCGTCAGGCCTGCGGCCACGGCGGCCAGAATGCCCGAGCAGTGCAGTTCCTCGGCCAGCAGATAGCAACCGAAGGGAATCAGCAGGCTGATGAGAATCTGCAGGCCGCTGTCTTCGCCCAGCCGCCTGGGAACCAGGTTCTTCAGCCAGGTCAGTACGCCGGTCAGCCCTGCGCCGACCGCGATGCCGCCGGTGGCGACCCAGGTGAAGTCGAGCAGGGCCGCGAGCAGCGAGAAGCTGCCGGTCACCATGGCCGCCACCGCAAAGCGAAAGCAGACCAGCCCGGAGGCATCGTTGAGAAGCGATTCGCCTTCGAGGATGTGCATCATCCGCCGCGGCATCGGCACCCGCTGCACAACGCCCGACACCGCGATCGGGTCGGTCGGCGACAGCACGGCGGCCAGCGCAAAGGCCACCGGCAGCGGCATGGCCGGAATCAACGCGTGAATCAACACGCCCATGCCCAGCACCGTGAACACGACCAGGCCCAGCGCAAGCTGCACCACGGTGCCCTTGTCCTTGAACAGTTCTTCTGGCGGAATGCGCCACCCATCCAGAAACAGCAGAGGCGGCAGAAACAGCAGAAAAAAGACCTGCGGATCGAGCGACACGACCAGCTGGCTCGACAGGCCCATCACCGAGCCCAGCGCAATCTGTATCACCGGGCGCGGGACACCGAACGGCAGCAGCCGCGCAAGAAAGTCGCTCAGCACCACGGCGAGCAACAGGAACAGGATGACGGCGACGGTTTGCAAGGTGCGAACGCCGCTCAGTGTTTTGCCGGCAGCGGCGACCATTCGGGCCGCTCGGTGCGGCCCGAGTCGACCACCACCATGGAGCGGCCCGGCCAGGCGGTCGGTGTGCGGTCGCGCCGCAGCACCCACAGGTGCGCGCCCTCGGAGGCCGATTTCTCGTAGTCGGCGTCGAGCAGGCCGTTGCGGTCGATGAATTCGTTCAACGACGACGGTATGCGCACGCAGCCTTCGGACTGCGCGGTGCCCAGCTTCGGTTCCGCCAGTGCCGGATCGGTGGCGTGCATCTGCAGCCGCATCACGCCCATGGCGCCCTTGCCCCAGCCGCGCGGCGCGTCGATCCAGCCGAAGTCGTAGATCCGCATGCCCTTGGCGCCGTAGCCCCTGAAACCCAGCTTGTTCTTGGTTCCTTCAGCGCGAAAGTCGGGGTTGGCCATCGCGTGGTCGAACACGCCCAGCGGGGTCGTGAAGTGCTCATACCGGCCGGGCAACCCAGTGGACACCGGCGTGGCCCCGACGAATTGCCAGCCGCTTGCCGGCGACCCGAGGTACAGCAGCGCGGCCTGCACGTGCGGGTTTCGGTCGATCAGCACGATGACCTGTTGCGCTTGCGGTGCCAATCCCGGCGCCGTGTTCGTTGGGGTAGTGGCGGCCAGCAGCGCGGCCTGCAAACGCACTGCGTAGGCGACGGTCTCGTCCTGGGGAACGCGCAGGCGCGGCGATACGTCGCGTTCAAATTCAGCGCCCATGGTCGCCGCGCCTGCCAGTTCTGGTGAATCGGCCGGTCCAATCAGCTCGACCTCGGCGGCAGAGACCGTGGTCACTGGTGCGCTGCTCGCGAGGTCGAGGGCAGCGCTCCACATGAGCATCACCACGCACAGCCACCTGAGGTGGCGCGCTCGCTTAGCGCCTTGCCGGCGTTGCGCTGGGGAGGCTGCGCGTTGGCCCGAAGGCAGCAGGGTGGGTGGCGGGTGTTTCATTGACTGCACGGTATGCGTCGCGCGAGGCGTGCGTCGATGCGCTGGCGCACAGACCGAACCACGCAGTTGGACCGAGGCGCCTCAGCCGACTGGCCGACGCGCGGTGGACGTGTCAGTCCAGGCTTCGCGGGGCCTGCGCATCGGCAACGGCATGGCGGTCCCATGGCAGCCGCTGTGCACGCAACTTGAAGCGCGGCACGTCGCGACGAAGCGGCGGAATCGACAGCGCCAAAAGCAGCGCCGCAAAAGGCACGACGCAGACGAAGGCCACGTACTTGAAACCCAGCGCACCACCGCCCCGCCCAGCACGAACATGCACAGCAGCCCGCCCGACCTGCGCAGCCGCCCGCGGTCATGGCAAACCGGCGCCGGGGCTGTGCCCGCCCGCCGGAGCCAGTTGACCAGCACGGCGCAGGCGGCGGCGCCGCTCACGAACGCCAGGATGGCGGCACCCAGCGCATTAAGCAGCAAGGTGGCATTCCCCAGCACTGTGCCGTCCGCCAGCTGCGAGGCAAAACCGGTCATGTGCGACGTGTACATGTGCAGCACCAGGAAGCCACCCGCGTTGATGGCGGCCGCATTGAAGGCCAACAGCAGGCCCAGCGCCATGTTGGTGGAGGGCCCCCGGTAGCGATTGGTCAGAAAGCGAAGTCTGCGCATGAGCGACCTGCTGGCCGGTGCCGGCCAGCCTTCAGTGCGTCAATGCTGCTTCCAGCGCCAGTCTGCAATTTACGGCATGCAGGGCGATGAGCGCGGCTGGTCGGCAAAGCCTGTCAGCGGCACCTTGTGCGCGCGATGTGTGCCTTCAATGGGCACGCCGTCCACCGTCTTCGGCCCGGTCCAGCCCTTGGGCGAGCGCAGCACCAGCATCGGCCAGCGGTGGCTGCAGCAGCCGCACCACGCCGCCGCTCGACGGGTTGAGGAACTTGTTCGAATGCCAGCTGGCCGCCAGCGCACCGGTTTCGACCTCGCCATCGCCGATGACGCAGCAGGCCAGCAGGGCGGGGTTGTCGAACACCGCGCCGTGCGCGTGCAGCAGCGAGCAGCCGAGCTCGCCGCCTTCATGAATGGAACCCGGCGTTTCCGGCGACACGTGGCTGGGAATGCCGCCCGGAAACGAGAACTGCGTGAACAGGCGCTTCAGGCCTTGGGCGTCGCGCGAGATGTGCGGATACACCTCGCTGTAGGTGCCTTCGAGGTACGTGCCGGCCACTACGCCCGGGCCGCCATGGCCCGGCCCGGCAATGAAGATCGCGTCGAGGTCGCGCACCTTGATGGCGCGGTTCATGTGCGCGTAGATGAAATTCAGGCCCGGCGTGGTGCCACAGTGGCCCAGCAGGCGCGGCTCGATGTGCGCCAACTGCAGCGGCTCGCGCAGCAGCGGGTTGCCCATGAGGTAGATCTGCCCCACCGCCAGGTAGTTGGCGGCGCGCCACCAGGCGTCGAGCAGGGTGAAGTCTTCTTGAGGCGAATGAAATTCGGTCGCGGGATGGGGGGTGGTGAGGACGTGCGGGCGCCTGCAATGGTGGCGTGGTCTTCACAGCAACTGTGCGCGCCAGGCAGGCGCTGGTCTGTCGACGTCGTGCAAACGGGGCATGCAACGCAGCGCCACCGCGCCGGGGCTCTGCAAGCGTATGAAACTACTTCGAGACGCCGCCCGGAAGTAGCCGGTCGTACTCCTTCTTGACCACCTCATAGCACTCGCAAGAACGCTTTTCCAGTCCGGGGCGGTCGAGCACCGAGATGCGGCCTCTCGCATAGCGGATCAACCCGGCCTTCTGCAGCTTGAGCGCACCTTCGGTCACGCCCTCGCGCCTGACGCCCAGCATGTTGGAGATGAGCTCCTGCGTCATCACCAGCTCGTCGCCTTGCAGGCGGTCCAGGCTCAGCAGCAGCCAGCGGCATAGCTGCTGGTCGAGCGAGTGGTGTCGGTTGCAAACAGCGGTTTGCGCCATCTGCGTGATCAGCGCCTGCGTGTAGCGCAACAGCAGGTGCAGCACCGGAGGCTGGTTGAACTCGTCCTTGATCGCGTCCGAGGGCAGCCTGTAGCCGTGACCCGCGCTCTGGACCACGGCCCGGCTCGGGGTGGAGCCGCCGCCCATGAAAAGCGAGATGCCCACGATGCCCTCGTTGCCCACCACGGCAATCTCGGCGGAGGCCCCGTCCTCCATGACATAGAGCAAAGAAACGATGGCCGTCGTCGGAAAGTAGACGTGGCTCATCGTTTTGCCGGGTTCATAGAGCACTTTGCCCAATGGCAGGTCGGCTTCTTCGAGCTGAGGCCGCCAGCGCTGCCATTCGGCATCCGGCAGCGACGCGAGCAGGTGGTTTTTCTTGGGGGCAAGGGTAGAGGGCAACGCTTGGCTCCGCAGTGATAGACGCGCTTGACCAGCGCAAGTGTCCCGCAACTGGCCGGAAAACCAATCTACCGATTTCCCTGCGTCCGCTCTGTGCGGTAGCGCACAGAGCGCTGCCTTGAACGGCTTGGTGGGGCAACGCACGGACGCTTGCAGCAGTTGCGCGCACCGTGCAGGGCAAGAGCTTGTCCTGTTCAATCCGCCGGTGCAACCCCGCATCGCACATCCGAGGGTATTTTCATGTCACTGTTTCACGCCGTCGTCTGGGCCGACCATCACAGCGCCCAGATCCTGCAGTTCGACGCCACGCAGGTGCTGGAAAAGCAGGTCAAGTCGCACGTGCATTACACACGCCAGCACGGCAGCAAGGTGCGCAGCGAGCATGAGTTTTTCAGCGACGTTTGCGACGCGCTGGTCGGCATCGCGCAGGTGCTTGTTGCGGGTTCGCACACGGTGCAGGCCGACTTTCGCCACTACGTCGAAAAGCACCGCCCCAACGTGGCAAAGCAGATCGTCGACTGGCAGACGCTGGACCATCCGACCCCGAACGAGCTCGTTGCCCTGGCAAGGCGCTATTTCTCGACCCATGCGGCAATGGCCACACCCATGAAGGCCGACTGACGCGCCAAGCTTGCCTGTTCCCAACCTCACACCGAGCAACAACCATGATCACAGACTTGCAACTTCAGAACAACGTGCTGGCCCAACTCAAGTGGTGGCCCCGGGTCGATGCGGCGCACATCGGCGTTTCGGCCAAGGACGGCATCGTCGCGCTCACCGGCCAGGTGAGCCACTACGCCGAGAAGTCGGCCGCCGAGGAGTCGACCAAAGGCGTCTACGGCGTCAAAGGCCTGGCCAACGATATCGTGGTGGAGCCCATGGGGACGCAGGGGCGCAGCGACCTGGACATTGCCAGCGCGGCCGTCAACGCCTTGAAGTGGCACTTCGAAGTGCCCGAGGACAAGATCAAGGTGATCGTGAAGAACGGCTGGGTCTCGCTGGAAGGTACCGTCGATTGGGCGTTTCAGAAGCATGCGGCGGCTGAGTGCGTGCGCTACCTCATGGGGGTGGTGTCGCTCACCAATGCCATCGTCATCAAGCCGTCGGCCACCTGGACCGATGTCACGACCGAGATCGAGAACGCATTCCGCCGTCATGCGGACCTGGACGCCCGCCGCATCACGGTCACCACCAAGGGCAGCGAGGTGAGCCTCAGCGGCAGTGTGTCGTCGTGGTCGGAGCGCGACCAGGCTGTTGCCGCCGCCTGGGCCGCGCCGGGCGTGAGTGCGGTGCATGTCGATCTTGCGGTGATGACATGACCGGCCCCGGTTGTGACGTGTTGCTGCGCTACGTGAGCGCAAGGTTTGGCGGCAACAGGCGAACCAGCTCGCTGCGCACCACGCCATAGCACTCGCAGGTCTGCGTCTCCAGGCCGTGCCGGTCCAGCACCTCGATGTGGCCGCGGCGATAGCGTATGAAGCCCGATCGCTGCAGGTTGCCGGCGGCTTCCGTCACACCTTCACGGCGCACGCCCAGCATGCTGGCGATCAGTTCCTGTGTCATGACCAGTTCGCCCGACGGGATGCGGTCGACGGTCAACAGGAGCCAGCGGCACAGCTGTTGGTGCAGCGAGTGGTGCCGGTTGCACACAGCCGTTTGCGCAGTCTGTGCAATCAGCGCCTGCGTGTAGCGCAGGAACAGCGCCTTCACCGTGCCGTCGCAGTCGAACTGCCGCTTCATCAGGTGGCGCTCCAGCCGGTAGGCATGGCCGGCGGTCTGCACGACCGCCGAGCTGGGCGTGGTGTCGCCCCCCATGAAAAGGGAGATGCCGACCAGTCCTTCGTTGCCGACGCCCGCAGTCTCGGTCGAATCACCGGCCTGCGTGACGTAGTGCAGCGACACGATGGCCGTGGTGGGAAAGTACACATGCTGCAGCTGGCCGCCAGATTCGTAGAGCACATCGCCGAGCTTGAGCTGAACCAGCTCCAGGGCCGAGGCGAAGGGCTCGAACGCGTCCTTCGTCAGCAGTCCCAGCAGGTGGTTCTGGCTCGGATGGTGGAGGGAAGACATTGTCAGTTGCCCGTGCCGGCTACGGCGGCGGCTGCCGGGGCCTTGAGCTCGAACTCCACGCCGATGCCCCGGTAGCCCATGAAGCGGCTGGCCGGGCTGAACATCGGCTCGCCGCTGACCCGAAAGTGCTGGCGCGCACCGTCCGGGGCGGTTCGGCTGAAGACAAAGTCGAGGAAGGGCCGGCGCGCTTCGATCAGCTGTTGCAGCGCCGTTCGCTCCACCTCGTTCCAGCCCGCCTGCGCACTGGCCTGGGCACTCGCCGGCGCGTCACCGGCCGCCGCGCGCAGGCCGATGCCCAGCGTCTCCATCGCGGGGCCATAGACCGTGGTCAGTTCGCCAAGCTCGTTCTGTTCCCAGTACCAGTCCGAGGCGAGCTCGGTCAGGCGTCGAAAACGCTCTTCGCTGGCGCGCAGCTCGGCCGTGCGTTCCTGCACCGTGCGCTCCAGCAGCTGGTTGTGCTGCGCCAGCTTCTGATAAAGCAGGCGAACCTCCAGCATGTTGCGGATGCGCGTCT
>NZ_JAYLVN010000020.1:0-122658 GCF_046156345.1 Variovorax sp. H27-G14
ACGACGCGTTCGCTTCCGTCTTCATTGCGCAGCACGGCCAGTGCGGGCAACGGCGTCAACGACAGACGCTCAGGGGTGGTGCGTGAGGCCTTGGCCTTCAGGCCGAGTTGCCTGGCCGCTTGCAGCAGCGTGGCAGTCGTTATGGGCTCGGAAGGCGTCAGGCCCAGTTGGTGCGCCAGCAAAGACGCATCGGCTGCTACTTGATGAAATCGCGCAATGGTGCACAGCGCGACAAGAGATGCCGGTGTGCCCGTCGGCGGGTCTTCGCCCTCTGAAAAGTTGCGCGTGTTCGCATTTGGGGCCACCGCAGGCGGCCCCGCCATCTCTCTCGTCATTCGCTCGCTCCCTATCTTGAACTCTTCGGTTCAAGTTTTTGGAAGATAGCGTGATCGTTAAATTTGGCTGAAAAGAAGCAGAAAAAAGGGCCAAGCAGAGGGTTGAAAACAACGCACTGTTAAGAGCACTCTCTTCAATGTTTTTCAATCGCTATGTATTCGCTCCGCGTCTGGTCAATTCGAGGCAATGCAGTCTTTCAGGCTTTCAGCCCACCAGGCTGGCCACCGCCCGCACCACACTCACCGCCGCCAGCGCAATCAACAGGTTCAGCACATGTCTTCTGAACTGCTCCGCCGACACGCCCTTGAACGAGCGTTGGCCGTACCAGATGCCCGCGAGCATCGCCGGTGCCAGCCACAGCGCCCACTTGAGCGTGTCCGCGCCCATCAGGTTGCCCGATGCGTGCGCGGATGAAGGGATCAGCGCGGCGCAGATCAGTGCCACCACGTCGCTGAACAGCAGCAGCGCAATCAGCGTGGCGCGCAGCACGGCCGGCGCCATGTTCGTGCTGCTCAGCAGCACCGCGATGGCGATGCCGCCGATGGCCGCCACGCCGTTGATGAAACCCGAGGCCAGCCCGGCCGCCAACCGCACGCCGCGCGTGGGCACCAGCGTCACGTGCGCGCCGCCGCGCAGCAGCAATGCGGCCGCCATCAGCAGCGCGCCTATCAGCAAGCGCAGCGGTGTTTCCGGCAGCCACGCGAGCAGCGCGACACCGATCGGAATGCACACCAGGTTGCCTAGCATCAGCCAGCTGAGCCAGGGCATGTCGATGTGGCGCGCGATGCCGCGCAACTGGCTGAGGCTCGCAAGAATTTCGAGCATGAAAATGGCGGGAACCACCAGCGCGGGCGACACCACCAGCGACATGCCGGCCACTGTGATGGCCGAAAAGCCGAAGCCCGCAAAGCCGCGCACGATGCCGGCCGCAAACACCACGCACAGGCTGTACGCCAGCGTGGCCGGTGCCAGTGGCGGCACCAGCAAGTCGGCCGCCGTCATGCCTCGAAGAGCGGCAACAGCTTCAGGCGTTGCACCTTTCCTGAAGGCCCGCGCGGCAGGTCTTGCACGAAGCGGTAATGGGCCGGCGCCTTGTAGCGCCCGAGCAGGTCGGTGCTGAATGCCCGCAGCTCTTCTTCGGTACACGCGCAGCCTTCGCGCAGCACGATGCACACGCCGATGTCCTGGCCGTAGTGGCGGTCGGGCACGCCCACGGCGGCGGCCTCCAGCACGGCGGGGTGGCGCAGCAGGGCCTCGTCGATTTCGCGCGGCGCAATGTTCTCGCCGCCCTTGATGATCAGTTCCTTGATGCGGCCGGTCACAAAGAAAAAGCCGTCTTCGTCGCGGTGGCCCAGGTCGCCGGTGCGCAGCCAGCCGTCGGGCGTGAAGCTGGCGCGCGTGGCTTCTTCGTTCTTGTAGTAGCCAAGCATCACGTTGGGGCCGCGAATGACCAGCTCGCCGGTCACGCCGTTGGGCACGGCCGCCAGCGCGGCATCGACCACGCCGGCCATGCAGCCCGATGCGCGGCCGACCGAGCCCAGCTTTCGCGCGGCCGGGTCCATCGGGTTGGAGAACGCAGGCGCTGCCGTTTCGGTGAGGCCCATGGTCTCCACGATGCCGATGCCGAACATCTGCTCGAACGCGCGGTGGTGCTCCGGCGGCAGCGCGGCCGAGGCCGAGCGGCAGAAGCGAATGGCCAGCGTTTGCGCCAGCGGCGGCTTCGCGCCTTCGAGCAGGTAAGAGATCATGGTGGGCACCACGTTGATCCAGCTGCACTGCGTTTGCGTGGCCTGTTCCCAGAAGCGCCCGGCAGAAAACTTCGGCGGCATCGCCAGGCTGCCGCCGTGCGCCAGCGGCGCGAGCATGGTCACTGCAAAGGCGTTGATGTGGTACAGCGGCAGCACTGCGAGCACGCGGTCCGAGGGCTGCAGCTGGTGCTCCGCGCTGATGGCGCGCGCATTGGCCGCCAGGTTGCGCTGCGTGAGCATCACGCCCTTGGGCATGCCGGTGGTGCCGGAGGTGTACATGAGCAGCGCAACGGCGTCGGGCGAGGGGGCAGATTCGGCGGCGGCCATGTCTTCTTCGCCCGGCAGTGCGTCGGCCTCGGGGTCGACCACCACCATCTTCACCTGTCGCTCGAAAGTCTCGACGATCTCGCGCACGCGCAGCTCCCACTCGGGCGCCACGCAGACAAGGCGGCAGTCTGAATGCGAGAGCACGTGGTGCATCTGCTCGCGCTGCGACAGCAGGTTGACGGGGTTCACCACAAAGCCGCCGTGCATCGCGCCCAGCAGCAGGCGCAAGGTCTGCAGGCCGTTGGGCATGACGACCGACACGGTGTCGCCCGGCAGCAGGCCCTGTGCGCGCAGCACCGCGGCCACGCGCCGGCAGCCGCGCGCGAGCTCGCCGTAGGCGATGTGCTGCGCCGACTCGGTGGCGCGCGCGTACACCGCGTGCGGCTGGCGCAGCGCCTGCTGCTCGATCAGCGCGTGCACGGTGGTGGCTTCGGTCGCCTCCATCGCTGCGTTCACTTTGCGCCGTGCGTGGCGAAGAAGGCGCCGAAGATGTCGTCTTCGGTCGGCACCACCTCGGGTATCGGCCGCGACACGCGCGTGATGTTCAGGTAGTGGCGGTAGTTCATGTTGTCGGAGAAGTTGTTCTTGCCCCAGGTGCCGCAGCCCATCGACAGCGAAAACGGCAGACCGTTGTCGAAGCTGCCGCCGGTGGCGATGCAGTGCGCCTGGTCGACGATGACGCGCGACACCGGCAGCGTGAGGCCCAGCGCCAGCGCGCGTTCGGGCACGCTGCTGTGCAGCCCCACCGAATGGCCCGCGCCTTCGTAGGCGTAGATGCGCTCGACCGTGGCGGCCGCTTCGTCGAAGTCGCGCGCCGCGTACACGGCCAGCACGGGGCTGAGCTTTTCTCCGGAGAACGGGTGGTCGTGGCCCACGCCGTCTTCCGCGACCATCAGGATGCGCGGGTCGGCGTCTGCAATGGCTTGCCATGCGGCGCGGTTGGCGCCGTCCAGCGCGCCTGCGCGTTCGGCGATGGTGCGTGCCGACTGGCCGATGACGGCGGGTGAGAGCTTGCCTTCGGGCCACATCAGCGCCTGCAGCGTGGCCTTCTGGCCGGCCGCGAGCATGAGGGCGCCACGGTCCTTGAGCGCGGCGAGCATCCGCGCGCGCACCGCATCGACGATGACCAGGCTGTTCTCCGACGAGCAACTGGTCGCGTTGTCGAAGGTCTTGGAGCGCACGATGCGATCGGCCGCGGCAGCGACGTCCGCCGTTTCGTCCACGATGCCCGCCACGTTGCCCGCGCCCACGCCAAAGGCCGGCGTGCCGCTCGCGTAGGCCGCGCGCACGTTGGCCTGCGAGCCGGTGGCCACCACCAGGTCGCACAGGCGCATTAGCTCCGCGGTCGATTGCTTGTTGATGGGCGAGGGCAGCAACTGCACCAAATCGCGCGGCGCGCCGATGCGATCGAACTGCTGGTGGATGAATTCGATGAGCCGCGCGGCGGTCGACCAGCCCTTGGGCGAGGGCGCCACGATGACCGCGTTGCGGCCCTTCAGCGCATTGATGATCTTGTTGGCCGGCGTGGCGCCCGGGTTGGTGGACGGCGTGACGGCGCACACCACGCCCACGGGCCGTGCGATTTCGACGATGCCGCGCGCGGCGTCTTCGCCGATGACGCCGACCGAGCGCGCACCGTGCAGATCGCGCAGCAGGCCGAAGGTCTTTCGGTGGTTCTTGCGCACCTTGTCTTCGACGTTGCCCACGCCGGTGTCGGCCACGGCCAGCTCGGCCAGCTCGCGGTTGCGTGCGGGTTCGATGATGGCCCAGCCGGCCGCGACCACGGCGGTGTCGACCTGGGCCTGCGACCAGGTCTGGTAGACGCGCTGCGCGGCGCGCGCGCGGGCGACGAGTTCGGCAACAGGGGAGGAGGGCGCGGACGAGATTGGGGATGAATGTTCCATGGGGTCTCTGTGTCGGTCAGTCGACTTTGATGCTGGCCTCTTTGGCGAGCTTTTGCCAGCGCACGAGTTCGGTCGTTACTACCTTGCCCAGCTGCTCCGGCGTGCCGCCCACGCCTTCGCTGCCTTGCGCCAGCAGCTTGTCGCGAATGTCGGGCTCTTTCACCACGGTGTTGAGCACGCGGTTGAGTTTGTCGATGGCGGGCTGCGGTGTTTTTGCGGGCACGAACACGGCGTACCAGGAGTCGACGTCGAAGTCGGCAATGCCGGCCTCCTGCATCGTCGGCACATCAGGAAAAGCCGCGCTGCGTTTGGTGGTCGACACCGCCAGCGCCTTGAGCTTGCCGGCCTTCACGAACTGCGCTGCGGCCGGAATCGACACCCACAGCAGCGGCACCTGCCCGCCCATCACGTCGGTGACGGCAGGGCCGCCGCCGCGGTAGGGAATGTGCGTCATGTGTGTGCCGGTGCGCAGCTTCAGCAGCTCGCCCGCCAGGTGCCCGGGCGAGCCGTTGCCCACGGAGGCGAAGGCGATGGTGTCTGGCTTGGCCTTGGCCATGGCCACCAGCTCGGCCACGGTGTTCGCCGGAAACTGCGGGTTGGCCACCAGAATCTGCGGCAGCGACGCAACCATGCCGACCGGCGCGAAGTCTTTGGCGGTGTCGAAGCCCAGTTTGTTGTAGATGGCCGGGTTGATGGTGTGCGACGACAGCGTGAACAGCACCGTGTAGCCGTCGGGGGCCGACTTGGCGACCATCTCGGTGCCGATGGAGCCGGCCGCGCCGCCGCGGTTGTCGATGAGCACGGGCTGGCCCAGCAGCGTTTGAAAGCGCTCCTGCACGATGCGCGCAATGACATCGGTGCCGCCGCCGGGCGGGTAGGGCACGATGAGGCGAATCGGTTTGGTGGGGTAGTCGGCACCGGTGTCGGCGTGCACGGCGGTGGTGACAAGCGCGGGCAGCGCAACAAGCACCATCAGCCCGGCGCGCAACCACGGAACGAGGAACGGCTTCATTCGAGTCTCCTTCTCTTGGATGGGGTCGCGCTGGTGCCTGCGGGCGCTGATGCGGCTGCTGTAGCGCTTGCGTTGACGTTCACGTTCATGCTGACGCGGTAGCCGAGCGTTGCGCTGGCGTCGCGCGCGCAGGCCGTGATGTGGCCGGCCAGCATGCGGGCTTGTGTGCGCGCGAAGCGGATCGAGGGCACGCTCATGCCCACGGCCGCTACCGCGTTGCCGCGTGCGTCGAACACCGGCACGCCGAGCCCGCAGACGCCAAGGCGCCATTCCTCGCGGTTCTCGGCATGGCCGCGGGTGCGGGTGCGTGCGAGTTCAAGAGAGAGTGCATCGAAGTCGGTGATGCTGTTCTTGGTGTGGGCCACCAGGGTGCCCAGGCGTTGGCGCAGCGCGTTGGTGTCGAGCGACGCTGCGGCCAGCAGCGCCTTGCCAGAGGCCACGCAGTACGCAGCGGCCCTGCCGCCGACGCGGGAGTACGCAGCCACGGGCAGGGGGCTGTCGAATTTGTCGAGGTAGACGATCTCAGCGCCGTCGAGCACGGCCAGGTGAATGGTTTCGCCGGTGGTGTGTGCAAGCGCGGCCAGGTGTGGCCGAAGCAGTGCGCCTACGTCGGCGGCTTCGCCCACCAGTGCGCCCAGTTCGAAGAGTTTGAGGCTGGGCCGGTAGGCGCTGGTGCCGGGGTCTTGCACGGCCCAGCCGCATTCAACGAGTGTTTGCAGTGTTCGATGCGCGTTGCTGCGCGCCATGCCGAAGGCCAGGGCCAGGTCGGTGACACGGCAGTCGCGTTGTTGGCGTGTCATCCACTCGAGGGCTGCCAGGCCTTTGGCAAGTGTTGAGTCCATTGGTGTTGTCTCTTGTGTTCCGAATGTTGGAACGCTGTTCTTTTATTCGAGACGTCATTTAGGGACTGTGGCGCGCCTTTGTCAATCGGGAAAATGGATGTAGTGCGTAACGTCTCATTGGTTTTTTGGTTTTGTTCAGGGCGTGTGCACAGGCCGCCGGGTACTCCCCTCCGCGAATGTCCCCCGGGGCTTCGCCCCTCCTCCTTTATTTCGCTGCGGGGAGCACCCGACGCCCTGTGCACTTGGGCACGCTCTGAGTGATCGCACGATCAACCACTGCTCTGAAGACGCTCACGTCGATGGGGTGCCTTGCGCAGCGAAATAAAGGAGGAGGGGCGCAGCCCCGGGGGACATTCGCGGAGCAAGGTACCCCGTCGGCGTGAGCGCCGCCCTGAACAACGCCGCCCTGAACAACGCAACGCTGAACAGAACGCCAGCGCGCAATCAAACACTCAGCGCCTGTACCCACCAGCCATCAGTTCGATGACCTCGCGAAAGACCGCATTGCCACTGGACGCAGCCAGGTCCAACACATGACTGCGGCTGTAGTACGGACTCAAGTCCAGCCCCACGCCAATGCCCGCAATCGCAATGTCCCCCCGTTGCTCCTGACGTGCCACCACATCGCGCAAATGATGGTCCAGGTAATGCGCGTCGTTGGCCAGATGGGTGGCACTGTCCATCGGGGAACCGTCGGACATCACCAACAACAGCTTGCGTGCCTCGTCGCGTTGCCGCAGCCGCGCACAGGCCCAATCGACCGCCTCACCGTCGATACCCTCACGGAACAGGTCGGCCTTCAGCAAGGCGGCCATGGCCGGTCGGGCACGACGCCACGGCGTGGCCGCGGCCTTGAAGACCAGGTGACTGCGCTCGTTCAAGCGACCCGGGTGCGGCGGCCGGCCCGCGCGTATCCACTCGCGCTGGGCACGCCCGCCGTTCCATGCGCCGGTCGTGAAACCCAACACCTCGCTCGCCACGCCGGCCTGCTCCAGCGCGCGCGTGAACACGTCCACCATCATCGCGACCGATTCGGCATGCTCCTTCATCGAGCCCGAGCAGTCGATCAGAAAGGTGACGATGCAATCGGCCACCGGCTCCATTCGCTCGGTACGGAACAGACGGCGTTCGGTCGGTGATGCGACCAACTGCGCGAGCCGGCGGCCGTCGATCAGGCCTTCTTCCTGCCCCCCGCTCCAGCCGTCGCGCTCGGGCTCGGCCAGCAAGGCGCGCAGCTCGCGCGAAAGGCGCGCGATGTTCACGCCCTGCGCTGCAATGCGGCGGTCTAGCTTTTCGCGGTGCTCTGCCAGCACCTCCTTGCGCGCTAGCGTGGCGGCGTCCTGCTCGCGGTCGTAGGCGGTGGTGAAAACGCGGTAGGCGCCGCCCGCGCCGTCCAGCACCGCGCTGCGGCCCGACTCGGCAGTGGTGAAGCGCTCGATGATCTCGCGGTCCATGTCCGCAATCAGGCTGAACACGCTGCGCTTGTCGTCCACATGCGGGTCGCGCGCGGCGCTGGCTTCTTCGCCGGCCTCGTGCAGCATCGCGGCCACGGTGCGCGCGATGGCCAGCGCATGCACCGCGTAGGCGGCCTGGTTTGCACGGTCGCGGCGAAGGCCTGCCAGCGCATGGCCGATGAGCGGGGCCAGTGCGAAGCGGGTGGCCTCGAGCATGTCTTCTGTGGCTTCCACCACCTGCTGGCCGTTGACGCGGGCGCGGCAGATTTGGGCCACGGTGTACAGCAACAGGCCGCGCGCGGTGTCGGTCAAGCCCGAGTCGTGGAAGGCCAGCGACCACTGTTCGTGACGGTGGCGCAGGTTGTGCCGCATGCCGGGCATGGCCTCTGGCGCCATCGCCTCGGCACGGAACTGCTCCAGCATTTCGAACAGCATGCGTTCGACAGGCTCTTCAGGCCGCAGGCTCTCGTGCAGCGCGGCGTCGGACTGCGACAGCCGCAGCGCCAACCCGTCGGCCACGCCGCGGAAGGACGCGAAGTCGTCGGTGTCGGGCGAGGGATGCAGGTGCGGCGCGAACCACGGCAACGCGATGCGGCCGCGGTGCAGCCGCCGTCCGCGAAAGTGCAGGTCCCGCTCGCCGCTGACGGCGCGCACCACGCCCGCGCACAGTTCGGCCACCTGCTCCTCCTGCCGCACCCGGCGCTGCATGGCGCTGGCCGAAGCAGGGGTGTCGGTCATTCGCGCGGGCCTTGTTGTTGCTGCCCTGCCGACAACTGATGCGACTCCTGCAGCTCGCGGTCGAAGCAACGCTGGAAGTATTCGGCCACCAAGGGCCGCTCGGCGTCGTCGCACTTGTTGACGAACGACAGCCGAAACGCCAGCGCCGGATCCTTGAAGATCTCGATGTTCTCGGCCCAGGTGATGACGGTGCGTGGCGACATCAGCGTCGACAGGTCGCCCGCCGCAAAGCCCTTGCGCGTGAGGTCGGCCACGGCCACCATCGACGTGACCAGCTGCGTGCCCGCGGCGTCGGCCAGCGCAGGCACGCGCGCCTGCACGATGGCAATTTCTTCCGCGGCCGGCAGGTAGTTGAGCGAGGCCACGATGTTCCAGCGGTCGATCTGCGCATGGTTGAGCCGCTGCGCACCGTGGTACAGGCCATTCAGATTGCCCAGGCCCACGGTGTTGGCGGTCGCGAAGAGCCTGAAGAAAGGGTGCGGGCGCAGCACCCTGTTCTGGTCCATCAGCGTGAACTTGCCGTCGCGCTCCAGGATGCGCTGAATGACGAACATCACGTCGGGCCGGCCCGCGTCGTACTCGTCGAAGATCAGCGCCACGGGCCGCTGCAGTGCCCAGGGCACGATGCCCTCCTGAAACTCGGTGACCTGCTGGCCTTCGCGCAGCACCACAGCGTCTTTCCCGACCAGGTCGAGGCGGCTGATGTGGCCGTCGAGGTTCAGCCGCACGCAGGGCCAGTTCAGCCGCGCGGCCACCTGCTCGATGTGGGTCGACTTGCCGGTGCCGTGCAGCCCCTGCACCATCACGCGCCGGTCGCGCATGAAGCCCGCGAGGATGGCCAGCGTCACGTCGGGGTTGAAGCGGTAGACGGCGTCGACCTCGGGCACGTGGTCGTCCAGCGCCTCGCTGGGGCTGAAGGCGGGCACCTGCAGGTCGGTGTCGATGCCGAACACCTCGCGCACGCTGAGCAACCGGTCGGGGCGGCGTTGTGCTGTATCGGTCACGATGAAATGCTTTCTTTTGAAGAAGGGGTCAGGCCTGCGCTCGGTCGGTGGTGGCGCTGGCGTCGATGCGGCTCAGCGACTGCGCGGCGCGTTGCAAGGCAGGCAGCAGCGCTTTGGCCTTGGCCGTGTCGAGCCGCATCACCGGCGCCTGCACGGCAATGCACAGGTTCGAAGGCGCGCCGTCGCCGGAAGGCACCAGCGTGGCAATGCACAGCAGGCCGGGCAGAAACTCTTCATGGTCGATGGCGTAGCCGTTCTTGCGCACGCGCTGCACTTCTTTTTCGAGCGCGTCGGGGTCGGTCAGGGTCTGGGGCGTGCAGGCCTCCAGCGGCGCGTTCGACAGCAGGCGGCGGCGCTGCGCCGTGCTCATCTGCGACAGAAAGATCTTGCCGCTGGCCGAGCAATGCACCGGCACGCGCGAGCCGGAGTGCAGGTAGAAGCGCAGCGGCGCGGCGGTTTCCACGCGGTCGAGGTACACCACCTCGCTGCCGGAGAGCGCGGTGAGGTTGCAGCTCTCGCCAATTTCCTCGACCAGTTGACGCAGCACCGTATGGCGCGCACCGTGCAGGCTGTCGTTGAGCAGCAGGTTCTCGGCCAGGCGCCGCAGCCGTGTGCCGATGCCGTAGTGCCGACCGTCGCCTTCGCGCTGCAACAGCCCCGAGCCTTCGAGCTGCTGCAGCATGCGGTGCAGCGTGGGCTTGGGCAGGCCGGTTTCTTCCACCAGGCCCTGCAGCGAGTAGCGCTGGTCTTTGGCGGCCATGACTTCGAGCAACCCGAACAGGCGCATGGTGGGCGTGTCGCCAGCGGGTTCGGCAGTGTCCATGGGGGGCCCTTTGACGATCTTCATGGGGCGGATCATAGGTGTTTTACAAAAAAAGAGACATGGCGTACCGTTTTTTGTAAATTGTTTGACGCGGGCGGGATGCCGTCCTATATTCCGCCGGAATGGATTTCGGAACAAGGAGTTCCGAAGTTTTCAAAGCGCCGGCCCACCGGCAACCGACCGCCACATCCTTCAGGAGACGCCTTCCATGAGCCAGAAGCAACCCGCCGCACCCGCACAGCCTTGGCGCGAAGCCGTCACCGGTGTGCAGAAGATGACGCCCTCCGAGGCCTTCGTCGAGACCATGGTCGCCAACGGCGTGACCGACATCTTCGGCATCATGGGCTCGGCCTTCATGGACGCGATGGACATCTTCGCGCCCGCCGGCATCCGCCTGGTGCCGGTGGTGCACGAGCAGGGCGGCGCTCACATGGCTGACGGCTATGCGCGGGTGTCGGGCCGCCACGGCGTGGTGATCGGGCAGAACGGCCCCGGCATCAGCAACTGCGTGACGGCCATTGCCGCGGCCTACTGGGCGCACAGCCCGGTGGTGATGATCACGCCGGAGACCGGCACCATGGGCATGGGCCTGGGCGGCTTTCAGGAGGCCAACCAGCTGCCGATGTTCCAGGAGTTCACCAAGTACCAGGGCCATGTGAACAACCCCAAGCGCATGGCCGAGTACACGGCGCGCTGCTTCGACCGCGCCATCTCCGAGATGGGCCCGACGCAGCTCAACATTCCACGCGACTACTTCTACGGCGAGCTCACCACCGAGATCCCCAAGCCCATGCGCGTGGAGCGCGGCGCGGGTGGCGAGAATAGCCTGGACGCGGCCGTCGAGCTGCTGGCCTCGGCCCGGTTCCCGGTGATTCTGTCGGGCGGCGGCGTCGTGATGGGCGATGCGGTCGAAGAGTGCAAGGCGCTGGCCGAGCGCCTGGGCGCGCCGGTGGCCAACGGGTATCTGCGCAACGACTCGTTCCCCGCGAGCCATCCACTGGCCGCCGGCCCGCTGGGCTACCAGGGCTCCAAGGCCGCGATGAAGCTGATTGCGCAGGCCGACGTGGTGCTCGCGCTCGGCTCGCGCATGGGCCCCTTCGGCACGCTGCCGCAGCACGGCATGGACTACTGGCCCAAGGACGCGAAGATCATCCAGGTCGAGGCCGACCACACCAACCTCGGGCTGGTGAAGAAGATCACCGTGGGCATCCACGGCGACGCCAAGGCCACGGCCAAGGAACTGCTCAAGCGCCTGCAGGGCAAGACGCTGGCCTGCGACGCCAGCAAGGCCGAGCGCGCCGAGAAGATCAAGGCCGAGAAGGCCGCCTGGGAAAAAGAGCTCGACGAGTGGACCCATGAGCGCGACCAGTTCAGCCTGGACGCCATCGAGGAAGCCAAGGGCGAGAAGACACCCACCGGTGGCAGCTACCTGCACCCGCGACAGGTGCTGCGCGAGCTGGAAAAAGCCATGCCGCCGCGCGTGATGGTCTCCACTGACATCGGCAACATCAACGCCATTGCCAACAGCTACCTGCGCTTCGAGGAGCCGCGCAGCTTCTTCGCGCCGATGAGCTTCGGCAACTGCGGCTACTCGCTGCCCACCATGATCGGCGCCAAGTGCGCCGCGCCCGACCGCCCGGCCGTGGCCTATGCCGGCGACGGCGCCTGGGGCATGAGCATGGTGGAAATCATGACCGCCGTGCGCCACGACATTCCGGTGACCGCCGTGGTCTTTCACAACCGGCAGTGGGGCGCGGAGAAGAAGAACCAGGTCGACTTCTACAACCGCCGCTTTGTGGCGGGTGAGCTTGAGAGCGAGAGCTTCGCGGGCATCGCCAAGGCCATGGGCGCCGAAGGCATCGTGGTCGACAAGCTGGAAGACGTGGGCCCGGCGCTGAAGAAAGCCATCGACATGCAGATGAACGAAGGCAAGACCTGCGTCATCGAGATCATGTGCACCCGCGAGCTGGGCGACCCGTTCCGCCGTGATGCGCTGGCCAAGCCGGTACGCTTCCTGGACAAATACAAGGACTACGTCTGACCCCATGACCGATTCGCTGCTGACGCTCAACGCGGGCTCCTCGTCCATCAAGGTTGCATTGTTCGATGCGGCGCCACCGGGCGGCAGCGATGCGTTGCCGTCGGCACGCTGGTCGGGCCAGGCCGATGGCCTGGGCGCGGGGCTGAAGGCGCGGCTGCGCGTGCACGATGCGCAGGGGCAGCCGCTGCTGGACGAGGTGCTGGATGGGGCACATGCGCACAAGGCCTCGCACCAGGGGGCGCTTGCGGCCTTGCTCGAATGGCATGCCAAGAAAGGAGAGGGCGGGCGCATCGCGGCGGTGGGCCACCGCATCGTGCATGGCGGCACGGACTTCGTGGCGCCGATGCGTGTGGATGCGTCCTTGCTCGATGCGCTGGCCAAGCTCGAACCGCTGGCGCCGCTGCACCAGCCGCACAACCTGGCGGGCGTGCGCGCGGCCATGGCGGCGTTCGAAGGCGTGCCGCAGGTGGCGTGTTTCGACACGGCGTTTCATGCGGTGCAGCCGCAGGTCAACCGCCGGTTCGCATTGCCGCGTGCGCTGCATGACGCGGGTGTGCGGCGCTACGGTTTTCATGGCTTGTCTTATGAATCGATCGTGGCGCGCTTCGGCGCCATCGAACCTGCGCTGGCGCAGAAGCGGGTGATCGTCGCGCACCTGGGCAATGGTGCGTCGATGTGCGGCATGGTGCAGGGGCGCTCGGTCGCGACGACGATGACTTTTTCGCCGCTCGACGGCCTGACCATGGGCACGCGCTGCGGCCACATTGACGCGGCCGTGGTGCTGTACCTGCTGCGCTCGCGCGGCATGTCGGCCGACGATGTCGAGAAGCTGCTGTTTCGTGAATCGGGCTTGCTTGGCATGTCGGGTGTGTCGAGCGATATGCGCGCGTTGGAGGCGTCTAACGAACCTGCGGCTGCGGAAGCGATTGCGCATTTCACCGAGCAGGTTGTTCAGCAGATGGGTAGCCTTGCGGGCGCCTTGCGCGGTGTCGACGCCATCGTGTTCACCGGCGGCATCGGCGAGAACGCGGCGCCGCTGCGCGAACGCATCCTGGAATGCTGCGCGTGGATGGGCGTGAAGGTGGATGCGGATGCCAACCGCGGCGGTGCGGCAAGGCTCACCACTGCCGACAGCCCGGTGAGCGCGTGGGTGCTGCGTACAGACGAAGAGGCTGTGATCGCGCGGCACACGGCGCGCGTGCTGCACGCAGCCTGAAGGGCAGACCGGACAGACCGGGCAGACCGGGCAGCGCGGCCGAACGCTCAGCGCAACGCGGCCGCGCGCGGCACGATCGCGCCGCAATGGCGCAAGAAATCCGCCGTGGCGCCGCCCAGCAACTTGTCGCGGTGCATCACCGTCGCGAGCTTGCGCACCCCCGCCGGCAGCCGCGTGCGCAGCTCGACCAGGTGCCCGTCTTCCAGCGCCTGCGCCACCGTGTAGCGCGACAGGCAAGCCAGCGCGGTGCCCGAAGCCACCACGCGCTTGATGGCCTCGGTGCTGCCCAGCTCGAAGCCCACCTTCACCTGCTCCAGGTTCTGGATCAGCCACGCATCGGTGACCTGGCGCGTGCCCGAGCCATGCTCGCGCAACACCCAGGTGGCCTGCGACAGCTGCTTGTGCGTGGCCACGCGCCCCGCCAGCGCATGGCCGGGGGCGGCCACGATCACCAGTTCGTCGCTGCGCCAGGCGCGCACCACCAGGTCGGGGTGGGTCTGCGGGCCTTCGATGAAACCCACATCGACGTCGAAGCCCGCCACCGCCTCGATCACGTCGCGCGTGTTGGCGATGTGCAGGCGCACCTGGCTCTGCGGATGCAGCGCGGTCCACTGCGTCATGCGCTCCGGCAGCAGGTACTCACCGATGGTGAAGCTCGCCGCCACGCGCAGTGGTGCTGCATGCTCGCCGCTGAACAGCGCCTGCACTTCGCCGGCCTGGTCCAGCAGCGCCTGCGCTTTGGGCAGCAGGGCGCGGCCGTTCTCGTTGAGCACCAGCCGGCGGCCGATGCGGTCGAACAGCAGCACGCCGACAGACTCTTCCAGGTCGGCCAGCGCGCTGCTGGCGGCGGACTGCGAGCGCGCGATGCGCTCGGCCGCGGCGCGGGTGCTGCCGCCGCGCGCGGTGGCCACGAACACCTCCAGCTGGCGCAGGTTCAGGCGCAGTCTCTGCGCCGAAAGTTGATCTGTTTTTCCGGTCATGGTGAAAGATATTCTGCGCTTTTCCGATCGATGACGCGCCCCTAACATCGGCCTTGCCACGCATGAAAACAAAGGACCGACAGTGTTCAGTTTCCTGTCTCGCGAGCCGGTGCACGACCCCCTTGCCGCGCCCACGCCCACTGCCGATACCACGGTCAAGACCACCACCTGCTACATGTGCGCCTGCCGCTGCGGCATTCGCGTGCACCTGCGCGAGGGCGAAAAGGGCCCGGAGGTGCGCTACATCGACGGCAACCCCAACCACCCGCTGAACCAGGGCGTGATCTGCGCCAAGGGCTCGTCGGGCATCATGAAACAGGTGTCGCCCGCGCGCATCACGCAGCCGCTGCTGCGCAAGGCCGGCAGCGAGCGCGGGGCAGGGGAGTTCGAGCCCATCAGCTGGGAGCGTGCCTACGACATGCTGACCGAGCGGCTCGGCAAGATCCGGGCAACCGACCCCAAGAAATTTGCGCTGTTCACCGGGCGCGACCAGATGCAGGCGCTCACCGGCCTGTTCGCGCGCCAGTTCGGCACGCCCAACTATGCGGCGCACGGCGGCTTCTGTTCGGTGAACATGGCCGCGGGAATGATCTACACCATCGGCGGCAGCTTCTGGGAATTCGGCGGGCCCGACCTGGACCGCGCCAAGCTGTTCGTGATGATCGGCACGGCCGAAGACCACCACAGCAACCCGATGAAGATCGCGCTGGCCAAGTTCAAGCGAGACGGCGGGCGCTTCATATCGATCAACCCGGTGCGCACGGGCTACTCGGCCATTGCGGACGAGTGGATCCCGATCAAGCCGGGCACCGACGGCGCGCTGCTGATGGCGCTGCTGCACGAGCTGATCGCCAGCGACCTGATCGACCATGCGTTCCTCAAGCGCTTCACCAACGCGCCGCAACTGGTGGTGCTCGACGACTGCGAGCGGCAAGGCCTGTTCGCCTTCGACCCCGACCCCGCGCGCGGCCCGCCGGGCGACGGCCGCAACCCGCACAACAAGCTGGTGTGGGACCTGGCCGATGGCACGGTGAAAAACGCCTACCCCGAAGGCATTGCCGACGGTTGCAACCCCGCGCTCGAAGGCCACTACACCCTGGCCGACGGCACGCGCGTGGCGCCGTCGTTTCAGCTGCTGCGCGAGCGCGTGGCAAGCTGCACGCCCGAGTGGGCGCAGGCCATCACCGGCATCGATGCGCAGCGCATCCGCAAGCTGGCGCGCGAGATGGGCGACACCGCGCTGAAGCAGGCCTTCGAGCTGCCCATTGCGTGGACCGACGCGTGGGGCAAGAAGCACCCGACCACGCAGGCGCGGCCGGTGGCCTTTCATGCAATGCGCGGGCTGGCGGCGCACTCCAACGGCTTTCAGACGGTGCGGGCGCTGGCCATTCTGATGAGCGTGCTGGGCACCATCGACGCGCCCGGGGGCTTTCGCCACAAGGCGCCGTACCCGCGCCACATCGTGCCCAACTACCGCGCGTTCAACGACCCCGGCATGATCCAGCCGAACACGCCGCTCAATGCGGCGCCGCTGGGTTTTCCGGCCAGCCCGGAAGAGCTGGCCATCAACCCCGACGGGTCGCCGATTCGCATCGACCATGCGTTCTCGTGGGAGCACCCGCTGTCGGCGCACGGGCTCATGCACAACGTGATCACCAACGCGGTGAAGGGCGACCCGTACCGCATCGACACGCTGCTGATCTTCATGGCCAACATGGCGTGGAACTCCAGCATGAACACCATGGCGGTACGCGAGATGCTCAACCGCAAGGACGAGAAGGGCGAGCACATGATTCCGTTTCTGGTGGTGTGCGACGCCTTCCAGAGCGAGACCGTGGCCTTTGCCGACCTGGTGCTGCCCGACACCACCTACCTGGAGCGGCACGACGTGATGGGCATGCTCGACCGGCCCATCTCGGAGTTCGACGGGCCGGTGGATTCGGTGCGCGTGCCGGTGGTGCCGCCCACGGGCGAGTGCCGGCCGTTTCAGGAGGTGCTGATCGAGCTGGCCTCACGCCTGAAGTTTCCGGCCTTCACCACACCCGAGGGCGGGCGCAAGTACACCGGCTACCCGGACTTCGTCGTCAACTTCGAGCCGCAGCCGGGTATCGGCTTCCTGATGGGCTGGCGCGGCAAGGACGGCACCGAGCACCTGCGCGGCGCGCCCAACCCCAAGCAGTGGGAGGCCTATGCGCAGAACAACTGCGTGTTTCAGTACCACCTGCCCGAGACCATGCACTACATGCGCAACTGGAACCGCGAGTACCTGGACTTTGCAAAGGACAAGGGCTGGCGCCAACGCAACGACCCGGTGCAACTGGCGCTGTACTCGGACACGCTGCAGAGCTTCAGGCTCGCGGCGCAAGGCAAGAGTGCGGGGCGGCAACCACCCGATGCGCTGCGCGAACGCATCGACACATATTTCGACCCCTTGCCGTTCTGGTATCCGCCGTTGGAAGAGGCCGCGACCGACCTGGCGGCGTACCCGCTCAATGCGCTCACGCAACGGCCCATGGCGATGTACCACTCGTGGGACTCGCAGAACGCATGGCTGCGGCAGATTCACAGCCACAACTACCTGCATGTGAATCCGCTGACGGCGCAGGCCGCGGGCATCGCAGACGGCGGCTGGTGTTGGGTGGAAAGCCGCTGGGGCCAGGTGCGCTGCATGCTGCGCTACAGCGAGGCGGTGGAGCCGGGCACGGTGTGGACGTGGAACGCGATCGGCAAGGCGGACGGTGCATGGCAGCTCGCGCCCGGGGCCGACGAGGCGCGCAAGGGCTTCTTGCTGAACCACCTGATCACCGAGGAACTGCCCTGCGCGGGCACGGCGGGCGGAACCATCAGCAACTCCGACCCGATCACGGGGCAGGCCGGGTGGTACGACGTGCGGGTGCGCATTCGGCCGGCGGAACCAGGGGAGCCTGAGGAGAGCTTTCCGCAGATTGCGAGCATGCCGGCGGTGCCTGGGGTGCTGGGGAAGGCGGTGAGTGTGTTGACGTACTTTGCGGGGCGACGGAAATGATGCAGTGGCTGAAGGACTTGTTGTCCCCTGTCTTGCCCCCTCTCCCGCTTGCGGGAGAGGGCTGGGGTGAGGGCAACGGCGCAGGAACTGGAAGCCTCGCCGTGATGAAGGCCGCTGCACCCTCACCCCAACCCTCTCCCGCAAGCGGGAGAGGGGGCAAGACAAGAAACGCCGGGCAGGGGAATGCGGTGTGTGTGTCGACGTACTTTGCGGGGAGGGGGAAGAAATGATGCAGTGGCTCAAGGACCTGATGGCCCCGGTATTGCTCCCTCTCCCGCCTGCGGGAGAGGGCTGGGGTGAGGGCAACGGCGCTGGAACTGGAAGCCTCGCCGTGATGAAGGCCGCTGCACCCTCACCCCAACCCTCTCCCGCAAGCGGGAGAGGGGGAAAGACAAGCAAACGCGCCGAGCAGGGCGAGACGCTGGCCAAGCAACTCGCCCTCGTCATCGACCTCAACGTCTGCGTCGGCTGCCACGCCTGCGTCACCTCGTGCAAGCAATGGAACACCTCCGGCAGCGCAGGCCCGCTTGCCGATGAGCGCCCCTACGGCGCCAACCCCACCGGCACCTTCTTCAACCGCGTGCAGACCTACGAGGCCGGCGCGTTCCCCGTCACCGAAACCATCCACTTCCCCAACGGCTGCCTGCACTGCGAAGACCCGCCCTGCGTGCCCGTTTGCCCCACCGGCGCCAGCTACAAGCGCAAGGAAGACGGCATCGTGCTGGTCGACTATGACAAGTGCATCGGCTGCAAGTACTGCGCATGGGCCTGCCCCTACGGCGCACGCGAGCTCGACGAAGAACGCCAGGTCATGACCAAGTGCACGCTGTGCGTCGACCGCATCTACGACGAGCATCTACCGAAGGAAGACCGCAAGCCGGCCTGCGTGAAGGCCTGCCCCACCGGCGCGCGCATCTTCGGCGATGTGAAAGACCCGAACTCCGAGGTGTCGAAGGCGATCCGCGAGCGCGGCGGCTACCAGCTCATGCCCGAATGGGAAACACAGCCCGCCAACCAGTACCTTCCGCGGCACATCACGCACCCAACGAACGCACAGGACTAGACGCATGCATCCCGCGTTCTCCATTCTTTTCTTCACCACGCTGGCTGGCGCGGCGCAGGGCCTGGTGTTCACGCTGGCGCTGGCCGTGCTGTTCGGCCTGGAGCTGTCGCCGGGCTTCATCGGCATTGCGTTGGGCGTGGCCGAGGTGTTGCTCGTGGCGGGCCTGGCCGCGTCGTTCATGCACCTGGGCCGCAAGACGCGGGCCTGGCGCGCCGTGCTGATGTGGCGCACCTCATGGATGTCGCGCGAGGTCATCGTGCTGCCGGCGTTCATTGCGCTGGTCGCGCTGTGGGCGGTGTCGCTGCGGCTGGGCATCGGCGCGCCCTGGTCGTGGGCGATGCCGGTGCTGGTGCTGTATGGCGCGGCGTTGCTCTGGTACTGCACCGCGATGATCTACGCCTGCCTGCGCTTCATCGAGGAATGGGCGCACCCGCTCACCGTCATCAACTTCACGCTGATCGGGTTGTCGTCAGGGCTGATGCTGGCCTGCGCGATGGCCGCGCTTGCCGGCGAGGCGCGCTTTGTGCACGTGTTCGGGCCATGGGCGTTGGCCGCCACGCTGGCTGCGTGGGCCGCGCGCGGCAGTGCCTTGCGGCGCAACGCGGGGCTGCGGCACAAGTCGACGTTGCAATCTGCGACCGGTATTCGGGCGGACAAGCTGGTGCAGAAGTCGATGGGCATGTCGGCGGGTTCGTTCAACACGCGCGAGTTCTTTCATGGGGCGTCTCTGGTGGCGCTCAAGAACATGAAGTTCGGGTTTCTGGTGATGGCCTTCGCGTTGCCAGCGGCGCTGGCGCTGTGGGGCGTCGTCAGCGCGGTCGCATGGCCGTGGCTGCTGGCGGTGCTGGTGCAGGCGCCGGGGTTGCTGGCCGAGCGCTGGTTCTTTTTTGCGCAGGCGAAGCATCCGCAGAATCTGTACTACCAGGTGGTGTCGTAGGTTTTTCGCTGCTGTTACGCATGAGGACCGGTTGTCGAATACAGCCTCCAGCAGACATCAGCTAAAGATCGTTGGGCTGGGACCTGGTGTGCTGCTGTAGTTGTTCAGGCCGCTTTCTTCAGGGCGCGTGCACAGGCCGCCGGGTACTCCCCTCCGCGAATGTCCCCCGGGCTTCGCCCTCCTCCTTTATTTCGCTGCGGGGAGCACCCGACGCCCTGGGCACCAGGGCACGCTCTGCGGTGATCGCACGATCAACAACTGCTTCGTCCAACGCTCACGTCGATGGGGTGCCTTGCGCAGCGAAATAAAGGAGGAGCGAAGCGGGGGACATTCGCGGAGCAAGGCACCCCGTCGGCGTGAGCGTCGCCCTGAAGCCAAGCGATACGTCGACGTTCTAGGCAGTACAAGCGTGAGTCCTCAACCGCCCCTCAAGTGATGCTCATGGCCAACGGCGTGGTCTGAAACGCCAGCTGCCGCCAACGGCCATCGAGTTGCGTCCACACTTGCATCACGCGCGAGTCGATCCGCACGGTGCCGCTGCCGTCCTTGCGCACCGCAACGAGCATTTGCCGGCCGGTCATGAGGGCCGTGGTGTCGAGCAAGCGCACTTCGAGTTCAGAGCGATCGATCTGCTGGTAGTCGACATGCACGCCGCCCGTGCGGAAGTAGCTGTCGTAGTCGTCGGTCTGGCCCTTGGCGTGCACATGCGTCAGGGCAGGGTGAAGGATGTCTCGCAGCCGCGCGAAGTCCGCACGCTTCATCGCGTCGCAGCGCTGTGCCTCCAGGTCGAGGAGCAGTGCGCGGGTTTCCGCTGGGGTCGATGGGTTCGATGGGGTCGTTGGCGTGTCGGTCATCTTGATCCTTGAGGTTTGAAATTGCGGTGCGGCGGAGCTATTCCGGCGCGGTCTCGGCCAGCAGCAGGCCGAGGCTCCGGCATGCGCGTTGCAGCAAGGCGGTTGTTTGTGCGGCGTCCTGCGCAACGCCATAGACGATGTGGTCCGGGCGCACGAGCGCGGCCGAGCACGCGTGCTGCGCGAACCAGCGCGCCACGATGCCGTCGCTTTCGATGAGCCTTGTCACGCCGCTCGCTAACGGGTTGACCGGCTCCGCCGCGCCGATGCTGACGGCGCGCGCATGCAGTGCCTCCAGCGCCTGCGCCCAGGCGCTGAACGTGGGCGCATCCGGCGCATCGCGCAGCACCAGCAGAAAGCCGCCCTCCAGCAAGTCGTCGAGCATCTGCGCATCGTCTTGCGTCTGCGTCTGCGCCTGCGTCCTGCACACGGGCTGCGGAAACGGCGTGCCGTTCGGCGCGGCATCGCGGTCGATCAGTCCGTGGTGCACGCCGGGGAACAGGCTCTGGCGCAGTTGCACATGTACCTGGCCGCCCTGGGCGGCGCGCAAGCCGCGGTCGCGCTCGGCCGCGCGCACGGGGTCGCGCTCTCCGATGATCTGGCCCAGTCGCTTGACGGTGGCGGTGATCGCCTCCACCTGCGGGCCGCGCTCGGCGCCGTAGCTGTCGAGCAGCGCATCGGCAGCTCGGCCCGCCAGCACCCAGTCGAGCTTCCAGGCCAGGTTGGTGGCGTCGCGCAAGCCCTGGCACATGCCCTGGGCCAGAAAGGGCGGCATCTGGTGCGCGCTGTCGCCGGCCAGCAGCACCGGCCCCCTGCGCCATTGCTCGAGCACGACCGCATGAAAGCGGTAGGTGGCCGCGCGCCAGATGCGTGCCTCGTGGGGCGCTAGCCAGGGCGACAGCAGCTGCCAGATGGCTTCGTGCGGCATGTCGCGCTGCTCCGCCTCGTCGGGCAGCAGCAGAAACTCCCAGCGCCGGTGCGTGCCCGGGCCGACCACGTAGGTGCAGGGCCGCGAGGGTTTGCAGTACTGCACGTTGGTAGCCGGCAGTTGCGAGAGCTTGCTTTCCTCCACGTGCATGTCGACCACGATCCACGGCTGGTCGAACGCCAGGCTCTTGAGCGGCAGGCCGAGCCGCTTGCGCGTGGGGCTGGTGCCGCCGTCGCAGGCAACGACGTAGCGCGCGCCGACCTGCATTGCTGCGCCGTCGGGCGTGCGCACCGAGAGCACCGCGCCGCCCGCGTCTTCCTGCACGTCGACGACCTCGTGCGCCAGGTGCACGCGCACGTCGGGCAGCTCCCCGACCGCGCGGCGCAGCGAGGCCTCCAGCGCCGGTTGGTTGAAGGTGTACGACGGTGCCCAGGCCAGCGGGTAGGGCGCGGGGCCCATGTCGAAATGCTGAATGGGTTGGCCGTCGCTGCCCTGGTAGATGGTGGGGCGGTAGGGGGTCATGTGCGCGGCAAGCGAGCCGGCAATGCCGATCTCTTGAAAGGTGCGCATGGCCTCGTGGTCCAGCGCGAACGCGCGTGGCAGCGGGTAGATGTGCTCGCTCTTGTCGAACACCGCCACGCGCCGCCCACGCCGGCCCAGCAGTGCGGCCAGCGAGGCGCCAACGGGGCCGAAACCGATGATGGCTACGTCGAAGGGTTCGTGGTTCTGTTGCATGCCCGTACCTGGTTTGGAAACCAAAAATTATGCACAAAACATAATTTCATGCACTTCGGGTTGCTACCGATTCGCCTTTTTGCCGCCGCGTTGAAAAATGCATAAAAACCGCGTTATGCACATTTCAACGAAGGAGACAGCATGTCGATGATGAAAGCCGCTCGCCTGCATCAGGTCGGGTCCCCGATGGAAATCGAGCAACTGCCGATCCCGCAACCTGCGGCCAACGACGTGCAGGTGCGTGTGCACGCCTGCGGCATCGTGCCTAACCTGGGCAACATCCTGGCCAACTGGACGACCTGGTTTCCGGAGCTGCCGCTGCCCCCGCTGCCGGCCATCTTCGGGCTGGACCCGGCGGGCGAGGTCACCGCGGTGGGCTCGCATGTGCACACGTGGAAGCCCGGCGACCGCGTGTACGTCAACCCCAGCCTGTATTGCGGCGGTTGCCGCGCCTGCCGCAACGGCGACCTCGTCAACTGCACGCACTACGCGTTCAGCGGCTACTTCGGCTTTTCGCAGGACTCGCTGAAGCTCTACAAGAACTACCCCTATGGCGGCCTGTGCGAGTACATGATCGCGCCGCAGTACGCGCTGGTGAAGCTGCCCGACAACGTGAGCTTCAACCAGGCGGCGCGCTTCGGTTACCTGGGCACCATGTACTCGGCCATGCGCAAGGCGCGCGTGGCGCCGGGGCGCAGCGTGTTGATCAACGGCATCAGCGGCACGCTGGGGCTGGGCGGTGCGCTGTTCGGCCTGGCGATGGGCGCCACCCGCATCCTGGGCACGGGGCGCAACCAGGCGCTGCTGGACCGCGTGAAGGCGCTGGCGCCTGATCGCATCGAGGTGTTTTCCACGGAGGGCGGCGGGTCGATCGATGCCTGGGTCAAGGCGCGCACCGGCGGGCTGGGCGTGGACACCTTCATCGACGCGCTCGGCCCGGGGGCGGCGCACGAATCGTTTCAGCAGGGCGTGCGTGCGCTCAAGCGGGGCGGGCGCGCTTTCAACATCGGCGCCATCGCGGGCATGGTGGGCATGGACCTGCACACCATGATGGACGAGCAGCAAAGCATCGAAGGCTCGGCCTGGTTCACCGCCGGCGAGGGGCAGGACATGGCCGACATGGCCGAGGCCGGCACGCTCGACCTGTCGGTGTTCGAGCATGTGTGCTATCCGCTGGAGCGCGTGAACGAGGCCATCTCCGGCATCGCCAGCCGCAACGGCGGCTTCAGCAACTTCGTCATCAACCCCTGAGAGGCCGCCCCATGAACAAGATTCGCAGAGTGGTGGCCGCAACGGGCGCGGACGGCAAGGCCCGTGTGGTGTCGGACGAAGTGGCTTTACGCCATGTGGAGTTTGCGACGGTGCCGGGCTTTGCCGCCGCGTTGCTGTGGTCGACGCCCGCCGGCGCGCGCCTTGGTCACGACGCGCCGTCCGATGCCACGGGCCGTGTCGGCTTTGTGCCGGCACCGGGCGAAACGCGCCTGCTGTTCGTCACCTTTCCGCCAGACAGCGTCATGATGCGTGCCGACTTCGATGCGGCGGCTTTCGGAGCGGAGTTCGCACGCGAAGTGCCGGGCCTGGCGGAAACTTTCGAGCCCGCGCACCCCGGCATGCACACGACCGACAGCGTCGATTACGACGTGGTGCTGGAAGGCGAGATCGTGCTGGAGCTGGACGACGGCGCACAGGTGCAACTGGGCAAGCACGACGTGGCCGTGCAGCACGGCAACCGGCACGCCTGGCGCAACCCGAGCGACCAGCCGGCCAAGATGCTGTTCGTGCTGATGGGTGCGGCGCGCAACGGTTGAGTTGAGGCCATGACCACCGCAGCCACCTTTGTTTTGCTAGGCCTTTGCGAGCGCCAGCAGCCGGATTTCTTCGAGCAGGTCGACCAGCGCCGCCTGCACGAAGCCGAGCGTGGCCTCGTCGACCAGCCGGCCGTCGCGCATGCGCGTGGCCACGCCGGCAATGGCGACATGCTGGCGAACCACGGGTCGCGCCAGGGTGGCTGCCAGCGCATCGCGAATCTGCGCCTGTGCGCGCACGCCGCCAGCGGTGCCCGGCGATGCCGTCATCACCAGCGCGGGCTTGCCCTTGAGCGGCGACGCGAAGCCGGGGCGCGACGCCCAGTCGATCGCGTTCTTCAGCACGCCGGGCATGCCGTAGTTGTATTCGGGCGAGCAGATCACCAGGCCGTCGGCCTGCGCAATGGCGTGCTTCAGCTGCACCACGGCCGCGGGCGGGGAATCGCCGTCGAGGTCGGCGTTGTACATCGGGATGTCGTTCAGCGCGAACAGCTCGATGGTGGCCGTGGCCGGCAGCAGCGGCGCAAGGCTGCGCAGCACGGCGGTGCAATGGGACTCGCGGCGCAGGCTGCCGGAGATGGCCAGAAGGCGCGTTGTGGTTGGCGTTGGGCTCGGCGTTGCGGCTTGGCGAATGTCGGTGGTTGGACTCATGCGGACCTTAAAAAAACGCGAGTTTATGCATAAAATCGACGTCATGCACAAAGAAGAAAATCCCCTGCGTTCCCCGCCATTGGTCGAACAGGCCTTTGTTCAATTGCGCCGCGACGTGCTCGACGGCACCTTCGGCGCCGGCGCGAAGCTGAAGGTCGACGAGCTGCAAGCCGCTTACGGCCTGTCGAGCAGCCCGCTGCGCGAAGCGCTGAGCCGGCTCGCACAAGAGGGCCTGATTCGCGCCGACGAGCGCCGTGGCTTTCGCGTGGCGCCCATCTCCGAGCAAGACCTGGCCGACATCACCCGCATGCGGCTGATGCTGGACGTGTCTGCGCTGCGCGAGGCCATTGCGCACGGCGACGATGCCTGGGAGGGCGCCGTGGTCGCGGCCTTCCACCGGCTGGACAAGGTCGAGTCCCGCCTGGGCGACGGCCCTGTGGTGCTGGACGACGCATGGTCTGAGTTGCACCGCGCCTTTCACCTGGCGCTGCTGGCCGCGTGCCCTTCGGAGCGCCAGCGCCTCTGGGGCGCGAGCCTGTTCGACCAGGCGGAGCGCTACCGGCGTTTTTCCGCAAGGCACCGCAAGACGGCGCGCCGCAAGTCGAACGAGCACCGCAAGATCATGGACGCCACCCTGCGGCGCGACGCCGACACCGCGTGCGCCATGCTCGAGGAACACATCCTCAGCACCCAGCGCAACGTGACGGCCGCGCTCAAGGCGGCCGCACAAGCCGCATAGAAAAAAAGGCGCATGCACAGCGCATGCGCGGCCCAAGAAAAGCCCACTTTTCCGGAGACAACATGCTCAAGGTCCACAGGCCCACACCGTCCCACTTCGGGATTTTCGTCACCGACCTCGAACGGATGGTGGCCTTCTACACGGAGACCTTCGAGCTGACGGTCACCGACCGCGGCGAAGGCCGCACCTTCAAGAACCAGCTGGTCTTCACCAGCGCCAGCCCGGACCAGCATCACCAGCTGGTGCTGGCGTCGGGCCGGCCGGCCGAAGCCAAGTTCAGCACGGTGATGCAGATCTCTTTCGTGGTGCCCAGCATCCAGCACCTGCGAGACATTTCCGCGCGGGCAGCGGCGCGCGGCGCCACGCAGATTCGCGGGCTCAACCACGGCAACGCGCTGTCGGTCTACATGCTCGACCCCGAAGGCAACACGGTCGAGATCTACATCGACACGCCGTACTACGTGGCGCAGCCGCACGGCGACCCGCTGGACCTGTCGAAGGACGACGAAACGCTGATGCGCGACACCGAGGCCGCGTGCCGCGCCGACCCCAGCTTCATGCCATTGGCGCAATGGCGGGCGCAGTTCGAAGCCAAGCACCCAGCCGCGTTGGCAGCCTCCCAGGCAGCGCCTTTCGCGGGATGAGCCCGCACCCCACCAATCTCTTTTCTCTTTTCCCTCTGGAGTTCACATGAAACTGTTGTCGTTCGTTCATCAAGGCCGTGAAACCTGGGGGGCGGTCGTCGGGGACGGCGTTGTCGACCTGGGCGCGGCGCGCCCGCAGCAACCCACGCTGGCCGACTACATCGCTTCCGGCGACTACACCCGTGCCGCCCAGCACATCGAGGGCCTGCCCGTGGCCGCGAAGCTGGCCGACATCACCTACCTGCCGGTCATTCCCCGGCCCGAGAAAATCATTTGCGCGGTGCGCAACTACATGGACCACCACCAGGAGGTGCTGGCCGCGGGCATGCACCGCGAGCTGTCGGAGCAGCCGCCGATCTTTCTGCGCGTGTGGCGCTCGCAGTGCGCGCACAACCAGCCGATCGTGCGGCCCAATGTGTCGGAGTCGCTCGACTGGGAAGGCGAGCTGGCGGTCATCATCGGCAAGGGCGGGCGCAACATTGCCGAGGCCGACGCCTTCGACCATGTGGCCGGCTACGCCTGCTACAACGACGGCAGCGTGCGCGAATGGCAGTTCCATGCCAAGCAGATCGCCTCCGGAAAAAACTTCGAGTCGACCGGCGGCTTCGGCCCGTGGATGGTGACGGCCGACGAAATTGCGCCGGGCCGTCAGCTCAAGCTGGAGACCCGCCTGAACGGCAACGTGGTTCAGTCCAGCCACACCGGCCACATGATCTTCAGCATTCCGAAGCTCATTGCCTACGCCTCGACCATCTTCACGCTCACCCCGGGTGACGTGATTGCCACCGGCACGCCCGCGGGCGTGGGCTGGAGCAAGAAGCCGCCGCAGTTCATGAAGCCCGGCGACGTGTGCGAGGTGGAGATCGAAGGCATCGGCACGCTGCGCAACCCGATCGTTCAGCAGCAGCAGTAGCCGCTGGTGCGCTGCCCCGGTTTGAGCCGGGGCCCCTGACCGCGGCGAACGGCGGTCGGCAAATACATAAAAAACCGATTGGAGACAAACATGTGGCGCAGAGCTTTTCTCGCTGCAGGGCTGAGCCTTGCCTGCACTTTTTCGTTCTCGGCCCTGGCCGAGTCCCATGCCTACCCTGACAAGCCGATCAAGATCTACCAAGGCTTTGCCGCCGGCGGCAATGCCGACACCATCGCACGCGTGGTGAGCGCGGAAATGACCAAGTCGCTGGGCCAGTCTTTCGTGATCGAAGCGCAGACCGGTGCTGGCGGCACCATTGCCGCGAGCACCGTGGCGCGCGCCAAGCCGGACGGCTACACGCTGCTGCTGGCCACCGGCGGCCATGCGGTGGCCGGTGCGCTGTACAACAAGCTCAACTACCAGACCGTGGCTGACTTTCAGATGGTGTCGACCGTCACGTACTTTCCCTTTCTGGTGGTGGTGCGCGCCGACGCGCCTTACCGCAACCTGCAGGAGTTGCTGGCGGCCGCCAAGGCCGACCCGCGCGGGCTGTCGTATGGCTCGGCCGGCATCGGCTCCACGCACCACCTGGCCGGCGAGCTGCTGACGAAGACCGCCAACGTGAACCTGCTGCACATTCCGTACCGCGGCGATGCGGCGTCGCTCACGGCGCTGCTGGGCGGCGAGGTGCCGTTCATCATCGCGCCGCCCACCGCCGTGCTGCAGACCATCAAGGCCGGCAAGCTGCGCGCATTGGCCACCACGGGCGCGCAACGCTGGAGCGCCATGCCCGACCTGCCCACGGTGGCGGAGCAGGGCGTTGCGGGCTACGAGGTGACATCGTGGGCCGGCCTGATGGCGCCCGCGGGCACGCCGCGACCCATCGTCGACCAACTGCGCGCGGCAACCCTCAAGGCCCTGCAGGCGCCGGGTGTGCGCGCTCGGCTGGAAGACATGGGCGGCGAGGCCCGCGGCAGCACGCCCGAGGAGATGACGGCGATGGTCGGCGGCGAGCTGAACAAATGGACCACCGTGGTCAACGACGCGCACATTCCCAAACAGTAACCAGAGCGAGAAGCCATGTCCCTGATCGAAATTCGAAAGCGCAGTCTCAACGTCGAGACCATCTATCACGAAGGCGGGCCCGTGGCGGCGGTGCCCTTGAAGCTTGCGGCGGCCTGCGCCGTTGTTCGCAACCCCTACGCGGGGCACTACGAGCCCGACCTGCTGCCCTTCATGGCGCAGCTGCGTTCGCTAGGCACGCTGCTGGCGACGGAGCTGGTCGAGCTGCTGGGGCGCGACAAGGTCGAGGTCTACAGCAAGGCCGCGATCGTGGGCGTCAACGGAGAGCTGGAGCACGCGGCCGTGTGGCACGAGGCCGGCGGCTGGGCCATGCGCGAGGTGCTCGGCGAGCCCAAGGCCATGGTGCCCGCCGCCAAGGCCGTGGCCGCCACTGGTTACCGGCTGATGGTGCCACTGCATTACATCCACGCCTCTTACGTGCGCAGCCACTACAACAGCATGGAAGTGGGCATTCAGGACGCGCCCCGCCCCAACGAGATTCTGTTTGCGCTGGTGATGGGCACCGGCGGGCGCATCCATGAACGCCTGGGTGGGCTCACCAAGGACAAGGTGTCGGTGCATGACGGCCAACGCTGAAAGACCGACCATGACAAGAACAATGCGCGCGGTGCTGGTGCGCACCCCCGGCGGCCCCGAGGCGCTGGAGCAGGTCGAGCTGCCCGTGCCTGCCTGCGGCCCCGGCCAGGTGCTGGTGCGCGCCGGCGCCATTGGCGCGGGCGGGCCCGACGTGCTGATTCGCAATGGCACCTACAAATGGATGCCGCCGTTGCCGGTGATTCCCGGCAACGAAATGGCGGGCACCGTGGCCGAGGTGGGCGAGGGCGTGACGGCGCTGCGCGTGGGCCAGCGCGTGCTGGTCAGCTCGCGCGAACTGCCGGAGCGCGGCGGCTGCTATGCGCAGTACATCGCGGTGCCTGCGCAGGCGCCTTTCGTGCTGCCGGACAGCATCAGCTTCGAGGAGGCCGTGAGCCTGGGGAACATTCAGCTCGCGCAGGCGATGTTGCTGGGCAGCAATGGCGGCCTGCCGGTGCGCTCGGTGCTGTTGCTGGGTGCGGCGGGCGGCGTGGCCACCGCGATGGCGCAGCTGGCGGCACACCTTGGCATGACGGTGATCGGCACCGCGTCCACGCCCGCGAAGCGCGCGCATGCCTTGGCGCATGGCGTCACCACGCTGGTGGATGGGCAGGCCGCGGGCCTGGAGTCGCGCGTGCTGGCCGCCACCGGGGGGCGCGGTGTCGACCTGGCGTTCGACCATGTGGGGGGCGACCTGCTGATCGCCTGCATCCGCTCGCTGGCACCGCTGGGCACGGCCATTTCGTACAACATTGCCGGCGGTCCGCCGTCGAGCGATGTGTTCCTGGAACTGCGTGCGCTGCTGAGCAAGAGCCTGGCGGTGCGCACCTTCTCCATCCACACCTTCGACCAGGACCGCGAGCAACGCCGCGGGCTGATGGAAAAAGCCATCGAGCTCATGCGCAGCGGCGCGGTCAAGGCGCCGCCGACGCGGGTGTTCCCGCTGTCGGAAGTGCGCAGCGTGCACGAGATGCTCGACGGCGGACAGTCGCTTGGCAAGTTGGTGTTGGCGCCCTGAACAGACGCGGGGAGCGGGCCGCGCGGCCTTCGCAGATGGTGCTGATGGTGCAGATGGTGCAGGGCGCGCCTCAGGCCAGGCAGTTCAGCGCCAGCCCTGGCGTCGGCCAGTCGTCGATGGCAATCAACCGCCCGCTGCCCGACAGCGTCACGTAGGCCGTGCGCAGGTCGCGCCCGCCAAAGCAGATGTTGGTGGTGTAGCGGTCGGGCAGCGGCACGTGCTGCACGCTGCCGCCGTCGGGTGCCACGATGCTGATGCCGCCGTGCAGCAGCGTGGCCACGCACAGGTTGCCCAGCGCGTCGACCGCCATCGAGTCGAAGCGCTGGTAGTGGCCGCCGGGCGAGGCGCAGAGCATGCGACCGCCGTGCGGCGACGGCCATGCGTCCTTGCGCACGCGGCCCGGCGCGGTGATGTCGAAGGCCCACACGCGCGCGCCTTCGGTTTCGGCGTAGTACAGCGTGCGGCCGTCGGGCGACAGGGCGATGCCGTTGGGCGTCATCACCGGGCGTGCGATGGCGTGGGGCGCGGCGCCATTTGCATGGCCGTAGAAGAGGCCGCCGCGGTCCATGTCGCGCTCGCGCGTCTTGCCCAGGTCGGTGAAGTAGAAGCCGCCGTGCGCGTCGAACACGATGTCGTTGGGCCCGCACAGCGCGCCGCCTTCGACCGTGTCGTACAGCCGCTCGGCGTGCCCGGTGGCCAGGTCGACGCGCTCGATGCGTCCGCCCGAGTAGTCGTCGGCCTGGCCCACGGGGCGCAGGCAACCGTCGGCCTCGGTGTGCCATTTGAAGCCGCCGTTGTTGCACACATAGACCGCGCCGTCGGGTCCGATGGCCGCGCCGTTCGGGCCACCGCCCAGGTGGGCCACCACCTGCACCAGGCCGTCGGCGCGCACGCGGGTGAGGGTGCCGCGGGCAATTTCGACCAGCAGCACGGAGCCGTCGTCCATGGCGATGGGGCCTTCTGGAAACTGCAGGCCGGTGGCGAGTTCGCGGATGCGCATACGGGGCTCCTTCAGCGGATGGGGCGAGCCGCAGTTTGCCCGCTGGTGCCGCAGCCGCGGCTGCTTCCTAGGGAAAATCGCTAGGCCGGAAAGCACCAAAGTATCAAGTCGCGCGCCGGGGGCGTTATGCAAAAAGGCGCCAAGTGCCGATCCTTCTAAGGGCGGAGCTGCCGCTATCACCCCTGACCGGAGACATGATGGACCACACGAAGATACTTTTGGGCCTCGCCTGCTCGGCGCTTGCCCTTGCTGCCTCCACCTCCACCTCTGCCTCTGCCTCGGCCACGGACCTGGTCATTGCGACCGTGAACAACGGCCACATGATCGAGATGCAGAAGCTCACCCCCTTCTTCGAAAAAGCCAACCCCGACATCAAGCTGAAGTGGGTCACGCTCGAAGAAGGCACGCTGCGCCAGCGCGTGACCACCGACATCGCCACCAAGGGCGGCCAGTTCGACGTGATGACCATCGGCCTGTACGAGGCACCGATCTGGTCGAAGAAAGGCTGGCTCCAGCCCATCGACACCGACGCCGCCTACGACGTGGACGACCTGCTGCCCGCCATTCGCGCCGGGCTCTCCTACGACGGAAAGCTGTATGCGGCACCGTTCTACGGCGAGAGCTCGATGCTCATGTACCGCAAGGACCTGGCCGACAAGGTCGGCTTTCAGATGCCCGAGCAGCCCACCTGGGCGCAGGTGAAGGAGCTGGCCGGCAAGATCAACGACCCCAAGGCCGGCGTGTACGGCATCTGCCTGCGTGGCAAGCCGGGCTGGGGCGACAACATGGGGCCGCTGACCACGCTGGTCAACACCTACGGCGGCCAGTGGTTCGACATGCAGTGGAAGCCGCAGATTGACACCAAGCCGTGGAAGGACGCCATCACCTTCTATGTGGACCTGATGAAGGCCTATGGCCCGCCCGGCGCGTCGGCCAACAGCTTCAACGAGAACCTGGCGCTGTTCAACGAAGGCAAGTGCGGCATGTGGGTGGACGCGACCATTGCGGCATCGTTCATCAGCGACCCCAAGCAGTCGAAGGTGGCGGACAAGGTGGCCTTCGCGCAGGCGCCGGTGGCGCTCACGCCCAAGGGGGCGAACTGGCTGTGGACCTGGAACCTGGCCATTCCGGCCAGCTCCACCAAGGGCGCCGCGGCGCAGACCTTCGTGAAGTGGGCCACCTCCAAGGCCTACATCGACCTTGTCGCCAAGGAGCAGGGCTGGGGCGCCGTGCCCACCGGCACGCGCAAGTCGACCTATGCGAACCCCGAGTTCCAGAAGGTGGCCAAGTTTGCCGCGGCCGAGAAGAAGGCCATCGACAGCGCCAACCTCACCGACAGCACATTGCCCAAGTCGCCTTACGTGGGCGTGCAGTACGCGGCCATTCCGGAGTTTCAGGCCATCGGCACGGCCGTGGGCCAGCAGATGAGCGCGGCACTGTCCGGCAAGGTCACGGTCGACCAGGCGCTGAAGACCTCGCAGAATATTGCCGAGCGCGAGATGAAGAAAGCGGGCTACTACAAGTAGCAGGTTCGCCATCGGCAGGTCCAACCCCTCACCCCCCGAAAGCATGGGAACGTCGCCCCCGTCCAGAGAAGATCCGCTATGCCGGAACTCGCAGCTCGGCTACAGCCCGCCGGCAGATTTCGATCGGCTGGTGCGCTGTGTCAGCCACGGCACGCCGTCGCCGCTCATTCGATGGCACTACCACGAGGACTACGAGATTCATCTGGTGGTGGCGACCTGCGGAAAGATGTTCGTGGGCGACTACATCGGCACCTTCGAGCCGGGCAACCTGGTCATGACAGGCCCCCGGCTGCCGCACAACTGGATTTCCACCGACGCGCCCGCCGAAGGGGTTGCGCTGCGCGACCACTGCATCGTGTTCGACCGCAGCCCGATAGAGCGCGCCAGCGAACCGATACCCGAGCTGAAAGAGCTGCTGCCGCTGCTCGACCGCGCGGGCCGCGGCATCGAGTTCTTCGGCCTGTCGGAGGTGGCGCAGGGCTACTTCGGGCGCATTCGCGCGAGTCAGAACCTGTCGCGGCTGGCGGTCTTCATCGAGTTTCTGGGTGTGCTGGGCGACTGGAAGGACTACCGGCTGCTGTCCAACCCCTGGGTGGTGGGGCAGGAAGATGCCGCGTCGATGGCGCGCATCGATTCGATCATCGGCTTCATCAACGACCACCACACCGATGCGCTGTCGATGGCCCGGGTAGCGAAGCACTTCGACATGAGCAAGAGCCAGTTCTCGCGCGTCTTTCACCGCCGCACGGGCAACACCTTCACCGACTTTTTGATTCGGCTGCGAATTTCCCGCGCGTGCCAGTTGCTCCTGCAGTCGAGCGATGCCGTATCGGCCATCTGCTACGACGTTGGATTCAACAACGTGGCCAATTTCAACCGCCGCTTTCTCGACGTGAAGGGTATGACGCCTTCCGCTTTTCGTAGACAGTTTGGCGGCGAGGCGTGGGATGCGAGAGGCGGCACCACGGCCATGGCCGCCATGCAAAGGGTGTAGCGGCCCGACCACCGCGCGGGGCGTTCAGGACCAGGCCAGCACATGGTGGGCACGCACCCTCGTTGCCGCAATCAGCCGCGCATTGGGCGCGTCGGTGCTCGCCACCCAGGCGCGCGCTTCTTCGGCACTGCGGCCGAACTGCTGATGGCGAAGCACCAGGCGCTCTTCGCGCAGGGCGTCGTCGATGTCCACGTACCAGACCTCGTCGAGCATCGATGCAGCGCCGGCCCAGGGGCCGACGTCGTGCAGCAGGTAGTTGCCTTCGGTAATGACGAGTTGCGTGCCGGGCAGCACGGCGATGGCGCCGGCCACCGGCTCTTCGATCTCGCGGCGGAACTCGGGGGCGTAGACGATGTCGCCGTCGGGGTGCTGCTCGCGCAGGCGCTGCAGCAAGGCGACGTAGCCGGCGCTGTCGAAGGTGTCGGGGGCGCCCTTGCGGCCGGCGCGGCCGAGCCGTTGCAGCTCGACATTGGCAAGGTGAAAGCCGTCCATCGGCACGACCTGGACGTGCTGCGCGCCCACAGCCTTCAGCAGCGCCACCGCCAGCGTGGACTTGCCCGCGCCCGGTGCGCCGACCAAACCCAGCAGCCTGCGTTGACCGCCGGCCATGAGCGTCTGCAGCCGGGCAAGGCTGTCCTCGGGAATGAGGGGGAGCGGGGGCAGGGGGGTGGCGTTCATGGTTCGAGCGTAGCGCGCACTAGGCGCGCAGCTTGCGCTTTGATGCGCGCCTTCTTTGCGCATTCGTTCATGGCGTGTGGCGCTTTGGCAGGCGGCCCGCAGACGCCGTGGGCATCGGCGCGCGCTTTCGTTGCGCGAAGTCCTACGCACGCGCGGTGCCGCAAATATTCAGATTGCATTCACCATGCAACAGAGCTTCCTTGACCGCACGCTGCTGCTTCTTCAGAAGCATGCCTATGCGCGCGTGCTGTGCGAGTTTCATCGCATGCAGGAGGCCCGTTGCCGTGCGGTGGATGTGGGTTTGCAAGGTGGGGCGCAGGCGCAAGCGCGTTTGGCCGACTGCGAGCGGCAGTTGGCGGCCATTGGCGCCACGCTGAAAGATGCGCGGCAGGCTGCGGCGGTTCGCATGGCGCGTGCGCTGTTCCTGCGCTTTCTGTTGAGTAGTGCACCCCGGCGGCTGCAGCCGTGGTGCGACGGCGAGTCACTGGACCGCATGCCCGCGTCGCATCTTCTCGAATGGATTTCTCACGACTTCGAACGGCTCGAACTTGCCGCGCTCGAAGACGCGATGACGCCTTCGGAAGCCGCGCTGTACACGCGTTCTCTGGAAGGCGTGGACGACTGAGCAAAAAAAGCGCCTACCAGCGCTTCCACCATGGGCTGCGCGCCTCCCGCAACGCCAGGTGGCGAGTGTCGAGGTCGTACGCAGGTTGAGGGCGTCCCCCCGTGAGGCGCCGGACTTCGACCTCCAGCGCATGCGCGATACCGCGGGCGTTTTCGTCGCCTCGCAGCGCGCGTCGGCGCCATTCGGCAGCCAGGGCTGCCAGGCCGTTCGAATCGGGGTTTTGTAGCTCCACCATGGCGGTGAGTTTTCCATGTGGGCACGCGCGCCCTTGTAGGCGCAAGGGTCGTGCGCGCGTGCGAAGAATTACATGGCGCTACATTTTTTGCGGTGGAAAGCTCAGCAGGCCTTGCCGTGGGCAACGTGCGCGCCCTTGGCCTTGGCGTCGGCTTCCGACATGTAAGTGCCCTTCTTGGTCTTGCCGAAGAACTTGTCGCTGGCGCAGTGGTAGACCTTGCCGTTGACCCAGACCTGGCCCGGCGCGGCGCCCGGAGCGGCTGCCATGGTGGTGGCGGCGGGCTTGGCGGCAGGAGCGGCAGCGGGTGCAGCGGGTGCCATCTGGGCGGCAGGCGCGGCTGCTGCCGGTGCCGCGGCAGGGGCCGGTTTTTGCGCGAAGACGGAGGCGGCGAAGACGGTACCGACGGCCAGAAGAACCAGGGCTTTTTTCAAGGGAGCACCTCAAGGGTCACACGAAAGCACGTGCATGTGCTGCCAACGGCGCCCGCGCGATCGGGTTGACCGGCTGAGAGACATTTCGGTGACGAGTGTTTCCGGGCGCGACGTATTTCACGGTTGTCGATGCAGACAGCCTTGGGGGCATCCCGCGCCGAGGGCCTTGCTGATTCGCTACAATGAGAACCATTCGTATTAATCAGAGAGCGCAGCGCCCCCGCTGCGTGGAGAACCCATGCCGGCCGCCGAGTTCGTGTTGCAGCGCGAAGTGCAGACGCTTTACAGCAACCACCATGGGTGGCTGCACGGCTGGCTGCGCAAAAAGCTGGGCTGCACGCACAATGCCGCCGACCTGGCGCACGACACCTTCGTGCGGGTGCTGAGCAAGACCGGCCCCGTAGCGGCCACCGAGCCGCGCGCCTACCTGGCCACCATCGCGCACGGCCTGGTGGTCGACTTTCACCGTCGCCGCGCGCTCGAACGCGCCTACCTCGACACCCTGGCCGCGCTACCCGAGCCGCAGACGCCATCGCCCGAAGAACGCGCCCTGGTGCTGGAGGCGCTCACAGCCATCGACGCGATGCTCGACGGCATGAAGCCGCCGATTCGTCAGGCCTTCATCCTGTCGCAGCTCGACGGGCTGACCTACAAAGAGATTGCCGCGCGGCTCGGCGTGACGGTGCGCTCGGTGAACAACTACATGCTCAAGGCGCTGGAGCACTGCTACCTGCTGGCGCCGTGAAGCCCTTGTTCGACATGCCCGTGGGTAACTCCCACATGGCCCACATGGCCCTGCAGTCGCCCGACGAAGCCCAGGTGCGCAAGCACGCCGTTGCCTGGTATGCGCGCCTGTGCTCCGGCGAGGCGACCGAGGCCGACCGCGAAGCCTGGCAGCGCTGGCATGGCGCGCACCCCTCGCACGAGCGCGCCTGGCAGCGGCTGGCCGCGATGCAGACGACGCTCCAGCGCGTGCCGGCGCACATTGCCGCACCCACGCTGCGCGCCGCGCAGCCCGAGCGACGCCGCGTGCTGCGCGGGCTGGCGGTGCTGGCCTCTGGCGGGTCGCTGGCGTATCTGTCGTGGCAGGCGACAACCGATACGCAGGGCGGCTGGCGCTCGTGGATGGCGGACTACCGCACCGGCACCGGCGAGCAACGCGAAGTGCTGCTCGCCGACGGGTCGCGGTTGATGCTGAACACGCGCACCTCGGCCGACGTGGCCATGGACGCCTTGCGCCGCCGCGTGACGCTGCGCGAGGGCGAGATCCTCATCGAGACCGCCAAGCCGCAGGCCCCGGCCGCCAGGGACGCGCGCCCCTTCACGGTGGAAACGGCGCAGGGCCGCGTCCTGGCGCTGGGCACACGCTTCACGGTGCGCACGCTGGGCGACCGCACAGTGGTGACGGTGCTGCAAGACGCCGTGGAGCTGCGCGCCGCGCAACGCCCCGGCCAGGTCGTGACGCTGCACGCGGGCCAGCAGGTGAGCTTTGGCGGCGACGGCATCGGTGCGCCGCGCGAGGCCGATGCCGGTGCGGCCGACTGGACGCAGGGCAGCCTGGTGGTGAACGACTGGCAGCTCGAAGACGTGGTGGCCGAGCTGTCGCGCTACCGGCGCGGGCGCCTCGTGTGCGACCCGGCGGTGGCGCACATCAAGGTGTCGGGCGCGTTTCCACTGGACGACACCGACAAGGCGCTGGCCGTGCTGACGCGGGCGTTTCCGGTGCGCGCGTCGGGCGTCACGCGCTACTGGGTGTCGCTGGTGCCGGCCTGATTCCGCTGCCGCCCTGCGGCATTTGAAATTTCTTTCAGTTTCTTTTTCATCTTTTTCGATTTCGTTCGGCCTACCCATAAGAACCATGGCGAGCGCCATGGATTGCTTGCTCTCCATGCCGAAGGAATCCCGAATGCCCGTGCACCTGTCTCCCACCCCCGTTTGCAAGGCGCTGTGCCTGCTGGCGGCCGTTCTCGCAATGCCCCTGGCGGCCACGGCCGCTGAGCCCGCTGTCGGCGTTCCCGCCGCTGGCGTTCCCGCGCCGCATGCCGCCGCCCGGGCCTACCGCATCGACGCCGGACCGCTCGCCGCCGTGCTCGGCCGCTTTGCCGCGGCATCGGGCGTGGCGCTGTCGTTCGACCCCGCGAGCACGCGCGAGCTGAAGTCCGGCGGGCTGCAGGGCAGCTACACAGTGCGCGCCGGCTTTGCCGCGCTGCTCGCGGGCACCGGGCTGGAGGCGGTGGAGGGCGGCGCGAGCGAATTCACGCTGCGCAAGGCAACGCCGTTCGCGGCTGCGTCCACTGCCGACATGGAAGACGCCGACGGCACCCTGCCCGCCGTGCGCGTGGTGGCCCGCGCGGCGCCCGCGCCCACCGATGCCGACGACCGCTACCAGCCCACGCCCGACGCATCGACCCTGCGCACCACCGCGCCGGTGCTGGAGATTCCGCAGGTGGTGAACGTGGTGCCGGCGCAGGTCATTCGCGATCAGCGCCCGCGCAACATCGACGATGCGCTGGCCAACGTGAGCGGCATCAACCAGGGCAACACCCTGGCCAGCACGCAAGACACCATCATGAAGCGCGGCTTCGGCGGCAACCGTGACGGTTCCATCATGCACAACGGCATGCCGCTGGTGCAGGGCCGGGGCATGAACGCGGCAGCGGAAAGCGTGGAGGTGCTGAAGGGCCCGTCGTCGCTGCTGTACGGCCTGATGGACCCGGGCGGCGTGATCAACGTCGTCAGCAAGAAGCCGCAACTGCGCCAGCGCACCTCTCTGTCGCTGCTGGGTTCGGGCTACGCCGGCGGGCGCAACGGCAGCGGCGCCACGCTGGACACCACCGGCCCCATCGGGGAGAACGGCCTGGCCTACCGGCTCGTTGCCGACCATGTGGACGAAGACTACTGGCGCAACTTCGGCAAGCACCGCGAGACGCTGATCGCGCCCTCGCTGGCCTGGTACGGCGACGACACGCAGGCCGTGCTCTGGTACGAATACCGCAAGTACGTGACGCCGTTCGACCGCGGCACCGCGCTCGACCCGCGCACCCAGCGCCCGCTCGACCTGCCCAAGACGCGGCGCCTGGACGAGCCCACCAACGAGATGACCGGTGAGACGCACCTGGCGCAGCTGTCGGTCGACCACCAGTTCGGCGGCGGCTGGGCCGGCCACCTGAACCTGAGCTACAACCGCGAGACCTACGACGCCAACCAGTTGCGCGTGAACGGTATCAACACCACGCGCGGCACGCTCACGCGCAGCAACGACGGCACACGCGGCGCGCTGAGCACCGACAGCTATGCCACCGCCTATTTCGACGGCACCGTCGAGCTGGGCGGCATGCGCCACGACCTGCAATTTGGCGCGGACGCGGAGTACCGCAAGATCTACCGCGCCGACCTGCTGCGCCAGGCCACCACGCGCACCTTCAGCTACCTGTTTCCGGTGTACGGACTGGAGGCGCCGTCGAGCACCGTATCGGCCAGCGACAGCGACCAGACCGACCGCTTGCACAACCAGTCGCTCTTTTTGCAGGACTCGATTCACCTGAGCGACCGCTGGATTGCAGTGGCCGCGTTGCGCTACCAGGCGTGGTCGCAGTTGGCGGGGCGCGGGCGTCCGTTCAAGGTGAACACCGACACCGACGGTTCCAAGGTGCTGCCGCGCGTGGGGCTGATCTACAAGTGGAGCGACACGGTGTCTTTGTATGGCAGCTACACGCAGTCTTTGCGGCCGGCTTCGACGATTGCGCCCTTGTCCAGCGGCTATGTGCTCGACGCATCGGTGAAGCCGGAGGAGGCCAAGTCGTGGGAGGTAGGCGCCAAGGTCGACATGCCCGGGGGCGTGACGGGCACGGTGGCGCTGTTCGACATTCACAAGCGCAATGTGCTCGTGTCGCAGTTCAACGACGTGACCAAGCTGACGGACTGGCGCACGTCGGGCGCGGCGCGTTCGCGGGGGCTGGAGGTGGATGTGGCGGGGCAGTTGAGCAAGAACTGGAGCGCCATCGCCAGCTATGCCTACATCGACGCGAAGACGACGGAAGACCCGCTGTATGCGGGCAACCGTCTGTGGAATGTGGCGCGTCAGACGGCGTCGTTGTCGGCGGTGTACGACTTCGGGCAGGTGTTGGGCGCTGAGGGTCGACTGCGTGTGGGTGCGGGTGCGCATTACGTCGGCAAGCGAGCGGGGGATTCGGCTAACACCTTCGAGTTGCCCAGCTATACGACTGTCGATGCGTTCGCAACTTACGACACGCGCATGTATGGCAAGAAGGTCAAGTTTCAGGTGAACGTGAAGAACCTGTTCGACAAGACTTACTACCCGTCGGCGGCGAATACGTACTTCATCTCGGTGGGTGATGCGCGGCAGGTTTCTCTTTTGACTACGTTCGAGTTTTGAGCTCGATGATTTCTTTGATTGGGGCGCTTCGCGGTTCAGGGCGCGCTCGCGAGGGCGGGGTACCTTGCTCCGCGAATGTCCCCCGGGGCTTCGCCCCTCCTCCTTTATTTCGCTGCGCAAGGCACCCCACCCTCACGAGCGTTATGCGGAGCAGTCGTTGATCAGCGGAACACCAGCAGCGCGTCCAAGTGCACAGGGCGTCGGGTGCTCCCCGCAGCGAAATAAAGGAGGAGCCGAAGGCGGGGGACATTCGCGGAGGGGAGCACCCGGCGGCCTGTGCACACGCCCTGAACAGCAGCACTCTGAACAACAGAAAAACCCAACATGAACTACCTCCGTCGAATCGCAACAGTCCTGGTGCTCGCGTGCGGCCTGAGTAACGGCATTCACGCAGCCGAGCCAGCAACCCAGGCACGCAAAGTCGTACTGCTGGTACAGCGCGACAGCCCCAGCAAACAAGTCGACGAAAAGATCAAACAGCACCTTGAGTCGCGCGGCTTCGCTGTGACGTTGCAGGACCAGTCCGTAGCACCCACCGTGGCCGCCGGCGCGAGCCTCGTCGTCATTTCGTCCACCGTCGCGGCCAAGGACGTGAGCGCCGCGTGGCGTCAACTTCCCGTGCCGCTGATGACGTGGGAAAACGACCTGCTGGACGACCTGGCCATGACCGGCAAACGGCACGACACCGACTTCGGCGAGGCCACCAAAGAACGCTACGTCTGGCTCGTCAATGCTCCGCATCCCATGGCCGCTGGCCTCCCGGCCGGAGTGACCAACGTCTACGTGAAACAGGCCGGCATGAGCTGGGGCAAACCCGGCCTGGGCGCCACCACCATCGCCACCCTCTACGGCCAACCCGAAAAGGCCGCCATCTTCGGCTACGAGAAAGGCGCCACCATGGACTACGAGTCCCTCGCGCCCGCGCGCCGCGTCATGTTCTTCCTCGGCAACGAAACCTTCGACAACCTGGCACCGTCAGGCCGGCTGCTGTTCGATGCGGCGGTCGATTGGGCCGTGGGCATCCGCTGAAGAAAAAACAACCACCGATGAAATTTCCCTCGCTGCGCCAGCTCTGGTTTCAACTGCACTGGTTCGTCGGCATCACCGCCGGCACGGTGCTCATCGTCATCGGCCTGAGCGGGGCGGTGCTGTCGTTTCGCGAGGAAATCATCGATGCGCTGAACCCGCACGGGCGCCACGTTGCCGTGCAGGCCCTGCAGCCGCTCACCCCGCCGCAACTGCTGGCGACCGTGCGCCAGGCGTGGCCCGAACGCCAGGTCGGCACGCTCGCGTTGTTCGCCGAGCCGGGCGCGGCAGCGCGCGTGATCTTTGCGCCGCCCAAGGGGCAACGGCGCGGCGAGGCGGTCTACCTCGACCCTTACACCGGCACTGCGCTGGCGCCGCTGGCCGGCGCGGAGTTTTTCGAGTGGGTGGAGGCACTGCATCGCTGGCTGCTGCTGCCGCGCGAACCAGGCCGCGTCGCGACCGGGGTGCTGGCCATCGGGCTGCTGCTGCTGTCGCTCTCGGGGCTGTACCTGCGATGGCCGCGCCGCGTGCTCGACTGGCGCGCCTGGCTCACCTTCGATCCCGCGCTCAAGGGGCGCTCTTTTCTGTGGGGTCTGCATTCGGTGATGGGCACCTGCGCGCTGCTGATGTACCTGGTGTTCACGACCAGCGGGCTCTACTGGGCCTTCGATGCGTTGCGCGACCGGGTGGACGCCATGGCGGGTCACCCCCGCGTGGCCGCGACACAGCAGCCACGCCCCGCGCCGCGCGAGCGCAACATGGCGCGCGACGATGCCGCGGCGGTCGACATTGCGCCGGCGTGGGCCGCCTTCGAGCGCCAGGCCGGGCAGACGGGCGGCTGGAGCGAAGTCATCCTGCGCGTGCCCTCGGGCGCGGCGCCTTCGGTGCTGTTCACATGGCTCGACGTGGCGCCCGCGCACGAACGCGCGCGCAACCGCATGACGGTGCGCCTGCCCGGCGGCGACGTGGCGCAGGACGAGCGGCATGCGGACAAGTCGGCGGGCGGGCTCTTTTTGGCGGCCATCTACCCGCTGCACATGGGCACCTACTTCGGCCTGCCGGGGCGCATCGTGATGACGCTGGCGGCGCTGATGCTGCCGGTGTTCGCGGTGACGGGGTGGCTGCTGTACCTCGACCGTCGGCGCAAGAAGCGCGCGGTGCGCGCCGAGCGCGTCGCACTGGCACGCACACAGCGGCCGGGCGATGCGCACGACGGCCCAGCCCCCGAACGCGTGCTGGTCGCCTTTGCAAGCCAGTCCGGCACGGCCGAAGGCATCGCGATGCGCAGCGCCGCCGCGCTGGCGTCGGCCGGCCTGCCCGTGACCGTGGCTTCGATGGCGCGGCTCGACCCCGCGCAACTGCGCGACCACGAGCGCCTGCTGATCGTGGCCAGCAGCTTCGGCGAAGGCGGTCCGCCCGATGCCGCGCGGCGCTTTGCGCAGCGGCTGGCGCAGGTGGGCGGCGAGGCGCTGTCGCACCTGCGCTACGGCATGCTGGCGCTGGGCGACCGGCACTACGAGCGCTTCTGCGGCTTCGGCCACACGCTCGACCATGCGCTGGTGGCGGCCGGTGCGCAGTCGCTGTTTCCGATGGTCGAGGTGGACAACGGCGACGCGGGCGCTCTGGCGCTGTGGCGCAAGCAACTCGGTGCGCTGCGCGGTGCGCGCGCGGTGGCGGACGATGTGGCGTTCGCTGCGCCTGCCGATGCGGATGCGTTCCAGGCATGGACGCTGCACGCACGGCGGCTGCTGAACCCGGGCAGCCAGGGCCACCCGCTGTACGAGATCGAACTGACTGCCAGGCAGGGCGACCTGCCGGTCTGGCAACCGGGTGCGCTGGTCGAACTGCGGCCGGGCCCCGATGTGGCGGCCCGGCGCTACTCGGTGGCCTCCGTGCAGACCGAGGGGCACTTGCGGCTGCTGGTGCGGCAGGCGCGGCATGCGGCAGGTGGGAAAGAAGGCCTGGGCCTGGTGTCTGGCTGGCTCACCGCGCAGGCACCGCTGGCGGCGGATGTGCAACTGCGCCTGCTGCCCAACCCCTCCTTCGCGCTGGTGGAAGACGCGCGCCCGTGCATCTTCATCGGCAACGGCTCGGGCTATGCGGGCCTGCGCGGCCACTTGCGTGCGCGCGTGGAGCGGGGGCACCGGCGCAACTGGCTGCTGTTCGGGGAGCGGCAGCGCGCGCACGATGCCTTCTTTGCGCAAGAGGTCGCGCAGTGGCAGGCGCAAGGCCGCATCGAGCGCGTGGACCTCGCGTTCTCGCGCGACCAGCCCGAACGTATCTACGTGCAGGACCTGCTGCGCGAAGCCGCGGCCGAGCTGCGGCGCTGGGTCGGCGAAGGCGCGGTGGTCTTCGTCTGCGGCAGCCTGAACGGCATGGCCGGCGGGGTGGACGCGGTGCTGCAGCAGGTGCTGGGGCACGCCGCCCTCGACGACCTGATTGCCGAAGGCCGCTACCGCCGCGACGTTTACTAGGCAAGTACCTCAGCGGCTCGCTCGGATTGGCGGGGGTGGGTAGCATCGGGCGCGCCCATCCAGCGACCCAGCCACCCAGCCACCCAGCCGCAACCCGCGGCACCCTTCGATGACCGACCCGCGGCCCTTTCTCGAAATTCGCCAGCTCCGCACGCGCGGCCGGCCGCCGGTCGACCTGCAGGCCCAGCGCGGGGAGTGCGTCTGCATCCTCGGCAAGTCCGGCTCGGGCAAGAGCGTGCTGCTGCGGCTGGTGGCCGACCTCGACCCGGGCGACGGCACCGTGCTGCTCGACGGCGTGGACCGCAACAGCGGCAGCGGCCCGGCATGGCGCCGGCGGGTCGTGTACCAGGCGGCGGAGCCCGCGTGGTGGGGCGCGACGGTCGCCGAGCATTTTCCCGACGACACGCGCGCGCTGCTCGCTGGCTGGCTGGTCGACGTGGGCCTGCCAGGCGACGTGCTGCAGGCCGACATCACCCGCCTGTCGACCGGCGAGCGCCAGCGGCTGGCGCTGCTGCGTTCGCTCGCGCGCAAGCCGGCGGTGCTGCTGCTGGACGAACCCACGGCCTCGCTCGACCCCGCCACCACGCTGGCGGTCGAAGCCCTGCTGGCGCGCGAGCTGGCCGCGGGCCTGGTGATCTTGATGGTCACGCACTCGGCCGAGCAGGCGCGGCGCATCGGGCAGCGTTGCTTCGAAATGGCCGAAGGGCACTTGCAGCCCATGCACCCCGCGAACGCCCTGCACCCCGCATGACCACCATTCACCTCGACGCCACCGACCTGGTGCTGGCCACCTTGCTGGTGCTGCTGAACGCCGGCGCCTCGCTGCTGCTGCATCTGCGGCTGCACCGGCAGGTGCTGTGGGCCGCGGCGCGCATGGTGGTGCAGCTGTTGCTCGTGGGCCTGGTGCTGCGCTTCGTGTTTGCCGCGGCCTCGCCGGCCGCGACGCTCACCATCGTCATCCTGATGATCCTGGCGGCGGCGCGCGAGGTGGCGGTGCGCCCTTCGCACCGGCTGCAGGGCGGGCGCAACTTTGCAATTGGCGCGGCGGCGGTGGGCATCTCCAGCGTGGCGACCGTGGTGCTGGCGCTGATGACGGCCATCCAACCCCACCCCTGGTACGACCCGCGCTACGCCATTCCGCTCATGGGCATCGTGCTGGGGAGCGTGCTGAATTCAGCGAGCCTGGGGCTCGACAGTTTTTTTGAAGGCGTGACGACGGGGCGCGCGCGCATCGAGGCGCAGCTGTCGCTGGGCGCGACCATTCACCAGGCGCTGGCGGAGCTGGTTCGCTCGTCGATTCGGCGCGGGATGATCCCCATCATCAACCAGATGTCGGCCGCCGGCATCATCACGCTGCCGGGCATCATGACCGGCCAGCTGCTGGCCGGCATGGACCCGATAGAGGCCGCGAAGTACCAGATTCTTTTGCTGTTTCTGCTGACCGGCGCGGGCGGGCTGGCGGCGGCCGGGGCGGTGTACATGGCGGCCAGGTCGATGACGGACGACCGGCAGCGCCTGCGCTCGGACCGTTTGAGCTGAGCCTGCCGGGCTGCGCTCAAGCCCCGGCAGCCGCCCACTCCCGCGCCAGCTCCTCGCGCCCCTGCACGGTGATGCCGGCCACCACGGCCAGCTGGTACTCGCCGAAGCGGGCGCACAGGTCCAGCGGCGGATAGATCTCCGCCTCCACCAGCCCGACCGCCATCAGCACCGCAATGTGCCGGATGGCGCTCGGCTCCCGAACGCGAAGAGGAAATGGCGCGTTCTCGATTTCCAGCAGGTATTCGATAGGCATGTCGTTCGCATATAGCGCTCTCTCCGTTTCCATGGAAAACCTTGGAGGGAGCGGCATGCGTCGAGTGTGCGCCACAGCCGCGATGCGGCGTGGGACATCGCTGTCCGGGAATGTCTCTAGGGGGCCGTGCGTTCGAAGGCTGGCACGCGCCCGGCGAAGTCATTCAGCCACAGCGCAAGGGTCGGGTGCGTGGCGCGCCACCGGCCGTCGAACCGGAAGTCCAGGTAGCCCAGCGCCGCCGCCAGTGCGATCTCGCCGATGTGCGGACCCGCGTCGCGCTGCACGGGCCCTTGCGCTGCAAAAGCGTCGAGTGCGCGCTCGACCTTGCCCTGCTGGTTGTCGACCCAGGAGGCCAGCTGGTGGGTCTCGGGCCTGAAGCGCCGTTCGTACACCTGCAGCAGCGCCGCGTCGAGCAGGCCGTCGGCCAGCGCCTGCTGGCGCAGCGCGGCAATGCGTTCGCCCGCGCCCGTGGGCGAATGGCACCGCTGCACTTGCGCGCACGGCGCGCAACAAAAAACTCTCTCTCATTCAAAGTAATTCTCGTGACCCCCAGCAAGCCCACCCACATCAGCGAGACGTCGAAGAACGTCTACATCATTGCCACGAAACCGTTCACCGACGATGGCGAGCTCGACCTGGCCAGCGCCGACAGCCTGACCGGCTTCTAGACCTGTTCAACGTGTACCTCCCGCTGCTGCGCCACGAGTTTCAGTACGGCATTGGGCTGGCGCTGCGCAAGGAAACGCTGAAGCGGCGCGGTGCCATTCGCTCGGCCTATGTGCGCCGGCCCGGCCCGGTGCTGAACGCGACGGACATGGCGGAGCTGGGGCGGCTGATTCAGCGGCTCGAAGAACGGCTGGCCGCGCTGCGCTGAGCCCGGCTGAAAAAGGCTGTTATTGCCGCACTCTGGTCATTTTGGCTATTCTTGCCATAATGGCCTGAAAAGGAGCACCCCATGGCCGCCGTACTGCCCAGCCTCGACCAACTGCCGCGTCAGAACGCATCCCACGTCAAGAACCGCTGGGGCGACGTGGTGCGCCAGGTGCAGGAGTCCGGCAGCGTGGCCGTTACCAACCACTCGACCGTGGAAATGGTGCTGCTCACCGCGGCCACCTACACCCAACTGGTGGAAGACGCTCAGGCGCTCAAGGCGCGCGAGCAGTCGGTGCTCGACGAACTCGGCCGCCGCTTCGACGCGCGGCTGGGCGTGCTGCAGCAGCCCGGCGCGGCGCAGCAGGTGGGCCAGCTGTTCGCGGCCAAGGGCAAGCTGGGGCGCCGCCCCAAGGCGGGTGACACTTTCTGATGGCGGCCTCTTCTGATGCTGCTGCCGTGCCACAGCCCGTGCGCCCGTTCATCCTGGTGCTGGCCGGTGTCAACGGCGCCGGCAAGAGCTCGGTGGGCGGTGCCCTGCTGGCCGAGCACGGGCTGACCTGGTTCAACCCCGACACCTTCGCCCGTGAGCTCGTGGCGCAGCTCGGGCTGACGCCGGAAGACGCCAACGGACGCGCATGGAAGCACGGGCGCGATCAGCTCGAAGCGGCCATCGCGCAGGGCAAGAGCCATGCATTCGAGACCACGCTGGGCGCGAACACCATTCCCGCGATGCTGGCCGCCGCTTCTGCCACGCACGACGTGGTCATGATCTTCTGCGGCCTGTCGTCGCCGGAGCAGCACATGGCGCGCGTGCGAGCCCGGGTGGCGCGGGGTGGCCATGACATTCCGGAAAAGAAGATTCACGAGCGCTGGGTAGCTTCGCGTGCCAACCTCATTCAGCTGCTGCCGACGCTGGCGCGGCTGCAGGTCTTCGACAACAGTGCGGAGGCGCCCCTGGGTGGCGACATCGAAGACCCGGTTCTGGTGCTCGAGATGGCCGGCGGCGCACTCGTTTTTCCGCAGCCCGACGACCTTGCGGCGCTGGCTGCCACGCCCGGCTGGGCGCGCCCTATCGTTCAGGCTGCCATCGAGCTGCAGGCCTGAAGGCGGTCTGTTCACGCTCAGGCGCGTTGCGTTCGAAAGGCCGGGAGGGTGGGGCTGCCGTGCGCCATCTGGCGCAGGCGTTCGAGCTGGCTTTTTTCCTGCGCGTCTCGCAGGCTTTTTGCGGCACGGGCTGCGGCATAAATAACAAACAGCGATTCGATCGCCCGGTGCCATGTCTGCATTGCCAAGCCCTCTTCAGAAGGCGGCTCGGGCGGTTCTGGCGGGGCTTCAGGCACCGCGAAGCCGTTCTTTCGCAGGATGCTGGCTTTTTGGAGGGGTGTGAGCATGAAGAGGGTATTGCGATCTTCGTGCCAGCTTTTTCGACCCCTCCCGGGGCATCAGCTGCAGCTCAGCTTCATTGCTTCGATGCGGCCGCCAAAGCCCAGCTTGCGCACCAGTCCACCTTCGCGGCTGTTGGGCGCAAAGCTCACCGTGCGGTCCTTGAACATGGCGTGCTCGTACACCTCCAGGGTGGCGCGCGGGCCGACGCTCACGCTGCCGATGTCGCGCTTGAGCTGCTTGGCCGTGCCCTTGTCCATGCTCTGCACCTGGGCCGGGCCGACCAGCGTGACAAAGTCGCCCTGGAAGTCACGCTTCGAATAGAACTGCGCCCAGCAGCCAGCAGCCAGCAGCCAGACGCCAACGCCGGGTCCTGGATGCGCACGGGCACCAGCAGGATGGTCGGGTCGGGCTGGTTGTCGATCCCTGTTGCGGTGCTCGACGTGGGCGCGTTGCTGGCGCATGCACCGAGTGCGACAGCGCTGGCGATCAAGAGGGTGCGGGAAAGCGAGACAGAAAATTTCATGGGTCGGTGCCGAGGGCAAGCGTTCAGTTGCTGAGAACTTCACCTTAGCGACGCACGACGTTCACGCCGTAGGAGAGCGACGCAAAGGGTCGTGGCCGCCGTGCGCGAGGTGGGCACCGAGCGGGCACGACGGGGGCACGGCAGGTTCAGATCACGTCCGCCGGGGCGACCACCACCCGGCTGTACTTGAGCATCGCCTCCGGGTCGATGCCCAGCCAGCGCGCCACCTGCTCCACCGGCGTGCCGCGGCGCAACTGGCGCAGCGCGAAGGTGTGGCGCAACCTGAACGAGCCACCGTCGGTGGCGTCGAGCCCCGCTTCTTCGAGCACGGCGCGGGCCGCCTTGTAGTGCGCTTCCTTGCTCCAAGGCTTGCCGCTGAGCGTGGAGGGCAGCAGGTGGTTGCCGAGGATGTTCGCCTGCGCGCGAACCTGCAGCCAGTGCTGCAGCAGCTCGCCGGCCCAGGGCGCGATGGGCGTCTCGCGTGGCGGCAGGTTGCCGTTGCCGGGCACCGCCACCTTCCAGGGCCGGTCGCGCACACGACCACCCGCGGACACGGGCGCGAACGTGGTCAGCGCCCGCACGTCGCCGGGGGCGAGCCCGCCGCCCAGTTGCAGCGCCACGGCCGTGCGGTTGCGCAACTGCTGCCAGCTGAACGCGCTGTAGGCATCGCGCCGCGGTCCTGACAACGCGGGCCGGGGGCGCGCCTCCGACAGAAAGGTGATCAGCCGGCGCGCCTCGGTCACCGAGAGGAAATCAGGCAGCGGGTCGGACTGCGCTGCTTCGGCGTAGCGGATGTCCGGATGCACCGCGAGCCAGTCGGCGGCCGCGGTGTTGGGCGCGCTGCCGGTTTCCGCCGCGTGGTGGCGCAGCACCCGGTCGATGAGCCGCAGCAGGCGCAGCGCGTGGCGCGGCGACAGCGACTGGTCGGCGGCCTTCATGCCGAAGCGCGCGGCCTGAAAGGCCTCGAGGTCGCGCATGTCGAGCGTGTCGAGGTCCACCGCCGGCGACTGGCCCAGGCACCACGCGACAAAGCTGCCCCACATGTCGCGGTACACCGCGATCGACCCCGTTTGCCGCAACGACCCCGCGGCCCGTTGGTCCGCAAGCCAGCGGTCGAATGCGAGGCGATGGTTTTCGTGGCTGTGCGGGGCGAAGAGGGGAAGGGTGTTCATGAAAATACACTAACGGCCAACGATTGTGCTTTGGTTGGCTCGGGTTTGGCCTTGCACGAAGAGGCAACTGCTCCCGTTAGTGTATTTACGATGGTCTTTGCTGGCCAGCTTTCATGTCGCTCAAGTACTGTCGTGCGAGAACGAGATTTGCTTCCCGTTTTGACAACAGTTGCCGCATCAGGAACAGAAGAGCCAGCCCGGCGGGACTGCTACGGCTGTGTCGACGAAATAGAAACCTGCACGTTGTCGCGCGCGCGTTCGACCGGCAGCGATTCGCCGCGCAGGTCCCCGGGCTGCGGCATCGCGTCGCCGCTGCGCGAAACGCGCGCGGTGACAACCAGGCGCGCCACTTCCGACAGCTTCCTGCCACCGTTCATCGGGGTCGTTCCGTCGAGCCTGAAAGACAGCGGCCATTGCGCACCGCTGTAGCGGGCGGCGGCGATCGGCATGCCCGTGCCGCCGGCTTCCCGGGCGAACACGAACACGGTGTCGGTCGGCCGCACGGCAGCGGCCAGCTCGGGTGACAGCGCGACCGTGCCGCTGACGACATCGCCAAAGCGCGTCGCACCATCGCCGGCCTGCGCGGCCTTCAGCACCTGCGCCTGTTCGGCCTGCAAGGCTGCGTCGTCCGGCGTCAGCGCCATGGCCAGTGCATAGGCCCGGCTTGCGTCGTCGTAGCGCCGTATGGATGCATACGAACGCGCCACCATCGTCCAGCCAGCCGCATCGATGCTGCCCGCCGGCTGCGCCTGCATGCGGCTCACCATGGCGTCGAGCATCGTCTGCACGGCTTCGGCGGGGGGATCGGCGGCGGCTGTTCCGGGCGGGGTCGGCTGCGCGCTCGCGGGGCCCATCGCCGGCGTTTGCATCGCTTCGATCTTGAGCGCGTCCATGTTGCCTAGAAAGCCATAGACGCCGAACGAGAACACCGCCGCGGCCACGCCGAGCCAGGCGCGCAGCCGGCGTGCAGGAGCGCGCGTTGCGCCGGTCGCTTGCTGCACCGGCCCAGGCGCGGCCAGCATCAGCCAGCCCAGCGCAGCAAGCGCGGCAGCGGCGATCCAGAAAGCCGTCATGACACGGCCCCCTCGCGCGCATGTCGCAGCACGGTACGAACCAGCACGAGCAAGGCGACGCCCAGCAGCAGAAACGGCCCGACCCACAACAGCGCCGTACGCGCATTGAAAGCCGGCCGGTACAGCACGAACTCGCCATACCGCGCGACCATGTAGTCCCTGATCTGCGCGTCCGTGCGGCCCGCCAGCAACTGCGTGCCAATCTGGCCGCGCAGGTCGGCGGCCAGCGCGGATTGCGATGCGGCCAGCGTCTCGTTCTGGCAGACCAGGCAGCGCAGCTCCATGGCAATGGCCTGCACGCGCGCGTCGAGCAGCGGATCGGCGGCCAGCGGCGGCGCCTCGCCGGCCAGCGCCGTGCAGGCGGCCAGCGCGCAGAGCCAGCCCATGAGCCAGCCCATCAGCCAGCCCATGCGCAAGCGGCTGGCGCCTGTCGACGCCGTTTCCGGCGCCGCTGAATTGCGTGAACAGGCCCTAGCCATCGAGCTTCCTCACGAGCGGCATCACGGTGTCGCGCAGGGTCTCTGGCGTGAGCGGGCCGATCACCTTGTGGCGGATCACGCCCTGCTTGTCGATGACGAAGGTCTCCGGCACGCCGTAGACGCCAAAGTCGATGCCCACCAGCCCGTCGCGGTCGGACAGCGACAACGCATAGGGGTTGCCGAAGCGTGCCAGCCAGCGCTGCGCGTCGGCGGGCGCGTCCTTGTAGTTGAGCCCGTAGATCGGCACCGCGCCCGTGCGGGCCGCGTCCAGCACCACCGGGTGCTCCAGCCGGCAGGCAACGCACCAGGAGGCCCAGACGTTCAACAGCCAGACCTTGCCCCGCATGTCCTGCACCGACAGCGTGCGGCCCGGCTGGTCGAGCACGGGGAGCGTGAAGGCCGGCGCCGCCTTGCCGATCAGCGGCGAAGGCACCTCGCGCGGATTCCGTGTCAGGCCGGCCGCCATGAAGGCGACCAGCACGCCAGCGCCCAGAAGCGGAAGGGCGGTTCGTTTCATGGAGACCTCGCCTCGCCGTGAAAAGCGGCCAGCGGTTCCATCGACGGCAAGCGCTGTGCCGGCAATGTCGCGGCCTGTGGCGCCGCTGTTTCGCGTTGCGCGCGGCGCCGACGGTCGAGCGCCGCCGTCAGACCGCCCAGGGCCATCAACAAACAGCCGCCCCAGATCCAGCCGACGAAGGGTTTGTAGTGGATGCGCATGCTCCATTGCATCGGGCCGATGGGCTCGCCGAGCGACACATACAGGTCGCGCGTGAAATGGCGATAGATGGCGGTCTCGGTCATCGGCGTGCTGTTGGCGATGTAGAGCCGCCGCTCGGGCGACATCGTGGTGAGCGGCTCGCCGTCGCGCGTGACCGCGAGCGTGGCGCGCGCGGCAATGTAGTTGGGCCCGCGCTGCTCGCTGATGCCCTGCAGACGGAAGCTGTAGGCGCCTAGCGTCACCGTGTCGCCCGGCCCCACGCGCACATCGCGCTCCACCGAATAGCCACCCACGATCGTCACGCCGACGATGAACACCGCCACGCCGAAGTGCGCACACAGCATGCCGTAGTAGCTGCCGCCCTGCGCCGCAAGCCGCGCGCCCCACGTGCCGGGCGCATGGCCGCGCAACCGGCCCGCGAGGTTGATCGCACAGGTGCTGGCGATCCATGCGGCCAGCAGCAGGCCGAAGCCGATCATCGGTGTCCAGCGGCCCAGGGCGAGCGGCCCGACCACGGCGCTGGCCGCGCTCACGCCCAGGGCCCAACGCAGCCGCCGCGCCAGTTCGCCGACGCGCGCCTGCCGCCAGCGCGCCATCGGCCCGACGCCCATCAAAAAGAGCGCAGGCGCCATCAGCGGCACGAACACCGATTCAAAATACGGCGGCCCCACCGACAGCTTGCCGAGGCCGAGCGCGTCGATCACCAGCGGGTACAGCGTGCCCAGCGCCACCGCTGCGCAGGCGACCAGCAGCAGCGCGTTGTTGGCCAGCAGCATCGTCTCGCGCGAGACCAGCGCAAAACGCGCAGAGGCTTCGAGCCGGGGCGCGCGCCAAGCGAACACAGAAAGCGAGCCGCCCATCACAAGCGCGAGAAAAATCAGGATGAAAACGCCGCGTGTCGGGTCCGAAGCAAACGCATGTACCGAACTCAGCACGCCCGAGCGCACGAGGAAGGTGCCGAGCAGCGAGAGCGAGAACGCGAGTATTGCCAGCAGCGCGGTCCAGGCGCGGAAGGCGCCGCGCTTTTCCGTCACGGCCAGCGAATGGATGAGCGCGGTGCCGGCCAGCCACGGCATCAGCGACGCGTTCTCCACCGGATCCCAGAACCACCAGCCGCCCCAGCCCAGTTCGTAATAGGCCCAGAAGCTGCCGAGCGCGATGCCGCAGGTGAGAAAGCACCAGGCCACCGTGGTCCAAGAACGCGACGCGCGCGCCCAGGCCGCATCGAGCCGGCCCGACAGCAGCGCCGCCACCGCGAAGGCAAACGCAACGACAAAGCCGACATAGCCCATGTAAAGCATCGGCGGATGGATCACCATGCCCGGGTCCTGCAGCAGCGGCGTGAGGTCTTCGCCTTCGGCGGCGGCGGGCAGCAGGCGAGCGAAGGGGTTGGACGTGAACAGCGTGAACAGCAGGAAGCCGCAGCTCACGAGGCCCATCACGCCCAGCACACGGGCGCGCATTACGTCGTCGGTGCTTCGCGCGAACAGCGTCACGGCCAGCGTCCAGCCCGCAAGGATCAGCGTCCACAGCAGGATCGAGCCTTCGTGCCCGCCCCAGACGGCCGTGATGCGATAGACCATGGGCAATGCCGAATTCGAATGCTGGGCTACGTAGAGCACCGAGAAATCGTTGAGCACAAATGCCCGCGTAAGCACCGCGTAGGCGATGGCGATGAACACGAACTGCGCGCGCGCCGCCGGTTGGGCAAGCGCCATCCATGCGGCGTTGCCGCGCGTTGCGCCGACCAGCGGCAACGTTGCCTGCACCAGCGCCATCGCAAGCGCCATCACCAGCGCGAAGTGACCGAGTTCGACGCTCATGGCTCGGCCACCTCGAGCTTGCCGCGCCGCGCTTTCTCCAGCGCTTCGGCGGCTTCGGGCGGCATGTAGTTTTCGTCGTGCTTGGCCAGCACCTGGTCAGCGCGGAACACGCCGTCTGCACCCAGCCGGCCTTGCGCCACCACGCCCTTGCCTTCGCGGAACAGGTCGGGCAGCAGGCCCGTGTAGACCACGGGCACCGTGCGCGCTAGGTCGGTCACCACAAAATGCACCGTGAGCCCTTGCCCGCTGCGCTGTACGCTGCCTTGCTCGACCAGCCCGCCAAGGCGGAAGCCGCGCTCCAGCGGCGCCTCCTTGGCTGCAATCTGCGAAGGGCTGAAGAAGAAAACGAGGTTGCTGCGAAACGCGTTGAGCACCAGCGCGCTCGCAATGCCCAGCGCCGCCAGGCCGCCGAGGATCGCAAGGCCGCGCCGGGCCCGGGCCTTCACGGTGCGTCTCCCGCCAGCCTGCGGCGCAGGCCGCGACGCCGCGCCCGCAGTTGCGTCGCCTCGAGCGCCACCACAAGCGCCGTCATGCCGAAGGCGCCCCACACATAGAGGCCGTAGCCACCCATCGCGACAAAGTCTTGCCAGCTGTGCCAGTTCATGCGGCCTCCAGTGCGCGCCGCGTCCACGCCGCATCGCGCTCCCGTTCGAGGATCAGCACGCGAACACGCATCAGCGTGACTGCAATGCAGTAGAGCCACACGGCCGCCACCATCACCAGCAGGCCGGTGAGCATGGGCGTGGCCATGCTCGGCGCCTTCGACAGACTGATCGATGCGCCCTGGTGCAGGGTGTTCCACCACTTCACCGAGAAATAGATGATCGGCACATTGACCACGCCCACCAGCGCCAGCACGGCGGCAGAGCGGTCGGCGCGCCGCACGTCGTCGATGGCGCCGTGCAGCGCCAGAAAGCCGAGGTAGAGAAACAGCAGGATCAGCTCCGACGTGAGCCGCGCGTCCCATACCCACCACGCGCCCCAGGTCGGCTTGCCCCAGAACGCGCCTGTACACAGCGCGATGAAGGTCATGAGCGCCCCGGTGGGCGCCAGCGCGCGCGCGAACATCGCGGCCAGCCGCGCGTTGAAGGCCAGCCCGATGCCGGCCCAGAACGCCATCGCCACATAGATGAGCATCGACATCCATGCGGCCGGCACGTGCACGAAGATGATGCGGTAGGCCTCTCCCTGCTGCGCGTCGGTGGGTGCGATGCCCAGCCCGATGAACAATCCGGCCACCGCCAGCACGGTCGCCGCGACCGCGGAGGCCATGGCGATGCGGCCCGCCAGTGGATAGAAGCGTTGCGGCGATGCGAACGCAAAAAAGCCGAACGACGGCGCACGGCGCGGCGGCGAAAGGGTAATGAGCGACATGGCGAGTCCCTTCATTCGAGCGCAATGCGAAGCGCCGCCGCAGCGGCCGGCGGCGCGCCGGCCAGCGCCAGCACAAGGAGGGCGCCCAGCAGCGAAAAATGGCCGGTCACACCGGCCCCCGTGCTTGCTGCATCGACCGCGTTGGCACCGAAGATCAACACCGGCACCACCAGCGGCAGCACCAGCAGCGACAGCAACATGCCCGCACCGCGCACGCCCACGGTCAGCGCCGCGCCAATCGCGCCGACCAGGCTGAGCACCGGCGTGCCCAGCAGCAGCGACGCGGCCAGCACGCCCATTGCGTCGGGCGCCAGGCCGAATTGCAGCGCCAGCAGCGGCGACACCAGCGCCAGCGGCAAGCCCGAGCAGAGCCAGTGCGCCAACGCCTTTCCCGCCACCAGCAGCGCGAGCGGCGTGGCCGACAGCAGTTGCGACTCGAGCGTGCCGTCCTGCAGGTCGTCTGCAAACATGCGGCCGAGCGAGAGCATCGACGCGAGCAGCGCGGCGACCCATACGATGCCCGGCGCCATGCGGCGCAGCAGCTCGGGCTCGGGCCCGATGCCCAGCGGAAAAAGGCTCACCACGATGACGAAGAAGAACAGCACCGCGAAGGTGTCGACAGGGCGCCGCCACGCAAGGCGCAGGTCGCGCTCGACCAGGCAGGTGACGCCGCGCAGCAGCCCGGGCTCGTTGGCGGGCGTGGCCGCCAGCGCGATGGTGTTCACAGCGCCAGCTCCGATTGCGGCACGCCGTCGGGCAGCGCCAGCGCAGAGGCATGGCTCGTGAGCAGCACCAGCCCGCCGCGCTGCACCTGCGAGGCGATGCAGTGCAGCAGCCATGCCGCCGCCGATGCGTCGAGCGCGGTGAAGGGTTCGTCGAGCACCCACAGCGGCGCCTGCGTGCCGAGCACCAGCCGCGCCAGCGCCACGCGACGTCGCTGGCCCTGCGACAGGCTGCGCACTAGCGCGCCTTCGTTGCCCTGAAGGCCGACGGCGCCCAGTGCGGCGCATGCGTCGTGCACGCTCGCATCGCCGCCCGACAGCCGCACCGCGATGCGCAGGTTTTCGCTCGCGCTCAGGTCGTCCTTCAGTGCAGCCGCGTGGCCGATATAGATGAGCTGGCGATGAAACTCTTCGCGCAGCCGCCCGATGCCCGTGCCCTGCCACAGCACTTCGCCGCCCTGCGGCCGCAGCAGCCCGCAGACCATGCGCAGCAGGCTCGTCTTGCCCGCGCCGTTCGCGCCCGTCACGCGCAGCAGCGAGCCGGCACGCGCTGAAATGTTCAATTCGCGGAACAACGCCCGTCCGCCGCGCACGCACGCGAGTTCGCGAAGTTCCAGAGTCGGGCAGACCATGTTGTCAATTTAACCTGACACTCATAACATGCGCAAGATGTTGACAACTACAGTCTTCGCCGCCCCCCCGGTTCCGGCCGTGCGCACGGGCGTCACGCCGGCGAAAGGGGCGCCGGAGGCCATCGTCATCGGAAGCGGCTTCGGCGGGTTGGCGGCCGCCGTGCGGTTGGGTGCGCGCGGTTATCGGGTGACGGTGCTGGAGAAGCTCGACGCGCCCGGCGGCCGTGCGTATGTCTATCGGCAAGACGGCTTCACCTTCGACGCAGGGCCGACCGTGATCACGGCGCCGTTCCTGTTCGAAGAGCTGTGGGCCCTGTGCGGCAAGCGCATGGCCGACCATGTCGAGCTGCGCCCGGTGTCGCCGTTCTATCGCATTCGCTTCGACGACGGCACGGTGTTCGACTACTCGGGCGATGCGCAGGCCATGCGCGCGGAGGTGGCGCGCCTCGCGCCCGGGGACGTGGGCGGCTACGAGAATTTCCTGAAAGCCAGCGAGGCGATCTACAAGGTCGGCTTCGAGCAACTGGGCGACGTGCCCTTCGACAGCTGGAGCGACATGGCGCGCGCGTTGCCGCAGCTGGTGAAGCTGGAGGGCTATCGCACGGTGTATTCGCTGGCCAGCAAGCATGTGCGCGACGAGCGGCTGCGCGTGGTGCTGACCTTTCAGTCGCTGCTGGTCGGCGGCAACCCCTTTGCGACCACCTCCGTGTATTGCCTCATCGCGTTTCTCGAAAGGCGCTGGGGCGTGCACTTTGCGATGGGCGGCACCGGCAGCCTCGTGAAAGGGCTGGTGTCGCTGATCGAAGGGCAGGGCGGCAGTGTGCGTTGCAACCAGTCGGTGGCGCAGATCACCGTGAAACACGGCACGGCCACCGGTGTGCGACTGGCCGACGGGCAAACCTTGCGCGCCGACGTGGTCGTCTCCAACGCCGACTCCGCCTCGACCTACCGCTACCTGGTCGCACCCGAACACCGCAAGCGCTGGACCGACCGACGCATCGAGAAGGCGCGTTATTCGATGAGCCTGTTCGTGTGGTACTTCGGCACGCGCCGGCAGTACCCCGACGTGGCGCACCACACCATTTCGCTCGGCCCGCGCTACCAGGGGCTGCTTGCGGACATCTTCGAGCGCCGGCACCTGGCCGACGATTTCAGCCTCTACCTGCACCGCCCGACCGCCACCGACCCGTCGCTCGCGCCGGCGGGTTGCGATGCGTTCTACGTGCTGTCGCCGGTGCCGCACCTGCAAAGCGGCACCGACTGGCAGCGCGAGGCCGAGCCCTACCGGCTGGCGATCCAGAAAAAACTCGAAGCAACGTTGCTGCCCGACCTCGGCCGCCAGATCGTCACATCGCGCCTGCTCACGCCGCAAGACTTTCAGGACCGGCTGTCGTCGTTTCGCGGCGCCGCTTTCGGGCTGGAGCCGGTGCTCACGCAAAGCGCGTGGTTTCGCCCGCACAACCGCAGCGAAGACATCGACCGCCTGTACCTCGTGGGTGCGGGCACCCATCCCGGCGCCGGCCTGCCCGGCGTTCTTTCATCGGCTCGCATTCTCGACACGGTGGTGCCTCATGCAGACTCGCTCGCTCTTCGCCACGCCGGCTGACACGCGCGAGGGCGGCGCACAGCGCGCGCAGATCGCGCCGTCGGACATCGCCGCCTGTCGCGCGTCGCTGCGGCAGGGCTCACGCACGTTTCTAGCCGCCTCCTTGCTGCTGCCGCGCGAGGTGCGCGACGCCGCCTGCGCGCTCTACGCGTTCTGCCGCATGGCCGACGATGCGGTGGACGAGGGCACCGACGAAGCCGCCGCCGTTGCCATGCTGCGTGCGCGGCTCGCGCGCATCTACGACCCGGGCATGCCGGCGTCGGCGCTGGCGCTGCCCGCCGACCGCGCGCTGGCCGGCGTGGCCGCGCAATTCGACATTCCGCGTGCCTTGCCCGACGCGTTGATCGAAGGGTTCGAATGGGACGCCGAAGGCCGCAGCTACGAAACGCTGGAACAACTGCACGCCTACGCGGCACGCGTGGCCGGCACCGTCGGCGCCATGATGGCCCTGCTCATGCGGGTGCGCGGCGCGGACGCCGTGGCGCGCGCCTGCGATCTCGGCGTGGCGATGCAGTTGTCGAACATTGCGCGCGATGTGGGCGAAGACGCGGCCATGGGCCGGCTCTACCTGCCGCGCGAATGGATGCGCGAGGCCGGCCTCGATCCGCAGGCCTGGTTGGCCAGGCCGGTGTTCACGCCCGCGTTGGGGTCGGTGGTGCAACGCCTGCTGGATGCCGCGGATGCGCTGTACGAACGCGTGGGCAGCGGCGTGGCGCAGCTGCCCATGGCCTGCCGGCCGGGCATCAATGCGGCGCGGTTTCTGTATGCCGACATCGGGCGCGAGGTGCAACGCGCGGGCTGCGATTCGGTGAGCCGGCGCGCAGTGGTGCCCGCTTCGCGCAAGCTGCGTCTGCTGATGCGCGGGCTGCTCGCCGTGCGGCCGGCCCGGGCCGCGCAGGCATGGCCGGTGCTCGAAGCCAACGCGTTCCTGGTCGATGCGGTGATCGCCACCGTGCCGCGCGCAACGGCGTCAGTGGACCAGCGCAGCGCCAAAGACCGCATCGTGTGGGTCATCGAACTGTTCGACCGCCTGGAGCGGCGCGAGCGCGACAAATCGATGCGTCCGGCTTCGCCTGTCTGAGGGCTGTGGCAGTGAGCTCCAGCCTCATCATCACGCTTGAAATGCTCGGGGTGTTGGGCGTGCTGGTGGGGTTCGGCTTCTGGGAGCTGTATGCGTTGCGGCGGGACAAAAAGCGGTCGAAGCCCCGCGACGAGCCTTGACCTGCATCGCTCAGAACACCGCGTGGTCTCCCCGTTCCGGCATCTCCGCACCGCCGATCAAGCGCGCATAGAAATCGAATAGCGTCTCCCGCCCCGTGGACGGCGTGGCGGCCGCGTCGTAGCGCCCCGTGCGCGGGTCCAGCACCAGCATCGATTCGGTCGCGTAGTAGCGCCCGATGCGCGCCAGTTCCGCCTTGGCCGCCAACGGCGGAATCACACGCCCGCATGCACCCAGCCCGGCGATGATGGCGTCGAGCATCGCCACCGGCACCTGCCTGAACCGCGCCGGCCGGCCCAGCAAACGAAAAAGTTCTTCGCCCTGTTCGCGCGGCGTCACCGCATCGCCCGGCCCGCCGATGGGCAGCACGCGGTTGCGGCGCTGCGGGTCGCTCAGGCAGCCGGCCAGGTACGCGGCCAGGTCGGCATCGCTCAAGGGTTTGCTGGCCGTCAGGGTGCCGTCGCCGAACACCAGAAACGGCTTGCCCTGCCGCACGCGCCCAACCTGCCCCGACAGCGATTTGAAGAAGGCAGTGGGCCGCACGATCGAATAGCAGATGCCGCTGTGGATCAGCGCCTGCTCGAAAGCCAGCTTGGCCTGCTGGAAGGCCAGCAAAGGCTTCTGCACGCAGATGGCGGACAGCAGCACGACGTGCGACACGCCCGCTTGCCGCGCCGCGTGCAGCGCGTGCCGCTGCGCCAGATGATCGACGGCCCATGCGTCCGCGGGCGCGCCGCTGCGTGAGGCCATGCATGACACGAGCGCATCGAAGCGCTCGCCGCGAAAGCCGTCACGCGCGAGCGACACCGCATCGGTCGCATCGCCGAATCGCAGCGTCGCGCCGGGCAGCAGCCGCGCGGTGTCCTGCGCCGCGAGCCGTCCGCCGACGCCCGCGCGCGGCCGCACGAAGCACACCACCTCATGACCACGCGCGACCAACGCCTGCACGGTTGCGCGGCCGATAGTGCCCGTGGCACCGAGCATGAAGACGCGATGCGTCATGGCAGGCGCCGCCAAGGCCGCCACACGCCGAAGGCCGCTGCGGCGACGGAGAGGGCCAAGGCCGCCGCCAGCGCCGCGCGGCCCGAGCCGAACCATGCCGCCGGCGCGATGACCATCGTCAGCAGCAGCTTGGCCCAGATCCAGCGCTCTTCGAGCCACGCAGGACGCACGGCGATGCCCAGAAGCCCGCTGCCGACCAGCAGCAACAGCGCAGGCCCGCTCAACCAGCGCGCCACCAGATCGGCGGCGGCCGGCGCGGGCGGGTCGAGCCGCGCCAGCAGCAACTGCGCGGCCAGGCCGCCCGCAAAGCCCGCGAGGCCAAGCAGATGCAGGAGCTTGAAGAAGCGCATGGCCCAAGCCTTCAGCGCAGCGCGCGCGGCATGCGAAATGGCAGCATCGCGCGGCACCACGCGGTGTCGAAGCGTTCGAGCGACAGGCTCTCGTGCATGCACGTCATGCGTTCGCCGAGCAGCGTGGTGTCGAGCAGGCTGCGTGCGTAGAACGGGGCGTTTTCAAAGCCGCGGCGAAGCACCGGCAATGTGCCGGCATCGCAGCGCGTGATGCGATCGACCCCCCAGCCGCTGCGTGACAGCGCGGCCGGCGGCGGCGCGTCGAACGCCGTGGCCTCGCCGTTGGCATCGAAGTCGAGCGCAAGCGCCGCGGTGCTGCCGTCGCGGCGCGTCACGTCGTAAAGCACCGCGCAACGGCCCTGCGAGCGCGCGCCGCGTGACCAGGACCAATGCGCGAAGTCCGCCCCCAGCGGGCGCGCGCCCGCGTTGGTGTCCATGTAGCCGGTGCCTTTCCAATGCACCGCGGGCTTGTCGAATTCCACCTCCACGCGCGCGCGCGGCGCAATCGGCCGCCAGCGGTGCAGGCCCGCCGCGTCGAGTGCGAACGAGCGGTCGGCCAACGACTGCGGATGCAGCCGCACCCGGCCGCGCAGGCGCGAAGGCATGGGCACCGTGACTTCATCGATGTCGACGACCAGCGCATCGCCGTCCCAGCGCATTCGGCTCGGACCGATGCTCAGCGCCGTCGCCTCGCAATGCACGCTTGCACGGCCGCGCTCCGTCATGGCCCAGCGGCCTTCGCCGCGCGCGCTGCTGTAAAGCGCCACGTTGATCGCGCAATGCTCCAGCGCCGCCGCGGCGCCGCCGTTGCGCCCCCGCGCCCACGCGTAGTAGGGCGAGAACACGCTGCCGACGAAACCGATCAGCGTGAGGCCGAAGCAGCCGTCGTCGCTCAGCGCATCGACATACCACCACGCATAGCCGCCGGGCTCGACCTTGGCGTCGAAGCGCGGTCGGCCAGCAGGCTCTGCGCGGCCAGCCGGCCCGACAGCGCCGCCATCGGCACGCCCGGCCCCGGGTGCGTGCTGCCGCCCGCCAGGTACAGGCCCGGCAGGCGGCTGCGCGCACCGGGGCGCGAGAAGCTCGCCGCCCATCCGTGCGATGCCTGGCCGTAGAGTGCGCCCCCGGTTCCCGGAAACATCTGCTCGAAATGATGCGGCGTGGTCACCCGCATCGACGTGGCCTGGCAGTCCAGCCGCAGGCCGCTGCGGGACAGCCGTTCGAAAGTGCTCTGCTGGCATGCATGAATCTCCTCGGGGGTGAAGCTGCGGGCATCGCCCGAGGGCGGCGCGTTGACGATGCACAGCAGGCGCTCCGCACCGCCCGGCGCGGGCGCATCGTGGGCCGGGCGGTCCTGCGCGCAGACATACACGGTCGGCTCGCGCGGCAGGCGGTCGCGGCGCAGGATGTCGTCGAATTCGCCGGCGTAGTCGGGTGAGAAAAAAACCGAATGGCGCAGCAAGGGAAAGCCGCTGGCTTCGGCCCGCAGGTTGAAGGTGAGCGCGGAGAGCGATCGCCCGGCATTCGTCTTTGAAGGTTGTGCGCGCGCGCCGTGGTGCCCGAGCAGGCCGCGCCCGAGCGCCGCAACGTCGCCGTTGAAGACCACGGCCTGCGCCTCTATCAACTCGCCGCTGGACAGCCGCACACCGCTCGCGCGGCCCGCCGACACCACGATGTCTGCAACGTGCGCACCGTACCGCAGACGCGCCCCGCGTTCGGCGGCCAGCCGCGCCAGCATCTGCGCGATGCGGTGCATGCCGCCCTCGACCAGCCACACGCCTTGCTGTTCCACATGGGCCACGAGCATGAGCGTGGCCGGCGCCAGCCAAGGCGACGAACCGCAATAGGTGGCATAGCGGCCAAAGAGCTGGTGCAGGCGCGCGTCGCGGAAGTAGGGGCCAAGCTCTTTCCAGAGGTTGCCGAACGGCGAGATGCGCGCAAGCGCGGGCATGCCGCGCAGCCCGGCCCGCGCGACCAGCGACAGTGGCGTGGGGCGCGTGCTGCGCAGGAAGGGCCCCTCCAGCGTGTCGTGGATCTGTTGCGCGCGCAGGCAGAACGCGCGGTAGCCCCGGGCCGCGTCGGCACCCGCGAAGACGCCGATGGCGTCGGCGCTGCGCTCTATGTCGGCGAACAGGTCGAGCCGCGATCCGTCGTCCCATGCGTGCCGCGCCAGCACCTCGGCGCGCTTCAGCGTGAGGTGGTCTTCGAGCTGCGTACCGGCCTGCGCCAGCAGTTCGTCGAACACCCAGCGCATCGTGAAGACGGTCGGGCCGGCGTCCATTCGCGCGCCGTCTATTTCGACCTCGCGCATCTTGCCGCCCGGCGCCGGCCCGCGTTCGAGCACCAGCACCTCCAGCCCGCGCGATGCCAGGTCCAGCGCGGCGCACAAGCCGCCCACACCCGCCCCGACAACGACCACGGGGCTGCCGCTCATCGCTTGCTCTGTTGACGGTACGTGCACATGTGTCTATTCTACGTGACACTCCATAGTGACCAAATAAAATTACAGAGGTGCCCGATGAAGCCGCTCACACGCATCGAACATTCGCTGGCCATGGCCGTCTCGCAGGGCGAGGCGCCCGGTTGCCCCTCCAAGCTGGCCGGCGCCATACGGCACGCGGTGTTTCCCGGCGGCGCGCGCGTGCGCCCCCAGCTGTGCCTGGCGGTGGCCGCCGCCTGCGGCGACGACGACCCCGAACTGTCGAGTGCGACGGCGAGCGCCATCGAGCTGCTGCACTGCGCATCGCTGGTGCACGACGACCTGCCTTGCTTCGACAACGCGCCCACGCGGCGCGGGCGCGCCTCGGTGCATTACGCCTATGGGCAAAGCCTGGCCGTGCTGGCCGGCGACGCCTTGATCATCCTGGCCTTTCAAACGCTGACGCTGGGCGCGGTGAAGTCGCCGCTGCGCCTGCCGGCGTTGCTCACGATGGTGGCGAGCAGTGTGGGCATGCCCTTCGGCGCCGTTGCGGGGCAGGCGTGGGAGTCGGAGCCGCGCGTCAACCTGCGCGACTACCAGCGCGCCAAGACGGGCGCGCTGTTTGCCGCCGCCACCATGGGCGGCGCGCAGGCCGCAGGCAGCGATCCGGAAATCTGGCGCGCCTTTGGCGACTGGCTCGGCGAGGCCTACCAGGCGGCCGACGACATCCGCGATGTCACGGGCGACCCCAGCGTGCTGGGCAAGCCGACGGGGCGCGACCTGGCGTTGCTGCGCCCCAGCGCCGCGACCGAACTCGGGCTGGAAGGCGCCGCCCAGTACTTCGACCAGCTGGTCGCACGCGCGATCGAGTCCGTTCCCGATTGCGCGGGCGCGGAGAGCCTGCGCGCGCTGGTGCGCCACGAAGCCGAGCGCCTGGTGCCGAAGGCCGAGCTGGCCGAACGCCTGCGCGCCGCGGCCTGAGCGCGTTCATCCATCGAATGCTCGCAACGTGCAGACCTTGCCCGTGTCCCCTCGCAACCCGCCGCCTGCGTGGCGTGCGGCATGGAGCGACCGCTGGCTGGCGCTGCGCGACCGTTTGCTCGCGAGCCCGACGTTCCAGCGGCGCGCGGCGGCTTTCGCGCCGACGCGGCCCATCGCGCGGCAACGCGCCGGCGCGCTGTTCGACCTGGTGGCGGGGTTTGTCTATTCGCAGGTGTTGCTGGCGTGCGTGCAGTTGCGGCTCTTCGACATGCTGTCGCAAGGGCCGTTGGCCTTGAACGAGTTGGCGACTCGCATGGCCCTGCCGGTTGCGTCCGCTGATCGGCTGCTGGCTGCCGCAGTCGCCTTGCGCCTGGTCGAAGTGCGCAGCGGCGAGCGCTTCGGGCTCGGCGAACTGGGCGCACCGATGGTTGGCAACACGGCGGTCGCGGCAATGGTGGCGCATCACGGCGCGCTCTATGCCGACCTGGCCGATCCCGTGGCGCTGCTGCGCGGAGAAGCGCGTAGCGCGGCCTTGGCGAAGTTCTGGCCCTATGCGGGCGCATCGCAACCCGACGGTCTGCGCGGCGACAGCGTCGCTGGCTATTCGGCCCTCATGGCCGCGTCTCAGCCGCTGGTCTGCGAAGAGATCCTCGATGCCTATCCCCTGCACAAGCACCACTGCCTGCTCGACGTGGGCGGCGGCGAGGGCGGGTTCCTTATCAGCGCGGCGTCGCGCGTGCCTTCGTTGCGGCTCATGCTGTTCGACCTGCCCGCCGTCGTCGAACGTGCGCGCCTGCGTTGCGCGGCGGCGGGCATCGGTGAAGAGCGGTTGCGCCTCGAAGGCGGCAGCTTTCTGACGGACGCATTGCCGCGCGGCGCCGACATCGCGTCGCTCGTGCGCGTGATTCACGACCATGACGATGCGTCGGCGCTGTGCATCCTGCGCGCCGTGCGCCAGGCGCTGCCGCCGGGCGGCACCTTGCTGCTGGCCGAGCCGATGGCCGTCACACCGGGCGCCGAGGCCATGGGCGACGCCTATTTCGGCTTCTACCTGCTGGCCATGGGCAAGGGCAAGCCGCGCAGCGCCGCGGGCCTGCAGGCCTTGCTGCAAATGGCAGGCTTCGAGGCGGTGCGTGAGGTGCGAACCCGCATGCCGCTGCAGGTCGGCCTGCTGGTGGCGCGAACAACGCTTGCGCCATGACACCTTCGAGATGTGTAATACAAACTAGACACCACAAGTAGTCTTAAAACAATGACACATTCAGCCCGTCCCATGAACACCCTGGCCGTGGTGCTGCAACAGCCCCGCCAACTGGCGCTGACCCGGCTGGCCCTGAGCGAGCCGACCGACGAAGACGTGGTGGTCGACATCGAATGGAGCGGCATCAGCACCGGTACAGAGCGCCTGCTGTGGTCGGGCCGCATGCCCGACTTTCCGGGCATGGGCTATCCGCTGGTGCCGGGCTATGAATCGGTCGGCGTTGTGCGCAGCGCAGGCAGGCACTCGGGCGGCACGGTCGGGGCGCGCGTGTTCGTGCCGGGCGCCAAGTGCTTTGGCGACGTGCGCGGCCTGTTCGGCGGTGCGGCATCCACGGTCGTGCTGCCGGGTGCGCGCACGCTGGCTTTCGACGCGGCGGACGACGCGAGCGCGGAGCAGGGCGTGCTGCTTGCGCTGGCGGCTACGGCGCATCACGTCAGTTCGGCCGGCGGCGGTGTGCAGCCCGACCTGATCGTGGGCCACGGCGTGCTTGGCCGCATGGTGGCGCGCATCGCGGTGGCCGCGGGCGCCGCGCCCGTGGTCTGGGAAACGAATGCGCAGCGCCGCGAGGGCGCCACCGGCTATGACGTGATCGACCCCGCCACCGACACGCGCCGCGACTACCGCAGCATTTGCGACGTGAGCGGCGACGCGTCGCTGCTCGACGCGCTCATCGGCCGCCTGGGGCCGGGCGGCGAGATTGTGCTGGCGGGCTTTTACGACCAGCAGCTGTCTTTCGCCTTCCCGCCGGCCTTCATGCGCGAGGCCCGCATCCGCGTGGCGGCGCAATGGCAGCCGCACGACCTGGCCGCCGTGAGAACGCTCATGCAGACGCATCGGCTGTCGCTCGACGGCCTCATCACCCACCGCGCCGAGGCCACCGAGGCCGACAGCGCCTACCGCACCGCATTCGGCGACGCCGCCTGCCTGAAGATGGTGCTCGACTGGAGAAGCTGCAAATGACATCCACCCACGCCATTGCCGAGGGCACGCCGGTGCGCTTCATGCAGCAGCAGGCCCTGCGCGCCGAGGCCGCCATCGAGCCCGACGCGGTGTCGAGCGCACCCGCCACCAAGGAAACGCAGATCATCGCCATCTACGGCAAGGGCGGCATCGGCAAGAGCTTCACGCTCGCCAACCTCAGCTACATGCTGGCGCAGCAGGGCAAGAAGGTGCTGCTCATCGGGTGCGACCCGAAGAGCGACACCACGTCGCTGCTGTTCGGCGGACGCGCCTGCCCGACCATCATCGAAACCTCCTCCAGGAAAAAGCTGGCCGGCGAGGCCGTGGCCATCGGCGACGTGTGCTTCAAGCGCGACGGCGTGTATGCGATGGAACTCGGCGGCCCGGAGGTTGGCCGCGGCTGCGGCGGGCGCGGCATCATCCACGGCTTCGAGCTGCTCGAAAAGCTCGGCTTCCACGACTGGGGTTTCGACTACGTGCTGCTCGACTTTCTGGGCGACGTGGTGTGCGGCGGCTTTGGCCTGCCGATTGCGCGCGACATGTGCCAGAAGGTGATCGTGGTCGCAAGCAACGACCTGCAGTCTCTCTACGTGGCCAACAACGTGTGCTCGGCGGTCGAGTATTTCCGCAAGCTGGGCGGCAACGTCGGCGTGGCCGGCATGGTGATCAACCGCGACGACGGCACGGGCGAGGCCACGGCCTTCGCGCAGCAGGTCGGCATTCCGGTGCTGTCGGTCATTCCGGCCAACGACGACATCCGGCGCAAGAGCGCGAGCTACGAAATCATCGGCGTGCCCGGCACCACCTGGGGCCCGCTGTTCGAGCAACTGGCCGAGAACGTCGGCAGCTCGCAACCCATGCGGCCGCGCCCCATGACGCAGGACCAGCTGCTGGGTCTTTTCTCGGCCGAGTCGGTGGGGCGCCATGTGGTGCTCGAACCCGCGACGCAGTTCGACATGTGCGGCAAGCGCGATGTGGTGAAGCCGTCGCTCGAAGTCGTCTACGACGAAGTCTGAGACGACACGCGCCATGACCTCGACCATCATTCCCATTGTTGCGCTGCCGGTGCCGAAGGCCACCGAAGGCGACGGCATGGGTTGCCATTCGGGCGCCGATGCCATGCGCGAGGCAGCGCGCGCGGCGGGCAAGTCGGACACGCTCGACCAGTACGCGAAGGACTATCCGCGCGCGCCCCAGGCCGGCCCGCACGACCAGCCGCAGAGCATGTGTCCGGCCTTTGGTGCGTTGCGCGTGGGGCTGCGCATGCGGCGCACGTCGACCATTCTTTCCGGCTCGGCCTGCTGCGTCTACGGGCTCACCTTCACCTCGCATTTCTACGGTGCGCGGCGCAGCGTGGGTTATGTGCCGTTCAACTCCGAGACGCTGGTCACGGGCAAGCTGTTCGAGGACATCCGCGAGGCCGTGCACGGACAGGCCGACCCGGCGCTGTACGACGCCATCGTCATCATCAACCTCTGCGTGCCGACGGCCAGCGGCGTGCCGCTGCAGATCCTGCCGAAGGAGATCAACGGCGTGCGCATCATCGGCATCGACGTGCCCGGCTTCGGCGTGCCCACGCATGCCGAGGCCAAGGACGTGCTGGCCGGCGCCATGCTGAAGTACGCACGCACCGAGGTGCTGGCCGGGCCCGTGCAGGCGCCGCGCACGGGCAGGGCCGACAAGCCCGCTATCGCGTTGATGGGCGAGATGTTCCCGGCCGACCCAATGATCATCGGCCGCATGCTGGAGCCCATGGGCCTCGTGGCCGGGCCGGCCGTGCCGACGCGCGAATGGCGCGAGCTGTATGCAGCACTTGACTGCGTGGCCGTGGCCGCAATCCATCCGTTCTACACCGCGAGCCTGCGCGAGTTCGAGGCAGCGGGCCGCCCCATCGTGGGCTCCGCGCCGGTCGGCCATGACGGCACCGAGGCGTGGTTGCAGGCCATCGGCCTGGCGGCCAACGTGCCGCAGGCCCAGGTCGATGCGGTCAAGAACATGATGCTGCCGGCGATCCGCGGCGCGCTGTCGAAGATGCCGATCCGGGGCCGCATCACGCTCAGCGGCTACGAGGGCTCGGAGCTGCTGGTGGGGCGCCTGCTGGTCGAAAGCGGCGCCGACCTGCGCTATGTGGGCACCGCCTGCCCGCGCACCGCATGGAGCGACGCCGACCGTCAGTGGCTCGAAGCCAAGGGCGTGCATGTGCAGTTCCGCGCCTCGCTCGAACAAGACCTGGCGGCAATGCACGAATGGCAGCCCGACCTGGCCATCGGCACCACGCCCGTCGTGCAGGCGGCCAAGGAGCAATGCACACCGGCGCTGTATTTCACCAACCTGATTTCGGCGCGGCCCTTGATGGGGCCGGCCGGTGCCGGCTCGCTCGCGACCGTCATCAACGCGGCCATCGGCAACAAGGCACGCTTCGAACAGATGAAAGCGTTCTTCGGCAATGCCGGAACCGGTCATGCGGCGGGCGTGTGGGAAAGCGCCGCCGGCGTGCCGCAGGACCGCCCCGACTTCAAGGCCGACACGCGCCGCCAGGCCCTGAAGGCCGCGAAGAAGCGCAAGGCCGAGGAGATGATCTGATGCTTGTGCTCGACCACGATCGTGCGGGCGGCTACTGGGGTGCCGTGTACGTGTTCACCGCCATCAAGGGCCTGCAGGTGGTGATCGACGGCCCGGTGGGCTGCGAGAACCTGCCGGTCACGTCGGTGCTGCACTACACCGACGCGCTGCCGCCGCACGAGCTGCCCATCGTTGTCACCGGCCTGGCCGAAGAACAGCTGGGCCGCGAAGGCACCGAGGCCTCGATGCGCCGTGCGCACGCCGCGCTCGACCCCGACCTGCCGTCGGTGGTGGTGACCGGCTCCATCGCCGAGATGATCGGTGGCGGCGTCACGCCTTCTGGCACGACGATCCAGCGATTTCTGCCGCGCACCATCGACGAAGACCAATGGCAATGCGCCAACCGCGCAATGTACTGGCTGTGGTCCGAGTACGGACTGAAAAAGCCGTCGGTGCGCAAGCCCTTCGACCAACGCCCCGCGGGCGAAAAGCCGCGCGTGAACATCATCGGCCCGAGCTACGGCACGTTCAATGCGCCCAGCGACCTGGCCGAGATAAGGCGGCTCGTGCAAGGCATAGGCGCCGAGGTGAACCTTGTGTTTCCGCTCGGCAGCCACCTGGCCGATGTGTCGCGGCTGGACGAAGCCGACGTCAACATCTGCATGTACCGCGAGTTCGGCCGCATGCTGTGCGAGGCGCTGGAGCGGCCCTATCTGCAGGCGCCCATCGGCCTGCACAGCACCACCAGCTTTCTGCGCACGCTCGGCGCCTTGCTGCAGCTCGACCCCGAGCCCTTCATCGAGCGCGAGAAGCACAGCACGCTCAAGCCCGTGTGGGACCTGTGGCGTTCGGTGACGCAGGACTTTTTCGGCACCGCGAGCTTCGGCGTGGTGGCCAACGAGACCTACACGCGCGGCATCCGGCATTTTCTCGAAGACGAAATGGGGCTGCCGTGCCACTTCGCGGTAGCGCGCGTGGCGGGCGCGAAGACCGACAACGTAGAGACGCGCCGGCTCGTGCACGAGAAGACGCCGCTCGTGCTGTACGGCAGCTACAACGAGCGCATGTACCTGGCCGAGTGTGGCGGCGGCGGCATGATGAAGTCGACCTTCATTCCCGCCTCGTTTCCGCTGCCGATCATCCGGCGCCACACCGGCACGCCCTTCATGGGCTATGCGGGCGCAACCTATCTGATGCAGGAGCTGTGCAACGCGCTGTTCGATGCGCTGTTCCACATCCTGCCGCTGGGCACCGAGCTCGACCGCGTCGACGCCACGCCCGCGCGCACCGATGCGCCGCAGGCCGACAGTCCATGGAACGACGACGCAAGGCAACTGCTCGATGACTTCGTGCAGGCGCAGCCGGTGCTGGTGCAGATCTCCGCGGCCAAGCGCCTGCGCGACCGCGTCGAGCGCGACGCGCGGCGTGCCGGAGAAGCGCGCATCACCGTTGCGCGCGTCGTGCAGTCGCGCGACGCGTTGCGCCAGGGAGAGCCGGCATGAAACGTCTGCCGATCGTTCTGGCAAGAACCCGGCGGGCCCAGCGGTCCGCCACAGAACTTGTGGCGGCCCATGGCCGCTTCAATCCCCGCCGCGGGGGAAGTGCGCGGTGCGTGGCCAACAGGCCGATACGGAGTAACTACCATGGTTCCTAGAGAAAGAGACGGCTCACTGTCCGGTCTGACCGAGCAGGAAGCGAAAGAGTTTCACGGCATCTTCATGACGAGCTTCATCATCTTCACGTTGATTGCCGTGGTCGCCCATTTCCTGGCATGGCAATGGAGGCCCTGGCTTCCGGGTGCCGGCGGTTATGCGTCGATCTTCAACGACGCCAAGGATGTCGCGCTTGCCGCGCTGTCCATCGGCTTCAACGCCTAGAGGAGACACGACATGTGGCGAATCTGGATGTTGTTCGACCCGCGCAGGACGCTGATCGCGCTGTTCACGTTCCTGTTCGTGCTGGCACTGGTGATTCATTTCATTCTGCTGAGCACCGACCGGTTCAACTGGCTCGAAGGTCCGCGCAAGAGCGTGGCGGTGGCGGCGCAGATGGCACCCATGCCTGCGCCCGCGACGGCACCGGCGGGCAAGTAGCCCGCTCGTTGTCCACGTGCGGTTGGCGCGCGGGCTTGCAGCCCGCGCACCGATCGCCATTCGGGGCGGCCGTGTGCCGTCGCGTTCTGACCAGGGGACTGTCATGGCCATGCTGAGCTTCGAGCGAAAGTACCGCATCCGCGGGGGCACCCTCACCGGCGGGGATCTGTTCGACTTCTGGGTCGGGCCGTTCTACGTCGGCTTCTTCGGCGTCACCACGATCTTCTGCTCGCTGGTGGGCACGCTGCTCATCGTGTGGGGCGCCTCACAGGGGCCGACCTGGAACCTCTGGCAAATCAACATCGCGCCGCCCGATCTCAAATACGGGCTGCGCCTGGCGCCGCTGAAAGAGGGCGGGCTGTGGCAGCTCATCACGGTGTTTGCCACCGGCGCCTTCGTGTCGTGGGCGCTGCGGCAGGTGGAGATATGCCGCAAGCTGGGCATCGGGTATCACGTGCCCTTCGCGTTCTCGTTCGCGATTCTGGCGTACGTCACGCTGGAGATCGTGCGCCCGGTGCTCATGGGTGCCTGGGGCAACGGCTTTCCGTACGGGATCATGAGCCACCTGGACTGGGTGTCGAACACCGGCTACCAGTACCTGCACTTTCACTACAACCCGGCCCACATGCTGGCCGTGAGTTTCTTCTTCACGACCGTGCTCGCGCTGTCGATGCATGGCGGCCTGGTGCTGGCCGCAACCAACCCCGGCGCGGGTGAAACGGTGAAGACCGCAGAGCACGAGAACACCTTTTTCCGCGACACCATCGGCTACTCGATCGGCACGCTGGGCATTCACCGCCTGGGTCTGTTCCTGGCGCTGTCGGCCGCGTTCTGGAGCGCCGTATGCATCGTCATCAGCGGCCCCTTCTGGACCCGTGGCTGGCCTGAATGGTGGACGTGGTGGCTCAACCTGCCCATCTGGCGCTGAAGAAGATCCACGAGGAGACATCGATGGCCGAATACCAGAACATCTTCACCCGCGTGCAGGCCGTTGCACCGTCGTATGCGGGCGTGCCGCTGGAACGCGGCAACAAGGAGCGCGAAGGGCCGCCCCTGCACGTGCACCTGCTCGGTCGCATCGGCGATGCGCAGGTCGGGCCCATCTACCTCGGCTGGTTCGGGCTGGCGTCGCTGCTGTGCGGCTTCATCGCGTTCGAGATCGTCGGGCTCAACATGCTCGCGTCGGTCAACTGGGACCCGGTGCAGTTCGTGCGCCAGTTGCCCTGGCTGGCGCTGGAGCCGCCGTCGCCGGCCATCGGGCTGAAACTCTTTCCACCGCTGAACGAGGGCGGCTGGTGGTTAATGGCGGGCTTCTTCATGACCAGCTCGGTGCTGCTGTGGTGGGCGCGCATGTACCGCCGCGCACGCGCGCTGAAGATCGGCACGCACGTGGCCTGGGCCTTCGCGTCGGCAATCTGGTTGATGCTGGTGCTGGGCTTCATCCGGCCGTTGCTCATGGGCAGCTGGGGCGAGGCGGTGCCGTTCGGCATCTTTCCGCACCTGGACTGGACGGCGGCCTTCTCGATCCGCTATGGCAACCTGTTCTACAACCCGTTCCACATGCTGTCGATCGCGTTCCTCTACGGTTCGACGCTGCTGTTTGCGATGCACGGCGCCACCATTCTTGCGGTGAGCCGCTTCGGGGGTGAGCGCGAGATCGAGCAGATCGTCGATCGCGGCACGGCCTCCGAGCGCGCGGCCTTGTTCTGGCGCTGGTGCATGGGCTTCAACGCGACGATGGAATCGATCCATCGCTGGGCCTGGTGGTTCGCGGTGCTGTGCCCGCTGGTGGGCGGCATCGGCATTCTGCTGACCGGCACGGTGGTCGACAACTGGTACCTGTGGGCGGTCAAGCACCATGTGGCGCCGATCTATCCGGCGGTGTTCGCGCCCGTGATCGATCCGTCGACGCTGCCTTCCGGGGTACGGCCATGAGCGCCGCACGCGCCGCACACGCCGCACGCAGGGCCCGCGCGGGCATCGCCGTTTGCATTGCGGCCATTGCGTCGATGCTGCTCGCAGGCTGCGAGCGGCCGCCCGTCGATGTGGTGCAACGCGGCTATCGCGGCACCGGCATGGAGCAGGTCTACAACCCTCGCAGTGTCGGCGCGCAGGCCGTGAAGAACGCGCTGCCGCCCGACACGCCGCCCGCACCCGCCGTCGGGCGCACGGCCGGCCAGGTGTTCCAGAACGTCAAGGTGCTCAACGACCTGAGCGTGGGCGAGTTCACGCGGCTCATGGTGTCGATGACCGCGTGGGTCGCGCCGCAGCAGGGCTGCACCTATTGCCACCAGGGCGACAACATGGCGTCCGATGCGCTGTATTCCAAGGTGGTCGCGCGGCGCATGCTGCAGATGACGCAGCATCTCAACGCCGACTGGAAGACGCACGTCGCCGACACCGGCGTCACCTGCTACACCTGCCATCGCGGCAACCCGGTGCCGCTCAACACATGGACGATGGCGCCAGCGCAGAGGCCGGGCTATGCGGGCAACAAGGCCGGCCAGAATGCGCCCGCGCCCAGCGTGGCGATGGCGTCATTGCCCAACGACCCGTTCTCGCCCTTCCTGGAGCAGGGCAACAACATCCGCGTGGTCGGCCCCACGGCCTTGCAGACCGGCAACCGGCAATCGATCAAGCAGGCCGAATGGACCTACGGTCTCATGATGCACATGTCGCAATCGCTGGGCGTGAACTGCACCTATTGCCACAACACGCGCTCGTTCGCCGACTGGGAAACCAGCGCGCCGCCGCGGGCCGTGGCGTGGTACGGCATTCGCATGGTGCGCGACCTGAACACGCAGTACCTCGATCCGCTCACACCGGTGTTTCCGGCGGCGCGGCTCGGGCCGATGGGCGACGGGCCCAAGGTCAACTGCGCCACCTGCCATCAGGGTGCGTTCAAGCCGCTGTATGGCGCGAGCATGTTGCCCAACCATCCGGAGCTGGCCAAGGTGCGTGCGGTGATTCAAAGCGCATCGGCCCCTGCGGCAGAAGCGGCCACCGCCACGCCGGCCGCGGCCGCCGGTGCGCCCGCAGCCGGCGTCGATGTGCTCTTCGCCGTCGGCTCGAGCGCGCTCACACCAGAGGCCACGCAGGCGCTCATGCCGACCATCGACGCGCTCAAGGCCGATGCCACCGCCAAGGTGAGCCTGTCGGGCTTCCACTCCGCCAGCGGCGATGCGGCGCAGAACGAAGAACTGGCCAAGCAGCGCGCAATGGCCGTGCGTGACGCGCTGGTGGCCGCCGGCATTGCCACCGATCGCATCGTGCTGGACAAGCCGCAATCGGCGGAGGCGAATGTGGCGGGTGAAGACCCGAAGGCACGGCGTGTGCAGTTGGCGGTGATGAAGTAGTCAGGCTGCCCGCCGTAGGGTGTTTCGTTGGATCGCTTACCATTTCAAGGAATTTCGGTAAGAAGGAAACCATGCGACCCTCCGTCGTGCTCGATCTCAGACGCGGTGCCGTCCGTGAAGCGGCCAGCCGCTTTCGCACGGCGAACCCACGCGTTTTTGGTTCGGTGCTGCACGGCACCGACCAAGACGGCAGCGACCTCGATCTGCTGGTCGATGCGCTGCCAGGCGCAACGCTGTTCGACCTGGGCGGTCTGCAAGTCGAATTGGAGGCGCTGCTCGGCGTGCATGTCGATCTGCTGACCCCTGCCGACCTGCCGCCGAAGTTCCGGGCTCAGGTGCTGGCAGAAGCGCAGCCGGTATGAAGCAGAACCGCCTTCCCGACTATCTCGACCACATCCAGCAGGCCGCGACCGATGCGTGCAGCTTTATCGGAGGCTTGGAGAAAGCCGATTTCCTTGAAGACAAGCGTACCCAGCAGGCCGTCGTCATGAGCCTTGTCATCATTGGTGAGGCGGCGACGAAGGTCATGGATGAATATCCCGAGTTCGTCGGGGCGCATCCCCAAGTGCTCTGGCGCAGCATGCGCGGCATGCGCAATCGAATCGCGCATGGCTATTTCGCCATCAACCTCGATATGGTGTGGGACACCGTGCAGACGGCCCTGCCGGAATTATTGGGGCAATTGCCTGCCGTGCGCCGTGGTGCCGGTGACGAGCGCAGCGACCCAGAGGCTGACCCGCAACCCAAGTAAGAGTCCGGTAGCGTCTCTTGTCTGTTTCATTCAAGCCGCTCAACCGACGAACGCTTTCATCCGGTCATAAAGCGCAGCCGCGCGGCGCGTAGAAGCCTCCAGCTCTTCAAGCAGCGGCACCACCGTCGGCCCCATGTTGCCGTCGGCGATGTCCATGGCGGCCAGGCTCGCGTTCGAGACGATGGCGCCGATCACGTCGGCGGCATCGGCCTGGCGCGACAGCGCTTCTTCTCGCACGGCGTTCGACAGCGACTTCTCCAGTTGTTCGCGCGCCGCAGCCGCGCGGCGGCTGTCGCTCAGGTCGGTGAAGATCAAGAAGAAACCCAGCACCGATCCATCGCGCGCGGCCACTGGCTCGGCACGCAGGGCTGCCGGCAGGCTGGCGCCATTGCCCAGGTCGAGCAACGCCTCTCCGCGCCATGACTGGCGGTCTTGCCCCACGCTGCGCAGCATGTCGCGCATGCGGCCGGGGTCCTGGAACCATTGCGCCGCATCACCCAGCCCGCCCGCGTCGGCCGTGCCGGGGTCCGCGCGGCCAATCATCTCGAAGAAGCAGCGGTTGGCAAACAGTGCGCGTCCCTGCGGGTCGGCGATCATCACCGGCTCGTTGGCGTTCGATACGGTGGCGCGGATCTGTGCGAGCTGGTGCTCGGCAATCAGAAAGCGCACCGCATTCACCTGCACGATGATGTCGATCAGCGCCGCGCCAAAGGCCCGGGCAAGCGCCAGTTCAGTCACCGACCACGGCAGCGCCGTGCCACGCACGATCTCCGACCAGGCGGCGAAAGAGCGTCGCGGCGACAAGGTCAGCGGGTCGTTGTTCAGCAACGGCTTGGACGGGTCGCCGGCCCAGGTCACGCTGGTGAGTTGCTCCTTGCGGAACCACATCAGGTAGTCGGGCCGTGACGACGAAAGCCGCACCGCCGCCACGCCGCTGGCGGTGGGCGTGAGCGAGGCGAGCAACGGGTTGGCACGCTCCACCGATGCGCAGCTGAACAGGCCCTCGAAGCGTTGGCCGTCGATCCATTGCATCAGCTCGCGCAGCTCTGCGTGGCTGGGCGTTTCGCCGGCCGTGAGCACTTCGCCGTCCTGGAACAGCGCGGCGCCCGTGGCATCCAGCGGCTGCAGCAATGTGCGCGGATTGCGGAACAGCGCCAGGCGCCAGTCGCCCTCGGTCGACGTGGCCTCGACCAGCCGTTGCTCCAGGCGGCGCACCTGGATCGCGACCTGCGCATAGGCGTAGTTTTCGATGGCCGCAATGCGCGTGGACACCACCTCGGCCAGCAGATCGGCCGCGGCGCGCATCGCAAAGCGCAGGTTGCGTGCTGAGTAGTGGTGGCAGGCGATGAGGCCCCACAGCCGCCCCTCGCGCACCAGCGACACCACCAGCGTGGCCGTGACGCCCATGTTCTTCAGGTACTGCAGATGCAACGGCGACATGCTGCGCAGATAGCACAGCGACATGTCGAGTTCTTCCTCCCGCCCCGGCAGGCGTTGCGGTATCAGCGGGGAGGCCTCGTAGTGCACATCGGCCAGCACGCGCAGCCGGGTGCGCAGGTACAGTTCGCGCGCGCGCTGCGGAATGTCGGTGGCCGGGTAGTGATGGCCCAGCAGCGAGTCGAGCCGCGGGTCGCGCGCCTCGGCGATGATCTTGCCGTGGCCGTCGGGGTCGAACTTGTAGACCATCACGCGGTCGTAGCCGAGCATGTCGCGGCAGCACTTGACCACGGTGTCCGACAGCGCGTTGATGTTCGACGCGCTGCTGATGCGGTTCACCGCTTCGCCCAGCAGGCTCAACAGCTGCGGGCTCGGCACGTTGACCGTGTCGATCGTGCTGCCATGGCCTACGGGCTCGATCTCGACCAGCAGCACGTCGCCGGGAATGCGGTGCAGGGTTCCCTCGAATTCGCGCTCGACGCCGCCCACCGACACGCGGCAACGCAGTGCCTCGGGGTCGGCCAGCCGGCCCTGCGACGCGATACGCCGCACGCAGCGTTCGATGTCGCCGCCCAGGCGATCCACCGGCGCTTCGAGCAGTTGCTGCGCCGGCATGCCGAGCAGCGTGTGCACGTTCGCGCTGCATTGCAGCACGCGCAGCCCGGGTTCCTGCAGCGCCAGAAGCACCCCGTGCGGCTGCACGGAACCTGCCAGGTGAATCAGTTCGCGCTCGCAGTTGGTGAGGTCGGCCTTGCCGAAGGCGGGGCTGCCGAGCATCAGGTGCTTTCCGCGGCAGGTGGCACGGGGGTGCCTTCGGCGCGCCGGCGCATCGAAGCGAAGGCCTCGTCACTCAGGCCCAGCAAGCGCGCCGCGCCGGGCGCGTCGTTGTCGGCCTGCGCCAGCGCTGCCGCCACGAAATGGCGCTCCGAGAGCGCGGCGGCCTCGGCCATCAGCTGCTCCACGGGCACCTGGCCAAGCCGGCCGGTGACCTGCTGCATGCCTTGGTCGAGCGCATGGCGTGCGTGTTGGGCGTCGTCGTTCGAAGGCAGCAGATGAATCGTGAAGCCGATGCATTCCTGGTCGCCTTCGGTCAGCAGCGCGGCCGACACCTCGGCCTGTACGGCGGGCGCATTCAGCCCCTTGATCCACGACGGCACGCGGTGCGCCACGCCGTCGCGCCGCACCTGCGGCAACAGCGTGGCCATCGGGTGATCGGGCGTGCCCAGCCAGTCGACGATGGGCCGGCCCCGCAGCTGGGCCTCGTCGGTGAGCCGCACCAGCTTGAGGAAGGCCGTGTTGGCCATCATCACGCGGCCGCTGGCATCGGTCACGACCACGCCGTCCGTGGTTTCGTCGACCAGCCGCGCCAGCGACTCGCTGAGTGCGGGCAACGGATTGGTGGCGTCGACCGCGCGCACGCGCACCAGCAGACGCATGGCGTCTTCGGCCCTGAACGGCGTGGCGGCCACGCTGGTGAGCGCCATCTTGCCCAGCAGCCGCGCGCGTATTTCTCCGCTGCAGCCCGACGCACGTGCCGTCAGCAGCAGCTCCTCCACGCCGATGCGCGAGCGCTCCTCGAACCCCGTGGTTACCGCGCGCCCGACCATCTGTTCGCCCGCGATGTCGAACATCTGCGAGGCGGCCTGGTTGACTTCGAGAATGGCGAGCGTGTGGCCGTCGACCACCAGCACGGCATCGGTCGCAACCTGGAACAGCAGGCGGTAACGCGTTTCGGCCTGGCGTGCCTGCCAGTAGCCGCGCTCCAGCTCCTGCTGCGAATCCAGAAAGCGTTGCTGGATGGCGGCGATGGTGCGCAGGTCTCGGCCCGTGGCCAGCACCGGGCCATCGCTGCCGAAGCGGATCGCGCAGTAGGCGACCGGAATGCTGCCGCCTTGCTGGAACGGATGGGTTACTTCTCTCCGGCGAGCGATGCCGGTGGTGGTGACTTCGTGCAGCAGGTTCTCGATCTTGGCGCGGGTGTCGCCGCTCACCGTGTCGACCCACGCGCGGCCGACCCAGTCGTGTGCCTGTGGCGCCATCGGATCGATCTCGCCCTGCGCAACGTTGCGGATCACGCCGCCCTTGTCGATCACCAGGGCGATGTCGCTGGACAGCGAGACCAGCGTTCTGGCGAGTTCAGGCGCCCAGGCTGCCAGGGCAGCCAGATCGGGTGGTTCGCCGGCACTGGAACTCACGTCGCATCTCCTGAACGGCGGGTGGGGGCCGTCAACGGGCGGATTCTAGACACGTCTTCATGCGCAGCGCCATCCTTACAAACGATCAGGGCCAGCCCCTTCGCCGGGTGTCAGCGCGCGTGAACTGCGGCCCCAGCTCCACAGCGCTTCGGACGGCAGCGGCAGCACCAGGAACCAATGCTCCAGGATCGCCAGCGACAGCAGCGTGCCGGCAAAGGTCAGCGCGGTGGCGTCGAAGCTGCGCACGCCGTCGGCCAGCGCCGCCTGCCAGACCAGCACGGCCAGCCAGGTCGACACCGCCACGGACACCGGGAACAGCGAGTTCATCGGCTTGCGGGTGAAGTAGGTCTGCAGGTACTTCAGATGCACGGGGAGAAAGCCCTCGTTGAGGTTGCGCACGCCCAGAAACACGTTGAGCTTGGCGCTCTGGCGCATGACCCACAGGATGGCAAAGGTGAAGAGGCCCGTCGGGTTGCTGCCGTTCCACGTGGTGGCCACCACCGCAACGCCCAGCACGATGAGCGCGAATTCATGGTGCAGCAGCGTCTGCAACGCATAGCCCGCGCGGCGCCAGCGCCGTGCGCCGGGCGGGCAGGGCGTGCGGCGCGGGCCCGTCACAAAGCCCAGCAGAAAGGCAATTTCCTGCCAGCCCCAGACCAGCAACGCGCAGGTGAACGACACATAGGCACCGCTCACGCGCATGTCGTTGCGCGTGACGTGCAGGCCGATGAGCGCCAGCGCCAGCAGCACGGTGGCGCCGCCCAGCGTCCAGCCGAAGGTCCAGCGGGGCAGGCCGTTCAGGTAGAGGATCACGCCCGTGCTGAACCACCACACGAAGACCGTGTAGAGCATGGGCAGCAGGTATTGGGACATGGCTTTTTTTACCTGTTCACCAGGTCGGCGCCATGCGCGGGTTGTCCGGCAAGGCATTGGGGTGTGCGCGCATCAGAAAGAGCCGCCCGAACGCAACGGCGCCCTGCGCGGCCAGACCCACGCGTTGCAGCGTGCCGACCAGGCCGCCGCGCGCTTTCGCGGCCTCGGTCGCGAGCGAAATGCGCCGCAGCGTTTCGAGCCCGGTGCGAAAGGCCGGCGCTTCGATGTCGAGCGTCAGCGGAAACACCTGGCGTGTGATGTCGGAGGTGATGCGGAACACCGTGAAGTCGTAGGCCGTGGGGTCGAGGCCCATGGCCGCGTGCATTTCAGGGCGCTGATGGTCGCGCACGTACATGGTCGCGAACACCGCCAGCACGAAGAAGCGGATCCACAGCTTGTTCACGCCCTTGAGCAGTTGGGGGTTGGCGCGCAGCAGCAGCGCAAACGCCTCGCCGTGCCTGAACTCGTCGTTGCACCAGCGTTCGAACCACTGGAATATCGGATGAAAGCACAGCTCGGGATGGCGCTCTACCTGACGGTAGATCGCGATGTAGCGCGCATAGCCGATCTTCTCCGACAGGTAGGTGGCATAGAAGATGAACTTCGGCCTGAAGTAGGTGTACTTCTTGGCCCGCGCCAGAAAGCCCAGGTCGACGCCAATGCCGAAGTCTTTCAGCCACTGGTTGATGAAGCCCGCATGCCGGCTTTCGTCGCGTGCCATGTAGCCGAACAGCTCCTTCATGTCGGGGTTGGTCACGCGCTTTCTGATTTCTGCGTAGAGCACGCAGCCCGAGAATTCCGACGTGATCGAGCTGATCAGAAAGTCCGAAAACTCCTTGTACAGCGGTGCCGGCAATTGCGAGTAATTGCCCGCCATGTCGGCCGGCCGCTGGAAATGGTCGGTATTGATGTCGGCCTGAAATTCCTGCATGAGCGCGTTCCATTGCGCGCGAATTGGCTCGACGTCGATGCGGTCCATCGCCTTGAAGTCGGTGGTGTAGAAGCGCGGCGTGAGCATGGTGTCGCGCAGCGCCGTTTCGGTCGAGGTGTTGGGCGCGTGCAGCGCCGCGGAGGCCGGGGTGGACATGGGGGAATCCTTATCGGGTGACCGGTGCGGCCATGTCGCTGGACTGGCCGGGCTGGCCGCTGGTCATCAGCGCGGCAAACGCGGCTGCGTTGGTGGGGCCGAAAGAACCCAGGTCGACCGAGCGGCCGGTGGTCGGGTCTTCGAGCGTGAGCTTGCCGTCGGCGTGCCCGGTCATGACAAACGGCGTCTCCGGCCCAATGCCGCGCCGATGCCGCTCGCGCGCCAGGCCGCGCATGGTGCCGCGCAGAAAGCCGTTGGTTTCTGGCGCCACCTCGTGCACCACGCGGCCGGTGCGTGCGTCGCGCACTTCGATGCCGCCGCTGGCCAGATCCTCGAAGCGAAACTCGCGCACGCTCACGGCCCGCGCCTGCGGCACATGCACCACGCCGATGCCGGTGAAGCGCACAAAGCTCACGCCGACAAGCGTGCTGAGCACCACGGCGCCCAGGGCGATCAGCATGCCGCGCGGAATGGCATCGGGCGAGCGATGCGGGGCGTTGACGGTGTTCATGGCGTGCGCTCAGGCCGTGAGAGCTTCAGGTGCCGCATCGCCGCGTTCGCGCGTGCCAACGGCAGGCGCCACCGCATGCAGACCGCGCCGCGGAATGCCGGCCGATGCCGCCAGCGCACCGGCCAGCAGCGCCGCCACTTCGCGCGCGTTGGGCAAGGCGCGCAGCATGGGCTGGGTACGCTTGACATGCCATGGCCGCGCGTGCGGCCACAGGTGCACATACGCAATCTGTGCGTCGTCGCGCAGGGCCAGCGCCACGTCGCCGGTGCCGTCGGCGTTGGCATGCAGAGAGGCCGAGTCGATGGCGCTGTAGGGCAGGTTGAAAGTCACGGTCAGCACGATGCCCACACGCATCACGATGCGCCGGTCGGTGATGGTGTAGACGCTGGTGCGTGCCGACAGCCAGCCCAGCCCGACGAGCGTGGCAATGGCCATCACCGCGAGCGGCAGCAGCCAGGCCATGGCGACCAGCGCATCCACGGCATGCCCGCCGCTTGCCAGCGCGTTGGCGCCGCGCCAGACGATGAGCACCGCAAAGTAGGCCGCCAGCCCGCGCACATGCAGCGCGCTGCGCGTAAGGCGTTGCCAATCGGGCGAGCCCTGCCACAGCAGGCGCTCGGCAGCCGGCAGCTTTTCAGGCAGGCCCCAGGCCGCCTCGAAGTCGTGGTCGTCGCCGGCCGGGGTGAAGTTGGCGGCCTTCACAGCAGCGGCTCCTGGCGCTGCGGCGTCGCGTAGAGCGTGCCGCCGCCGTAGTAGGCCATCACCATGTCCTCTTCGAGCAGCGTGATCTGTTCGGGCAGCCGCGTGGCCGGCACAAAAGCAAACTGCGTGCTGAGAATGGAGCGCACATGCACGCGGTGCCTGTCGACCTTGGAGAAGTTCATCGGCAGCAGCACCCGGCGCGGTCCGGCTTCGGTGCGCACCTCGAGTTCGAGGTAGCGGAACACGGCTTCGGCGCGGTCCACCCAGAGGTCGACCACATCGCCGCCCACCAGGTTGTCGGCACCGAACACCGGCATGCCGATCGGGTTCGGGTCTTTCTTCGACAGCCCGAAGCCGGGCGCCTGGCGAAGCGGCACGATGCGCAGTTCACCGTCGATGGTGGTGTCTGCAATGTCCGCACGTTGCGCCCAGGCACCGGGGCCGACGCCGTCGCGCATCGGATCTCCCGTGGGTTCGAGCGGTGCACCGAGCCAGCCGCCGCTGGGCTCGGCGGCAATCTCGCGTTCCTCGCGCAGACGGTTGGGCGCCTGCACCTGGCGGCCGTCGCGCAGCAGGTAGGTCTTTGGGCTGGGAATCGCCGGAAAGCCCTGCACCTCGATGCGCCCCGACCGGTCGCTTTCGAGCGGGTACCCCTCTCGTTTGTTCTCGCGGTGCAGGTAGTAGATGAGCCCTGCAAAGAAGGCCCAGAACAGGTACAGCACGACCTGCGCCACGTCGATGTAGCTGGTGATGGCTCCGTTTCCCATGGCGGGTCTCCTTGGATATGAGGGTGCGTGGGGCGGGCTTGCGGCCTCAGCCCGGAAACTCTGTCAGCCCGAACTTGCCGGGCAGGGTTGTCTGGCGCGTGCCCGGTGTCATGCCCGGTGTCGTGCCCAGCGTTGCGCCGCGCCGCTCGCGCGGCGTACGCACCAGCGGGCCAATGGCGATGAGCGTGGCGAACAGCAACACGATCTCGATGTAGTAAACGACGCTGTAGCCGACCGATGGCCCCGACACCACGGCGCCCAGCGTGCCGTGTGCTGCCAGGTACGCCACGCCGTCGCGCAGCGCACCGCCCAGGCCGATGGCCAGGCCGCCGGCCGAGGCCTGCACCGCCCCCCATGCGCCGAGCGCCAGGCCGTTGCGCGCGCCCGTGTCATGGGCCATGGCCGCAGTGAGCGTGGCAACCGAAAACAGGCCGCCGCCAAAGCCGATCAACAACGCGCCAACGCGAAACAGCAGTTGCGAGCCCACCGGGTCCGCAAAAACCACGGCCGCAAAGGCGAAGATGCCGATCACCGCGCCGATGGCCGCCAGCCGGTGCGGTTCACCGCCGTGCAGAAACCAGCGCGCCGCCAGCACAAAGGCCGCCAGAGCGCCGCAGGCGATCATTGCGGTGAGCTGCGTGGTCGACGCCACGGCCATGTGCATGATCTCGCCGCCGTAGGGTTCGAGCAGCACGTCCTGCATGCTGAAGCCAGCGCTGCCAAGGCCCACGGCGACCAGCAGCCGCGCCGAGCGACCGCCGTGCATGAAGGCACGCCACGATTCGCGAAACGACGGCCTTGCTTCACCGGGCGCGGCGGCGGTTCGGCTGGGGTTGCGCGCCTCCTGCTTCCACAGCGCGATGAGGTTCAGCACCATGGTCAGCAGCGCCGCACCCTGAATCACCTGGATCAGCTTGACCTGTTTGAACTCTTCCAGCAGCGCGCCAAAGCCGAGCGCGCTCACCATCGTGCCCACCAGCAGCATCACGTAGAGCAGCGCCACCACGCGCGGCCGGTTCTCGGGCGTGGCCAGGTCGGTCGCGAGCGCAAGGCCGCCGGTCTGCGTGGTGTGCAGGCCCGCACCCACGAGCAGGAACGCAATGGCCGCGCCGATCTGCCCGTAGAGCACCGGCCCGTTGGTGTCGCCCGACAGCACGATGAGCGCGAACGGCATGATCGCCAGGCCGCCGAACTGCATGAGCGTGCCCATCCAGATGTAGGGCACGCGTTTCCAGCCGAGCGCGGAGCGGTGGTGGTCGGAGCGAAAGCCGACCAGCGCCCGGAACGGCGCAAACACCAGCGGCAGCGCGATCATGCTGGACACCAGCCAGGCGGGCACATGCAGCTCGACGATCATCACGCGGTTGAGCGTGCCGTTGAGCAGCGCGAGCGCCATGCCCACCGTCACCTGAAACAGCGACAGCCGCAGCAGCCGCGACAGCGGCAGCTCGCGCGTGGCCACGTCGGCAAAAGGCAGGAACCGCGTGGCGATGAGCCCCCACTTGCGGGCCATGCTGTCGTTGAGGCGGGTGACTGTGTTCATGGGCGCACCATTTCCAGGGCTTGCGATGTGTAGAAGCCGCTGGACACGCGCTGCGTGCGACCGCGCTGCCAGCCGGCCAGCGTCGGGTCGGCCGCCAGATGGCGGTGCAACGACCGCTCGGCCACGGGCTCGATCCACGGTGCGCGGTTGCCGCGCGGAAACAGCCGCCCCGCCGCACGGAACAGGATCAGCGCCGGGTTGCTCGGCGCGAAGGTGAACAGCAGCGAGCGGTCGGCGCGCTGCGCCAGGCCCGCGAGCACGCGCACCGCATCGGGCGTGCGGTAGTGAATCAGCGAGTCCATGCCGACGATGTAGTCGAAGCGGCCCAGCGCGGGGTCGAGCATGTCGCCCGCGCGAAAGTCGATGCGCCCACCGGCCAGCTGCCCCAGTTGCGCCAGTTGCCCCAGTTCCGCCGGCTGACGCTCGCGCGCGAGTTCGATCAGTGTGGGCGACAGGTCGATGGCCACCACCTGCGCGCCGCGCCGTGCAGCCTCCACCGCGAGCGCGCCGGTGCCGCAGCCGGCATCCAGCAGCCGCATGCCGTGCAGGTCTTCGGGCAGCCAGCCGAGCAGCGTCGCGCGCATGCGCTCGCGCCCCGCGCGCACGCTGGCGCGGATGCGGCCCACGGGCGCGTCCGAGGTGAGCCGTGCCCAGGCTTGCGCGGCTGTGCGGTCGAAATACGTTTCGATCTCGCCGCGTCTTTGCAGGTAGCTGAGGGGTGCCATGGTGTGTGCAGGTAAGGGCTCAGTCGAAGCCGAGCAGGTCGAAGATGTCGCGGTCCTTCATGGCCACCGCGTGCAGCGGCTCCGCGCCAAGCCACAGTGCCGCCGCCAGGCGCATGTACTCGTTCTGCACCGCTTCGAGCTCGGGCGAAGGCTCCATCTCGAACAGCGTCGACTTCTTCAGCCGGCTGCGGCGGATCACGTCAAGGTCGGGAAAGTGCGCCATGAGCTTCAGGCCTATCTGCGCGTTGAACTTGTCGATCTGGTCGGTCTCCGCGCTGCGGTTGGCTATGACGCCGCCCAGGCGCACGTTGTAGTTCTTGGCTTTGGCGCCAATGGCTTGCACGATGCGGTTCATCGCGAAGATCGAATCGAAGTCGTTGGCCGTGACGATGAGTGCGCGGTCGGCATGCTGCAGCGGCGCCGCAAAGCCACCGCACACCACGTCGCCGAGCACATCGAAGATCACGACGTCGGTCTCTTCGAGCAGGTGGTGTTCCTTCAACAGCTTTACCGTCTGCCCGACCACATAGCCGCCGCAACCGGTGCCCGCGGGCGGGCCGCCGGCCTCCACGCACATCACGCCGTTGTAGCCCGGAAAGACGAAGTCCTCCACGCGCAGTTCCTCGGCGTGGAAGTCGACCGTTTCCAGCACGTCGATCACGGTCGGCATGAGCTTCTTGGTGAGCGTGAAGGTCGAGTCGTGCTTGGGGTCGCAGCCGATCTGCAGCACGCGTTTGCCGAGCCTGGAGAACGCGACCGACAGGTTGCTCGACGTGGTGCTCTTGCCGATGCCGCCCTTGCCGTAGATGGCGAACACCTTGGCGTTGCCGATCTTCAGGTCGGGGTCGAGCTGCACCTGCACGCTGCCCTCGCCGTCGGCGCGCGAGCGAATGCCGGGCGTCTTGATGTTGGGAAAAGGCACGGTAACGGCGTTCATGCGAGGGCTCCTTCGTACACACCTTCAAGCCGGTCTTCGAGTTCCTCGCCCGCGCGCCGCAGCGCCTCGAGCATGGCGTCGTCCGGCTTCCAGAAATTTCGGTCCGAGGCTTCGAGCAAGCGGCTGGCCACGCGCGCTGAAGCACTCGGATTGAGCCCCGAGAGGCGCTCGCGCATCGCAGGGTCGAGCACGAAGGTCTCGCTGAGCTGCTGGTAGACCCACGGCTGAACCTGGCTGGTGGTGGCCGACCAGCCCATCGTGTTGGTCACGTGCACCTCCAGCTGCCGCACGCCTTCGTAGCCGTGCTTGAGCATGCCCTCGTACCATTTCGGGTTGAGCATGCGCGTGCGCGTTTCAAGCGCGACCTGTTCGCTCAGCGTGCGCACGATGCCGCTGCCGCCGTCCTGCGTCTGGTCGCCGATGTAGACCGGTGCCATGGCGGCATCGGCGCCCTTGGCCCGCTTGATGGCGCGGCTCACGCCGCCGAGCGTGTCGAAATAGGTGTCGATGGTGGTCACGCCCAACTCCACCGAGTCGAGGTTCTGGTAGGCCAGCTCCACGCCGGACAGCACGCTGCGCAGCAGCTGTGCCTGCTGCACCGGCCGGCCCGCGCGGCCGTAGGCAAAGCCCTTGCGCCGGCTGTAGGTTTCGGCAATTTCGTCGCCATCGTCCCAGCGGCTGTTGTCGATCAGGCTGTTGACGTTGGCGCCATAGGCACCCTCGGCATTGCCGAACACGCGCAGCGACGCGGTCTCCAGGTCGCCGCCATGCTCGGCCTGGTAGGCCAGCGCATGCTTGCGAATGAAGTTCTGGTCGGGCGCTTCGTCGGCACTCGCGGCCATGAACGCGGCCTCGGCCAGCAGCTTGATCTGCAAGGGCAACAGATCCCGGAAGATGCCCGACAGCGTGATCACCACGTCGATGCGGGGATGGCCGAGCTCCGTCAGCGTCATGAGCTCGGCGCCGGCCAGCCGGCCGTAGCCGTCGAAGCGCGGGCGTGCGCCCATCAGCGCCAGTGCCTGGCCGATGGGGCCGCCTTCGGTCTTCAGGTTGTCGGTGCCCCAGAGCACGAGCGCGATCGATTCGGGGAAGGCATGACCGTCGGCCATGTGGCGCTCCAGCAGGCGCGCGGCCTGGCGTGCGCCGTCCTTCACCGCGTAGGCGCTCGGGATGCGGAAGGGATCGAAGCCGTGCAGGTTGCGGCCCGTGGGCAGAATGGCCGGCGTGCGCAGCAGGTCGCCGCCGGGCGCGGGGCGCAGAAAGCGGCCGTCGAGCGCGCGCACGATGGCGGCCAGTTCATGGTCGACCGCCAGCAGCGGGGCCAGCGCTGCAAGTTGGCGCAGCAAGGGCTCGGGCACGGCCTGGCCGTCGGGGCCGGCCAGAACCTCTTCGGCCGTGCGGCCGGCGACGATGGCCTCGACCATCGCGCGCGGCGGGCGCAGGCCGTGCGAGGCCTCGGCCATGGACATCAGCAGGTCGGCGCGCTCGGCCGCGTTCGGCGCCTCGCCCACCACATGCAGGCCGCAGGGAATGAGCGTGTATTCGAGTTCGAGCACCGCGTTGTTCAGCGCGACGATGCGCGCGGGGGTGCTGTCGGCCCATGCCGGCTCCGGCGCGGCAAGGTCGAGCAAAGCGGCCTGCGCCTGGACCATGCGGGCCAGCTCCTTGCCCTCGCCCTCGTCGCTCTCCAGGCTGCGATAGCGCTCCAGCATGTTTTTCAGTTCCACCAGTCCCTTGTAGAGGCCGGCCGCCGCGACCGGCGGCGTCAGGTAGCTGATCAACGTGGCGGCCGCGCGCCGCTTGGCGATGGTGCCTTCGGACGGGTTGTTCGATGCATAGAGGTAGAAGTTGGGCAGGTCGCCGATGAGCCGGTCGGGCCAGCACCTGGCTGACATGCCGTTCTGCTTGCCGGGCATGAATTCGAGCGCGCCGTGCGTGCCGAAATGCAGCACCGCATGCGCGCCGAAGTCTTCGCGCAGCCAGCGGTAGAAGGCCGAGAAGGCATGCGTGGGCGCGAAGCCCTTTTCGAACAGCAGCCGCATCGGGTCGCCCTCATAGCCGAAGGCCGGCTGGATGCCGACGAACAGCTTGCCGAAGCGCTCGCCCAGCACGAAGAGGCTGGCGCCGTCGCTCTGCTGCTTGCCAGGCGCGGGACCCCACTGCGCCTCGATCTCCTGCAGGTGCTTTTCGCGCCGCACATGGTCGTCGGTGGCAATGCGGGCGTGCACGTTGGCCATGGCGCCAAAGTTGGTGGCGTTGCCCTCTATCACGCGCTGGCGCAACGCATCGACGCTGGCCGGCATCGCCACGTCGTAGCCCGCGTCGCGCATGGCCTTCATGGTGTTGAACAGCGACTCGAACACCGCCAGGAACGCGGCCGTTCCGGTGTTTCCCGCGTTGGGCGGAAAGTTGAAGATGACCGCCGCCACCTTGCGCTCTGCGCGCTCGCTGCGGCGCAGGTCCACCAGCTTGCCCACGCGCGCGGCCAGCATGTCGGCACGCTCGATGCAGCTGTGCATGTCGTGCACGCCGGTCTCGTTCCTGAAGGTGCAGCCATGCGCGCAGCCGGTGCAGGCGATGTGGGTTGCGCTGCCGCGCCCGCCGAACACCATCGAGCCGGTGGCGCCGTCGAGCTCGGGAATCGCGACCATCATCGTGGCCTCGACAGGCAACAGGCCGCGCGACGATTCGCCCCACTGGTCGAGCGACTGAAACTCCACCGGCGTGACGGCGATGTACGGCACGTCGAGTTCCGCCAGCATGTCTTCGGCCGCCTTGGCGTCGTTGTACGCGGGCCCGCCGACCAGCGAGAAGCCCGTGAGCGACACCAGCGCATCGATGGTGCTGCGGCCCTCGCGGCGGAAGAATGCCTCTATGGCCGGGCGCGCATCGAGTCCGGTCGCAAAGGCCGGAATCACGCGCAGGCCGCGTGCCTCCAGCGCGGTGATCACGCCGTCGTAGTGGTCGGTGTTGCCGGCCAGCAGATAGGAGCGCATGAGCAGCAGACCGACGGTGCCACGCTGCCCGCTCTGGGCGACGCGCGGCAGGCTGTCGATGTGGTCGGCCAGGCGCGGCTTCATGCGCGGGTGGTAGACGCCGACCTCGGGGTAGTCGACGGGCTCGTGGGTCTTTGCAATGCCGCGCAGCGCACGCCGAGGGCCTTCGGCGTAGCGGTCCACGAGAAAGTGGACCATGTTCGCGATGTTGTCCTCGGAGCCCGCGAGCCAGTACTGCAGCGTGAGGAAATAGGCACGCACGTCCTGCGCGGTGCCGGGAATGAAGCGCAGGATCTTCGGCAGACGGCGCAGCGTCTTCATCTGGCGCGCGCCGGCGCTGGTGCGGGCGGCCGCGTCGGCACCGTCGGCCGGCTTGCCGCGCAGGCGCTTGAGGAAGGCCAGCGGGCCGGTGCTGGGCGCGGACATGTCGAACTTGCCCATGCGCGTGAGCTTGGTCACCTCGGCGGCGGACATGGCGCAGACCATGGCGTCGCAATGGTCGCGCCGCGCCTGCAGCGCGGGCAGCACCGGCAGGAAATGGTCTTCCATGAACAGCATGGTCGCGATAACGATGTCGCCCTGCGCAATGTCGGCCTGGCAACGCGCCAGCGCCTCGGGCCGGTCACCCCATTCGGCCGCGGCATGCACACTCAGGCGCAGGTCCGGCAGGCTCTTGCGCAGGCCGAGCCAGGCGCGCTCGGTGGCGCTGGCCAGATGACTGTCCATGGTCACGATGACGACGCGCATCGTTTGCTTCGTGCCGCCGCGCTCAGCGACTGAAATGGGCTTTGGCGTCATAGAGGGTCTCGATGGTGATGAGCGGCACACCGCGATCGAGCGCATAGCGCTCGGTGTTCCGACGCGCCTTGCCGCGCACGAAAAACGGAATCTTGCGCAGCTCCTTTTCCGCGTCCGACGCCCAGGCGGCGACGGCCTCCGCGGCGGCGGATTCGGCAACGACCTGTGCGGCAGCGGTGGCGTGACCGAGGTGCGAAGGTGCGGCGTCTTCATGGAATTCGAAGTCACCACGGAACATGCCGATGAGGTGTTCTTCGAGGCCCATCATCAACGGATGGACCCAGGTGTCGAACAGCACGTTGGCGCCTTCGAAACCCATCTGCGGCGAATATCGCGCCGGGTAGTCCTGCACATGCACGGGCGCGGAGATCACCGCGCAGGGCACGCCGAGCCGCTTGGCGATGTGGCGCTCCATCTGCGTGCCGAGCACCAGCTCGGGTTGCAGCGCTGCAATGGCGGCCTCGATCTCCAGGTAGTCGTCGCTGATGAGCGGCACGACGTCGTAGAGCTTGGCCGCCTCGCGCACTTCGCGCGCGAACTCGCGGCTGTAGGTGCCCAGGCCCACCACGGTAAAGCCGAGTTCGGTGGCCGCAATGCGCGCCGCAGCCACCGCATGCGTGGCGTCGCCGAAGATGAAGACGCGCTTGCCCGTGAGGTAGGTCGAATCGACCGAGCGTGCATACCAGGGTGCGCGGGATGTGGCGTCGGCCAGGGCCTTGGCGGGGTCGATGCCGGCAAGCTGCGCCACCTCGGCGATGAAGTCGCGTGTCGCCCCCGCACCGATGGGCACGGTCTTCGTGCAGGGCTGGCCGAAGCTGCGTTGCAGCCACTGCGCCGTGAGCGTCGCTATCTCGGGGTAGAGCACGATGTTGAAATCGGCCTCGCCCAGGCGCGACAGGTCTGCGGCGCTGGCCTGCAGCGGCGCGGTCACGCGGATGTCGATGCCCAGGCTGTCGAGCAGGCCGCTGATTTCATGCACATCGTCGCGGTGGCGAAACCCCAGCGCCGTGGCGCCGAGCAGGTTGCAGCTCGGGCGCTGGTGTGCAGGCCGTGGCGCGCGTTCAGTGCCGGGCGGTGGCACCTGCGGGCCGGCCAGGGCGCGCACCATCTGGTAGAGCGTTTCCGAGGCGCCCCAGTTTTCCTTGCGCTGGTAGGACGGCAGTTCGAGCGCGACGACGGGAATCGGCAGGTTCAGCGCGCGGGCGAGGCCGCCCGGGTCGTCCTGAATCAGTTCCGCCGTGCACGACGCGCCGACCATCATCGCGGCCGGCTTGAAGCGTTCGAAGGCTTCGCTGGCGGCGCGCTTGAAAAGCTCGGCGGTGTCGCCGCCCAGGTCGCGCGCCTGGAAGGTCGTGTAGGTGACGGGTGGGCGGCGCGGCAGGCGCTCGATCATCGTGAAGAGCAGGTCCGCGTAGGTGTCGCCCTGCGGTGCGTGCAACACGTAGTGCACGTCTTTCATCGCGGTGGCTATGCGCATGGCGCCCACGTGCGGCGGTCCTTCGTAAGTCCAGAGCGTGAGCTGCATGGCGGGTTCCGTTCTCTTTCTCTATGCGGCCAGCCGCAGGCGGCGGACCAGCGGACGCGTGAAGAGTTCGGCCAGGTCGGCGGCCTGTTCGTAGCCCTGGATGGGCGTGAAGACCAGCTCGATCGACCACTTGGTGGTCAGACCCTCGGCCTCCAGCGGATTGGCCAGCCCGAGCCCGCAGACCACGATGTCGGGGCGCAGAGCGCGGCAACGGTCGAGCTGGCGATCGACGTGCTGGCCTTCGGACAGGGTCACGCCGTCTGGCAGCAGCGCGAGTTCCTGCGCGAGGTGCTGGCGATGCAGGTAGGGCGTGCCGACCTCGGTCAGCACCATGCCCAGCTCGCGCGACAGAAAGCGGGCAATGGGAATTTCGAGCTGCGAATCGGGGAAGAAGAACACGCGCTTGCCGCTGAGCTGCGCACGATGCCGCGACAGCGCCTGCGTGGCGCGCTCGCACGCCGGTGCGGTGATGCGATCGAAAGCGGCGCGATCGACGCCAAAGGCCTCGGCCGCCGCGCCGAGCCACCGCGTGGTGCCTTCCACGCCGAGAGGGAAGGGCGCCGCGATGCGCTGGGCGCCGCGTTCTTCGAGCGCGCGCGCCGTGTCGGCAAGAAAAGGCTGGGCCAGCAAGAAGCGCGTTCCCGGCCCGATGGGTGGCATGGCATCCGCGCGCCTGGGCGGAAAAAAGCGCGCCGCAATGCCAAGCTGCGCGAACAGGCGCGCGAACTGGTCTTCGACCACGTCGGCCAGCGTGCCGACCACCAGCAGTTCGGCCGGGGCCGGCGCGGGGCGGGCCGGCAACACGGGCACCATCGACGCGAGGCAGGCGTCCTCGCCCTGCGTGAATGTGGTCTCGATGCCGCTGCCCGAATAGTTCAGCACGCGCACACGCGATGTGTAGGCCTTCGACAGCCGCAACGCCGCGCGCGACAGGTCGAGCTTGATCACTTCAGACGGGCACGAGCCCACCAGAAACAGCAGCCGAATGTCGGGTCGGCGCTCCAGCAGCCGCGAGACCACGCGGTCGAGTTCGTCGTTCACGTCGGCCAGGCCCGACAGGTCGCGCTCGTCGATGATGGCCGTCGCAAAGCGCGGCTCGGCAAAGATCATCACGCCCGCCGCCGACTGGATCAGATGCGCACAGGTGCGCGAGCCCACCACGAGGAAGAACGCATCCTGCACTTTGCGATGCAGCCAGATGATGCCGGTGAGCCCGCAGAACACTTCGCGCTGGCCGCGTTCGCGGATGGGGATCACCGTGCTCATGCCACCGCTCCGTCGGCCCGTGCGGGGGGGGCCTGCCGCGCCATGTCCAACCGCGCCATGTCCAGCCGTGCCGCACGCAGCTTCAGGATGAACTGCGTCGCGTTGACCACGTAGCTCGCATAGGCCGCAAGCGCGAGGTACATGAGCGGCCTGTCGCCCAGTGCGCCGGTCGCCAGCGCCGCAAGGTAGGCGGTGTGCAGCGCGAGCACGGCCATGCTGAACACGTCTTCCCAGAAAAAGGCCGGCGCGAAGAGGTAGCGGCCGAACACCACCTTCTCCCAGATGGCGCCCGTCACCATGATGGCGTACAGCGCCAGCGTCTTCACCACCACCGAGACGACCGCGGCCTCGTGCCCCTCACCGCGCCACAGGTAGCGCAGCACAAGGCACAGGCTCACCGCGAAGATCAAAAACTGAACCGGCGCCAGCACCCCCTGTACCAGCGTCCAGCCCGATGCGTCGCGGCGCTGCCGCTGATGCGGCGTGTAGAGGGGGGGCCGGGGGGCGCTTTGCAGGGGACGTGAATTGCGCATGACCGGCAATCTAGATCGCGCTTCAAAAAGTGTCAACTAAATTGGACGTAAATATAAATTGACAGATGCGCCGCGCAGCGGAATCATCGCGCCGAAGCCAAGCCTGAAGCACCACGCGCGCCCACCATGACGGACACCCGCAACAACGTCCCCGACCCCGCCTCCGCCCCGGCCGACCCGGCCGACCCGGCCGCCCAGAGGGCGAGGTGCTGCGCCGCAGCAATGTGCTTGCACTGTTTCCAAAGGTCGACAGCGAGGGGAACGTGCGCCATGATTCGTCGCCGCAAGCGCAGGTGCAGGCCAGAACAACACAGCGAAGAGACAAACCCACCAGGAGACAAGCCATGCCCCGATTGGCTAGACAAGCTCTGGATCTCGAAGGTTCGAGCCGGCTGCCCGATGCAGCCAGCGACTGGGAACCGGCCGCAGCGTCGCGGCCCGACTGGAATCGCGCGCCGAATGACCGGGTCGCCGCGGCGGATCGACAGACCCGCTTGAGCCGCACGCTTGAGTTCGACATCATTCCGCGCCTGGTCGACGTGCATCGCGCGCCGTTTCCACCGGGCCACCCCCACGCCGACGTCGAAGACGCACTCGGCAGCACCGACCACCGGCCCAGCACCCGCGATGTCGAAGACTTCGTTCAGCTCGTGCTGGCGCGCGAGCACCTGCCAGCCCAAGCCTTCGTGGATGCGCTGGGCCAGCGCGGCATGTCGGTCGAAACCATCTACCTCGACCTGCTGGCACCGGCAGCCCAGCACCTGAACTACCTGTGGGCGCAAGACCTGTGCGAGTTCACGCAGGTCACGCTCGGCCTGGCGCGGCTGCAGCGCCTGCTGCACGAGCTGAGCCCGTCGCTTGGCGGCGGCGGCCAGCGGCCGTTTCGCGGCAACGCCCGGCGCGTGCTGCTGCTGCCTGCCTGCGGCGAGAAGCAGACCTTCGGCCTGTCGATGGTGGCCGAGTTCTTTCATCACGCGGGCTGGGAGGTCGACCGCGGCCACGGTCCGCTCGACACCCAGGCCGTCGAGTTCGCCCAGTCCGAATGGTTCGACGTCATTGGCCTGGCGGCCGGCAGCGAGACGCGGCTGGAGCCGCTGCGGCGCAGCATCCTCGACATACGGCGCCTGTCGCGCAACAAGGAGGTGCGCGTGATGGTGGGTGGCCCGATCTTTGCGGGGCATCCCGAGCGTGTAAAGTTCGTCGGCGCCGATGCATGCGGGCTCGACGGGAAAAAGGCCCCTGTCCATGCCGAACGACTGATTGCATTGCGCCTGCGAAACCATTGACAAACGCGCCGGAACCAGAAGGTCATCCTTGAAGAACGATGCGAGAACTGCTTTTCAGCCATGAAGAGTTTTGCGGCTCCCGCCAAGCACCTGGGCGACCTGCAGCCCGGCCCGATGGGGCAGCTCATTGCCGCCTCTTCCGATGTGGTGCTGATCCTCGATGCCGACGGCATCGTGCGCGACCTGGCGCTCGGAGGCTCCAGCCTCGATGACCAGGGCTGCGGCGACTGGATCGGCAAATCCTGGCTCGACAGCCTAGCGCGCGACTCACGCCCCCATGCCGAATCCATGCTGCGCAATGCGGACGCCGCCGAGCCGCTTGCGTGGCGCCAGCTGGTCGTGCGCAACGGCAACCACGGCGACCTGCATCTGAGTTGCGCGGCCCTCCAGTTGCGCGGCTCCGCGCGACTGCGCAATGTGGGGCGCACCGTGATCTTCGGCCGCGACCTCCGCGGCATGACCGCATTGCAGCAGAGCGTGGTCGATGCCCAGCAAGAGAACTTGCACGACCACTGGAAGCTGCGCGACGCGCAATCGCGTTACCGCCAACTGTTCATGACGGTGTCGGACGCGGTGCTCATCGTCGACGCCGCCACGCAGAAGATCGTCGAGGCCAATCCGGCGGCGGTGCAGCTGTTCGGCGACAGCGTGCGGCGCCTCGTCGGCGCCAATTTTCCGGCCGGGCTCGACCCGCGCAGCCACGCCGAGGTGCAGTCGCTGGTGGCCGCACTGCGCACCACGGGCCGGGCCGAGGACATGCAGGCCCACGTGGCCGAAGGCGGCGGGGAAGTCACGGTGTCGGGCTCGGTGTTCCGGCAGGAGAACGGCGTGCTGATGGTCATACGCCTGTCGCGCGTGGCCGTTCAGGCCGTTGCACCCGATCGGGCCAACGCCAACAACGTGTTGCTCAAGATCGTGCAGAGCGCGCCGGACGGCATCGTCGTCACCGACATCAACGGCCAGATCATCTCCGCCAATGAAGCTTTTGTCGCACTGGTGCAACTGGCCAATGAGGAGCAGGTGCGCGGTGAGTCGCTCGGCCGCTGGATCGGGCGCACCGGCGTCGAGCTGAGCGTGCTGATCTCGACCCTGCGCCAGCGTGGTTCGCTGCGGCTCTTTCCCACCAGCCTGCGCTGCGAGCACGGCCTGGTGTCCAACGTCGAAATCTCCGCCACCCTCGTGCGCGACAGCGACGAGGCTTACCTGGGCTTCACGATCCGCGACGTGAGCCGTCGCCAGGGCGGCGACGTGCGCGTGGTCAAGGAGCTGCCGCATTCGGCGGGCCAGATGTCGGAGCTGGTCGGCCGCATGCCCATGAAGGACATCGTGGGCGAGACCACCGACCTGATCGAGCAACTGTGCATCGAAGCCGCGCTCGACCTCACGCGCGACAACCGCGCCGCGGCGGCCGAACTGCTCGGCGTTTCGCGCCAGAGCCTGTACGTCAAGCTGCGTCGCTACGGCCTCGGAGAAGCTGTGGCCGAAAGCGAAAAACAGTAGCCGTTGACCGCGCAAGTGTAAATCTTGATTGACAGTGCAGGGCGTCAGGCTGGAAACTTGCCGGCATGCCCCGCCCAGCGCTGTCAGCGGTCACCGAGTTGCTCAAGCCAATCACGTGGTTCCCGCCGATGTGGGCCTTTGCCTGCGGGGTGGTCGGCTCGGGCGTGAGCCTGAACGGGCGCTGGATGGTCGCGGTCATGGGCATCGTGCTGGCCGGCCCGCTGGTGTGCGCCAGCAGCCAGGCGGTCAACGACTGGTTCGACCGGCACGTGGACGCGATCAACGAGCCGCAACGGCCCATTCCGTCGGGCCGCATGCCGGGCCGATGGGGCCTGTACGTGGCCATCGGCTGGACGCTGCTGTCGCTGGCATGGGCCTCGTTGCTCGGCCGCTGGGCCTTCCTGGCGGCGGTCGTCGGGCTGGTGCTGGCGTGGGCCTACAGCGCGCCGCCGTTGCGCCTCAAGGAGAACGGCTGGTGGGGCAACGCCGCCTGCGGCCTTTGCTACGAAGGCCTGGCCTGGATCACGGGCGCCGCGGTGATGGCCGGTGGTGCGATGCCCAACGGCCGCTCGTTGTGGCTGGCGCTGCTGTACAGCATCGGCGCGCACGGCATCATGACGCTCAACGACTTCAAGTCCATTGAGGGCGACCGCCAGATGGGCGTGCGTTCGCTGCCGGTGCAGCTCGGCGCGCAGCGCGCGGGCCGCGTGGCGTGCTGGTTCATGGCACTGCCGCAATGGGCGGTGGTGCTGCTGCTGGTGCACTGGCAGCGGCCGGGGCACGCGGTGGCAATCGGATTGCTGATCCTGCTGCAGATCGTGTTGATGGACCGCTTCATGCAGGACGTGATCGGGCGGGCGCTCTGGTACAGCGGCTTCGGCGTGCCGGTGTTCGTGAGCGGCATGATGATCAGCGCCTTCGCGTTGCGCGGCGCAGGGAGCACCCTATGAAAGCAGACTTCGGCTGGCCGGCCATCGTGCGGCTCGGGCTCGTGCAGGCTTCGCTGGGCGCGGTGGTCGTGCTGACCACCTCCACGCTGAACCGCGTGATGGTGGTCGAGCTGGCCTTGCCCGCGCTGCTGCCCGGCTGCCTGGTCGCAATGCATTACCTGGTGCAGGTGTTGCGCCCGCGCATGGGCCATGGTTCGGACAGCGGGCGGCGGCGCACGCCGTGGATCGTCGGCGGCATGGCGATGCTGGCGGCCGGCGGTTTTGGCGCGGCCTGCGCCACGGCGCTGATGGCGACGCATCCGGTCGCAGGCATCGTTGCCGCGGTGCTGGCCTTTGCAGTGCTCGGCGTGGGCGTGAGCGCGGCGGGAACGTCGTTGCTGGTGCTGTTGGCGCAGCGCGTGCAGGCGTCGCAACGCGCGTCGGCGGCCACGGTCGTCTGGCTCATGATGATCGCGGGCTTCGCGGTCACGGCCGGGGCGGCGGGGTCGTTGCTCGATCCGTTTTCGCCCGCGCGTCTGGTGGCGGTCAGCGCGGCGGTATCGGTTGCGGCTCTGCTGCTGACGTGCATCGCGATGTTCGGCATCGAAGGTCGGGCCGTGCCGTCGCGCAACGACGATGCGGCGGCGCCGAAGCCTGCGGCGGCGGCCATCCGGTTTCGCGAGGCGCTGGCGCAGGTGTGGGCCGAACCGGCGGCGCGGCGCTTCACGCTGTTCGTCTTCATCTCGATGCTCGCGTACAGCGCGCAAGACCTCATCCTCGAACCCTTCGCGGGCTCGGCGCTGGGCTTCACGCCGGGCGAATCCACACGGCTGTCGGGCACGCAGCACGGCGGTGTGCTGGTCGGCATGCTGGTGGCGGCGTTCGCGGGCCGTGGCCGCAATGGGCAGCGCTTCGGTTCGCTGCGTGCGTGGCAGGTCGGCGGCTGCCTGGTGTAGGCCGTCGCGTTGCTCGGCCTGGTGGCGGCCGGTGTGGTCGGCACGGCGTGGCCGTTCAAGGCCAATGTGTTCGTGCTGGGCGTGGCCAACGGCGCATTCTCGATCGCCGCCATCGCCGCGATGATGGCGCTGGCCAGTGAAGGGCGCGCGTCGCGCGAAGGCGTGCGCATGGGGCTGTGGGGGGCGGCACAGGCCGTCGCCTTCGGGCTCGGCGGCTTGCTCGGCACGGCCGCCAGCGACCTGGCGCGCGCGCTGATCGGCTCACCCGGCCTGGCCTACGCGGCCGTGTTCGCGGCTGAAGCGGCGCTGTTCGTCGTTGCGGCCGCACTGGCGGGAAAAGTCGCCCATGCGGCGGTGCCCGTTCCCGCGCCGGTGCCCGTTCCCGTTCCCGTTCCCCGCCCCCTGTCCCTGAACGTCGGCGATGCCGGCCTGAAAGCGAGGTGATGCCATGAACGACACGCAGGCGACGATAGAGACCTTCGACGTGGTGGTCGTCGGCGGCGGCCCGGCCGGTGCCACGGCGGCGCACGACCTTGCCCGACAAGGCCGCTCGGTGCTGCTGCTGGACCGGGCCGGGCGCGTGAAGCCGTGCGGCGGCGCCATCCCGCCGCGCCTGATTCAGGACTTCGAGATCCCCGATGCCTTGCTTGTTGCCAGGGCGCGGTCGGCGCGCATGGTGGCGCCGAGCCGAAAGTGCGTCGACATTCCCATCGACAACGGCTTCGTCGGCATGGTCGACCGCGAGGTGTTCGACGAATGGCTGCGCGAGCGGGCAGCGCAGGCCGGCGCGGTGCGACGCATCGGCAGCTTCGAGCGGCTCACGCGCGATGCGGACGGCGTGAGCGTGGTGCACTATGGCGCCCGCACCGACCGCCACAAGGCCGACGCGCACCCCGGCTGCGTGCGCGCGCGCAGCGTGATCGGTGCCGACGGTGCCTGCTCGCGCGTGGCTGCGGCAGCCATGCCGCGCGCACGCGCCGTGCGCTATGTGTTCGCGTACCACGAAATCGTGCAGGCGCCGGCCGTCAAGCCCGAGGGCTACGACGGACAGCGCTGCGACGTCTACTACCAGGGCCAGCTGTCGCCCGACTTCTACGGCTGGGTGTTCCCGCACGGCGACACGCTGAGCATCGGCACCGGCAGCGCCGACAAGGGCTTCTCTCTGCGCGGCGCGGTCGGCCGGCTGCGTGCCGACGCCGGCCTGGCCGACGCCGCCACGCTGCGCCGCGAAGGCGCGCCGCTGCCAATGAAGCCCTTGGCGCGCTGGGACAACGGGCGCGATGTGGTGCTAGCGGGCGATGCGGCGGGCGTGGTCGCACCGGCGTCGGGCGAAGGCATCTACTACGCGATGGCCGGTGGGCGTTTTGCGGCCGAGGCGGTGCATCTGTTGCTGGACAGCGGCGACGCACGTTGCCTGAAGCAGGCGCGCCGCCGTTTCATGAAGGCGCACGGCACGGTCTTTCGCGTGCTTGGCGTGATGCAGTGGTTCTGGTACAGCACCGACCGGCGCCGCGAGCGCTTCGTGAAGATCTGCGAAGACCGCGACGTGCAGCAGTTGACCTTCGAGTCGTACATGAACAAGTCACTGGCGCGCAAGAAACCCATGGCCCATGTGCGCATCTTCTTCAAGGACGTTGCGCATCTGCTGGGGTTGGCACGTGTATGACGGCGTTGCACCGCGCCCGCCTGTGGAAGCCGGTGGCGGTGGCCGCGCTCGCGGCCTTGCTGGTGGCGATGCTGGGTGCGTTGATGACCGACCTGGGCCCGTGGTATCGCAACCTCGCGCAGCCCTCCTGGAAACCGCCGGACGCGGCCTTCGGCCTGATCTGGACCACGATCTTCGCGCTGGCGGCGGCGGCGGGCGTGATTGGCTGGCGCCGCGCGGCTACCCGCATCGGGCGCGAACGCATGCTCGTGCTGTTTGCGCTCAACGGCTTTCTCAACGTGCTGTGGAGCCTGCTGTATTTTCGGCTGCACCGGCCGGACTGGTCGTTGATCGAAGTGCCGTTTCTCTGGCTCTCGGTGCTGGCGCTGGTGGCGGTTCTGCGGCCCATCGCAAGGTTGGCATCGGCCTTGATGTTGCCGTACCTGGTGTGGGTCACCATTGCTGCAGTGCTGAACTGGGAAACCGTGCGGCTCAATGGTCCGTTCGGCTGAACGGGGCACCGTGGACGCGAACCTGAACCTTCCCTGGCTGGTCGACGGCGTGATCGCGTTCACCGTTGTCGAAGGCATCGCGCTCGTGGTGCATCACCGCCTTACCGGCAACGGGCCGAGGCCGGGTGCCTACCTGCTCAACATGGTCTCGGGGTTGTGCCTGATGGCGGCGCTGCGATGCGCGGTTCACGACACAGGTGCGCTGTGGGTCGCAGCGTGGCTGCTCGCCGCCGGCATCGCGCATGGTGCCGACATCAGCAAGCGCTTTGCTAGTGCAGCCGCTGCCCATCCGCGGCCATGAACACAAGTTGGCTGAAGCGACCCAGGCGCAGCGATTTCTCGTTGGGCTCGATCTTCGCGTCGTTGCGCACCACGTTGCAGTAGGCGCCCGACAAGCCGTTGATCAGCTCCGCATTGGCGGCTTTTGGCGCACGCGCGCGCAACTGCGCTACCAGCCGCTGGGCCTTGTCCGGCATGGTCTCGTCCGTCATGCCCGCAAGCTGCGCGTCGATGCTCGCGCGCTGGCTGTCGAAGGCCTTGCCGAGCGTCGGCGTGTCGATCTTCGGACAGCCGCTCAACGCGCCTGCGCTCATCAGCGTGTCGGCCTTGCGGCGCGCCTCGGCGGCCATGCCGGCCTGCGCCGTGGCGGGCGCACCGTTGGCCCAGGTCTGGCGCACGTAGTTGGTGACGTCGGCAATCTCCTGGTCGGTCATCCCGGCGCCGATGGCCGGCATCGGCGCATATCTTTCGCGTGCCTCCAGGCCGCCGACGATGACGTTGATCACGTTCTGCGGCCCTTTGGAGGTAACGGCACCGTTGCCGTCCAGCGGGGGTATCACGCCCTTCAGACCCTTGCCGTCGATGGCGTGGCATGACGCGCAGAAGTTGAGATAGGTCTGGCCGCCGCGCGCGTCGCGGCCCTTGAACAAGGCCAGCTTCTGGTCGTTGCCCTTGACTGCCGACGGCGGCGTGGCCTTGAGGTAGGCGGCCAGGGCTGAGAGGTCCGCGTCGCTGAGCTTGCTCAGGCTGTGCACGGTTTGCGCCATTGGCCCGAGCGCAATGCTCTTGCCGGGGGCGACGCCGGTTTTCAGATAGGTCGCGATGTCGGTGTTGCTCCAGCTGCCGATGCCGTCGCGTGCATCGGAAGTGATGTTGGGCGCGTACCAGGAATCGATGACGCCGCCCTGCAGCGATCCTTTGAACTTCGACGTACCGGCCACCGGCTGCGCGTTGTGGCATTCGCCGCAGTGGGCCAGCCCTTCGGCCAGGTAGCGGCCGCGGTTCACTTCGTCGGTGGCCGCAGGGTCGGGCACGAAGGTACCGGGCTTGAAGAACACCTCGCGCCATGCGAGCAATGACTCGCGTACGCTGAACGGAAACGAGAGCTTGTTGGGCGGTCGCGCCTTGTTCACCGCAGGTTGCGTCATCAGAAAAGCCTTGATGGCCAGTACGTCGTCGCGGGTGACCGTGGTGTACCAGGGGAAGGGCATGACGGGGTAGAGGTACTCCGCGTGACGGCCGATGCCTTCATGCATGACGCGGTAGAACTCGTCGTCGCTCCAGTTGCCGATGCCGGTCTGCTTGTCCGGCGTGATGTTGGGTGTGGAGATCTGGCCGAAGGGCGTGTTCATGTAGAGCCCGCCCGCAAAGGGTTGACCACCCTTGCTGGTGTGGCACGCCATGCAGTCGCCGGCGTTGGTGAGGTAGGCGCCGCGCTGGACCTGGTCCGTCACCGGGTTGCCGGCGGCAGCGGCGGGCGGCGGAACCAACGCCGAAAAGGCAGCGAGCACAACGCCCGCAAGCAGCGCCCACCGGGGTGGTTGCGGGGTCTTGGGGGCGTTTGACATCGTGGCTCCGGAATGTCTCGATGCACGATTTTTCGCCCGGCGGACCGCGCCCGCTGTACGCCGTTTTCCTGCCGCCGGGTAGGAATGCACACGCAGGCGCAGCCGCGTGTCGGCCCTACCGCAATAGTCCGACAAAGGCCGTCCTTGCCTGAAGCGAGGTCTGCAGGAAGCATCTGACCTCGGTCGCAGATCCGGTTTGAGGTGTGCGCTGAAGGAGATGGTGCACACCATGAACAGTGAGCAAGCCTTGAAGGCCAGCCGACGAAATCACGACCGGGCGTTCAAACAGGAGCCGGTACGGCAAAGCTTGAAGCCGGAAGCGTCCTTGTCGGCAATAGCGCTGCGCACGGGGGTCAACGCCAACATGCTGTTCAAGTGGCGCAGGGAGTCAAAAGGCTGTCACTGTGCGGCAACGGCTGCAGAACGCGAGCTGCGCTTTGGTCAACATCAGTGGAATGGAATCTCGTTGCGTTTTCCCCAAACAGACTTCTCGCGCGACAAGAGAAGAAAGACGAGTCAAAAGTAGCCGAATCTCTCCAGTTTCCACTTTTCCAATTGCGCGTTTCCTACTTTATGCCCACCCGCCCAGTGGCGTGTGATCTCTCCGACAGCGCCCCAGGACGGGTCGTCGAGAGACTCGCGCCAAGCGTGCAATGCGGATACCGCGCCCGATTGCAGCCATACGTCGGAAGAAAACTCCAATCCCTTGACGCCGAAATACACCCGCTCGGACAGCAGTGCCAAGAGGTTCTGCGCCCGCTCGCTCTTGCAGGCAACACGTAGATCTTTCAAGAGGGCATTCCTTACAGCATTGCTTCTGGAATTTTGTGCCAGCACATGCTGGACTTGCTGCATCACCAGCATCGGAACATAAGGCGGCGCCGCTACAACCATAGGCACGAACGGCGCACTCTTCGGGTCCATCGCATGGCAAGGACCGAGCATCAACGCCGCAAGGCGAAGCCAGTCGCCAGGCGACAAGCCAAATTGCACCTCTTCTCCTCGAGCCAGCGCCATGACCTGCGCATGACTGAGGTCGCCCTTGCTGCGGTTGGCAGCTGTGCTCATCACGACCAAATTGCTCTGCGCATAGGCGCCATCGTTGTTCAGCCGGTCGATGGACCAGTCAGTCGGCAGCAATTCCGCGTGCGTGAGAGCTTGGCGGGTGACTGGGCAAAACGGCGTATCAATCTTCGTCAGAAACTCGGGCGTCACGGCCTCATCCACCGCACGACCGCGTGTGAAGGCGTTCAGCCGCAACTGAAGCCACTTGCGCACGAACCGGTCAGACAGACGCTTTGGGGCGACTGCTTTCGCTGCCGCATAGCCCTCCATGACGCTGGGTGGCCAAGCTGCCGAATGGTCTCGTACTCCGTGCTTCGCCAAGTCATGACCCAGGCACCTGCCAATCTCCTGAGCTTCCTCCTGCGTCAGCGCACTGCAAGCAGCCTCGACGCTGGTTAACGCTTGATGTTTTAGGGCCGCCGCGGTGCTCATGTGTATGAACTCTGCCGGATTGCTCTTAATAAAGCAAACGCACGCGGGGCGGTCCTGTACTACGCCTCAAGGAACGCGGCCCGCTGGCTGCCTATGATGGCGCGAAGCTCTCTCAGGAAACCAGGCTCATGCAACGCTTTACGATTTCGCTCGACGACGATCTGGCGCTCCAGTTCGATGAATTCATCGCCAACAAGGGCTACGTCAACCGCTCTGAAGCGGTACGAGACCTGATCCGCTCTAGCCTTGGCAGCGCAACCCTGGGGCAGGACGAGGCCCCCTCAAAGAAGCGCGCAAAGGAAAAACCCTGGTGCGTTGCGAGCGTCAGCTACGTGTACAACCACCACGAGCAAACCGTCGCCTCCCGGGTGCTGGGCCTGCAGCACGACCATCACGACTTGGTGATCACGAGTCTGCACACCCACCTGGACCACGACAACTGCATGGAAACCGTGGTGCTCCGGGGTCCGACCGAGGCGGTACGCACATGCGCAGAGCACCTGGTGGCATTGCGCGGTGTGCGCCACGGCAGCGTGCACTTGGTCCCGTTGGATGCCGGGGGGCACAGCCACAGCCATGCGCATGGCGCCGGCGACGTCCACACCCACTTGAAGCCGCGAAACTGAAAAACAACGCTTCGCCGATTGGCGTATGGCCAGTTTCGTTCGATGTAAGAACAATATCAATTTGTTCCTACAAAAAAGAACTGGAGGCCCTATGCCCATCCGAATCCGCCATCGACTTCTTTACACCGCCTTGTTGGGCAGCACCGCCGTTTACGCCCAGGACTACCACCTTCCAGAAGTGCAGGTCAGGGGCCCGCGTGACGCGGCCATCGGCTCCGCAGACAGTGCCAGCGAAGGTGCTGCCGAGCGTGAGTCCTTCCAGTCCAGGCCCAAGCTGCGGCCGGGCGACATCGTCGAAGCCGTGCCGGGCGTGGTGGCCACGCAGCATTCGGGCGACGGCAAGGCCAACCAGTACTTTCTGCGTGGCTTCAACCTGGACCACGGCACCGACTTTGCGGTGACGGTCGACGGCATGCCCGTCAACATGCCCACGCACGGCCATGGCCAGGGGTATGCCGACCTGAACTTCCTGATTCCCGAACTGGTGTCCGGGGTGCGCTACCGCAAGGGACCCTACTTTGCGGAGTCGGGCGACTTTTCGCTCGCGGGCAGTGCGTCGCTCGACTACTTCGGTGTGCTCGACGCGCCCTTTGCCGAGGTCACGCTCGGTGGCCACGGCTTCAAGCGCCTGCTGGCCGCCGGCTCGCGCACCGTGCAGGACCAGACCTGGCTGGGTGCCATCGAAGTCGAGGGTAACAACGGGCCGTGGGACGTGCCCGAGCACCTCAAGAAGGTCAATGCCGTGCTGCGCTATTCACAGGGCTCGCCCACGCGCGGCTTCAGCATCACCGGCATGGCCTACAAGAGCAGCTGGACCTCGACCGACCAGGTGCCCGAGCGCGCCATCGACAGCGGCGAGCTGCGTCGCTTCGGCAGCCTCAACCCCACCGATGGCGGCAAGACCCAACGCATCAGCCTGTCGGGCAAATGGTTCGACAAGAGCGCCGACGGCGACACGCAGATCAGCGCCTACGCCATCGACTACCGCTTCGACCTGTTCTCCGACTTCACCTACTTTCTGAACAACCCGGTGAACGGCGACCAGTTCGAGCAGACAGACCGCCGCCGTGTGTTCGGCGCGCAGGCCTCGCGCTCGATGGTCAACAAGATCGGCGGGCTGGACGGCCTGTTGAGCTTCGGCGCGCAATGGCGCGGCGACCGCATTGGCGAGGTCGGGCTCTACCAGACCGAGGCGCGCCAGCGGCTTTCTACTGTTCGCAACGACAAGGTTACGCAAGACCTGTTCTCGGTGTATGGCCAGCAGTTGCTGAACTTCAGCGAGCGTTGGCGCGGTTATGTGGGCGTGCGCGGCGACATGCTGCGCTACGACGTTCAGGGCCGCGAGCCGGTGTACGGCCCCGTCAACAGCGGCAAGGGGCATGACGCCATCGCGAGCCCGAAGGCCGGGCTGGCCTTCACCGTCACGCCGGCCCACGAGCTGTACCTGAACGCGGGCGTGGGCTTTCACAGCAACGACGTGCGTGGCGCCGCCATCACGCTCGACCCGCAGAGCGGCCTGCCGGCCGACCGCGTGCCCGCGCTGGTGAAGGGGCGCGGCGCGGAGATCGGCTGGCGCTTTCAGCCCAACGAAAACCTCACGGTCACAGCCGCGCTGTGGCAACTCAAGCTCGACTCCGAGCTGGTCTACGTGGGCGATGCGGGCTCCACCGAGCCGGGGCGGGCGAGCAGCCGGCGCGGCTTCGAGGCCACGCTGCGCTGGAAGATCGACCGCGCCTGGCGACTCGAAGCCGACGCCGCGCTGTCGCGCGCCCGCTTTCGCGGCCTGGCGCCCGAAGGCGAAGGCAACTACGTCGACAACGCGGTCGAGCGCGTGTTCGCAGCCGGGCTCACCTACATCGACGGGCCATGGACCACGTCGCTGCGGCTGCGCTACCTGGGGCCACGTGCGCTGGACACGACCAACACCGTGCGTTCGCGCTCGACCACCTTGCTGAACTTCGGCACGCGCTATGCCGTGAACAAGAACCTGACCTTGGGCCTGGACGTGTTCAACCTCGCGGGCAAGAAGGGCAACGACATCGAGTACTACTACGCTTCATGCACGGCGGGCGAAGTGGTGAGCGGCGCCTGCAACGGCGGGGTGGACGACCGGCATGTGCACCCGATGGAGCCGCGCACCGCGCGGGTCAGCGCGCGCTGGACGTTCTGAGCGTCGCATTGCCGTCGTTGCGAGAAGTTCGAATCCAGGCACCGGGTGCGGGCGTATTGGTTGCAGTCGATGCACATCCTGCGCCGGCATTCACACCTGGAGACTCTCGACATGAAAAGCAGACTCAACCGCCTTGCCACCGCAGCACTGGCCGTGGCCCTCACCGCGGGCTCTTTCGCAGCCATTGCGCAGGTCACCGTGGGTGGTGCGCCGATGTATCCGACCAAGGACATCATCGACAACGCAGTGAACTCGAAGGACCACACGACGCTCGTGGCCGCAGTGAAGGCCGCGGGCCTGGTCGACACGCTCAAGGGCCCCGGCCCCTTCACGGTCTTTGCGCCGACCAACGAGGCCTTCGCGGCGTTGCCGGCCGGCACGGTGGACACGCTGCTCAAGCCCGAGAACAAGGCCGCGCTGACCGGTGTGCTCACCTATCACGTGGTGCCGGGCAAGGTCGATGCCGCAGCCCTCACCAAGATGATCAAGGACGGCAACGGCATGGCGTCGCTCAAGACGGTGGCCGGCGGCAGCCTCACGGCAAAGTCGAGTGGCGGCAAGGTCATGATCACTGACGAAAAGGGCGGTACGGCCACGGTCACCATCGCTGACGTCTATCAATCGAACGGCGTGATCCACGTGGTCGACAAGGTGCTGCTGCCCAAGTAAACCTGCACCCGCGCGCCTTGGGCGCGCGTCACCATCGCATCACTGTGAGCCCCGGCAAACGCCCGGGCTCATTTCGTCGTTGTCCCTCACGCTCTGTGAATGCGCATTGATGTCGGAAGGTAGATCTACGACAGAGATGTAAGAAATAAATTAAGGACGTCTTAAGTCAATCCAGATGAACGTTCTTCGACGTACTTGCCGCGGACATCGAATGTTGGGCTCTTGCCCCGAGCGGGTCTGAGTTTGCGAATGAAGTCCATCGTGTCGCGCGGCCGGGGTGTTGGCGTGCGGCGATCTTCGGCACCGGTGAAGGCGCGTTGCCCGAGGGACATGCGCCCAGCCAAGGAGAAACTCATGCTCGGTAATATCCTGACTTTGGACATGTTGCAGAAGCACGGTGAGAAGCGTGCGGAGCGACGAAACTTCTTTCGCAAGAGCACCGGCTTCGCAGTCGGCGTGGCCGGCGGCACGATCCTTGCGGCCTGCGGCGGCGGTGGCGGCAACGCCATCGGGCAAGGCATCCCTCCTCCTGTCACGCCGCCCGCGTCAACGCTCTCCGACGGCGACATCCTCAACTTCGCGCTGAACCTCGAGTACCTGGAGGCGCAGTTCTACCAGTACGCTGTTTTCGGCAAGGGCCTTAGCGACGACCAGCTCGGTGGCACCGGCACGCGCGGCAATGTGATTGGCGGCCACCAGGTTCCGTTCAAGGACCCGGTGGTTGCGCAGTACGCACGCGAGATCGCCAAGGATGAAGCGGATCACGTGCGCTTCTTGCGCGCTGCGCTGGGCGCCTCGGCGGTCGCGCAGCCGCAGATCGATGTGGGCACCGACCCGAACGGTGCGTTCTCGACCGCAGCGCGCGCGGCGGGCCTGATCAAGGCGGGCGAGTCCTTCGATCCGTATGCGAGCGACGAGGCCTTCCTGTTGGGCGCGTTCATCTTCGAAGACGTAGGCGTGACCGCCTACAAGGGCGCCGCGCCGCTGATCACCAGCAAGGCCTATCTGGAGGCAGCAGCTGGCATTCTGGCGGCCGAGGCCTATCACGCGGGGCTGGTTCGCACGGTGCTGTACGCCAAGGGCATCCAGACGCCTTCGCTGCGCACGAGCGCGGACGCGATCTCCGATGCACGCGACAGCCTCGACAACTCCGCCGACGACGACCAGGGAATCACCGGTACGGCCGACACGTCGAACATCGTTCCGCTGGACAGCAACGGCATTGCCTTCAGTCGTTCGCCGGGCGATGTGCTCAACATCGTCTACCTCACCAAGGACGCAGTGAACAAGGGCGGCTTCTTTCCCGCCGGGGTCAATGGCGTGCTGAGCATGAGCAGCGCATTTGCCTGATCGCTCTTGATCCGTCTTGCGACGCGGCATCGATCTGTCGCGTCGCAGCTTCGGACCTCCTTTGAAATCATTTTCCAAGAGGTAAGCACGATGCAATTCAAGAGCACACCCGCTGCTGCTGCTCGCGCGAACGTTGCGTGGCATCTCGGACGGCGCCAGGCCCGGCGATGGACAGGGTTCGCCATCGTCTTCCTGGGCATGGTCGTCGCGTATGCCCATGTCGTCGAGGGAATTTCCAGATAGACGAAGCACCGCAGGGCCGCCTGCGGCCCTGCGGACCGGGCACGAGCTCAAGACAGTTCTGGAGAAGATATATGCCACCGCCCTCCGCAGTTCAGGAGTCCTTCCCCGTCTCGCACGCTGCCCCAAGCGCAGTGCCGTTATCGCGCAGCTCGTGGCTCAAACGCATGCTTCGCTTCGCGGGACCGGGGTACCTGGTGGCCGTCGGCTACATGGACCCCGGCAACTGGGCGACCGATCTGGCAGGTGGCTCGGCTTACGGCTACACGCTGCTCTGGATCGTGGCGCTATCGAGCGTCATGGCAATATTTCTGCAGGTGCTCGCGGCGCGACTCGGCATCGCATCCGGACTCGATCTTGCGCAGGCGTGCCGCGCCCACTCCGCGCCTCGCACGGTGGTGCCACAGTGGCTACTTTGCGAAGTCGCTATCTGTGCATGCGACCTGGCGGAAGTCATCGGCACCGCCATTGCTTTCAAGCTGCTGTTCGGCATCCCATTGACCTGGGGTGTGGCGTTGACGGTGCTGGACGTTTTCCTGGTGCTCTGGCTGCAGCGGCGAGGCTTTCGTTACCTGGAGTGCGTCATCGTGAGCCTGCTGGCCGTGGTCACCGCATGCTTCGGGCTGAGCCTTGTGGTCGCCCAGCCGCAACTGGCCGGTGTGCTGGCCGGCTTCGTGCCGTCGAAGGAGACGATCACCAACCCGGGCATGCTCTACGTGGCCATCGGGATCGTGGGCGCCACGGTGATGCCGCACAACCTGTATCTGCACTCATCCATCGTCCAGTCGCGCGACTACGTGCGTGACGACGCGGGCAAGCGCCAGGCCATGGGATTCGCCACGGTCGACATCGTGGGCGCGCTGGTGATCGCCTTCTTCATCAATGCAGCCATCCTGATTTCGGCCGCAGCGATCTTTCATGTCAACGGCCATCATGACGTTGCCGACCTGCAGGATGCGAGCGAACTGCTTGGACCGATTACGGGCGTGGCGCTGGCGAGTACGGTATTCGGCATCGCGTTGCTTGCATCAGGACTCAGCTCCGCGGTCACGGCTACCCTGGCTGGACAGATCGTGATGGAAGGCTTCGTTCGCTTGCGGATGCCGCCTTGGGCGCGGCGGTTGCTCACGCGCTCGCTCGCGATCGTGCCAGCCTTCTTCGTAGCCCTTTTGTACGGGGAGGCGGGAGTCACCAAGCTGTTGTTGCTCAGTCAGGTCGTCCTGAGCTTGCAGTTGCCGTTTGCGATGGTGCCGCTCATCCGGTTCACCAGCAGCCGCAAGGTCATGGGCCGCTTTGCCAACAGGCCTGCGGTGCTTGCACTCGCCATTGCTATTGCAAGCTTCATCATCGCGCTGAATGGCGTGCTCCTATGGCGACTGTGGGCATCATGAGCGGGCCTCATGTGCTTGCTCGCTGCCTGCGATGGGCTTGCCAGGTATCACTGCCCTACGATCACGAGCTTCATGACAACGATGGGATTGGCCGGACTATTACCCTCTCCAGCTGTTTGCGCCGCCGCTAGACCAGCCGCATGGTCGTCGGGGTGAAGATCAGCTTCATCACCAGGGACAGCCTGCCGCCGGTCGACATGGGCGCGCCTGATGGCATGAAGCGCAAATGCTCATTGCGTCGCGAAATTGGCGTGTCGCGCCGCAACGCGCTCGATGTCCTGGCAGGTGAGCCACGCGGCGGCCTGCAGGCGCCGGCCCGGCTCGCGGGGCAACGGCACGTCGGGGCTGCCGAGGTGGGGCAGCACCAGGGCCGCGTCGCTGAAATCGTGGTCCTCGGTCCAGAAGTTGGGCGTGACGATGGTGCACAGACCGGCCGCCGTGGCGGCGTGCAAGCCGCTGGCCGAGTCTTCGAAGGCGACCGCGTGCGCAGGCAGCATGTCGAGCTCACGCAGCGCAAGCTGGTAGATGTCAGGCGCAGGTTTCTTGTGCGCCACATGGTCGCCGCAGGCGATCACCGTGAACATGTCGAGTCCCCGCGGCCCGAGTGTCGAGCGCAGCAGCAGGTCGATGTTGACCGCCGTGGTGGTGCTCGCAATGGCGAGCTTGCAGCCCTGCGCCAGCGCCTCGTCGAGCAGGCGCGCGACGCCTGCGCGCAACGGCACCGTGCCGTTGCGCAGCACCGAGCTGTAGAGCCGCATCTTGTCGAAGTGGATGTCGCGCACCATCAAATTCAGGCGCTCGCGCTCGGCACCGGCCACGGTCAGCGTGTCGATGTAGCTGCGGATGCGCTCCTTGCCGCCGCCCACTTTCAGCAACTCGCGGTATTCGGCCGCCTGCCAGTGCCAGGCCAGCCCATGCCATTCGAAGGCCAGGTTGAAGGCGACACGGTGCGCCTCCTCGGTATCGGCAAGGGTGCCGTCCACGTCGAAGATCAAGGCATCGATCCGCATGTCGGGCTCCCGGAGCGGGTCGCGTTTTTGACAGCGTCGGTGACATGCGTCGGCTCTTTCATGTGACCCATCCGGCTGCTCCTTGGAAAAGAGAAGCCAATGTAGGCAAGCGAACCCATCACGAAAAGTTAAATCTATTTACGAACCCATAAGCTTTTACTAATATGAATCGATGACGCTTGCACGCAATGCCACGTTTCGCCAGCTGGCCACATTCGATGCGGTGGCGCGGCTGGGCAGCGTGTCTCTGGCCGCCGCCGAGATGCATCTCACCTCGCCCGCGGTGTCCATCCAGATCGGCGGGCTCGAAGCCTCGGCCGGCACGCCGCTGGTGCAGCGCTCTGGGCGCGGCATTCGGCTCACCGAGGCGGGCGAGCTGCTGGCCCATTACGCGGCGCGCCTGCTCGCACTGTGGCAGGAGGCGGGCGACGAGATGGCGACCTTGCAGGGTGTGTTTTCAGGCACCTTGCGCGTGGGCGCCGTGACCACCGCCGAGTACCTGTTGCCGCCGCTGCTGGTCGACTTTGCGAATGCCAACCCGAAGGTCAAGGTGAAGCTGCAGGTGGGCAACCGCGACGCCATCGTGCGTATGCTGGCTGCGCAGGAGGTCGATCTTGCGATCATGGGCCGGCCACCGGCCGAGTTGAAGACCGTCTCGCAACCCTTCGCCAAGCATCCGATGGCCTTCGTGGCCGCCCCGGCGCATCCGCTCATGAAGGACAGGCGGCGCGGCATCGAACGCCTGGCCGACGAACGCCTGCTCGTGCGCGAGCGCGGCTCCGGCACGCGGGCCACGGTCGAGCGCTTGTTCAAGGACGCCGGGCTGCCGTTGCGTATCGGCTCCGAGCTGTCGAGCAACGAGGCCATCAAGCAGATGTGCGCCGCCGGCTTCGGCATTGCCTTCGTGTCGCTGCACACCTGCGTGCTGGAGATGAAAGCCGGGTTGCTCGCGCTGCTGCCGATCGACAACAACCCGATCGAGCGCGACTGGCATGTGATGCACCTGACCACCTGCCAGCTGTCGCAGGTGGCAAACGCCTTCGAGGCCTTCCTGTGCGCCGACGGTCAGCGCCAGGTGGACGCGCGCATCACCCGCATCACGCCCGGCTCTGTGCGGCCGCCAAGGCGCGCCGTCAAGCCTTCTTGACCCAGGCGCTGCACCAGCCCTTGGCCGACACGGTCTTGCCCGCATAGAGCTGGCACGGCCCCGTGGCGTCGGTGGCCTTGCCCTGAAAAAGCTGGCAGCCGCTGCACACCTGCGAGGCCTGGTGCTGCGGGTACTTGGCCGCGTCGACCTTGGTCGCGTCGGCTTTGTAGCCAAGGGCGGCGGCCTGCGGGTCGGTTTCGGTCAAGGTAGCTGCCTGGGCCGAGGCGTGCGACGCGACGAGGCCAGCGCTGCCTGCGACCACGCCGATCACGAATGTCCTTCGACTTGGGTTGCTCATGGGGTTTCCTTTTTTGTCGACCAGTTAAAGATGAACCGTTGTATAGTCTGACACGTATTGATGTCAATTAATATTGACACATCGGGTACTGGAGCAATTGATTCAGGTTTGGAGCCCAGTCATGGTTTTTCCTTTCTCGGCCATCGTCGGCCAGGACGAGATGAAGACTGCGATCCTGATCGCGGCGGTCGATCCGTCTGTAGGCGGAGTGCTCGTGTTCGGCGACCGGGGCACCGGAAAATCGACCGCCGTGCGTGCACTGGCCGCGTTGTTGCCGCCAATGCGCGCGGTGGTCGGCTGCCCCTATCACTGCGACCCCGCCTCGGCGAACACGTCGTGCGCGCATTGCGCCGCACAGAAAAAACTGAACGGCGCAAGGCGCACCGAGCGCGTGCCCGTGCCCGTGGTCGACCTGCCCCTGGGCGCGACCGAAGACCGGGTGGTCGGCGCGCTCGACCTGGAGCGCGCGCTGTCGCGAGGCGTGAAGGCCTTCGAGCCCGGCCTGCTGGCGCGCGCGCATCGCGGCTTTCTCTACATCGACGAAGTGAACCTGCTCGAAGACCACCTCGTCGACCTGCTGATCGACGTCGCATCGTCGGGCGAGAACGTGCTGGAGCGCGAAGGGCTCAGCGTGCGGCACCCCGCGCGTTTTGTGCTGGTCGGCAGCGGCAATCCGGAGGAGGGCGAACTGCGCCCGCAACTGCTCGACCGATTCGGCCTGTCGGTCGAAGTGACCACGCCGCGCGACCTGGCCGTGCGCGTGGAGGTGATCCGCCGGCGCGACGCCTTCGACCGCGACGAGGCTGCATTTCTGCGGCACTGGTCGCCGCAGGACGCGAAGGTGCGCCGTCGCATCGTCGCGGCCAAGGCATGTCTCGCCCGCGTGCAGGTGCCCGATGCGTTGCTCGAATGTGCGGCGCGCCTGTGCATCAGCCTGGGCACCGACGGCTTGCGCGGTGAACTCACCTTGATTCGCGCCGCGCGCGCGCTGGCCGCGCTCGACGGCGACGAACTGCTGAGCACCAGCCACCTGCGCCGTGTCGCACCGCTCGCGCTGCGGCACCGGCTGCGCCGCAATCCGCTCGACGACAGCGGATCGAGCGTGCGAGTCGGCAAGGCCATCGAGGAACTGCTCGGGCTATGACCAACGGCGGCACGGCCGCGACGGCGGCGAGCGACGCGGCCCTTGTGGCGGCGCTGCTGTGCGTGGACCCGGCCGGGCTGGGTGGCGTGGTGGTGCGCTGCGCTGCGGGCGCGCAACGTGATGCATGGTTGCAAGGCTTGGCGGCGCTGCTGTCCGAAGGGCAGCCGCTGCGCCGCATGCCGCTGCACATCCATGACGACCGCCTGCTGGGCGGACTCGACCTGGCCGCTACGTTGAGCGCAGGCCGCCCCGTGGGGCAAAAGGGTTTGCTGGTCGAGAGCGACGGCGGCCTTGTGATCGCGTGCATGGCCGAGCGCATCTCGCAGCGCACCGCGGCCCACCTGGCCGCCGTGCTCGACACGCAAGAAGTGAACGTCGAGCGCCAGGGCCTGGCCGCGCGCCATGCGGCCCGCATCGGCCTTGTTGCGCTGGACGAAGGCATCGATGCGGACGAACGATTGCCGGATGCGTTGCGCGACCGGCTCGCGTTGAGTCTGGGCTTCGTGCCGACGCGCGAAGCCCGCGACGACCGGCATGCGCAGCGCTGGACACGGACGCACATCTCGCAAGCCCGCGCACGGCTGCCGTCGGTCGTTGCGGCCGATGCGCTGCATGAAGCCTTGTGCGCGGCGGCGCTGGTGCTGGGTGTCGATTCGATGCGTGCGTCGGTCCTTGCGATGCGCGTTGCGCGCGCCAGTGCCGCGCTCGACAGTCGGGCCGAAGTCGATGTATCGGACGCCGCGCTCGCCGTGCGGCTCGTGCTGTTGCCAAGGGCCACGATGCTGCCCGGCGATGAGGACGGCGACCAACCGGCGGACGACGCGCAGGCAGAAGCGCACGCCGAGCCGCAGCAAGCACCCGCGCACGACGAGGCCGCCCCCGCGCCAACGGCAGAGCAGGGCGATGCCTCGCAGCCGGTCGAAGACCGCGTGCTCGATGCCGCCTCCGCCGTGCTCCCGCCGGGCTTGCTTGCCCTGCTGACATCGCGCCGCACCGAGCGCCGTCACGCGCGCAGCCAGGGGCGCGCTGGCACGCCGGTCGCCGGTGGCCTGCGCGGTCGCCCCGACGGTGCGCGGCCCGGGCATGCACGCGACGGTGCGCGGCTCAGCCTCATCGACACATTGCGCGCCGCCGCACCGTGGCAAGCCTTGCGCCGTGGCAGCGATGCGTCGGGTGCACCGACCGGCGTGGCAGTGCACGTGCGGCGCGAAGACTTTCACATCACGCATTTCAAGCAGCGCAGCGAGACCACGACCGTGTTCGCCGTGGACGCATCGGGATCGTCCGCACTGCACCGCCTTGCCGAAGCCAAGGGTGCGGTCGAGTTGCTGCTGGCGGATTGCTACGTGCGCCGCGACAGCGTGTCGCTCATCGCCTTTCGGGGCCGCTCGGCCGAGTTGCTGTTGCCGCCGACGCGCTCGCTGGTGCGGGCGCGGCGCAGCCTGGCCGGCCTTGCAGGCGGTGGCGGCACACCGCTGGCCACCGGAATCGATGCGACGCTGGCGCTGGCATTGGCGGCGCTGCGGCGCGGCCGCACGCCCGTTGCGGTGCTGCTCACCGACGGCTGTGCCAACGTGGCGCTGGACGGCACCGGGGGACGCCAGCGCGCGAGCCTCGAAGCGCTCGACTCGGCACGGCGGGTGCGTGCCGCGGGCATTCGCACGCTGGTGCTCGACACGTCGCCGCATCCGCAGGAGCCGGCGCGCCGGCTGGCCGAAGAAATGGGCGCCGTCTACCTGCCGCTGCCGCATGCCGGCGCCGCCGAGATGTCGCGCGCCGTGCGCGCTGTCACCATGGACCGGGCAGCGCCATGACCCGTGCGCTGGACTGGAATGTCGACGGCCTCGATTGGCCGCACCGGCAGCACAGCAGCTTTGTGGAGGCTGGCGGCGTGCGCTGGCATGTGCAGCGCATGGGCCGCGGGCCGGTGCTGCTGCTGGTGCACGGCACCGGTGCCGCGAGCCATTCGTGGCGCGACCTGATGCCCTTGCTCGCGCAGGACTTCACCTGCATTGCGATGGACCTGCCGGGCCACGGCTTCAGCTCGATGCCGTCGGGCGCGCTGCTGTCGCTCGACGGAATGACCCATGCGCTCGACGCGCTGCTGAAGCGTTTGCAGCTGCGACCAGACCTCATAGCCGGCCACTCGGCCGGTGCCGCCATTGCAGCGCAGCTGTGCCTGCACGAACAGGTGAATGCCGATGCGGGGCTCGCACTCAATGGCGCGCTTCTTCCTTTTGCGGGCCTCGCTGGCGTGGTGCTGCCGCAGGCCGCGAAAGTGATGGCCGCCAACTCGCTGGCCGCCCGGCTCTTTGCGTGGGGCGCAGCCAATGCGACTGCAGTGAACCGCCTGGTCGGAAGCACGGGCTCCAGGCTCGATGCGCGCGGCCAGGCACTCTACGCACGGCTGGTGGGCAACCCTGTCCATGTGGCGGGCGCGCTGGGCATGATGGCGCGCTGGAACGTCGCGCCGCTGCAGGCACGCCTGCCGGAACTGGGCACGCGCCTTCACCTGATGGCCGGCGCGCTGGACCGGGCCGTGCCCATGGCGCAATCGATTCGCGTGCAGCAATCGGTGCCGGGTGCGAGCCTGTTGCGGCTGGCGCATGCGGGGCATCTCGCGCACGAAGAAACCCCTGGGCCGGTCGCGGCCTGGATTCGAAAAGTGCAGCGTGCGAACGTGGACGGCCTTGCGAGGCGCGCATGAAAAAGGTGCGCAGTGCAACGGACGCAGCGGGCTTCGAGCCCTTCGGTTGCCGCGGCTGGTCGTTTCTGTGCTGCTGTGTGCCCGATGGTCAGGGCCGTTTCAGGCCGGTGGTTTTCAGCGAGCTCTGCTGGCCGGGCGGCATGCCGGTCGTTCAGTCGAGTGCCGATGCTTTCGCGACGACGGAGTTGGCCAGACGGCACGCCAGAAAAATAGCGACGGCCTGGGTGAAACAAAGAGCCTATGCCGCAGCCCAGAACGACTGAAGGCTCAGCGCAGTCCCGCGATGTAGTCCGCGACCGCCTTGATCTCGCGATCGTTGAGCTTGGCGGCAACGCCCGTCATGGGCACGCTGTTGGTTCGCACACCGTCGCGGAAGGCCGTGAGCTGGGAGGCGATGTAGTCGGCGTGCTGCCCCGCAATGCGCGGGTACTGCGCGGGAATGCCCGCGCCGTTGGGGCTGTGGCAGCCCGCGCAGGCGGGCACGCTGCGATCGGCGATGCCGCCCCGGTATATTTTTTCGCCAACGGCGACCAGGTCGCGCTCCTTGGAGAAGCCCGGCTTTTCGGTCTTGGACGCAAGGAACCACGAGACGTCGCGCATTTCTTCGTCGGTCAACGTGTTGGCCATGCCGCCCATGATGGCGTTCTTGCGCTTGCCGGACTTGAACTCGATCAACTGCTTGAGAAGGTACTCCGGATGCTGCTGCGCGAGCTTGGGGTTGGCAGGCACCGCCGAGTTGCCGTCGGCCGCATGGCATGCCGCGCAGGCCTTGGCGGCGAAGGCCTGTTCGCCCTTTACCAGGTCGGGTTTGGCGGCCTTTGCGGCAGGCTCGGTGGCGGCCAACGCAATGCTGGCGGAAACTCCGATCGCAAGGGCGGTCAGCAGGGAGGCAATCGATTTCATCGTTGTGGCCCACAGCACGAAACAGGCGACGATTCTAGTGCGCCGGGCATGGCTGCGGTGCGAATGGCGACGCCGTGAGACCGATGCTTTCCCTAACCCTGGTCGCGTGCGCCGCGTTGCTGATTGCGGCACTTTTCTGGCTGTGGACGCCCGACCTCAGCCGTGCGGATCTGGAGCGCCGCTACCTCGCGCAGCCCACCGACATGATGGAGATTTCCGGCGCCATGCTGCATGTGCGCGACACCGGCCCGAAGGGTGCGCCATCCGTCATTCTGATCCACGGCTTTGCGTCGAACCTGGAGACATGGGACGCCGTGGCGAAGGTGCTCGAGCCTGCCTACCGCGTGATCCGTTTCGACCTCCCGGGCAACGGGCTGAGCCCGCCCGACCCCGCCAACAACTACACCGACGCACGCAGCATCGAGTTGCTCATCGCGCTGCAGAACCGGCTTGGCTTGCGCGCGAGCAGCGTGGTCGGCCATTCGATCGGCGGGCGCATTGCATGGACTTTTGCGGCTTTGCATCCGCAGCGCGTCGACCAGCTGGTGCTGGTTGCGCCCGACGGCTTTGCGAGTCCGGGCTTCAGCTATGGGCAGCCACCGCATGTGTCGTGGATGTTCAAGCTGATGCGCTACGTGATGCCCAAGGCCTTGCTGCGCTCGTCGCTCGCGCCGGCCTACGCCGAACCCGGCATGGTGACCGATGCGCTGATCACGCGTTACGACGACTTTCTGCGGGCGCCGGGTGCTCGTCAGGCACTGCTCGATCGCATGGCGCAAACCGTGCTCGTCGACCCGGTGCCGCTGCTTCGGCGCATCGACGCACCGACCTTGCTGCTCTGGGGCGAGCGCGACGCAATGATTCCGGTGGCCAACGCGGCGGACTACGCCGCCGTTCTGCGGCATGCGCAACAGGTGGTCATCGCGGGCAGCGGACACCTGCCGCAGGAAGAGGCCCCCGTGCAGGCGGCGGCGGCGATCCGCGGATTTCTCGACGCAGGCGCAGCCGCGCGCCATTGAGGCGCGGCTGCAGCGCCGGTGATTCCGGCTGACGCGCAGGCCGTCCGGGTGCCCAAAGACCCCAAGAGCATGCGTGCCCTTTGCGGCGTCTACACGCATGTGCAGAAGTCACCCTCGTGTCCCAGACGCATGGGGGCCAAGCGGGTGTGCACCTGTGCGTGGCACACAGGGGACGGGAATCCTGATTGCGCTGGCGCAATGCGCAATGCGGCTGTCGAACGCGAAACCGCCGGGCCGAGCACAAAGGCGAGCGAGCGGCCGCCAGGCATGCGAGGTGCGCCCGCTGCCAACAGCCATGAGCAGCCACGAACAGCCTTACTGCATGGCTTGCCGCACCATGGCGCTGTCGACGTACTGCTCCATGGTCAGGATCTTCCCGTCGTGCAGCCGGTACAGATGCGCAAAGCTCGCGCTCATGGCTTTGCCGGTCTTCGCGTACGTGCCTGAATACGTGCCGAATGCCGCGACCCGGTCGCCATCGGCCAGGTAGGTGTGAACCACGGCCTTGTAGCCCACCCACTCGGTCGCCAGCCTGCGAAAAACCTGGTCGAAGATTTCCGCCGGGCCGGTGTAGGTGCCGGCATAGGGAAACCCGGCCGCTTCGGTCCAGGTGGCATTGGGGGCCAGGGCGGCGAGCAGGTGCTTGCCGTTCTCTTGCGACGCGCCTTCGTAGGTGGCGCGAATGATGTCGAGGTTGCTGCTCATTGCATCAACCCCACTTCATCTCGCCCTTGGCAACCTTGGCGCCAATCTGCAGCGCAACGCCCATGCCGGCCGTCGGGTAGCGCTGGGTCATGGCTGCGATGAGCGCGGCGCTGTCGGTGGTCCTGGCGAGCTCCTGCTCGAAGGCCACGAGGTAGTCGCGGGTGTATCGGATTGCCGAAACGTCGATGGCGCCAGCCGGTGCCATGTGCCCCGGCACCACCACGGCCGGCTTGCGGGCGGCCATGGCGTCGAGCGTCTTGATCCAGGCCGCGCGGCCTTCGGCGCTCGCGGTGTCGGCCGTCCACACATGCACGCCGGAGAACACCAGCACGCCGCCGAAGATGGCATCGAGCGACTTCACCCAGAGGTAGCGGCGGTTGGGCAGGCCCTCTGCATTGACGATCTCGATGGACTGGTCTTCCAGTGCGATTGCGCTGCCGTCGAACACCTCAGGCATCACGATGTCGGCCAGGGTCTGCGGGCCGTTGTCCTTGAGCTGCGGGCCCCAGGTCGCCAGCTTCTTGTCGACGCTGGCCTTGATGGCCTGCACGGTGGCCGAGGCCGCAATGACGCGGGCTGCGGTGGTGCCGGCCATTGCCGCGTTCACCAAGCGCTACACCGCGTGCAAGGTCGACGCCATCCTGACGGACCAGACGCTGGACATCATGGCCGGCAGCATCGAACTGGCGATCCGCGTCGGCTGGCTCGCGGAGACCAGCCAGCAGGCGCGAAAAATCGGCTCGTTCCGTCAGTTGCTCGTGGCGTCACCGAGCATGGCGCGAGAGATTGCGCGGCTCACCCGGCCTGAAGACATTGCCCCGTTGCCCTTTGTTGCCAACACCGCGCTGCGTGAGCACCTGCGGTGGGAGTTTTCGTTGAACCATTCGAAGCGCCAGAAAGTGAACGTGCATGTGAACGTGCAGGCCTCGATTTTTCTGGACGCCACGCTTGCCGTGCGAGAGGCCGTATGCCAGGGCGCGGGCCTCTCGGTGCTGCCGGACTATGCGATCGAAAACGAGCTTGCCGCCGGTCGGCTCGTTCAGGTGCTGCCCGAATGGCATCTGCCTTCTGGCGGCATCCACGCCGTGTTTCCGACCGCGCGCTTTCGTCCCGCCAAGGTTCGCGCGTTCGTCGATCTGCTGGCGCAGCGCGAGCAGCAACGCCAGGGTATCGAGAAATAGCGCGGCACGAAGGGGCACCAAACGAAGCACTTGGCGTTTTCTTCAATCAAGCGCTCCGATTCAGCCTGTTCGACTTTCATCAAGCCCTGACCAGGGAGTGCTTGCTGTGGATGGGCCGACCTTCGAGGCCGCCAAATGCACTTGGGGCAATGCGCACGGCGAATGCGTCAGTGCCCAGGGCGGAGCACGAGGCGTAGGTCGAACAGCGTCAATTCCTTGCGATATGCTGCAAGGCACAACGTATTTTTCAAGCTTGGAATGACCCGATGGAAGAAGTGAAGATCCTGCAAATCATGCCCGCCGAGGGATGGGTGGCCGTGTATGACGGCGGCGACGACGGCGAGATGGAAGAACCCCTGGCCTGCTTCGCGCTGGTGTCGGTCGACTACCAGAACGGCGAAGGCGCGCAGAGCGAAGTGCGCGGCATGGCGCCTGATGGCAAGGCCATGGCCTTCGTGGAAGACGCGGAAAACTTCGTGACGGTTCGCCGCGCGGAAGATGCCGAAGAAGACGAGGACGAAGAAGAAGAGACCGAAGGCTGAGGGCAGGGCAGGGATGCCGGAGGCGCTTCGCGCTAACCGGCGCGCAAGACCGCCTCCAGCTCTATCTCCACCCAGGCCCCGTCCGGCAAGCTGCTCACGCCCACGGCGCTGCGCGCCGGCGGCGGGTGGGCATCGAAGGCCACGCCCAGCACGTTCGACGCCCCATCGAGCACCGCGCTGTGCCGCCCGAAACCGGCCTCGGCGTTGACGAAGCCCCGCACGCGAACAATCTGCTCGACATTCGACAACCCGCCCGCGGCACTCGCCAGGGCCGACAGCGCGTTCAACGCGGCCACCTCCGCGGCATGCGCCGCTGCAAGCATGTCGTGCGCGTCACGGCAGCAGCCCGCCAGGGCGCGGCCGTCGATGCGGCAGGTCTGTCCGCTCACATGCACCCACTGCCTGCCGTCGCCCAGCGGCACGGCGCACGCCGGTGCGTAGTTGCCCTTGGGCGTTGGCGCGGGCGGCAACACGAACCCTGCCGCGCGCAGGCGTTGCTCCGGGGTTGCGGCGCTCACAGCGCGGCCCATTCCACTTGCCCGCCCAGCCAGCACCCGACCATGTCGCCGTGCGGACCGAACCGCGCCTGCAAGTCGATGGCCGACGGGCTGCCCATGGCCTCGCCCTGGCGGATCGGCGTGACGACCGGCGCGGCCTGCGTGCCGACCGGAATGGCGTCGGTGGTGCTCAGGTAGCCCCACAACGCGGCCGCGGCAATGCCCGTGGCAGCGTCTTCGGGGTAGCCGGAAGACCGTGGGAACTGGCGCGCCGCAACGGACGTCATGCCGTCGGGCCCGCTTTCCACGGCGTAGGGATACAGGCCCGTGGAATCGATGGCCGCGCACATCGCCTCGACCTGTTCGAGCGCGGGCACCAGCGCATCGAGCGCGGCGATGCTAGGCATGCGCACCAGGGTCTTGACGCGGCTGGTGGCGGCGTTCACGACACGCGAGTTACGCAGCGGCGGCTGGCGTGGGTTGCGCATGGCGTGCGGGTGTGAGTACGCGTGCGGGTTTAGCACCTGGCCCACGCGGTCGCTGAAATGCATGTTGACCGCCGAAAGCCTCACCTTCGGTTGCGAGATCCACACGCGAGCGCGCGGTGCGTCCCACCAGGCGTCGACCACGCCGCTCAGGGTGCGCACCCGCGCGGTGGGCGTGGTCCATTGGCCCCACGCGCGCAGTGCCCATAGGGCACCGACCGTGGCATGGCCGCACATTTCCATCTCGTGGTTGGGCACGAAGAAACGCAGTTTCCAGTCGATGCCGGGCTCGTTCGGCGCGAAGACGAAGGCCGATTCATGCCCGTGGCGCCGGGCTACGCCTTGCATGTCGGAAGCGCTCATGCCGTCTGCGTTTCGCACCAGGGGCACCGGGTTGCCGCCGCCGGGGCCGTTGACGAAGACGCGCAGGCCCGCGACCTCGCCGTGTTGTTGCTGAGTCATTTCCATGGGGTGCGCGTTCAATCGGCGGTTGCGCCGGCGGCCAGCGCAATGCCGCGCCAGAAGGGCGCATCGCGCGCCACCGTGCCTTGCATGGCGGCGGAGCTGCCGGGCGTGGCGCGCACGCCCTTGGCAGCCAGGTCGGCCGCCACCGTGCGATCGCTCAGCACGGCAGTCAATGCGCGGTTGAATTTGTCGACGATTGCGCTCGGCGTGTTCTTGGGGAAGGCAAAGCCGTACCAGAGCGATTGGTCAAAGCCCGCGACGCCCGCCTGCGCGAAGGTGGGTACGCCGGCGAGCAGCGTGTCGGGTGCGGTCGTGGCGATCGCCACCAGCTTGTGGCTCTGGATGTAGGGCGCGAGTCCGACGGGGTTGTCGAACATGAACTGCACCTGCCCGCCGATGAGGTCGGTGTACGCGGGGGCTGCGCCTCGGTACGGCACATGCACCAATGGCGCCTTTGCCACATCCTTGAACTTCTCGCCCAGCAAATGCGACACGGTGCCCGCGCCGACTGAAGCAAAGCTCGCGCCTTCTGGGCGGGCGCGCAGCGCTGCGATGAACGACTTGATGTCCGTCGCCTTCAGCTCGGGGTTGGCCACCAGCACATAGGGCGAGGTGCCGATGAGGCCGCCGTACGCAAAGTCCTTCACCGGGTCATACGACAGCTTCTTGTACACGCCGGTGCTTACCGCGTGCGTGCTGGTGGTGGCGATGCCGACCGTGTAGCCGTCGGGGTTGGCGCGCGCGACAAGGCCGGAGCCGATCGTGCCGCCGGCGCCCGCGCGGTTGTCGATGACCAGCTGCTGCCCCAGCGCCTTCTGCAACGCCACCTGCACCGAGCGCACGACCAGGTCGGTACCGCCACCGGCGGGGAAGGGGACGATCACGGTGATCGGCTTGGCGGGCCAGTCCTGCGCGAAGGCGGACACGCCGCACAGGGCTGAGAAGCCGAGTGCCAGCGGGGCGATGTGTCGTGCGGCCGTGCGGGCGGCGCGCTGAAAAGGTCCATGCATGAATCGGCTCCAAGGGTGTGTGGGCCGATGCTAGAAAAAGGCGGTGCCGGGCACGAACCTGGACGCGACGACGATTGATCCAGAAAGCGACGGGCCGCAACAGGTCTATTCAGGCCGATTCAGGCCGATTCAGGCCGATTCAGGCGGCTTGGCCCGCGCGCTCAGCCTCAGTGCGAAACCGCCCGCAACAGCCGCCCCAGGTGCCCGCTGCTTGCGAAGCCGAGTTGCAGGCTGGTCTGCGCAAGCGACAGGCCTTGCGTCATGAGCTCGCGGGCGCGTTGCGCGAGCATGCGGCGGCGAATGTCGATGGGCGACGCGCCAAACTCTTGCTGGCAGGCGCGCTGCAGCTGACGCTGCGAAACGCCCAGCTCGCAGGCGAGCGCATCGACGAGCGGCACCTGTTGGTCCCATTCCAGCGCGAGATGAAAGCGGCGCACCATCTTCTGGCCGAGCGTCGGCGCCGGCGCGTCGGGCAACAACGGCATGCTGCGCCCCACGGCAATCTGCATGACGATGGCGTCGACCAGCGGCTCGGCGCTGCGCGGATCGAGCGCGGCGGACACCAGCGCGTCGAGCATGGCCAGCGTGGCACCGTCCAGGCGAAACGCGCCGAAGCTGCCGCGGCCCTTGAGCACTTCGGGCGCGAGGTAGAGCTCGCCGTGGCGCTGCTTCTGCGTGCTGGCCCTGGTGTTGTGCGCGGTGGCGGCGGGCAGCAGGATGGCGCTGGAGCGGGACAGCTGCACGCTGCCCGTGTCGTTCGACTGTTCATTGACCCACGCCGTCTTCAGCCCGCCGGTCTGCGGCCACAGCAGCATCGCGCAGTCGTGCAGGTGCCAGTCGCAGTGGTAGCGCGACTGGCCGCTGTAGCGCAGCGCAAAGCCACGCGGGGCGGTGAGTGCGAGCTTGGGGGACAGATAGGCGGGTGGCGTCACGTGGCGGCCTTTTAGGGGCGGGCTTGGGAGGCTTGGCTTGCAATTATCGGACCGGGGTCGGCCCTCGTTAATGTCAAGGCCAAATTCAGATGTCGCATCTCTGGCCAAATAGACATGTCGCATTTCTTCTTTCTTGAAGGTCTCAAGCGAACGCAGTGACTGCCTTGCTTCTACACCTGCACAGGCTTGCCACCGAAG